>CAZUXE010000021.1:19092-24869 GCA_964624585.1 uncultured bacterium | reverse complement strand
GATATCGTCTAAAAGACGGAACGGAGTACACTCTTAAAGCTAAAGCCGTAGGCTTTGTATAGTTCTAAAACTCAGCCTTCCTGCCAGTCATCTTCCCAGTCGTTATCCTCGTCATCATCTTCGTAATCACAGGTATAAATCTGACGTGTTCCAAAATTTACCCCTACTCGCAGGTAAAGTCCATCAACACCAAAACCCTTTACAGGTTCATACTCGCGTCCGTCTTCATCAAAGTAAGAACTTTTGTATATTGGATACAAATAACCGGCTTTAAGCGAAAGTCCTAAAAAATTGTACTTGCCAGTGGGTACATTAAATTGTGCAAGAACTCCTCCGCCTAAGTTAAACTGTCCGCCGCCAACCTCATAGCGATATGGCGCTGTGAGGGTATCTTTTGGCAGAAGCCCAAACTCTGAGCGACGTTGCGCTAAATCAATACCAATCCATGAACCTGCGACATCTATTTCAGGCCTTAACCATAACCAATCCAATGGCTCAAATTGAAATCCAAGCGAACCGCCGCCTATTCCATAGGTAAAACGAGCAGACATGGAATCGATTCTGGTTTCCTTAAAAAGCCCCGATGCCCAAGCGCTTGCGGAAAACTTACCAAGGTTAAAGCCGCCCTGAGCGCCGACCATATGGAGAAAATTATTGAATTTAACGTTATCTGTGCCGTGCAAAGTAGTATGATTAATATCGGATATTGCAGCATTCAGTTTGCTTAAATCAACAATCATCACGGAATAATTTGCGCCGCCCCAAATAGCGGCTGAAAGGTTCGCTGAAATCATTATTCCGGCAATTAAGAGCCATAATCTTTTCATAAATCCTCCTTGGATGTGAATTGCTTCATCTAGTAACTAAGACGATAGCAACTGCATTTAGGTTTCTTATTTTGATTCAAAAAGGTGAAGGTGAATCTTTTTGAAGATTGCGCCATTTAGTTATGTATATACGTGCTTTAGATTGGAGGTAGGCTAAGGTTGGGATACGGGGAGGTCTTAAAAGGGAAAGGTTCTCATTAAAAATGGATAGAGCAGAAGGAGAAGGATTTAGGTAATTCGATGAAAAAAGGGAAGGGGTCACGGTCGTGACCCCCGAGGAGTTATTGTCAAACATCCCAAAACCAAAGGAGGTTTGTGGCTCTAGCGTGTCGCCGTGTTAGTGAGCAATTTTTGTGCCAAAGTTACAATGGGCTTCAAAACAGTTACTTAGCGGACATGATACCTGCGTTGACTTATCTGAATGTGTAACCGACTTACAGAAAAATGCCATTTTTGACAACCGATAAGTATAATTCAGCTTTATCCATGTATCTGGATTGAAATCTTGTGGATGGAATTTAGCGCAAATTATCAGAACCTTCTATAATTACTCCGACTAGAGATTGCTGACAGAGATATTAACCACAAAGAACACGAAGTTATTATTTGGAATGGGAACAGGGTATTTTTTAGAAACACGATTATTTCATTCCCACATATCTCCTAAAGTATCCTATGGAAGACAGAAAGATGGTTTCCCCTCACCCATAATCCCTCTCCCAATGGGAGAGGGAAAGTGTTCCGAAGGAATGCAGGGTGAGGGGAGCAAAACCGTAGGTTTGGAGATTTTGTAACTCCACCGATATCTGAATCAAATTAACACGAAGCTCACAAAGTTACGACGGATAATATGTGTTGCAGAACAGTCCTGGTCTAAGTGTGGCACGGACTACACTCCCAAAGTTACGCTCTGCTTGCTTAGTCTCTGTGAGCGACCTGACCGTTAGGGTGAACTAAGGGAACAGCGACCGTAGGAGGGAAGGAATCTCAAATTCCTTTGCCCATTGACTTTGGAGCGCTCCGGAGTATGCTTTTTTAGATAAGAAAGGAGCAAGCTATGAAAAAAGTGTTATCCTCTATCATCTTTGTTTTTGTGTTTATAGGATGCAGTTATATAAACAATTACGATTCAAAACAATTCGAAACGCTTGACAAAAAATTCAATGCAGCTTTCTACTCAAAGCTGAAATTGGAAACCTTTAACGGTTCAATTAACTCTTCTACACACAAGGGCGATTCTATTATCTTAACCTTCAAACCTTGGGCTACAGGTGTAGATTCTGCTGACGCCCGCAAGCATATCTCTGATATTAAGATCAATATTGTTGAAGATACCGCAACTGGTATTCTCAAGGTTGATATTGATGTTGACCAGAAACTTGTTCATCCCCGTGATTATGGGTGCAATGTAACTATTATACTTCCCGATACAATAGCCTTGGATTTATCAAGTTCCAATGGACGCCTGAATGCTTTTGGGCATCAACAAGGGCTAAAATTGCACGCCTCTAACGGCGATATCGGCATCAGAAATACAGCGGGAGCGACCAAGCTTTCAACATCAAACGGAAGTATATCTGTAGATATGCACTCTGGGAATATTGAAGCTAACACATCCAACGGTAGGATTGATGCAAAGGTAGTAATGCCCACAAAGCATGGGGTCTGTACTTTTAAGTCGTCAAATGGACGAATTAGTCTTGCAGTTCCCGATACAGTTTCAGCTTCCGTGCATCTTAAAACTTTAAGCGGTGGTATGGAGGTTGCAAAAAAGCTTGGGATTTCTATTCAAAATAGCGACGACAACGAGCTAAATGGATATATGGGTTCTACTCAAAACGCGGGCAAAATAGAGCTTGAAACATCCAACGGACACATAACACTCAAGAGCCTAGAATAACCCTTAACATCTACAGAAAGGTCTTTCAATACCAAGGCATCTCTCTAATTTAAGACAATTGCTATTGGGAGCCTTCCAAGTTAGCTATGCGGTAAGATAAAACATTTCTTCCCTCCAACACGCCTGACTTCGTTTATCCTACAGTGAACCTAAGGAAATGTTTTAATATACAATAAGTCAAGCAAATTAACTTTTCGTCCGGTGTAGTTTCTCCGAAATAAGATCGGTTGACAAAGCCCTTGAAAATAGTATCATCTATCTTAGGAAGGTACTTGAGGGCTTATTTTTGATAGTTATAGATTATTACTCGTTAAGCTGTATCGGATAGTAGGAAAGTAAGTGTTTGTTTCGGGAGGGGTGATTGTTAGAAAATCCATGGATGCGTTCGCGAAAGGATATGCAATCTTAACTGGAGACAATCCAAAAGGGACTACTTCGGTTTAGAATAGGTCAGGAGAATTTAATGCCATTTTATTCCACAAATTACAGTCTTAAATGTTTGGCCTGCGGTAAGGAATATCAGGAAGACAGGCATCTTCTGACATGCAATCAGCCGCATGGGCCGGCCTTTCTGCGTACTGTATATGAAAAGAAACAACTGACTATCCGCAAGGACGCACAAGGGATGTTTCGCTTTGGCGATTGGCTTCCTTTACGCAAACCCGTTAAAAATATTGGATATCCCATAGCTTATAAAAGCGAAGCTCTGGCTAAACACTTAGGTCTTGAGAATTTATGGATATCGTTTTGCGGCTATTGGCCTGAGCGACAGGCGAATATGCTTATCTGCACCTTTAAGGAACTGGAGGCTCCGCCTGTACTTTCTCGTTTGGCCAATGACGAAAGAACCCTTGTTGTAGCTTCGGCAGGTAACACCGCTCGTGCATTTGCAGAACTTTGTTCGGCTAACAACATCCCATTACTCTTAGTTGTACCTGAGAAAGGGTTAAAAAGCCTGTGGTCAACAAAGCCTTTTTCAAACCTTGTTAGACTGATTACCGTAACAGGTGATGCCGATTATTCCGATGCAATTAAGCTTGCAGGACTTATTGCGGCATTGCCTTTATACCTGCCTGAAGGCGGCGCTAAAAACGTGGCGCGTAGGGATGGAATGGGGGTTTCTGTTCTTGCTGCTGTTACAGAGATTGGAAGAATTCCTGACCACTATTTTCAAGCTGTGGGGTCTGGAACCGGAGGTATTGCCGCATGGGAAGCGGCACAAAGATTAGAGACAGACGGTAGGTTTGGCGAAAATCATATGAAACTGCACTTAGTTCAAAATCATCCCTTTGCTCCGATGACTGAGGCATGGGAACAGAAAAGCCGAACTATTCCTGAAATTGCCGAAGATGAAGCACGCAAGCGGACTGCAGAAATTAATGCACATGTTCTTTCAAACCGTAGGCCTCCATATAGTCCTACCGGAGGTGTATTCGACGCATTGCAGCACACACACGGACTTATGTATGCTGTAACTAATGAAGACGCAGAACGTGCAGGCAAAATCTTTGAAACCTTGGAAGGAATAGACCTTTCACCTGCAGCCAAGGTTGCTGTCGCGGGTTTGGTTTCAGCCTGTAGTAAAGCAGCGCTTAGGGCCGACGATGTGGTTCTTTTGAACGTTACCGGCGGCGGCCAGAGACGACTTTTTGCCGAACATGATATTTACTACCTCCAGCCGCAAATTGAAGTAAGGCGGGAGGATATTTGTGAAAATACTGTAGACGAATTATTTGCATGAGGGTTAATCCCGCGTGCCTTTTTAAGGAGTAACTTATAATGAAAGACCTTTTTGCAAAATGCAGTGAGCCGGGCGGATACTTCTCTTCCTTCCGTATGACTCGCGATCGCTACTTTGCAATGCCCAAACTTGAAAGCACCCCAGGCCCGCATATGCGCTTTCAGGGGAAAGAAATGCTTCAATGGGCTATCAACGATTATTTGGGCCTTGCCTCCCGTCCTGAACTTAAGGAAGTTGCCGCTGAAACAGCAGCCAAGTGGGGCGTTTCAGGACCTATGGGCGCCCGCATTCTTACAGGTAACACAGAAAGGCATGAAGAGTTGGAGCGGCGTTTGGCTAAGTATTCGGAAAAAGAAGACGCGGTTTTATTCAACTACGGCTATATGGGAGTGCAAGGAACTGTTGCGTCAATGGTAGGCAAGGACGATATTATTGTTATTGATAAGCTGTCTCATGCCTCTATGATGGATGCGGCGTTTTCAACACGTCAGTTTATTCCGTTCAGGCATAACGATCCGGTGAGTCTTGAACGCGCATTGAAACGCGCCACCCGTCATCGCGACGAAGGCGGAGTGCTGGTTATGATTGAAGGTGTCTATGGAATGACCGGCGATTTGGCCGACTTACCAGTTATCGTTGAATTAAAAAATAAATACGGCGCCCGTTTGTTTATGGATGATGCGCACGGACACGGCACCATGGGTAAGGGACACGGCACCGGTGTTCATTTTGGTCTTCAGGATGAAGTGGATATATACTTCGGTACATTTGCCAAGGCTTTTGCAGCCATTGGCGGATTCAGCGCTTCCACACCTGATGTATGCGAGTATATACGCTACAATGCCCGTTCACAAATATTTGCGAAATCGCTGCCTATGGTTGTCGTTGAGGTTATTCATAAAATGCTTGATATACTTGAGGCTGAGCCTGAAATTTACGAACGTTTATGGGAAAATGCCAAAAAACTGCAGAACGGCTTGCTTGAGGCTGGTTTCCATCTTGGTAAAACTCAATCGACCATTACTCCGGTTATGATTCCTGCAGAGGATTTTGAAACAGGCGTTAAATTTATACGCAAGATGCGTGACGAAAAACATATCTTCATTTCCGCTGTTATGTATCCTGTAGTTCCTAAGGGTGTGCTTTTATGTCGCATGATTCCGACCGCTGCACATACCGATGAAGATATTGCCCAAACCATTCAAGCTTTTAAGGAAGTTCGTGACGAACTAGGCGTAACCTGGGCGGAGACTATTAAAGAAAAAGGATTGCACCACGCGATATAGTTTAGGGATATACTTATCCACGC
>CAZUXE010000021.1:17274-18992 GCA_964624585.1 uncultured bacterium | reverse complement strand
CTTTGTGCTTTATCTATTCCGTAGTAACCGGCTGGAGTTCTGGATTAGTCCAAAACTCCACCACATTTTATCCGTCACAAAATTGCAATCTGGAATTGTTTTTGTAAGGATAATTAGGCAAGAAGGAAATATCTAATCCAAATGTAGACGCTTGAAAGCAGGAGCGAAACAAAGGTGATAGGCAAGCCTTGTTTAGAGAATTGTTTGAAGGTAATAGGGTGTCCTGACTTATTAGAAATACCTATCACAACCATGTTAGCGGCAGAACCTACAAAGGTGCCGTTTGCTCCAAGGCAGGCGCCCAGCGCAAGAGACCACCACATAACATTGATGTGGGCGCTAAACTCAGGCAATGCCGCAAGGCCGTTGATAATTGGCACCATAGCTATAACAAAGGGTACCGCCGAGGTAACCATAGTTAATACTGCTGCCCCCCACATTATGAGCATTGCTAAGAAAAATGGACTCAGGTTAGTTAAATTTGTCAGGGCGCTAAGAATTATTCCTATAACCCCTGAAGCCTCAAGGCCTGCAATCATTATAAACATTCCTATGAAAAAAAATAGGGTGTGCCAGTCTATTTCGGAAAACAGTTCGTCAATAGAGCCTATTCTGTGCTGCTTGGGGCCAATCATGTTGTTTATTTGAGTAATGATAAGCAATAGAGCAGCGCCGCTTATGGCTATTGTCGCAGGCTTTAAGCCGAGCATATCGTGTACCACAAAAGCTACAAAAATAAGAACTAATACAATAATAGATTCCCACAAAAGCAGTTTATCTTTTATAACCTTGCGTGGGTCAAGCGAAGTCATTGCCGCGAGATTTGGGTGAATTTTTTTCATCTTCTTACCAAACATACCCCAGTCCATGAAAAGGAAAACTATAAGAATCACGAATACAATGGGAGCCATATTGGTAAGAAAATCAAGGAAGCTGAAGTTTGCAGCACTTCCCACAAGTAGGTTCGGCGGGTCACCTATAAGGGTTGCGGTTCCACCGATGTTTGAGGCTAGGGTTTCAGATATAAGCAATGGTACCGGATTTATGCGCAACATATTGGCAATTAGCAGAGTCATTGGCGCAATAAGCATCATGGTGGTAACGTTATCTAAAAATGCAGAAACAACAGCGGTTACAAATGAAAGTGTTATCAAAAGAAGCAGTGGACGTCCGCCGGTTAGTTTAGCCGTAGATATGGCAAGCCACTCAAAAAGCCCGGAGCGTTTCACTATATTTACAACAATCATCATTCCGGCAAGAAGTAAAATTACTTTAAGGTCAATGTAGTTGAAGGCATCAACCTGCTCAACAAGTCCTACAATAAGCATAAGGGCGGCGCCTACCATGGCTACAATGGTTCTATCAATTTTATCTGTGGCTATGATGATGTAGGAGGCTATAAATATTGCGGCAGCTAAGTAAGGTTCTGCTCCGTGTGTTCCATTATGCACGGCGGCGGAGGTAAGAATTTGTGAAAAACCGTGCATTCAGAAATCCTAGAAACCGTGCGTGAATACTGAAGGATAGTAGCGTAGTAATAAGTAGAAGCTGGAGATAATGAGGGTTCCAATCATTATTGGAAACCCGTATTTAGTAAAACGCATGAAGGAAATAGGGTAGCCGCTTTTGCCTGAAATTCCGGTAAGCACCAGATTAGCTGAGGCTCCAACCAAAGTACCGTTTCCTCCCAAACACGCTCCAAGCGCTAATGCCCACCA
>CAZUXE010000021.1:0-17174 GCA_964624585.1 uncultured bacterium | reverse complement strand
AACAGGGGAAAGATTAACAATGAAGTCAAGAAAATTAAGACCTGCAGCAGAGCCTATCATGATGTTTGGTGGGTCACCTATAAGGGTAGCTGTTCCGCCGATGTTTGAAGCTAGCGCCTCGGAAATCATAAATGGCAATGGGTCCAAACGCAGACTTTGAGTAATAAGTAGGGTAACTGGACCTAGAAGAAGAACGGTAGTAACATTATCCAAAAGGGCGGAAAGGATGGCTGAAACCAAAGAAAATACAATAAGTAGGGCTAGAGGTTTTCCATTGACGGCCTTTGCGCTTTTAATGGCAATCCATTGAAAAAGTCCGGTATGACTGGTGATATGCACAATAATCATCATACCGATGAGCAGAAATATAACATTAAAATCAATGGAAGATACTACTTTATCGAAACTTAAAAGCTTAAGCAGAAAAACGGCTCCTGCTGCCAGCAAAGCGACTACTGCCTTAGGAATTTTTTCAAGACCAATAGCAATATAGGCCAACAGTAAAATGGCCGCAGAGGCAATTAAAGGATAGAGTTCCATATAACTAGGTGCGCATAACTTTTGTGATGATATCTCTTACAGAAATCATACCCTGATAGCGTCCGTCTTTGGAAACAACCAGAGCGTTTTGGTTTTTTGAAAGTAAAAGGCTTGTAACTTCAATAATGGAGGCAGTTTCGTCAACAGTAACAAACTTTTCCTCCATTACGGATTCAACCTGCATTTTATCTTCTTCGTGCAGAAACCTGTCGAATGGTTCAAAGTCGGAAAGAAAACTTAAGTCGCCTATCATTTTTGCATATTCCGGCATAGCCGTTTGCAATAAATCAGCGCAGCTTACCACCCCGACAACACGTTCTAATTCGTCAAGAACGGGTAGGGTAAGGATATCGTTTTTGAAGAACAGGTCCGCAACCCGTTTAAGAGTCATACCCACACGAGCCGGTTCAACCCTTCTTGAAATATCGCCGGCGCATAAGCGTTCGGTAACTATCAGATTGGTAGCTTCAATCATCGTTACAACTTCTGCAGCTGTTTTAGCAGCTGAGAGCTTGTCTACGATATCTGGTATAGAAGCGAGCCTTGCAAGAACGCCAAGGGTTTTAAGATAGAGCTTTGATACCCGCTTAGGTTCAAGTAAAAGAAAAACAATCTTGACCGGAAGGTCGTCAGGCGTTGGGTCGGAAAGCCCTTCGGGGAATATTCCCAGACCTATGGTCAGCTCTGAGACCTGTTCTGAACGTGCGTGCGGAAGGGCGAAACCGTGACCTACAATTGTAGAAACTAAACGTTCCCTTTCCAGCACTTCTTCCGTAAGACAATTTTTACCGTCTGCGGTACATCCTGGTTGAACTTTTGGAACAAGCATCCGAATAGCTTCTTCCAGATTCGTAGCCTTCAGGTTAAGAAAAACCCGTTTAGGCTGAATTAAATGGATTAATTTCATTTTTACCTCTGGATTCTAAGCTTAGGCCTGCTTAAGAATTTGTCAAGCCTTACTTGGCACTTCGTCGAATTCTGCGGCCAGGAGCTTTAGATGTAGATAATACGAATAGCGTGGGGGTACTCCTTTCAGTCATCTCAGGCGTACTTCGTCCCGTCTTTCAGATGCGTTGTCTTAAACGTGTTTCACAAACTCCACCTCTACTGGAATTAATTGTATAACCTTTGAAGTTATCTTTCTGAAAAGTCAGCAGCAATTATAAAAAGAAATAATCTGTTTGATAAGAAGAAAACGCCATAATTATCAAGTTTATTGTAAAGGGTGAGTCAAGCTTGGCAGAATAAACCTTGACAATTGCCCAAGCTTGGCTAATCTTACTTGCTTAGACGCAAGGAGGTCTATTATGACGACAAGACTAACTGGACGTCACGTTACCATTCCCCAGGAATTAAAACAATACATAAACTCTAAAATGGAAAAACTGGATAGATACAAGGTACATATTACCGATTCGGAGCTTATTCTCTATAATGAGAAAAGCTTTGCATGGGCAGAGGGGGTGCTTCATTTGAAAAACGACACCATCACCGCTCGTGTTAAATCAGAGACCTTTGAAAAGGCGGTGCATGACCTTGTTGATAAATTGGTTCGTCAAATGGAGCGCTTTGAGGGTAAACACCGCGCTAAAATGAAGCCTAAACGTTCACCTGTGAGGAAAACCTGAAAAACAGTTCTACTCCGCAGCAAAAAAAGATAGCTGTTTCAGAGTTGCTTTCTGAAAGGCAGAATGAGCTCAAGTTGGGTATTCTTGCCGCTAAGTCTTCTATTGAGAAAAGCTTTATTTCTTCAGAAGATATCCATCGGCCTGGTCTTGCCCTTTCAGGATTCACTTCACACTTCCCTTCCAACAGACTTCAGGTTTTGGGAAGCATCGAAATGGCTTTTTTGGAAACATTCGACCCTGCGGCAAGAAGGTTGGCTGTGCAGAACCTTGCCCGCCTTAAGCCGCCTTGTTTCGTGATAACAGGGGATGCCGAGGCTCCTTTAGAGCTTGTAGAAGAGCTTGATAAGGCAGGCATCCCCCTGCTTGTTTCCAGATTGACAGGAGACGATTTTATCCCAATGGTTTCCGATTATCTTGAACTTCGTCTTGCGCCTGAAATCCACATGCACGGTACATTGGTTGATGTTTACGGCATAGGACTTATGCTTGTGGGTTCATCAGGGATTGGAAAAAGCGAAACAGCGCTTGATTTAGTAGAGCGTGGACATCGTTTGGTTGCAGATGATTTAATAAAAACTCGGCGGCGGCGAACTGTAGTTATTGGAAAAGGTGCAGAGCAGCGTCCGGCATTTCAGCATCATATGGAGATCAGGGGACTTGGAATAATTAACCTGTATTCCATATTTGGGGTTAGAGCCATTCGCTTACAGAAAAGAATAGAGCTGATTGTCGAATTGAAACGTTGGGAAAAAGGAATGGTTATAGACCGTCTGGGACTTGAAAGAGACAGTATGGATATATTGGGGGTAAGCATACCGCGAATTACCATACCCGTTCTTCCCGGACGTAACTTGGCGATGATTTGTGAGGTAATTGCCATGAATCATTTGGTGGTGCTTCGAGGTTATCATCCAATGCAACTTTTTGACAGGGAGCTTAAAAAGCTTTTGCTTGAAAAAGGAAAAGCGGCAAAAGAAGTTGAGGAAGATATTGAATAGCTGCCCGAATTCAAAGTACGGATTTTTTAGTTCCGATAAATGTATTATCCTTAAGAAATCCACTTTCCCTAATCTTACCTCCTATTCCCTTAGCGCTTGTTATAATAGAGTTACCCTACCTATTGAATTTGCGTTTTCCAACAGAAAAACCGTCCATAACATACCTATCCATGGGGAAGTTGAACTTTCTGAAAAAGACACAGTGCTTAACAAGTTCTCTGACTTTAATGAGTCCTCTAAACTTCACGAATTTGCAGATACTGCGTTCTCTTCAGCTGCCGCCGGCTTTTCAGATGCCGCCGGCTCTCCAGGTGTTGCCGACTCTTTAGATACCGTTTCCTCTTCAGATGTAGATATCACCCCTGATATACATACGGCCATAGTAGGTCATGGCATTTTTTCGCAAGGTCTTCTATCTGCTCTTGAGGAGATAATTGGGAAACAAACAGGGGTAGAAGTTATATCAAATCGCAAGCTGAGTGCGGAAGCTTTATCAGGTTTAATTTCAAAAAAGCTCGTAGGTGCAAAAAAGGGTTTGTTTGTATTTGTCGATTTATTAGGCGGTAGCTGTTTTAATGTTTGTCGCTCTATGCAAAAAACCCATGGTGACTGGATAGTTATAGCCGGTGTAAATCTCTCTATGTTAGTAACTTATTTCAATTATCGTCTCAAATTATCGGGTAAGGAATTAGCGGAGAAAACCCTTAAGGCGGGGATGCGAGGGATAGCAAGTTTTGAAGAGTAAAAAAAGTGTATACCAAATTGAGCCTCAGCGCTTAGGAGGAAGATATGGATGTTCCTGTAATTCGTGAACCGCTTCAAATAGAAACCCTTCCAAGGATGTTTATGCGATCGGTTAAATTACGACCGCATAAAACGGCATTGCTTATGCAAAAAGGTGGCCTTAAGCAGGAATATACTTACAGCCAGTTGCAGGAACGAATAGAGTGTCTGGCGCGCTCGCTTCGGGAGTTAGGGTTCAAGCACGGAGATAAAATAGCTATAATAGGTGAGAACTGTCCTGATTGGGAGATGAGTTATTTAGGAATTCAATGGGCAGGGTGCGTTGTAGTTCCTCTTGATAGGATGCTCAAGGTTGCCGAAGTTCGTCATATTCTTCGCAATTCCGATGCTGCAGGGATTATTTCTACCGAAAGCTACAGCGCTGTAGTTGATGAAGCGTTGCTTGAGATAGATAGAAAAATTAAGCGGATATCAACAGGAACACCCTCAAAAGGATGGCTTTCATTGGAAGCTTTGGTTACAGAGGGCGCTGAATTAAAAGCGTTTGAACCGCCTTCAAATATCGAAGATCTAGCGGCTATACTCTATACTTCAGGAACCACAGGGCAGGCAAAAGGGGTTATGCTAACACACCATAACATAGGCTCAAACGTTTCAGGAGCGTATCAGATTCTTGATTTTGGTGAAGAGGATGTATTCATATCCATCCTTCCCCTGCACCATTCCTTTGAAGCCACGGCGGGTTTTCTTACTCCTTTATGCTGCGGGTGTAAAATTGTGTTTTCGCCAAGCTTAAAATCTAGGGAAATCCTTGAAACAATGGCTACCCACAACGTTACACTTATGCTTGGGGTACCTTTGCTTTATGAAAAAATAGTGGAAGGCATTCAGCGTCAGGTTAGGGAGTCATCTGCATTCAAAAGATTTATATTCAATGCTGGAATGAACATAGGGAAGTTTGCCAAGGGGATATCGAAAGCTATGTTTAAGAGTGTGCGTCAGGCTATGGGCATGGATAAAGTGCGTTTCCTTGTCTCCGGCGCTTCGGCCTTGGCTCCCTGGGCATCAAGCTTTATGGAAAGGTTGGGGTTACCCATTCTTCAAGGTTACGGTTTAACGGAAACATCACCCGTGATATCAGTAAATCGCCTAAAGAATCCTCACAATGTATCGGTTGGCCCTCCGCTTCCAGGAATTGAGATAAGAATAGATAGCCCTGATGAAAACGGCAACGGAGAAATTGTGGTTAAAGGCGCTCCTGTGATGAAAGGATACTATAAGAATCCTGAAGCTACAAAAGAAGTGCTTTCAGAAGACGGGTGGCTCAAAACCGGTGATTTGGGACGAATTGATGAAAACAGTATGCTTTATATAACCGGTAGAGCCAAGAATCTTATAGTAACCGCGGCTGGCAAAAATGTCTATCCCGAAGAGATAGAAGCGGTTGTGGGACAAAGTCAGTACATTCAAGAGATATTGGTTTACGGTTACCACAACGAAGCTACAGGACGTGAGGAAGTTCACGCGATTGTGGTCCCCAACTACGAACTTTTTGACGCCGAAATGCCCGATATTACTGAAAAAGAGCTTGAAGAGTTTGTGAGGGGACAAGTTAAAGCGGAATGCGCTAAGTTAGCCGATTACAAACGCATAAAGCGTTTTGAAATTCGTGAAGAAGAGTTGCCCAAAACTACTACCCGTAAGGTCAAACGTTATCTGTTTACCAAAAAACAGGTTAAGGTCTAAAAAACCGGAATAAGGCAAAGCTTAAAGCATTTGGTTTACGCACACGAGGAGGATGAGGCCTAGCAATCGTGTAAGGGGATAACTAGGTTTCTCTATCAGGTTTTCGAGGATGGTTGCTAAATACTTGGTTACAAGGAGAAAATGTATTATAATTAAGAGTTATCTGTAAAGCTTAAGTCAAGAAAGCTTCAGGTTTATCAAAATCATTATGCGGGTAAAAAATAAAACAATTATTGGGGCAGTATTCTTGCTATCTACAGTATTATCCAGCTTTGCTGCTGATTTAATTCAAACAGGCGACGCTTATGCGATAAGTGGCGACGCTTTAGGAGCGAACGCTGCATACACAATGGCCTTTATGCAAAGCCCGCAACTTTCTTTAGAGTTGCCTTTTTTGCTTAAAAGAAGTAGGGCAGGACAAGAGTTAGGTCGAAAAGAACTTGCATCGGCAATCCTTCGGCGCGCGCATAATCTTGCTGTTTCAGGTGCAGATATCGGTCAAACTAACTGGCTTTTAGGAGTTGACGCCTTTTTTATGACAGATTATGCAACCGCTCAGCGTTTTTTTTCAACCGCTTTGCTTTCGAACCCAGATGCTCCGCTTGAGGTTTTGTATTATTTGGGATGGTCGCTTTACGAAACTGGTAATTACAATCAGGCTCGCAACGTTTTCTTGAATCTTTTTGACCTCAATCAGGGAGAAGGACAGAAAGAGCGTTTGGATTCTTTAGAACTTCAGTTGATTGTTGCGTCTATAGATTACAAAAGCGGTCAATTCAAATCAGTTATTCAACGATTAGCTAATATTGCCGAATATCCAGAAGGGCATTTCAAACAATTAGGACTCTACCTTGCCGGCTACTCCGCCTTTAGCTTAGATAGCCTGGGTTTAGCCAGAGAGTTTTTTCAGCAGATGCAAGCCTCAGAACTTAAAAAAATGAGTTTGGCCAGAGTTGCACTTGAGGAAGGTAGGTTTAAGCAGGCTATAGAATATTACTCATCCCTTTCAACAGAGGAGGCTTTATACGGAAAGGCTTGCGCCTATTATCTCAAAGGAGATAAAAAAAAGACTTCTAAAACAGCAAGGTTTTCTCTTGAAACCTATCCTCAGGGTAACCTAGTGCCTGAAAACCATCTTCTTCTTGCCATTGTAGCACGCGACTTTAGGCGTCCTGCAACAGCTGTTGGTGAACTTAAGCGCGGTTTGGAGCAAGAATCTGCCCAGCGTCCCGTTCTTCTTTTAACCCTTGCCGAAATTCAATTCGCCAGGCGTCGTTATCAGGAGTCAGTTAAAGCCTGCACAGAATTGCTTGAAACCTATCCTCACTATCAAAGCAACGAAATGGCGCTTTTGCTTAAGGCAAGGGCTTTGTTTTACATGGGAAAGACAGAAGCCTCATATAAAGATTTTAATCGTCTTCTAAGCACTATCCGCGATGAGATTATTTCCAATCAGGCGCACTACTACCTTGGCGAAATTGCAGCTCGCAGAGGAAAGTATCTGAAAGCTGCGGAGGAATTTTCCAAACTCAGCGACGGTTCATTGCGTCCACATGCCCTTAAAAGGAAGGGGGATGTTTTAAGTAAGGCTGGTCAACACAATAAAGCTATAGCTTCCTATCGGCAGGCCTTGTTGAACGGACTTGGTGGGCGTGAGAAGGAAGAGACCCTTTTGGCAATAGAAGAGAATCGTCTTGCTATTGGTGTGTATCCTGACAGGATAACTATGCTTAAGAAGTTTATTGATAAATATCCCGATTGCGCGAGTGTTCCGGGTATTCAGCTTCAAATAGGTTTGGAGTATTTTGAAAAAGGTAACTGTGCCGCAGCCATTCATGAATTCAATAAACTACTTGCGCGTTATCCAGAGTCATCGGTTTGTGCAGAAGGCTTGAGTTATAAGGCTGACTGTCAAAGAAAACTTGGACGCATAGAAGAGGCAATTTCAACCTACCGCAGAATTCCTAAAAGCTATCCTAAAGCAAAGGCGGTTTTTCGTTCCCAAGAACAGTTGGCACGATTACTTTTGTCTCTAGGTAGAGACGCTGAAGCCTTGGCTGTATATCAGGAGATTTCGGAAAAAAGTCCAAGCGCCAGTCAAAGGGCTATATATACCATGGAAATGGCTTCAATATATTGCGACCAGGGTAGTTATCAAACAGCGTCTGATTTGGTTGAAATAGGTCTTGCAGAAAGCAGTGACGCCGTTGCAAGAAAGAAAGGCTTGTTGTTGGGAGTCAAGGTTGAATTGGCCACAGGTAATCTCAGCAAGGCTCAGGAATACATAAACCGTTACTACCGTAAGTTTGGGGAAAGTCCCGATTATTTAATCTACAAAGCGAATCTTAACTACGCACAAGGCAATCCTCAGGATGCCTTGCAAAGCTATCAAAAGGCGGCAACGCAATTTCCCCGCCGTTCGGAAGAAAGGGTTACCGCGTTGATTGGAGCGGCTAAGTCTGCAATCCTTATGGGACGTCGCAGCGATGCACGTAGCTTTTTGGAAAAAGCTGCTTCTGAAGCCATACTTGACTATCAGCGTGTAGAAATAACAAGGAGGCTCAGTAATCTTGACTAACAATCAGGCTGTTCGAATACACAAATTTCTTGCTCAATGGGGTATAGCCTCACGTCGCAGGATTGAGGAATGGATTTCAGCAGGAAGAGTATTGCTTAACAATCGTAGGGCAAAACAAGGGGATGCCTTAAGAGAGACAGATGAGGTATTGGTTCTTGATATTGACGCTACCAAACTCTACCGTGCTACCCTAAGGGGTGTATACGATATGCAAGCTAAGAAATGGTTGCATAAGGGATATGAATACTGGGCATTAAACAAGCCAAAGGGGATTCTTTCCTCAGCCAGTGATCCGCATCATAAAAAAATGGTAACTCACCTTATTCCAAGCGCGTCACGGGTGTTTCCAGTAGGAAGGCTTGACATAAACAGCGAAGGTTTGATACTTTTGACAACCGATGGTGAATTGTGTCACAGGCTGACCCATCCTCGTTTCGGTGTTATTAAAAAATATCTTGTGAGTCTTGATTGGGCTGTTTCGCATAGGGAAATTGAAAAAATTGAGAAGGGCGGCATTATGCTTGACGATGGCCCTACCCTGCCTGCAAAGGTTAAAACCATCTCCTCAAGAACGCTTGAACTTTCTCTTCGCGAAGGGCGCAAACGGGAAATACGCAGAATTTTTCAAAAATTTGGGCGCAAGGTAATAAAGTTAGTCAGAACGGAATTTGGCGCTATAAAACTTGGAAACCTGGCACCAGGTCAGGCGCGTAGGCTTTCTGAGAAAGAAGTTCGGCTTCTTAAAGACGCCGTAGGGAAGGGGAGAGCAAGAAAACCTCACCACTTTGTTGAAAAAAAACTTACCCGTAAGCCAATGCGTCGACCTGAATCTGCTAGGCCTGGCCATGGCTGGAAACGTCGGTCAAATAAATCGTCAGCCCGTAGAACTACACGGAAGGGTTCCCTATCGTAGTACAGACCGGTTGACACTAAAAGGTAGGGGGCATCTGTCAACGCTTGGCTGATGCGTTTTCCTCCGGCTTCCACTTTAGAAAAAACCCCCCAACTTGTAAAGTGCAGACATAGAGAATCTGTAAAGGTCCACCTTGGTGTCCATGGGGTATCATCACCTATCAGAAAGACAGATGCGTTTAATGTGTTACTGACATATTTTTTCTCAATCCGTATCCCAAGTTCTCCTTCAAGACGCAGGTATTCTGTTCTATCAAGCGCTATGCAAATCCCCTTGTCGTTAGCGCATTCTTCGCTTTGCCAGAAAAATCCTTGAGCGTTTTTTGCATCTAAAGCAAGTTCCACTCCCCTGTAGTTAGCGCCCAGCCTAATTCCGTTTTCAACCCAATAAGGCCTTAGATTTGGTTTCAGCTGTGCTGTTATAGGATGCAGAAAAAGCGAATCGAAAATCACATAATCGGCCTTTTTGTATTTTCCTTCAAGCTCTAATGCCAAATTACCCAAAACGGCAATTACATCCAAACCTGCCCCAATGTCATAATTCATGGTGTTGGCAGAGTCCCTAAAGGCGTAGCCTTGTACTTCAGGGGTAATCATCATGAATCCGAACTGATGTTGAGTAATAAGCGTTGTTATGGCGCCTGCCCCGTCAGGCAGAATAAACCCATCTGTAACCCACATTAACTTTGCCCATGGAAGTTCCGTGAACAGCCCTGTTTGTAAGCTTGCTCCGCTTCTTTTCTTCTCCATAATATCTGATGTGAATATTTTGGAATCCATCTGTAGAAATAAAAATGAGTTGTACCATGTTCCTGAGATATTTCCATCAAGATAGCTCTTTTCTTCTTCAGTCAGGAAATTATAGTATCTTGAAGCAATGCCAAGCTGCAAGGGAGAGCTTACTACAGACGCCCTTAGTGCGGCATATCTGGAAAATCCATTAAAGAAATCGTTGCGTTTTTTTACGGAAATTTGGGTTCTTGCTGAAATTAAAGAGCCGTCTCTGCGGGCAATAACTTGGACTCCGAATGGGCTGAAGGCGGATAATTCAACAGCCATAGTGTCTGATTTCAATGGAATAAGTATAGGTCGCTGGGTGGGCGGATTTAAGTCAGCTGGCGGCGGCAGTTGGGGGAGTATCTGGCCAAAGGCAAGACTGATGATTAAAAGAATCATCTCCTCAGACTTTTGGTGTACGGAGGCCTATGCACTCCTTCCTCGGTAATTATTCCTGTTATGAGTTTGGCAGGGGTTATGTCGAATGCCGGATTTGCAACCTTTGCGTTGCGCGGAGCGCTGCTGCATGTTCTGAAAGAGGTTACTTCGTTTGCAGAACGTTCTTCAATAGGTATAAGCGATGCGTCTTTCAGCGTAAAATCAATGGTTGAGCTTGGGGCGGCAATGTAGAACGGTACTTTATGGTATTTGGCCATAATAGCGAGTCCGTATGTGCCAACTTTATTGGCGCTATCGCCGTTTGCTGCAATGCGGTCTGCTCCAACAAAAACAGCGTCAAGGGTTTTGACGAAGGAGGCCAGCGCAGATTCTGTCAGCAAAGTATACGGAATTTTCCATTGAGAAAGCTCCCATGCTGTAAGCCTTGCTCCTTGCAGAAGCGGTCTGGTTTCAGGAACCAGAACATGTATCTTCTTACCATCAAGATGAGCCTTAATAATAATACCAAGCGCGGTACCTAATCCAGGTGCAGCTAAAGCGCCGGTGTTGCAGTAGGTGGTAACCGTCATTGTGTCCTTAAGCAAAGCCTGTCCATGAGCGGCTATTGCAAGGGAGCGTGTTTCCTCGTCCTTCCATATTTTTATGCCTTCTGTAACTATATCTTTTTTCCAAGAGTCGCGTTCAAGAACTTCCCTCATTTTATCCAATGCAAAAAAAAGATTTACCGCTGTAGGACGTGTTTTGGCAAGTTTTCCAAGCGCTTTTTTCAAAAGCGTCCTTGAGGGATTTTCCCGTGCGTAATTAGCCAGCGCCAAAGCTGCAGTCGCTCCAATTAATGGTGCGCCGCGTACAGCCAAAGTTTTTATTGCGTGGCAGGCATCAGCGATAGTTTCCAACTTAAGGAAAGTTTTTTTCTCCGGCAGCTCCCTTTGGTCAAGAATAAAAAGCCCTTTTGAAGTCCATTTCAAAGAACGATATGGGGGGGTGTAAGTTTTAGAAGAGGTGGATGAGCGCTTTCGGCTAATGGGAGAAGGGGGACCTTGCGGCCCCCCTTGCGAATTCGACATTATTTGCCGCCTACTGCCTCACGCAGAGCCTTTCCGGCTTTGAAAACCGGACGCTTGCGGGCTTTGATTTTGATCTCTTCACCCGTACGAGGATTGCGGCCTTTGCGAGCCTTAGTTTTGCGTACCATGAAAGTGCCAAATCCAACCAGTGGAACCCGGTTGCCCTTTTTGAGGGCTTTTGTGATTTCGTCAACCATGGTTTTTACGGCAATTCCTGCCGCTTTTTTTGTAACGCTCGCATTCTTTGCGACTTTTTCTATAAGTTCTGCCTTTGTCATGTATGCACCTCCTTAACAAAGGTTCGAAAGATTATAGTAATGACGGGGGTTTTGTCAAGCCCTCTTCGGCTAATTGCTGTCAGACAACACTTTCCGAATCTTTGGGCAAATAGGAGTAAGGTAGCGTTGGATTTGTCGAGCTGTAGTTCTGTAAACCTGCAAGGAACCGCCTATTGGGTCATCAATACTTTTGCCGTAAGGCCAGGAGCGGGGGAATCCAGATAGTAGGAATGCGCGATTTGAAAAAGCAGGAAAATCTTTCCTTATCCTCAACAAATGGTATCTTGTCATGACAAGTATAAGGTCTGCCCATGCCAGAATATCTTTGTCAACGAATCTTGAGCGATGTTCTAAGAGATTGGCTCCCATTTCCTTCATTGTTTCTATAGCGTTAAGCGCTGCTGTTTCGTCGGTTACAGCTGATAAGCCGGCGCTTTTTATCTTTAACCGGGTTTTTCTGCATAGCGATGAAAATAGGGCTTCTGCCATTGGCGATCGGCAGGTGTTGCCGCCGCAAACAAAAAGAAGGTTAAAGTTTAGTTGGGAAGTCAGACGAGGAAGGTTCCCCAATTTTTTCTCAATCCCCCATATAGATTCAGCTCCCTTGCGTAGAATAACAGGAACCTTTCCAAGCAAGTCGATTACGGTTGAGGCTAGGGCAGGAGATGAGAAAGAGCTAAATCCATTTGAAGGCTCAACATCCTCTTCAACCAAGGCAACTTTCTTAAGAAGTCGTGCGGGTAGCGTTGCAGGTTCGCGCAGCTCTTCTCCTGAGATATTGGCAGATGTTGCAAGCAGGGGGCCTGTGCGGCGGATGAGCTTACGGAGCGAGGTATCCATGGGCAGTCGAACACCCATACCTCCGGTTTTTCTCTTTCCTACAATTAGAGTTACTTTACCTGGCAAAAGCCTTTCAATGGCTGTTTGTTGAAGTTTGTTAGGCTTAGTTATCCTCTGCGCTATCTGTTTTTTGGAGCCAAACATCACGGCAAATGGTTTTGAAGAGGGTCTTCCTTTAATACTGGCAAGCTTGCCTCGTCCTTCTTCAGACTCCTTCACGAACAAGCCTGGCACAGTATCTGTAGGTAAAATAACCGCTTCTCCGCGCATCAGCACGGCGGCGGCGCGTTCAATTGCTTGACGGCTCAACATGAACGATAACATCCTTTAATGAATTTTCGCAATTAAGCAGTACGCGCTTAAGATTTTCTGCAATATCATGACCTTCCCTTACCGCAAGCTTGCCGTCTACAGTTATCGTAATTTCAAGAAAATAAAATGCGCCTACAGGATGCGCCCTCATATGCGGTACACTAGTTACTCCCTTACATTTAACGGCGCATTCCTTTATTTTATCAAGATACTTTTCGGCAGGATGAGCGTCGAGTAAGATATTGTGATTCTCCTTTATTAACTTAATGCCTGTCCAGCATATGAAAGCTCCTATAATAACAGCGCCAAGGGGGTCAAAAAATCTGAGGCCTATTTGAGCAAGGAGTATCCCAAGCAGTGCTGCAGATGTCGCAAGTATGTCGCTTAAGTGATCGGCGGCCTGAACCTTTACGGCAGGTGATTTCCATTTACGCATTACCGAGCGAGCATAAATATAAAGGGCGAATTTTGTAGCGATGCTGAAACCTGCTGTTGCTAAAGCCAGCCAGCCAGGAATTTGAAGCTCAGGGTTTATTGCCGACTTTATTCCATCATATATTATAAATGCGCCTGTGCCTAAGATAACTATTGCTGCAAGGAAGGCGGCCAGTACTTCTATATTACCGTGACCATAGGGATGATTTTTGTCCGCAGGCTTACTTGCAAGTCGGAAGGAGACTAGAATCATAACCGAGAAAAAGACATCCAGGGCGGAGTTTATACCGTCTGCGATTAGCGCCCTTGAGTTTGCAATGAAGCCTACAGAAAGCTTTAGTGCGAGTAGGACTACGTTGATAATGGCGCTGAGCGTTAGAATCGCTTGCGCCCTTTTTTCACTCATACTATGTGTAAGGTTTAGTTTTGCTTACAGGTTTGACTGGCTCTTCGCCATTAGCTGGAATTAAATTATTCACGTCTCCTCCCGTTTTACTCACAGATCTGGCTGAGTCTTTGGCAAAAACGCGCTGCATTGCGGGGGCCGGCTCTGCCAACACTCATAGTTGCTACAGGCACCCCCTTGGGCATTTGAACTATTGAAAGCAAGGCGTCCCATCCACCAAGAGGAGAGGTATCAAGAGGTACACCTAATACGGGAAGAGAAGTGTATGCTGCCACTACTCCAGGAAGAGCTGCGGCATAGCCTGCCATTGCAATTATTACCTTGTATCCTTTGTCCTTCGCGGTTTTTGAAAATTCAGCAACCTCATCTGGTTGACGGTGGGCGGAAAGATAAAATACGTCATATTCCAGACAGACAGCTGTCAATTCCTCCTCGGCCAGTTTTACATAATCAGCGTCGCTTTTGGAACCGGCCACTATTGCTATCTTAAAGCTCATGCTTCCTCCTTAAAATTCAACACTAAAGCTCTGTTTTAATTCTTTCAATTCCCTTATCGCCTATATCGTGACGATAATATATGCCGTCAAAGGTTATTTTACCTTTTTCCAATGGCCTATAGGCTTGCTGTTTTGCCTGTTTGAGGTCTTCTGCAAATGCAGTTATGCCAAGAACCCTTCCTCCTGAAGTAAGCAATTTGCTTTCCTTTATCCTTGTTCCGGCGTGGAAGCAAACCAGATTATCCGTTTGCTCGAATTCCATGGTTATTTGTTTGCCCTTTTGATATGAAGCAGGGTAGCCTTCGGATGCGGCTATTACGCAAAGGGCGCAACCCGGTCGTGTTTTTACCCTGCGGGTAGATATATTTCCACGTGTGGTATCTAAAAACAATTCAGCTAAGTCTTCATCGGTAAGCAGCATCAATGGCTGAGTTTCAGGGTCTCCGAAGCGACAGTTGAATTCAAGTACTTTGGGGCCGTCGGCAGTAATCATGAGTCCTATGTACATCACACCCTTGTAGCTTATGCGTTCTTTCTGCAAGCCTTCAAGCACAGGTTGAATAATGCTATCTTCAATAATCTCAAGTAAACGGGCATCAACCAATGGAGCAGGTGCGTAAGCACCCATACCGCCTGTATTTAAGCCGGTATCGCCTTCTCCGATTTGTTTGTGATCTTGCGAAGGAGGAAAGGATACGTAGTGCAGGCCGTTGGTTAAAAAAAGAATAGAGACCTCTTCGCCAAACAATTTTTCCTCAATAACTATACTGGAGCCGGCATTGCCAAAGTGTTTTTCAACCATAATATCCTGAATAACAGTAATGGCTTCATCAACCGTATTGGTGAGAATTACGCCTTTCCCAAGCGCCGGCCCCGAGGCTTTGATTACTAAACTCCCATCGGTTGACTTCACATAGTCTATAGCCGCTTGCGGTTCAGTAAATATCTTAAATGCGGCTGTAGGTATAGAGTGCCGCTTTAGGAATTCCTTTGCATACGACTTTTCAGCCTCAAGCATAGCCGCTTTTTGGCTTACGCCAAAAACCCTGAATCCTTCAGCTGAAAGCTTATCGCTTATTCCTTCAAACAATGGGGCCTCAGGCCCCACTACAATTAATTCCGGTTTTAGCTCCTTGGCTTTTGCAAGAATAGCGCTTATATCCACAGGAGAAATATCCAAATTTGTTCCAATTTCAGCGGTACCGGCGTTTCCGGGAAGAAAATAGAGTTTCTCAACCTTATCTGATTGAGCAAGCTTCCAGCCTAAGGCGTGTTCCCTTCCGCCCCCGCCAAGAATAAATACTTTCATGCAGAAGTGTATGAGACTTACTTGCCAAGTCAAGCGCAAATGTCCCTAAAACTGTGTTTAGTTCCTCTTCTTGTGTTTCAAAGCTATATCCCGTGTACTTTGGGATTTTTCTACAATAGGGATTGCTTTCCTTAAAACATTCTAAAAATATTACAGCTCTAAAGGATAATTGAAAATCCAGCCCAATGAGATAAGAAGCGTATTTTCCTATCTTGAAAGCGGAGCGTTGTCCGTTAGATGTTAGGGAAGTGTAAATACCAGTATTTTTCCATAATCACTGAGTAAATCAAACAGCGAAAGCAAGGAATGCCGTTTTTCTAGCAAATGGAGAGGGTGATATAAAGTAGTATCTGTAGAAGCTATGCTATACTTGTTACCCAACGGATTGGCGCGTCGGATATAGCCTTGAGGATAAACTCGTAAAAATATGTTATGCTTACTACTTAGCCCTACAAAAAGTAGGACAAAAAGATAAGTAAAATTGTATCTATATAAACTATGCTACTCTACTTAAGCAGAGTAAGTCGGAATAGTTCCCAGGAGTTAGGGTCGCCTAACTGCCCCAGACGTTCCTTATAGTATGCTTGTTTAATTACGCCCTTGGCAGGTAAGCGAACTATAACCGTACTGTCGTATCCTGAGCTTACAGGGGTTCCATGCCGCGAGAACATATACATAGTGTCGTTATGATACCTAACGGTAAACGCGGTATCTTGCCAGTTTTTGAAGTACTGAAATTCCGAAGGGAACAGGTTTCCCATATAGAAATTTGAAGTAAATATGGAGTCGTGATGTATTGATAGCTGGTAGCCAATGTCGTAGAAGGTATCTGAAAGGGCGTAGAAAAACCGCCCTTCTTGAGTAAAAGTATCTGTAATACTAACACTTATGGTATCAACTTTCCATAGTGTGGTATCCCATGTGTTGGCGTCGGGAGTAAACTTACCGCTGGCATGAAGTTGTTCAAACTTCTGGACACGTCCCCAATGCAAGGGGAAATAGGTATCGGTAAGCCTGTAGGCAACCAATCTTCTGATAGCTGACCAAGGGGTCAGTGGTTTTCCAGAAACTAGGCCTCTAATTCGCCAGAAATAGGTTTTTTGCTCAAGGGGTGAATTTAATTTGAGCGAGGTATTGGAAGTAGTTGTATCAATTAAGGTATCTGAGAAATCGGGTTTGTCAGAAACCATTAGTCGGTAAAAATTCGCCTGCTTGAACGGTTTCCAGGAAAAGGATGGTTGCGACGTACTGTCAGCTGGTGTTGGAGTCAGTATAATGATTCCTGAATCAGTTTTGAAGATTCCGATATCACTGGGCGGGCTTTCCTGATTCTGAATGGTGGCTGCGATAACCCTCCAGTAGTATTTTTTTCCAAGACTTAAGGTATCTTGCAATACAAAGCTGGTGTCGCCAAAGAGTAAGGTATCAATATGGGTTTTGAAATCCTGAGTTGCAGATATCTGCACAATATAATAGCGGATAGATGAAGTTGAATGCCATATGAACTTTGGGGTGTTGGAAAGCACTACCTTTCCGTTCGCAGGCGAAATAAGCTCAGGTGCTGTAATCGTAGAGCAGGATATGGCGAAAAAAATACTAGCAAATGCAAAAAATACTGCAACAAACCATGCCACTAGCCCAGAAAAACTCTTCACAAACAGCCTCTTAACATGCTTAAAGCATAACAAACATCTCGCTGTTGTCAAGG
>CAZUXE010000020.1:0-26145 GCA_964624585.1 uncultured bacterium | reverse complement strand
CTCCCTGAAGGATTATTAGAATGATATTCTTTAATTTGAAAAGTTAGTTTAGCCTATTTTACGGAGGAGAATACTATGGGTTTTAGAAAACAAAGCAAAGGGAAATGTTTGCAGAATAGTTTGTTCTTATTTTTTATATTAACTTCAGTTAGCTTTGCGGCTTATGTTGTAAGTGAACATGCAATTATTTCTCCTGAAAAACCAACCTTCATTTTTAGTGCGGTTAATCATGAAATTGTTGAAAGTGTTGAAAGTATAGAACTATTGCCGGATAGTCTTCCAGTCTTAATTCAATTTTACGATAGCCTTAATCAAGGGGTGCAAGGTCTTTCATGTGATATAACTACAAAGTCGCATGTTGTTTTTCATGAGGTAAGCGATAGTAACGGTGAGATATTATTTAATATTCCTTCTGATGATGCGGATGGAGAGATGGAATTTTCAGTTCATCATATTCAAGACAAAGTTGAAGTTATGTCTTATCTCTATGGAGACGATGTAACTCCTTGGTTGTTAAAATACGATAATGGTGTGCTGGATTTTGAGTTTGAAATTGGCGACGGTTTGCTGGAAATAAAAAAAGGTATAATAAGGGTTCTTTATCAAGAAGGGCAAAAGGAGAGGGCGAAAGAAATAATAAAGGTATTTCAAGAAGAGGAGAAGATAATTCATAATAAAAGCGGGCTAAGGCTTCATCCTTTCAAGATATATCTTGTTGATAGGTTGATGTTGGGATGGACTATAGGAGGTTATGGCATAGCCTTAAAGCAAACGGATTATTGTAGAATGTCGTTGCAACATGTAATTCCTCATGAGTGGGTTGAAGTATCCTTAGATATCAATTATGATATTTATGATGAGGATTCTACTACCCGTTGGATTGGTGATGGGCTGGCAAATTATCTTTCTTTTGAAATACAAAAGTTATTATTTCCTGATCGGTTTAATAGGTTCTCTTCACGGGTTGCATTGGAGGATTCAAGCGCCATTTATAACCTTAAAAATTGGCTTGCGTATGGCGATATGAATGAGGATGAAAAATTTTCTGCTGCTGGAATATCGAAGGCCCTAAATGAAGACACACCGGTTGGTTATAAGGGTTATCAGTTAGCGCCTTATTTTTGGGCAAAGATTGTGGACAAATCAGGTAAAGCGGATTTGATTGCTAATTTTCTTGCAGAGTTCAAAAATGCTGAACATAAGGACTCTAAAACAGCCATAGATATTTTGTCGCGCCTCAGTGGTTTGGATATTGACAAAGAATTAGTCATTACAGGTAAAGAGTTTACAGATAATATAAATCGCTATTGGCCAATAATTATTCCTCCTTTGGAAATGGAGTTAGTGTATTCTGATAATGACAGGTTATTTAATATGGGTGATAGTAATGATGTGGCTAGTTCGCCTGTTCGCAAGGTTCTCCTTAGAAAGAGCTTTTTTATTGACAAATATGAAGTAACTAACGCTAAGTATTGTAAATTCCTTAACGAGATGGGAAATCAGAAAGAAGGCGGTTCATATTGGCTTGATGAAAGCAGTTATCCTAATATTCTTTTTGAAGATGGTAAATATGTGGTTCGTAAAGGATATGAGAACTATCCTGTGTATTACGTAAGTTGGTACGGAGCTGTGGCTTATGCCAAATGGGCAGGAAAGCGTTTACCTACAGAAGCTGAATGGGAGTGTGTAGCTAGTAATTCAGGTTCAACTAAATATCCATGGGGAAACGAATGGCATGATGACTATTGTAATTGGGGAGAAGAAGGTAAGCTTGACGGTTACGAATTTGTAGCTCCGGTGGGTTCTTTTGAGAAAGGTAAGAATTACGACGATTGTTATGATTTAGTAGGTAATGTTTTTGAATGGGTTGCAGATTGGCAAGCTAGATATAATCTAGCCGATACAATTGATCCAAAGGGACCGGAAACAGGTGATATAAAGGTACATCGTGGCGGTTGTTACAAATATGAAAAAGAATGGCAGAATCGTTATGCAAGAATAGGTGGAAAACCAAGCTCTAGCTATCCTTGCGTTGGTTTTCGCTGCGCTGTTGATGTACCTGATGATACTAAAACGGTGAAAAACTCTAAATAAGGGTTTTACTTAATCAGACGGCATTGCTTATTTTGGCCTGCTCTCTAACTTTATGTATCTTGGAAATTGCTTGACATAGCTGGTGTTTTTGTTATACTCCCTGCAGTATTTTCATTGAGGAGACGGATGAATATTTTGCTGATAGAAAATAATATACCATCGGAAGTATCGCTAGAGCTTTATTCGCTCTACAATGCGATAGAAAAAAGGGGCATACAGTTAAATTCGCAAAAAAAGGTTTCTCTGGATACTATTTCTATAATCAAAGAAACTAAGCCTAACTGTGTTGTTATACTTTCAACTGATCTTGAAACCTTCAGGTTAACTTGTACGACACTTTGTGATTACTGTAGGCAGCTATCTATTCCGATATTCATGATTTCGCTTAGTTTCGACACTTTGGCTGAGAATGAAATAAAAGTGTTGGGTGAATTAGGTGTAAGCAAAGTATTTACTTATCCTTTTCATCCTGATAAACTTACCGATGCTATAATTCAAGAGTGTAATCTGCAGCGTCCTGCGGACTTATCACAATCGCCTCAGCAATTTACTTCAAGCAAAGATAATACCGAACCTGCGATGGATGCAATTTCAAAGTTGCCAGGGGTTAAGGGGTGTATTGAAGTTTCGCCGGATGGCGCAGCTTTGGATATTAGAAGTATTGATGAGGAAAGGGAAAATTTTTGTCGAATTAGTACGGCTTATAGTGGTAATGTAGCTCAAAGTATCAGTATGGCGTGGAATTTGGGAAAATTTCTTCACGGGGCTGTAATTGCTTCAAACTGTAAATTGCTTTTGCACCCTGATGGTGAAAATTTTCTTGGAACAACTATAGATAAGAGCGCTTCAGCTGCTTCTATTGGACAAAAAATAGAATTATACCTAAAGGACATAAGTCAATGAAAGCTCGATTGGAGTATCTTAAGCGGACACATGGAGTTAAAGGGGCATTTTTGGCCAATCCAGAAGGAGGACTTATTGAAAGTTTTCAAGACGGAAGTGTTGAAGATGTTTCTGTAGAACAGGTCTTAGATTTAGTGTCTTTGGCTTTGCGGGGAATAGATGCCGAAGGTGGTGATGCAGAAGAGATATATCTAACCTATGAAAAGGGTAGGGTCGGGGTTTGGAAACTTACTTCAGGATTTTTATTGCTTCTGTGTACCCCAGACGTTAATATGTTTTTGCTTCAGGAAGCTGTTAAGCGGTGTATTGCTGGAATAGATAACTTTTTGCAGAAAGAAGAAGAACCTGTGGAACGTTTACAGAAGATATGTGTTGAAATTTTGGGAGAGCAATCTGAGAAACCTTTGGAAATACTTGCCGCTGCTAAGTCTACATCTAGGGATTTACATAAAGCATGCAAAGAAATAGAAGAGTATGCAAGCTTTTTTATTGATGGGAAAAGAGCGAAACAGCTTGCTGCAAAAATGAGGGTGGTATTAAAAAAACAAGTTGTTGATAATATGAAAAATAAAAAAGGAGGAGCAGAATGACAATATTTGCCTATATTTTAAGTGTTTCTGCTATCGTAGTTATGGCGGTTAATTTGTTACTGTTAATTTCTCTACTTTCGAAATTTAGCGGTGGAGGACAGGTTAAGAGCCGCATACAACTGCTCTTAACCTTAGTTTTATTCTTTCTTATTGGTTATATAGTAGCGCCATTTTTGATGGCTGCCGGGCTTCTGCACGATATTTCAGCTATTTTGGTATTTTCGGTCTTCCTTTTAGGAGCTTTGTACGTTACTGTTACCATTGCGGTACTGCAAAAAATATTTCTTATCCTTAACCTTCTTAAACCCAAGAAAACTACTTCTGAAGATTAAGCCCGTTGCTGAAAATTGGCTTCAGCTTAAATTGATATAGATTGTTCTTGGGAATGAAGTTTTAGCCTACAATATCTTCTTTCCATCGGACTGTAATAAATCTAAAATCTATCTAACAAGTTTTATGATAACAACTTAGATGAGAAATGAATCTAATGCTTAAAGAAAATCCTGCGGTTTAGCTTCTTTGCTGAACTGCTTATATCTGCTTCGTTTATGTAATATCAATAGCTGTTGCACTGTTGGGGGAGTATGGCTTGACTATGGGGTTCTAAGTTGTATAATTCTTGGGTGTCAAAAGCATTTCAATTTTTTACAGAGCAAGGGATAGTCTATTATTCTACTTTTAAGGCGGATAATCTTCGTTCCCTGCTTACTGGATTGAGAGGTGTGCCGTCTTCATCTATTTTTTTTCACCTCTACCATTCACTTCTAAGGCGTCACTTTACTACGACCGATTATATGAACGATTTTGCTCAATGGGTTTGGGGAGTACTGTGGCACAAAACTTTAGGTGAAAAGTTAGCGTCCTTTGATCCCTTGGAATTTATTAGAATCCGCGACGCACGAACTAGGCTTATTGAGATTCTTGAGAACTATGTGGGGGATACCGAGTATTTTTTACGTGTTCCTGAAGACCAAGCCTTCTATTTTAGATGCGTTAAGAGTTTTATTTATCCTTTGGGGATTCAAGTATCCACTTTACCCGAATTTATGCAAGCTTTACGTGAGGTTTCACCCCAGAGCCTTTTTTATCATCTTATTGAATCTAGGCTTCGCCTGCGCGCTCCAACTAACGATTTTTCCATATGGCTTGAGCGCAACGATAGGCCTGAGCTTGCCGCTGAAATCAACGCAATTTCACCTTACGAGTACAATCTTGAGGAAATTCGCAACAAAATTATAGGTCTGGTACAAAATGCAGTCAAATAATACACTTCCCAAGCACCATCACTTAGAGGATTATGCTCCTATTGTTACTTCTGGTGTAATACGAGAGATTGAGGAATTGGCGCGTTTATTGGGCCCTTCCAAAATTATAAACGTTAATTCTACAAAAGAGGGTGGAGGGGTTGCTGAAATTTTGGGTTGGTTCATACCAATACTTGCTGATTTAGGAATTAACGTACACTGGGAGGTTATTACCGGTGATGCGGACTTCTTTACGGTAACTAAAAAATTCCACAATGCTTTGCACGGTTTACCTGAGGAGTTTACTGAAGAAATGTTCAATACCTATTTAGATACTGTTGAACGTAATGCTCCTAAAATTCCTGATGATGCCGATTTTGTGGTAATTCATGATCCCCAGCCTGCGGCAATGATTACTCAGTATCCTGAACGCAAGAATAAGTGGGCGTGGCGCTGTCATATTGACCTTTCTGTGGCCGATTTGCGTGTGTGGAGCTTTCTGCGTCCCTTTGTTGAAAAGTATGATGCAGCGGTATTCCATATGCCACAATATACTAAAAACCTTATGCCCCCTCAATTTTTGCTCCCACCTGCAATAGATCCTTTATCTGTTAAAAATCTTGAACTTAGTGAAACCGATATTGCAGAGGTTTTGGTAAAATTGGGGATAGCTCAAGATAAGCGCATTATACTTCAAGTGTCTCGTTTCGATAGACTTAAAGACCCATTTGGAGCAATAAAGGCCTTCAAACTGGTTAAACGCTGGTACGATTGTCAACTTATTCTGGCAGGTGGTTCAGCCTCAGATGACCCTGAGGGGCAGGCTGTTCTTGCAGAGGTTATGGAAATGGCTGAAGGAGATAAAGATATTCACATCTTGAATCTTCCGCCCGACTCTCATCGCGAGATAAATGCCCTACAGCGGGCTGCTACTGTAGTTATACAGAATTCCAAACGTGAAGGTTTTGGTCTTACCGTAACCGAGGCTATGTGGAAGGGGAAGCCAGTGGTTGGAACCGACATAGGCGGTATTCGCCATCAAATTATGCACGGTGTCTCAGGTTTCCTAACCCATTCGGTTGAAGGACTTGCTTACCGTATCCGTCAGCTTTTCGGTAATCCTGGCATGGCGCGTAGGTTTGGTACACAGGCGCGGGAATACGTTCGCAATAATCTTCTTGTACCCCATCATATCAGACGTTGGTTACTGCTTTTTCACTCCCTTCGTCAGGCAAACGGCGACCTTATTACTTTACCTTCAGCCTAACTAGATTTTACCAGCGTCCTCAAGGTTTTCTAGATTTTATTCCTACTTTACCGTCTCTTAATTTTCTCTATCCTATTTACTTCAGATAAACTATATGGCACTGATAGTATTTTTTGCTTTATTAATGAAAAAGGCCGGTTTTAACCGGCCTTTTCGTATCTACTAGATCTTCGAGAAGAGGAGAATGGCTATTCAGCTTTTATTTCAATTTCACGAGCCTTAGCTTTTTCAGATTTAGGGAAGGTTATCTCCAAAACACCTTCTTTGTAAGAAGCTTTAGCCTTGTCAGATTGAACCTCAAGAGGTAGCTTAACTAAACGTTGGAATTTGCCGTAAGAACGTTCAATTCGATGGAAGTGTCTGTCTTTTTCTTCAGATTCGTGCTTGCGTTCACCTGAAATAAGTAGGTTTTCACCAAGGGTCTGAATCTTGATATCTTCCTTTTTCATACCTGGAATCTCTGCTCGCACTATTATGGAATCCTTCGTTTCTTCAATATCTAAAGCAGGTGTCCACAAGGTTGCATATTCCTCCTCTGTTCCGCGACCAAAGAATGAATCAAACAGGCGATCCATGCCTCTGCGAAAACTATCAATGCCCCAGTAGGGATCGTATCTTCTAATGTTACCCATTTTTACCTCCTTTAATGGTAATTTTTTTATTTTGATAGAAATTATTGTTCTAAGTTCTCTTAATTTCGAGCATATTATAGTTTGCTTAAATAGATTGTCAAGCGCATTGCCTCTTTTGGGGGCTAAGTTATTCATTTTCACTGTCTTATGTTTCTGGAGTTTTTCTGGTAATTAGAGCAGGTGATTCAAAAAAAGTAAATTCTTACCCTCCTTAAACCTTGCAACCCCCGTAACACCCGTAACACTCCTCCCCCTCTTAACACTCGCAACTTCCTTAATACTCCTAACACTTCTAACATCCATTGCAGAAAACCCGTACCGTAATGCCCTCCAGTAACACAAAATCCTTAACACGGCGTTATAGGGTAGTTGTAAGCCTATTAAGTACTTGACAAGTTGCTTTTCTACGCTAGGATGAAGCGTGACTAATAGTGCTAAAAAAACAGCAGCCTCAAGGTCTGCAAGGCGCAAGCCTGCGTTCAGGAAGTTACCTAAAACGCGTAGGTTAGTGGTTGTTTCTAATAGAAGTCCTTATTTCCTTGAAGAGCTTAATGGTCAAATTAAAATGACTCGTAATGTTAGTGGAATGGTTACCGGATTAGAGCCGGTTCTAGCTTCAAGTAATGGAATGTGGGTTGCCTGGGGTACTCCGCCTTCTGCTTGTTCTAAGGATACCTGTCGAATACCACCGGATAATCCTACTTTTGACTTAAAGCTTATTTCCTTAACCAGAGAGGAAATGGAACATTATTATCTTGGCTTTTCCAACAGCGCCCTGTGGCCACTTGCTCACAATTTTCTTGATAGAACAAATTATCAGGAAGAAGATTGGGAAATGTACTCTAATGTCAACAGAAAGTTTGCTGAAGCTGTTGCCGAAGAGAGTCGTCCTTCAGATCTTATTTGGGTGAACGATTATCACCTAGGCCTGCTGCCCCAAATGTTACGCGCCTTGAATGTTCGTTCCCGTATAGGTTTCTTTTGGCATATTCCCTTTCCTCCTGTGGATTTATTCAGAACCCTTCCGTGGCGTAAAGAATATCTTAAAGGAATGCTTAGTTGTGATCTTATTGGATTTCACTGTAAGTCGTATGTGAGGAATTTTCTTGATTCTGTTGAGGACCTTTTGGGAATGGATGTGTCGTTTGGTAAAGGACTTATACGGAAAAAACGAAAAACCAAAGTTGGAGCTTTTCCTATGGGTATCGATTACTACGGTATTCAAGAACTTGTAAAAAAACCTGCTACGCGTCGTCTAGCAGAGGAAATTCGTAGCGATATGGGCGGAGAATATTTAATGATGGGGGTTGACAGGCTTGATTATTCCAAGGGTATTCCGGAAAGACTTTATGCTGTTGAAAGATTTTTTGAAGAGAATCCTGAATATATTGGGAAATTGACATTTTTGCAAATATCTGCACCAAGTCGTATAGAAATACCCGAATATCACCGTATGAAACGGGAAGTGGAACATGCGGTGGGCAGAATTAACGGACGTTTTTCAAAGGGAGCCTGGTCTCCAATAAAATATTATTTTCGTTCCTTTCCTTTTGAAGAGTTGGTTTCCTACTACTTGGCTTCGGACGTTTGTTTAGTTACTCCTTTAAGGGATGGTATGAATTTGATAGCTAAGGAATATGTAGCAACCCAGTCATCAGAAAAGGGAATGTTGGTTTTATCCGAATTTGCAGGTGCTGCAGAGGAATTAAAGGAAGCGGTTATAGTCAATCCGCATAGCATACCGTCTATGGTTAAAGGAATCAAAGAAGCGGTTGAAATGCGTCCGGTTGAGCGTAAAATTCGCATGAACGAGATGAGAAAGCGATTAAAAAGAAAGACTGTGAGGAAGTGGGGAGAGGCGTTTTTACAACGCCTTAGTAGTACTGAAGGTGAAAAGAAGAATGTGTCTACCTGGAGGAAATAAAGAATGAATCGAAAACTTTTAAGTGAACTTGACTCCAGTACTGGTTTGTTATTATTATTTGACTTTGACGGTACTTTAGTTGATATAGCTCCCACGCCGGAAGCCATAAATGTACCGCCCGAACTTAAAATTATGTTGCGTCAGTTGGTTGAGCGAGAGAATACCAATGTTGCAATTATAAGTGGAAGAAGTTTGTATGAGCTTCAGGAATATTTCCCGCCCAGTGTTATGGTTGCATTTGCGGCATGTCATGGCTGTCAGTTGCAAATGCCTGGAGAAGTTGAACAATCTATTCTTGATGACGGCGCTTTACAGCAAGATTTGGATGAGTTTGCCGCAAACTTAAACGAAATGTCCAACTGGCCCGGGATTATTATAGAACATAAGGGGTGCGCTGTTGCGATGCATTATCGCCTAGCTGATAGAACTACAGTGGAACACGCGCACGAAGAGTTCTACTCTATGGCCGAAAACCTTTCTAATTACGAAGATATGGAAATAATTGAAGGTAAGGAAGTACTTGAGATTCGTCCTGCTGGAATGAATAAAGGTATTGCAGTTGATTTCCTGTCGGAAAATTTCTTGCCCACAGATGATGCTCTTGTAGTATACTTCGGGGACGATACAACTGATTTAGATGGTTTTGATGCTATGTTTGAAGGTTCCTTGAAGGTAGCAATTGGGGATAAAATAGCAGCTCAAGCCGATTATGTGCTTGCCTCACCTGCAGAGCTTTGGGAATTGATTAAGGGATTGATTGATGGAGGAAATACATAACTCATCCAAGCATCAACTTTTTATAGGGGAATTGATAAGTTGAAGGTTTTGAAGTTGCTTGAAGATTTCCCGCAGCGCGAAGCTCTAAAAGCCAGTGAACTTAAGTTTCTTGAATGGTTATTTATTATTTTTCAGCTGACCGCTTTTGTTCTTATAGTTGGTTTATTAAGTTCCGTTTTCAGTATTGAACTAATTGCTCCTATTCTTGACCTTGTTTCACAAAATATATCCTCGCCGCTTATTCTTATCTTTTTAGCGGTTTTGCATTTTGCTGTAATTTTGCTGCTGTTTTCACTTTCTAAACCATTTACTTTTTATGCCCTTTTGATTTTTGTGGGAGCTATGGTTCTGTTTTCAATCCTGAAGTTATTTTTTCTTGAGCCTACAGGATACAAAATTGCCGGAATATTAATTTACTCATTCTGCTTCTTATATTTTATGACCTCAAGGCGCTTAAAAGTCAGATTTTTCTATAAAAAATTTCTTGAAGATGCCACAAAGACGATAATATGTCCCGGATGCGGACAAGAAGTCCATCTGGATTTTGAGAATTGCGCTTCTTGCGGAAAGTTATTGAGTGCTGATGCAAAGTTTGAAATCCTTAAGAAACAAATATTAGATATAGATTATCCAATAGTTGTACGTGTAGGTAAAATTACATTGCTTGCCGATACTTTTGGCAAAAAAGCTCTTCCCTTTCTTAAAGAGCAATACGATAAACAGTTAGTTTCGCCATATCGGAATATTGACATCGTTGCGGCTTTCTTGAAAGCTATAAAAGATAATTAAATTTTCTTGTAAAATTGACCTTCGTCGTTCGCTAAAACCCTAAGGCACGACCAAAGGCTTTGCTAAGTAACTTTTAACTAATAATCTAATGGAGGTAGTGTTTCTCTAGCACATTAGGGATGACGATACGGCTAAAGTAAGTTTGCAAGCCATTGTCCTAGGAGAAAAATAGGGGGCTTGAGACTGAGACTGCACTAGTTTTTTGCTCGCGCTCTTTTTTTGTAGGCTGAATTCTTCGTAATAAGATAAAGCTATTCTTGACAGACATAGGGTTTGTGATTATACTTCAACCTTGTAGCCGGATGCAGTTCTTTGACATTAGTGGTGTCTGTCGCAATGTTTGAATTGCTTCCAATACTCCTCGGTAGCTCAGCGGTAGAGCGGGTGGCTGTTAACCACTAGGTCGGGGGTTCGAATCCCTCCCGGGGAGTTTTAGTCTTTTTCTCAGCTAAAAGATTAGTTCAATATCCAAAAGATTCAAATGTAAGGCATTTTTATACTTAAAAACATGGATACTGGATTGCTTGTATAAAGTTGAAATATAAACAGGTTTTTGCAAAATAATTGTTTGAATTTGATTTTTGTTTATCGGTAAGTAACTTGTGAATGAAATTAGAACTTACAATAGATTTACTTTATTTTTGAGAAATTCTTAAAAGGCTCCACAATAATGTGGAGCCTTTTAACTTTAGAAACACCCTCCTGCTTCCAAAAAGCTATCCTTTGCCTTCTTTAATTCTCTTAAGAAAGGTATCAAAGGCTTTTAGGTGGTTTTTATCTGATATCCATATTGACATTCCGGTGTAACATTCGTGAGTCATGCGCCAGGTAGTTTCCCAAAAATTGTACCTACCTACGTTAAAGGTTTCATCCTCTTTCAAAAGGAGTCCTGCTGCAGGCGCAATAGAAACACGAAGATGAGCGTAAGAAGCATATAATGACATTATTATTCTACTGTCCGATATAAAATGGATGCCGAGTTTGTCGGCCCTGACCTCTTGAATACGTTGACCAATATTATCTTTGATAAGATCAATGGCTTTGTTCAGGAGATCAGGTTTTTCCATTCTGCTAGCCCAGAAATCCTGGGTCTTTTTGTCAACCATTGTTTGCATACCTAATCATAGTCAAGACTTCTAAACTGTCAAGTAGAACAAAAATGTTACAGTTTAATTGCATTTTTCGACATTTTCTACGCTTCGTTTCAGTAATGGGATATAAGGTATAGGCTTTCTATGTTTTTTATGCCTTATGGGGTTTATCGGTTTTTTTGCAGTTAAATTATGAAAAAATAGATTTCTAGGATTCTTGATTGGGAAGGCGGGGAGCAAGCATTAATTCACCGTGTAGAACTCCCCTGATTGAAAGAATTTGGTCGGCAAGTTCTTGTATTTCTCCAAAAGTACCCTGAACTACAATTATTTCCAAGCAGTTAGTAGCGTCAAGATGTACATGCATTGATGAAATTACCTTTCCTAAACGGGAATGACCAAGGCGGGTAAGACGATGCGACAACTCACGACGTTCATGATCATAAACAAAAGAAATAACACCTATGGCGTCCGCACTTAAATCTTGTTGCTCCTGTCCAATTAAACACCTACGCACCAAATCACGTAACGCTTCTGAACGGTTGGCATATCCTTTTTTATCAAGAAGATTGTCAAATTCTCCCAAGAGCCTCTCTTCCATAGATACACCGAATCGAACCAGTTTCATCAAATCTCCTGTATTCAATTTTGAATTGGGCCGGCTTCTTAGCAGGATACCGTGCCACATCTGAGCTAATTGTAACACAAAAACAAGCTTTGTCAACCACCGACAGTTGACATTCCGCAAAATAACGATCTATCTCTTTTAGAAAACCCCTTCCTTGGATTAAACTACTTTGAAACTGTTTTTATTCTTTAAGCACCTTTTTTAAGAAATGCAAGTTCTCTTGATAGGATATTGCACAAAACTTAAAACTAGAATGGCGGAACGGCGCCGCTTCCAAAGGTTACGGCATCCGTTTCCCAGATACTTCTCTGGGATGAACTGGATTTTCCAGGATTTTTACCATTGAGTAAAATATAACCCTGGGCATTTTTTACTAAAGCTCCCATTAACTTAAGCTGACTCATATATTTAATTTTATTCTCACGCCTTGTTTTAAGTATTCGCCGTACAGTTTTTTCGCCAAATCCTGGTACTCGCAGAAGTGTTTCCTTTGAAGCAGTATTGACTTCTACCGGATAATATTCTGGATGGTTTTCCGCCCAAATCATTTTCGGATCTTTACTTAAAGGAAGGTTTCCATTGGAATCAAAACCAATTTCATTTATATTGAACCCGTACCTACGAAACAGAAAATCAGCCTGATACAAACGATGCTCACGAATAAAAGGTGTTGCTGAAAGGGTTTCCAGTGGTGTATTTTTTGCAGGTTGAAAGGCGGAGTAATATATTCGCGATAAATTCAGCTTATTGTACAAATTATCGCTTGCAAGTAAAATTTCGGAGTCAGCCTCCTTAGCTGCACCCACAATAAATTGAGTTGACTGCCCCTTTGGACCGTAGCGTTTACCGTGATTGTATTTATCAATCAAGTTTGAAAGCAAACGCATACGGTCAAGAAGTTCATTTTGAAAGTTTTTTTCAGGAGCTATTTTTCGCAATCTGGACGCAGATGGAGCCTCTAAATTGACGCTAACCCGACTGGCAAGCCTTACAGCTCTTTCTATTTGACCAGCGGAGGAACCGGGAAGAATCTTTAAGTGAATAAAACCCTTAAACTTATATCGAAAACGAAGTATTTCAACGGTTTTAAGCATTCTATCCATACTCCACTGTGAATTCTTATATATTCCAGAAGATAGAAATAAGCCCTGCACAAGTCGCTTATTCAGCATTTCCATGAAAAGTTTTGCAAGCTCTAGAGGTGCGAATGCAATCTGTGGTTTATCATTATCTGCACGATTTACACAATAGAAACAGTTGTTTTCGCAAAGATTCGACATAAGTACCTTTAGAAGAAGTATATGTTTACCGTCAGGCATTACCGCAGGATAAATCCACTTTCCCATATTTCCCCTCTGTCTGTGACCTTTTGCATCGCCTTTAGGATTTATGCATGCTCCGCATAAATCATACTGAGCTGCCGCTCCAAGTTGCTCTAACTTTCTTTCAGTATCCACTTGTTTACTCTAACGATTTTTTCAGCTTTGTCAAGTTCTCCAAAATTTATATTTTGCTAGATTTGCAGTATAATGTGCGGTAACTCTTTTTGAAACAGCCTATCCTGGTTATGTTATTTTAAGGATTTTATCTTACTAAAGCAAAACGTGTAGCGTAACTGCCGTATCGAGTTTTCATGACTAACAAATATAAACCTGCTCCGACAGGTTTACCGTCTGCGGTCGTGGCATTCCAAAAAGCGCCCATAGTTTGTAAATCGGTTAAACTATTGTAGGAACCTACGGCAATATCGTTAGTAATATTGGGCACAAGTGGAGTTAAAGATTTCTTAATCAAGAGTTCTCCAGAAAGGGTGTAGATTCTTATATCTACAAATGAAGCCTTGCTTAATCTAAACGGAAAATAAATTCGCTTATGGTTTGTGGGATTAAACGGATTTGGGAAAGGGGGGAGAAGCTCATTGATAGAAAAGGTGTCTGCATCTTGAGGTAGTGGAAGGATGGCGCGATATACATCAGGTATACCGTATCCTAAAGTATCATTCGGAGCTGAGGCGTTTGAGGCGCTTTTTTGAAGTAAAGTGATAATGGTATCAGGGTTACCTTTATATTCAGGATGAACTTCTAACATGAGGGCTGCAGCGCCTGTGATTAAAGGAGCTGCATACGATGTTCCGTTACCGTAGAAATATTTCCTGAAATCACTGTCAACGTCAATTACCAAAACGCCGGTTGCAGGAGCAACCAATTCAGGTTTCATTCGTCCATCATAAGTGGGGCCGACAGCGCTTCCTGATGAAGCTGCACCTTGGGCCCACCAGTTTCCAAGGGTATCAACACCGCCAACGCTAAGAATCCCGCGTGCATCAGCCGGAGGAATAATATAATGTTCGTAATCTCGAACATTTCCAGCGGCATTGACCACAAGAACTCCTCGTTCAGCAGCCATACTTGCCGCCCTTGAGGCTGGTGAAGTTACTCCATTTCTATCACTATATGAATACCAATCACCATAGGCAAGGGAAGAATTAACAATATCTACGCCCATACGTTCCATCCACTCCAATCCTTCTACCCATAAATCTTCCTCAACCCTGAACTCATATTCAGAACCATAGCGGTTAATATGTTTTTCTGTTTTTCCAATGTATACTTCAACTCCAGGAGCGGCGCCGATATATGTAAGTCCTTGATAACCTGCAACTAAAGCGGTTACTCTGGAACCGTGCGAAGGTTGAGAACGCGATGTTGGGGGAGGTTGCACACCATCTTCGTTTTTATCAAAATCGGTATTTTTATCGCCTCTGTAGGTCCAGATTATCTCAAGATTATTAGTGTCTGTTGTGATATAAGGTTCATAGCAGAAATCAGGGGAGGAAATCTTAGCAGCAGGAGACCAGGAAGCAATATCTCCGGTTTTTGTTTGATTAATAGAGTAAATCTGTCCGGCTGACTCAAAAGCTATTTGCATTAAGCCTTTGTGAAACTTTAAGTTAATATTGCTTATAACAAGGTATTTTTCTTTACTAAGGTAGGTTGTCCATGAATTTCCCCAGTTAGAGGTTGAAAAAAAGTGTAGCGAAGTGCTACCGTCAGAATTAATTTCTGCGGTAACTAAATATCTGTAACAAAACCCATAACTGGAAACTTCATTGACTACAGGGGATGACAGGGTTGTAAAGCTGGAGCCTGCGTCTATGCTTCTGGCAAAATATAGCTTCCCTTTAATTAAGTCCAAAGCGCTAACTAGTATTGTGTCGTTGGAGATAAAAACCTGCGGCCTGTCGAATATAACCCCTTTGGCGTTTATAGCGATTTTCGAGGAGTTTTCCCAATTCATATTATCGGAATTCCATTTTCCCTTAAGCAATTCAATTACACTGTCGCCCTTTACGTAGAATAAAAACTCACTACTTGTATCGCTTAGCAGTAAAGGGTTGCGAGCATTTGTTTTCAGTACAGTAGGCGATGTCCCTTGTGCAAAATTTCCATTAATTATTTCTCCCCAACGCAATTCGCGCGATTCTTCGTCATTGCCTTGTTCCCATACCAAAAGTAGTTTTGCGTTACCGGAAACAGCGTAGGAACGTGTAATGGCTGTGGTTGCAGATATTGAAGCAGGGCTAGTCCAACTATTAGCCTGTTTTTTTGACCAGAAAAGCGTTCGTTTGGAGCTGCTTGCGCCAAGGATTACATCTGCCACGAAAAACAGATTATCACCGTGTTTTTCAGGTTGCTTGATTATTTCATAGTTACTTATAAGCGGTAGTTGTTGGGCTGTTGCTTGCTCGTAAATGTAGATTTCATCTCCGGTAACAAAGTCGTGCTCAGCCCCTAGCTTCAAGGTATTGAACACGGGGTGATCTCGTTTTAAGCCGCTATCAAGAAAACCAACCTTGACGCCGTTTCCAAAGTACCCCATTTCCTGAACTTTAGGAATATTCAGCAGGCTTAATTGAGCAAAGGTATTGCCATACAAAGCGGTATCCAGCCGTTCTTTTTTTAGCAGCGTTGGATGTTCTTTTTCCATAAGTACAGCAACCGGTTTGACAGAGCTTACAAAGTTGAATCTGGAAAATAAATTAATATTTCCTGCTTGGGCTTGAGTTAAAGTTGAAGGCTCTAATTCAACACTTACAGCGTTGAGCCAACGCGAACGTGTGCGAATTTTGGCTCCTGCAATTTCGAGCATACGTATATAACGGGGATGAAGGGGAATATCGTCAAAATTTGCAGCAGCGTGTAAGGAAGAACGCATACGTCTTTCGCTTGCGGCTTCGCTAAGTTTTATGTTAACCTTTGTCTGCGTAGTTGTTTTATTCGTAAAATATACCCAATAGGGACTGGCAAACAGAGCCGAAGTCAAAAATATCAGTAAAGTAATCTTCCTCAAAATTCTTCCTCCATTAAATAGCTAAATATATCTTTTTTTGCTTGTGAATAAAATAATCCCGCGCCCCCAAAACAGCTCCATCATTACTGTAAAGCCATTACATATAATAACGACCTCCTTCTCGGAAATTAAATACCCGGCATAGGAATCGAACCTATAACCTACGGATTAAGAATCCGCCGCTCTGCCTAATTGAGCTAGCCGGGCCCAAATAGACTGCAATTATAAAGCGTTATTGAGGAAAGTCAATATCACCTTTATAGGCAGCTTGCTTATTATCTGTATGCCGTATGCCTTTGAGGGCTTGACAATTCCTTTCCCGATGCTTAGGATAGCTTATACAAGGAGTTGGATTTATGAAAGAAAAATTTTCTTCCCGAACCCTATGGCGCGAAAAAATGAAGCGTCCGGAGGAACCAAAAATGGTGGATATTCCTGCAAGAATGCAAAAACGTTTTGGTATGGGCAAAATGCTTATTCCCACACCTATGCTTTTAGATGAACTTATTCGTAAAGTTCCTTCAAAAAAGCTTGTAACTGTAGGAATATTGCGGGAATATTTGGCTGATAAGTTTGGCGCCGGTACCACTTGCGCTTTGACTACCGGTATTTTTTTACGTATAGTTGCCGAAGCTGCTCAAGAAAGCTTGCAGGATGGAGAAAGAAATATTACTCCTTACTGGCGGGTAGTGAAATCCGACGGTAGGCTTAATCCAAAATTCCCAGGGGGGAGCCAGGCTCATGCTAGTATGCTTGAGAAGGAAGGTCATGAAATTGAAGCCTCTAAAACAAAAAAACCGCCTAAGGTTAAGGATTTTCAAAAAAGTTTAATAGATATTAAGTCTTTTTCCTAGAGCCTTAGCTAAAAGATGTAGCTTGTCTATATAATGGCATTAAAATTATTTTTTAGGAATTAACGAAAGATTGGAGAGTAATAATGAATAAAGTAAAAACTACCGGTTTCTCAAAAACTCTTCTAGCTTTGATAGCCCTTTTACTTGGTGTTCTGGCAGGTGCAGGAGGTTTCTATTTAATAGGCCTTACTCCCAGAAAGAATTTGGGGGAAGAACTTACAAAGAAAACTTCTCAAATTCAAGGACTTCGCTTGAAACTCGATTCACTGCAGAACTTACTTCCTCAAGTTTCTCAATTATCCAATCAGCATGAAACGCTTATGCGAAAAATTCTGCAAACAGATGCCGTGGATGAATTGCTTGCTTTGGGAAAGGAAGTTGGAGGAAAGTGGCAGGTTCATTCTTTTAACGATATCTATATACTAAGAGATAATTATGTGTTTCTGAAGGTAGATGATGGGCATATTCCAGCTGCAGCGCTTCTTTATATAATGGATGTTGAAGACTTATCTACTTGGAAGGTTCTATGGGAAGATTATGAGTAGCAGTTTTTTCCCTTACAGATAAAATTAGTGGAGAGCTAATGTGAGAGAGGAAAAATCCATTAGGGGTAAATTTATTGGAGAGAAAATAGAAGTAAACGTTTCAGACGATGATCCTAGGCCATTAAGTTTTATCTGGAACTCCAAACGCTATGAGATTATAGAAATTATTCGCTCTTGGCAAGATTACGGTTACTCAAGCGCTGCGTATACACGTAACTGGCGTACACGTCGACACCGTAATGTATACCTGATTGATACAGATAGGGGAGAGAGGTTTGAAATTTATCTAGATCGTGGTTTTGGTAAAAAAGACTGGTATATTTACAAGCGTTTGTAGAAGGCTGTAATTACTTGCGCAAAAAAAGGGCGGCCTTAGCCGCCCTTTTAGATTTCTTTAAGTTCTATTTCAAAAGTAGCGCTTTTTTGCGAATAATTCCATTGGAATGTTTCAGGTGAATAAAGTAGAGACCTGATGAATTAGAATTATCGTTCCAGATAACCGAACCTGAACCGCTAACCGATTCTTCAAAAACTCTTCTACCTGATGCGTCATAGACTATAAGGTTTCCATTATCATTTGCTGGAAGGTTATAGCTTATTTTACTATCGTTTCCAAGAGAAACTACTTCCATGTTAGCTGAAGTTGGTCTGTAGATATGGGTTTCGGTTACGCCACCTTTTTCTACAACTTTGGTAATCAAAATAACAGAATCTGCCATAGCCTGAGAACAGTGGGTTGTTTTAGTCCAAAGGATTGTTACGTTGGAATCGCCTACCTGAGCGTTTTCAGGGGCGGTAATGCGTGCATAGAAGGCAGTATCGTCGCCGTTGGGCTGTATGGCATCTAGTTTGATATACCAAGGGATAGTATCAATATAGGCTGTATCCCACAATTGAACCTTCCAACCTTCTTTCAGGGTGGGACGAACATTGATGTGGAAAGAATCCCTTTCGTCGCCCATGTAGAACAGTTTCACTAAATAATCAGAAGAATCGCCAGCAGGGTTTGATTTAAGACTGTCAGGCCAGAGTTTGAGGTCGAAATCAATTAAGTAAAACAGGAATGAAACTCGTTCAAGCCAGGGTAGGTCAGCGGGTCTTGGGTAGCGGAATTCTGCCCTATACTGCACGTAGCGCCAACGTAGAGCATTGGGATCGCCATAGCCATTTTCAACCTTGTCCCACTTAGTCCATCTGGAACTTGGGAGGGAATCAGGGCCTGAGCGAAGATAAAAATCTACCTTAGACGCTCTTGGTTCGTTGGCAATATAAGTAACCTTGCAATTTTTAGCCTTGTTGTAGAATTTGCCGCAGTCGTGTACATCTGAATCATACCAGGCGGTGTATTCACGATTATAAATGTTACCAGGCTCACGGAATACCCCGTGGTGATCTTCATTTACAGGAACGGAATCCGCATCGGCCATAAGATAGTTAGGTCCGTAGAGAATGTAGGAAGAGTGATGTCCTCTATAAGCGTTTAGATAAATATCAAGATGTCCGTCATAGTTGAAGTCGGCAACGAATCCGCCGGAAGAAACTATATTTGCATTACCAATATTCTTAGTTGTGGTGTCTGAATCCCAGAAATAAGGCTCTTCACCTTGGTTGTAGTAGACAACTGGAGGTTGAGGATCGTTGGGATCTGCCCTGAAGAAGATGATATCAAGTAAACCGTCTTGCTGTGAGCCGCCTTTCTTGTCGCCCCAATCCCATACGGCTGAACCACCATAACATGAGCCTGGGGTAACGGTAATTGCAGAGGCTGGGGGGTAGGTACCGGTTTCAGGGTCATAGAAGTAGATTATGGCTTTTTTGCCACCGCCGCCATAAGACAAGGTGAATACTAAATCAAGCCATCCGTCGTTGTTGAAGTCGGCCATGGAAACGCCGTGGTTTGAACCGCCGGCTCCAGGAAGGTCAACAACGTTTTTAGGGGTACGATTCTCGCCCCAATAGTATAAATGAATATTTTGAGAACTGTTATCTGCACCGGCTATAATATCGCCCCATCCGTCTTTATTTATATCGCCTACTTCAATATTGTGTTCGCCGCCACCTTGATTGAAAGAGGATACTGAATCTGAAGAGTAGGCAACAGGTCGCGAAGATACTCCGGAGGGATAGCCCCAGAAAACAATCAATCGATGAGTACCGGCATCAGCAGCCAATATATCAAGGTATGTATCATTATCTAAGTCATAGATATATACCGTTTCAGGACTTGCGTTGTTCGGACATCGCAAGGTGGTTGAATCATGGGGGTTGGGACCGCTACCGTCATTCCAGTAGATAGTAACTCTTCTGGCATTGTAGCCGGAATGGATTAAATCAGCGTAGCCGTTTAAGGTCAAATCAGCTAAATCGCAACCTCCTCCGGCACTCGGAATTGGGTAGTAGATAGAATCTGATGAATCAAAACCGTTAGCTGAACCTTTATAAAGGCGTAGGTATCCTTGATGTCCGTCAGCGGCCAATACATCATAATAACCGTCGTTATCAACGTCGAATCGGGCAAAAAACTCCACACATCCCGGTTTGGCCTCCATTTGGGCACGTTGAGAGACGTACATCATTGGATCATGCCCTAGGTTAGACAGAAAATCTTCACTGGTAGTTTCTGTCCACTCTAAAGCTCCACTAAGCACTAATAACAAAGTTAATGCCATCAGTAACTCCTTATATTTTGAAGGATATGCTTTTATTTTAGCGCTATCCTATATTTATTTATCCTTGGCAATATTGTTTGTGTTTGAGTATTGGTCTATGAAATCTTGGCTGTATTACTTGCCTGTTTCATATTTACGCATTATGGATATGCGTTTTGACTAGCTACTCCTTACGAAACACCCACGGAACCCTTAAATCCTATTCCTGATTTCTAACTATTTGAAATTATAGGCTTTAATTTGATTTTGTCAAGAGGTATTATGCTAAGTTGCCCAAAATACGAAGCCTATTGCTTGTGGATAATTCAAACTGTAACGCTAATGAATCTCTTAATTAATCTATAAAATCACTGAAATTAGGTCTAGTTAGAGAATTAACTTAGTTTCGTTTGGAGTTTGGGTTTGACAGGTATTGTATCGTTTATATAATGGATGTAGATATTTTCAATTATCCTCAAGGAGGAATTATGATACGCACTAATGCAGATAAGGTAGTTAAGTTGTCGGTGCAAGGTAGAACAGCTTTTCCTGCGGCAAGTAGAAGTCATAAAGTAGATGTTGAAGGTAACCCCTTTATGTATCCCAGCATAGGTGGTATTAGTTATAATGTAAAAATTGGCGATTTAGCGTTCGGTTGGGCAGGTGATCATATTGAACCTGGGGTTTCTACTTTAGTTGATGAGGAAAAAAAATTCGGACCCTCCAATACTGCATACCATTTTTATTCATGTGTAGGTAATGAGGCTGTTATAGTTTCAGGTGATGCTAAGGGCAAGAAAGGTGTGGTAACAGGGCATCATGGCGGAGCAGAGCATGTTATGATAGATTTTGCAGATGATGTTCTTGAAAAGTTAACTATGGATGATAAGTTCCTTATTAAAGGTTGGGGACAAGGACTCAAGCTTTTGGATTATCCTGATATCCATTTATATAATCTTGATCCCAATTTATTTAAGAAGATGGGTATACGTGAGATTAAAGGCGGTAAAATAGAAGTTCCTGTTGCAGCTATTGTTCCTGGACATCTTATGGGATCAGGTGTCGGCTCTCTTTCAATGGGAACCGGTGATTATGATATCATGACTACCGATCGTGAAGAAATTAGCAAATTGGGGCTTGATAAACTTCGTTTTGGAGACTTTGTAGCCATTGCAGATCACGATAACGTCTATGGTCGCAGCTGGCGTCGTGGGGCTGTTACTATAGGAATTATAATCCATTCCGATTGTATGTTTGCAGGTCACGGTCCCGGGGTTACTACACTAATAGCTTCATCTAAGTCTTTAATTGTTCCGAAACTTAACGCTAATGCCAATATCGGTAAGTTGTTGAAGTTGGGGCGGTTTCGTCCGGCAAAAAAGAAGTCTGCTAAAAAGAAGAGATAGCTCTAATCCGTAACACCTACCCGTAACACTTGCCCGTAACACTTGTTCGTAACACAGGTCTGTAATATATAGATATAGACTAAGAATACCACTCTTTCGTAATCTAAGACTGAGACTTGCAAGCCGTAATACATCTGCAAGCTTGTAACTTAATGGTCTTAGTCTTAGATTCTAAATAGCTGTATTTGGCCTTTAGGTTACCTGTAGTCTATTATCTTGGTTCCTTCTGGTGGAGTTAGTGTGAATATTAACGAAGGGTCTAGTTTTTTTATTGCTAAATCGGTGAAATCCAGAATCAGTTGAGCCTTGCCTTTTTTGAATAAGATATGTTTAGCCCTGTTGGCAATCTTTGCCAGACTTCCTGAACGAATTAATTCCCAATCCATAGCCTTTATTTTCACAAGCTCTTTCTTTTTGTTTTGATAATAACTAAGCTTGTTCTTGTAGATTACAAATGAGTCTCCAAGCCATTTTGCGCTGTCAGATAGGGGTGGAATTTTGCCCAAATAGCCTGAAGCTAGTGGTGAAATAGGTATTTCCCAACCTTCCAAAGGAAGCTCATCTTGGCGATTCATAATCAAAAGTTCGCCATTCATAGGCAGATAAAGTAAGGTTGAATCAGGAGAATACCTTATTGAGGCTGCGGAAAAGTAGGCGGCATAAAGGTCTATTGCTAGTAAATTTTCATATGAAAATAAAATGAAGCGACCTGAATATGACGAGCTTGAATCTTCATATGAATAATTTCCCTGCGCTTCCTCAAGCAAAACAGGCAAGTTTTCAAGTTCAGGCCTTTTCAACTTGCGGCATCCGCTAAGAAGAAGCAAAAATACAAGGGTAATAAGGAAAAATTGCCTGTTTTTCATAGCTTAAAACCGTAAATGCAACCCCAGATAAGGCCATGGGTCTGGTTCCCTGAATCCAATATCGCCGATATCGGCCACCAACCAGGAGCGTAGGTATAGTTCTAGCGATACATCTTTACGAAGAATGCCTATACCAATCTGAGGCGCAAGCTGAGTTCCCCAAAAAGGCTCATATGCCTCAGGGGCGTTGGGTTTTGGTTTTATACGTGAAAAATAGGTAAACAGACGAGCTGTAGCATAGATATTTTTGTAAATAGGTTTATCAAACAATAGGTCTATCTGTATGCCGTGATATATATCAGTTGAATTCAAGGCGTCAATTATAGTATCGTGAGGAAAGTACTCGTAGGTAATTTTTGCATTCAAACGTTTGTACCACGGAGACTTAGCTATGAATTCCAGATTCTTATTTGCAAAGGCGCCAGGCGTACCTACAGCAAGGATAAAGCGATTAAAAACAACCTTTAAGGTATCGTGTCGCCTATCAATGTTGTGATTACAGTCGTGATTCAAATAAAGTTTTGCTGCAATCTTATCCATTACATTAAACCTGAAACCGGTTAACAGATAATAATGAGCCATACGAGGGTCAAAGGCTACGTTTCCGACTTGTGTTCCTGCAATTAATTCATCACGGTAGGCTATAAAAAATCGTTGACCGGCTATATCAATTACATCCAAACTAGCCTGAATACCTACGTCTATATTAAACATAGTATCTTTAGGTGAAGGTTCTGAAATGAAATATTTGCCAACATAGGCTTCTCCTGAAACGTCAATAGGAAAACTTATCAGGGGCTTTTCGTCGTTTGAATTAAATAGAGTTAATCCAATCAGCAATGATGTAATCATCGGTTCCTCCTAGCACTTTTAACTTAGCAAACTGTCCTTGCTTAAGGCAATTTCCTTTAATTTTAACAACCCTGTCAATCTCAGGAGCGTCGCTCCATAGTCTTCCAACAGCGCCACCTGCGTTGCAATAATCGATTACCGCTTCCTGAATGCTCCCCTTAAGCCTTTCATATTCAAGCATTTGCATTTCTTCAGCCAGTTCAATAAGTTCTATAGCGCGTTCCTTCGCCTTTTCAAACGGTATTTGATTTCCCATAAGCGAAGCAGGAGTTCCCTTTTCCGGTGAAAAAATAAATATACCCAAATGGGTTAGTTGCATTTCTGAAAGTTCTTGCTTCATTTCCTGAAAATCTTCGTCGGTTTCGCCAGGAAAACCAACCATTAGCGTAGTTCTTAGAGCGAAGTTGGCATCAAGCTTACGCGCCTTAGTTATAAGTTTTTTAATTCTTGTTTTACTAACCTTGCGGTTCATTCGTTTCAAGACCGAATCGGCAAGATGTTGAATCGGCAAGTCGATATAATTTAGCAACTTATCACTTTCAGCTATAAGTTCAAGGGTCTCTTCAGCCAGGTGTGCGGGGTGAGCGTAAAGTATTCGTATCCATCTTAAATCGTCAATTTTCTCTAGCTTTCTTAAAATTGAGTTGAAGCTTGGGTGCGCTGTAGTGTCTTGAGCAATAAGAATCAACTCCTTGGTACCCATTTTTGCTAAATTGAGGGCTTCCGAAAGAATATCTTCAGGGTTTCTGAAACGGACAGGCCCCCTTATTGTCGGAATAGTGCAGTATGAACATGAATTAGAGCAGCCTTCAGTTAGCCTTAAATAAGTGTAGTGCCTAGGGGTTGATAGAAGTCGTGGATGTTCGCTTCCCGGATTCCACGAAGGAATAGGGGAGACCAACAGTCTTCCGCGTTTTGCAGGTTCTTCAATTATTCGTGGAATATCAGGAATTTGGTCTATACCCACGAAGGCGTCGACCCAGGGGAATTGGGCGAGTATTTCTGTGGGATTCCTCTGAGGTATACAGCCGGTGACCAAAAGCTTATTTAACTCACCAGTCTTCCGTTTTTGGTGAAAACTTTCAATAAGCTGATTAGCCTCTTCAATAGCCTCTTGTAGAAATCCACAGGTATTGATGATAACTACCTGAGCGTTGGCAGGCTCAGATGTTATTAAATAGCCCGCCTGTCCCAGTTTGGCCATAATTATCTCAGCGTCTACCCGATTTTTTGCACACCCCAAATTAATTACCGCAGCTCGCAGAGCCTTAGGTTGATTCATGCATCCGGTTCTTGTCTGATTCTGTTACTCTATAGAGTTTTGCTCTGGCTTCAGCATACACCTTGTTGTTGTCAAATATCCGCGCTTCGGTTAAAAGCAAACGTTTTCTGTCTTCAAGTATTTTCCCTTCAATTTTAACGGTGTGTTCAGTGGGTAGAGGATTCTTAAAGCGCACGGTTATTTCGGCTGTTACCGTATCAATGTCTCTTCCGGCAGCTGCCCATACCATAATTTCATCAAGCATGGTAGATATCAATCCGCCGTGAGTTATATTGGGCCAGCCTTGAATGTCTTTTGGAACGAAATATTCGCATCGAGCGCCATTATAATCAATATCAATATTCATTTTTAAGCCACGAGGATTATTCTTCCCGCAGGCAAAGCAGAAGTTATCTCTTTCCAGTCTCAATTATCGTACCCCTTACCCGTATCTTTGACTATTACTGTTCCTTCAGGAGGTTCAAAAGTGAACAGGTCTTGCGCAAATTTCGGATTATGTTCAACATTTTTCATCTGGAAGCTTATTTCGCTGTCCCCTTTTTCAATTTTCAGTTCAACAACTTTGTTAGTTGCAGGATTAATAACAAGGGTAAATGCGGGCATGAAGGCTTTTTTGCCTTGTTTAACGCTAAAGTTGGCGTTCAGCAGTGAATCCTTGGTAGGCTCTAGATTTACGTTGTAGGTTTGGTCGTAGTCTTTAAGACGTGTAAAGAACAGAAACAGTTCTTGTTCAGGGCCGGAAAAGGTTTGAATTGCCTGATTTTGGGCAGGGATATATATCCAGAACATCTTGCCATCGCTAACTAGCAGTTGTTTTGAAGGTGTTTCTACGTCAAGCCTGAATTTATTAGGATAAGCGTAGGCAAAATTGCCTTCAAGACGTGTACAGGTTCCGTTTGTTTTGCTGCAAACCTGTTCAATGAAGCTTGCCTTGAGGGTGTTGACTTTTGAATACTTGTTGATAACGGCCTTGAATGTTTGCTGCGGCGTAGCGGCGTGAAGCGGCGTAAGGGATAATAAGACTATCCCTAATAATGCTGCGGTTAAGATTTTGCGCAACTTGACCTCCTTAAAAGTCCATAATTGCTTAATTTTAGGCCTTCAGCTATAGAAGTCAAGACGCAAACTGCCTGCCTGAGGTTGCAAGTTGGGGAAGCGAAAAGCGGTTGAGTGTCTTAGTTAGGTTATTGATTACAGAGTGTTATAAGTTATGAGTTATAGATTTGACATAGTGAAACGGCGGAGTATATTCGTTTTATTGTGATAGAGAAGAAGTATTCTGTTAATTCCATAGAGAAAATCCGTATGAGAATATATCAAATATTGGAACGGGCAACAGTAGGGGATAGGATTAGCAAGGTATTCGATATATTCATTCTTAGCTTGATTTCTGTAAATGTCTT
>CAZUXE010000019.1:0-27181 GCA_964624585.1 uncultured bacterium | reverse complement strand
TCAAGTATCGCTACTAATTAAGAGGTTATTGATAGTTTCTTAGCTTTGATTTTATCCCCTCTCCCCTTCTAGAGTCTGCTTAATTTTTAAGTCACGAAACTGCTAGGCTTAAGGGTTGAAACCTTGCGCGCTTTTAGGAAAGCATTTTTTTGAATACCTTTTCAGCAATTGAAGCAACAATTGGAACTCGCCAGAGTTTGCCTAAAGCAGCCGTAATTATCCCTATTATTGCTACTATAAAAAATATACCCCATCCTATCACAGCTATCACGTTTATAATAAGCTTAAAATTACTACTACTATGTAAGTAAGTCGCTCCTGAATCGAGTAGTGCAAGTATTGGAATCAATATCCATGAAAAAAATAACCATATAAGTTTTAGAAGAAATAAAGCAAGACCTTGCACAGCATGATGCTTAGAATAAGAATTATCTTTATCGGCAAACAAAGGAATCAGGAATAATACACCCAGATAAGAGAGGCAAGCTATCTTCCTACCCTCTTTTATTTGCTCTTCTGTAATGTCTGGGAAAGCTGATTCAACCATCAATACTCCTTCAAATTACAGCTGATTGTTCAATATTACATAGAAAACAAGGAAGTGTCAAGCTATGCTTTCCTCCCGATAGTTCCGACAACTTAATTTAACTGTTCTTGCTAAAACTACCACGAGTACCCAAAAGCATAACCCCTAAGCCTAAAAGAGCGCTTAGGCCACCTGCAAGCATAGATATTTCGTAACTTAGTGTTATATGTTGACCGGCTATTGTTAGTTTCCATGAAAGTGAAGAAAGTAGGCCTCCCAACAAAGAACCGGCAATTCCGCATAGTCCCATTACCGCACTGAATGCCCCTGAAAGCGTGGAACGCTCCTCTGAAGAGTGTTTATTCAAATATAGCAAGGAACCAAGGTAGAGGGTAGCCCAGGTAAATGCCAATATAATTTGAAGGGGAATAATCAGGTATGGATTAGCAATAATTGCCGTTTTTGCAAGTATAGCCACAACTACGTAACCAAAAAACACTACTGATGAAAAGATATATCCAAGCGGAAGCGATATTTTGGGTTTTATTTTACCTATAATAAGCATGAAAAAAAACTGAGAAAGAGGATTTATGGCGTATATTAAACCTATTAAGCTGAAGAAAGCTAGGCCAGGAATAACGGGTTTATCCGCTCCAATTTCCTTAAGAAACAAGGTGAAGGTAACCCATATAGACATCGCACCTGCGTGTCTTAAGAAGAACCCTAGAAAAATTGACCAGTGTTTTTTTAGTATTGCCAGTGAGAAAAATTTGCTCTTTGGTCGTTGTGGAGCCTCTCTGAAGCTTAATCCTAATAATGACGGTAATGCAAGGAATCCGGCAGCTACAAAAAAGGTTACAGGACGTGGGCCAAGCCAGGCAGCGCCAAATGAACCTATCGCCCAGCCCAAAGAGCCTAAAGCGCTAAGAAGACCTACCGATCCCTTTCGTTCAATTGTTGAAGCGAATAAAGCGCCAGGCAGCATACCTACGCCCAGGCCAGTAAGCGCTCTTGCCGCAAGTATTGCAGGAAAGGAATTGACTAAACCCATAATTACCGCCCCTGTTGCAGCAATCAGGCAACCTGAAACAATTATCATACGACGCTTAATAAAATCGCCAAGCCTACCGAAAAAAAGCCCTGATAAAAAATACATCAAGTGAAAGGATGCGGTAACTAAACCAACCAGAAAATTGTTATCGGTCTGTTTCTTCACTACCACCTGGATTTGAATAAATAAAGCCATCATGGCGGTGTAGGTAAACAGATTTATAATAGAACCTCGTGGGTCTTTAGCAGGATTCTGCCTCCAGGTTTCGACCCAACGCTTAATCACACATTACCTTTTAGCAAATTGAGTTTTTCTTTTTTATACTCGGCAAAGCGCCCTAGCTTAATTGCTTGTCTAATTTCTACCATCAAGGTATAATAAAAATGAAGGTTATGTATGGAGAGTAATCGAGGACCAAGAACTTCATTAGCAACAAATAAATGTCGGATAAATGCCCTTGAATATTTTTGACAGCTGGGACAGTTACATCCATCTTCTATTGGCCCTAAGTCATCTTTATACTGAGCGTTACGGATATTTATTCGACCCTTTCTAGTAAAAGCAGCTCCGGTACGTCCATTACGAGTTGGTAAAACACAGTCAAAAAAATCAACCCCTCTGTCGACCATTTCCAAAATATCTTCAGGATAACCGGCTCCCATCACATAGCGCAACTTATCTTCAGGCATTATGGATGTTGCCTTAGCAACTATTTTGTAACTCAGCTCGCTTGGTTCACCTAAACACACCCCTCCAATAGCAAAACCGGCAAAAGGCAAACTAGTTATCTCCTTTGCCGAACGTTCCCTTAAATCTTCGTAAGTGGCTCCCTGTATAATCCCGAAAAGACGATGATTTTCGCCGGCATAATCAATAGACTGCTTTGCCCAACGGGTAGTTCTTTCAAGGGAACGCACCGCCTGAGGAAATTCAGCAGGATAACCTATAGGCTCATCAAGAACCATCCAGATATCGGTATCTAATGCCCTTTGAATATCGACTACTTTTTGAGGAGTAAATGTATGGCGGGAACCGTCTATATGCGATTGAAAGGTAACACCTTCATCTGTAACTTTGCGTAAACCGGTCAGAGAATGTATTTGAAAGCCTCCTGAATCAGTAAGCACCGGCTTATTCCAACCCATAATTCGGCTAAGACCGCCCGCCTTTTGAATAAGCTCTGTTCCGGGACGAAGATAGAGATGATAAGCGTTAGCTACAAGTATCTGCCCTCCCAAAGCGCTGACCTCGTCAGGGGTAAAAGTTTTAACAGCCCCAAGAGTAGCAACAGCCATAAATGCCGGAGTTTCAACACTTCCACGAATAAGTTCAAGTGTTCCCTGACGTGCCTTACTATTCGCACAGCGTTTGTTTATGGTCAATTTCACAAAGATTCTCCTTTATTATGTATAAAAGTAGGCTAAAGAATCAGCATTGCATCGCCGTAAGACAAAAAACGATAGTCCCTATCCAAAGCTTCCTTATAGGCAGTAAAAAGTAAGTCCTTGCCGCAAAATGCCGATGTAAGTAGCAATGGCGTTGACGCAGGTTGATGAAAATTTGTAAGTAGGGCGCCGATACGCTTAAATTTATAACCCGGATAGATAAATAAATCGGTTGAGGCCGATTCATCAGCAATAGCCTCTCCCCTTTTGAAGGATTCAAGGGTACGGGTAACAGTTGTACCCACAGCAATAATCCGTTTCGCCCTATTAATCTTCTCAGCTGCCTTATTGGAAATTGAATACTTTTCTGACAACATGTGATGGTCCTCAACCATATCACTCTTAATTGGCCTAAAGGTTCCTTCACCTACATCTAATTGAATATAGGCAACTTCCGTACCTTTTGTTTTAATCTTCTTTAACAATTCTTTTGTAAAATGCAAGCCTGCTGTAGGTGCAGCGATAGAAAACCCTTGTTTAGCATATACTGCCTGATAGGTTTTAATATCCTTTTTTTCAGGTACACGTTGAATATATCCAGGTAGTGGAGCCATTCCCAATTTAGAAAAAAACTCCGATTCCGACCAGAGTAATTTTAAGCTAAGCTTCCCTTCACGAACATCCTCTATTTCAACTACCTCTTCTCCCCCATCTGTAACTAATTTTTCGTTAACCCGTAGTCGTTTCGCAGGACGCGCCAAGGAAATCCAGTGAGTTTCCGATAAACGTTCGCTAAGCAAAAGCTCAACTACACCACCGGTTTTACGCATCAGGCGAATTCTCACCGGATGAACCTTACTGTTGTTTAGAACTATGCAGTCTTCTGGATAGAGGTATTGGTAAATTTCTTTGAAAATTCGATGCTCTATTTTCCCAGTTTCACGATGAATTACAATAAGCTTGCATTCATCGCGCGGTTCCGCGGGATAAAGCGCTATTCTATCCTGTGGAAGTTCATAGATAAAAGAATCCTTACGCATTTTTATAAGTAGCCAACGCTGTTTGGATTATCCAAACCTTGGCCTGAAGACTTATTTATCCTCTACAGGATTGGCTATTGCTTGCAGTCTTTTCTTGACAGATGATTTTGAAGAGGCAAATAAGTTAAAATTGCCCCGAACATCAAAATCTTCCCTTGAAAATCCCAATTCCGTTACCAAGGCAAAGGTTCCAACGCATCTATATTCAGATTTTGCCAAAAGTTCTTTCGCCGCTTTCGATGAAATATCAGAGTACTTAACCCTTATCTTCATTCTTTTTTTTGAAAAAGATTTGGGTTTCACTTTAATAACAAGGTTCGTATCAACCTTTGCAATAGCTCCTTTATCTATTTGAAGCTTGCCGTCAAATTTTTCAGCACGTATCCAGTGAGGGTAAGGATTCTTCAGCTTAATAGTAAATGCAAGGGTAAATCCTGCCGAATCCGACGAATACAAAGATGCCGAAGTTATGGAAAACTCAGGCTCTTCATAGAGATTAACTTTAACTCCGCTAGAGGTTTTCGCGCTGCGTGGAGGGCCGGGGTTACCTATGGAAACAAGAACCGCAACAGTATCGTAGCGATGAATCATTGAACCGGCTTCAGGGTGGGTTTCAACCAGACAGCCGTAAGGTATTTCGGCGCTCCTCTTCTCCCCTACACTCTTCAAGATTATATCTTTAGTTTCCAAAAATTCATCGGCAACCATTAAGGGCATACCAATAAGATCAGGCAGCTCTATTGTAAGAGAAGCAGCTGGTTTAACCTTTATTGTATCTTCTATTGGAGAACCGGGCAAAGGAAACTGCCATGCTATAAGGCCTGCATCAAGGGAGTCTACATATATGGAATCTTCAAGAACTTCATAGGTCACCTTATATTCCGAGAACAACCCCCTGGCTGAATCAGGATTAAGACCTGTTAAATCAGGCATAAGCATTTGCCCAAAGGCAAAGAAAGGACTCATAAGCCCTAAAATTACAACTAGTTGAGATATTTTTTTCATAGCTTTAATTTTAGAAAGCTTAAGGGAAATGTCAAGACTAGCAGCAAGTAACCTAGAAGGATATTGCATACCATATTAAACTTGGTAGATACGGGACTAATGCTGTTAGCAGCAATCTACCAAAAGCGATACTAGACAAAGATAGAGTGAAAAACTTTAAGGACTAACTTGACATCGCCCTACATACATTTAGAATTCAAACGTGAGTATACGCATTCTTCCTCCGCAAACCGCTGCTAAAATTGCAGCTGGCGAAGTAATTATCAGACCTGCATCGGTTATCAAGGAATTGGTAGAAAATTCCCTAGATGCAGGCGCTGATAGAATAGATGTATTTTTAGAAAATGGTGGGAAAACCCTTCTGAAAGTAACAGATAACGGTCAAGGCATTCCTGCAGATGAGGTGGAACTTGCGGTAAGAAGATTTGCAACCAGTAAACTTGATACTTCTGAAGACTTGCAACGTATATCATCCTACGGTTTTCGCGGTGAAGCGCTTGCCTCTATGTCAGAAGTTTGCAAAATGACTGTGGAAACTCAAGTAGCAAACAAGGAAAGCGGGATAATGCTTAGGGTTAGTCAAGGCAAACTATTGGATAAAAAGGAATGTATCCGCACTGTTGGTACTACCATTACTATAAAGGATCTATTTTTTAACCTTCCTGCCCGCAAGTCATTTTTGAAAACTGAAAACTACGAAAGAAGATTAATACTTTCTGTTATCCAAGATTACGCGCTTCTGCATCATAAGGTCCGCTTCGAGGTATCAAATCCCAAAAGAGTATTAGCCTCATATATTGCTCAAGAAAACTGGTTAGACCGAATTAAAAAGGTATATCCCGATTTGAGCAAAGTTGAGTTGATTGAAATTAACGCTTCACATAAATTCCTGAATGTTAAAGGTGTAGTGGTTCGCCCTGATCAGACGGGCGAATTGAAAAAAAAGCAGAGAACCTTCTTCAACTCAAGACCGGTGCAGTACCGTTCAGTTTATCGAGCGGTAATAGAGGGATTCGGCCCCCAACATGGCAACATACCTCCCTTCTTTATTTTAGCACTAAATGCTCCTCCTGAAATGCTAGATGTCAATATTCATCCTGCAAAAACAGAAGTACGCTACAGGGACGAGCGATTTCTTTTTGATTTTGTATCACAGGCAGTACGAAAAGCCGTTCATACTGAAGCTATAAATAATTTGTCATTTCCTCCACCACCTACAGAAACACCTAAATATCTGCGTGAATTTAGAGATGAAACCAAACGTCGCCAACTTTCCATAGGCTCTTCAAATTCCAGCGGTTTTAGATACTCCTCAAGCAGTCATACTGGGTTCTCCCCTACCGCAGATAGTGGTGAAAAATATACCCCTCCATCCCTCCAAACCTCAGCTCCTTCTTCCCCGCATACCGGTTTTTGGCAGTTACAGGGCCTATACATCCTTGCTCAAACCTCCTCAGGTTTAATTATAGTAGACCAACATGCAGCCCATGAACGAATTCTGTATGAAGAAATGCTTGAGGAACTTGCTTTAAGTCCAAGACAACCTCTATTATTCCCTATCATATTGGATCTTTCTCCTGAAGAGTTTGCTACTTTTGAAGATATACGTGAGGTTCTAAAAGATTTAGGGATGGAAGTAAAAGAATTCGGTCCGAATCAGATTATTATTGAAACCCTACCTGCCGATTCACGTATTTCCCCTATTGATATGAAAGAACTTTTTCAAGAGTTTCAGGAAACAAACGAGGTTAAACTAGGTAACCGCGATAAAATAGCTGCCCTAATTGCCTGTAAGGCCGCCATAAAAGCGGGGAAAATTTTATCTACCGCAGAGATGGAATCTTTAATCAACCGGCTATTTCGTTGTAAAGCTCCCTACTTTTGCCCTCACGGTCGTCCTACCGTTATAAAATTCAGTATGCAAGACCTTGACAAAAGATTCGGAAGACTCTAAGAACGTGAAATTACGTACAATACCGGTAATACTCGGCCCAACTGGAGTAGGAAAAAGCAATATAGCCTTTGAGCTTGCCCGTAAATACCAATGGGAAATAGTTTCTGTTGATTCGCGCCAGTGCTACCAACTTATGCAAATAGGTACTGCAAAACCTAGCACTGAAATGAAAAGGCTGGTTCCTCATCACCTTCTTGATATATGCCCACCCGATCACAAAATATCTGCTGGAGAGTTTGCCCGACACGCATGGGAACTACTAATTAATTTAGAAAAACCTGTAGCAGTAGGCGGATCAGGATTCTACTTAAAAGCTATATTCGAACCCCTTCATGCAAACTTACCTACTAATCCCATAATCAGGGAAGAGTTGGAAACCCTTCCTACCCCAACCTTAATGCGAAAATTAAAGGCAGAAGATCCTCCAACCGCTGAGCGACTTCACTACAACGACAGGCAACGCATAGTAAGAGCGCTTGAGGTTTGTCTTGCCGCCCGACGCCCCTATTCAGAATTAATTGCAGAACCAGCTCCACAGCCGCCTGTAGAACCATTATACATTGGCCTTAAGATATCAAGGCAAAAACTTATTCACAGACAAGCTGAACGTCTTGATGAAATGATGGCTCAAGGATTTCTTGATGAAGTAAAACAGCTTAAAGATATGGGGTTTTCCAAAGATTTATATGCATTCAACGCCTACGGTTACAGAGAACTTTTTGATTATCTTGACAATAAACTCTCTCTCTCTGACGCCAAAACACTTATTCTTAAAAAAATCAAGATGTTTTCTAAGCGGCAGGAAACCTTTTTTAGAACTCTCGGTAACATCCACTGGATTGAGGTCTCCAACTATAAAAATGCCGCTCTTGAAGTTGAAAAGACCTTCAAAGAAAAAATACCACTCTACTTCCTTTAATTTTCTTCCTCTTCACACTCCTAATGACAGCAAAAAATCGTCTAGTTTCTACGTCAAAATAACATAAATACAAACCTATCCTGTTTTTTTACCGTAACTAACTAATTCAAATTTCAGAAGAAACTGTAAAACCATTGTTTCATTAACAATAACGCCTACATCAGGCGCAACCCAGCATGTACGATTCTTGTTTTTGCTTTTTAAGTTTATATCAACTTCAACGCAATTGAGAAAATTCCCTGCTTCGGTTCCTCTGTCTTTTATACTGTTAACCTTTCCTAAACCGCCTTCACCGGTGTTCCATTGTTTCTTTTGATATAAAGGAAAGTGAAACGTAAGGTATTCCAGATTAATCGGTGCATCAAAAAACCACACTGAATCTTTTTTTACGGTAAAGTAGGAAAAAGAATCCTGTGGAAGAGTTGCCGTAGGTAAGGTGTATGTCTTAAGGATATGCCAACGTGTTTTTCCATTTGCAAGTTCTTCTTTTGAAGTTATTTTTATATCCATAGTTGCATTACCACCTATAGCTGGTGCTTCATAATGCCACCAGTTGCCTAAAGACATGGGAAAATAATTTTGTACGGTGATGTTTAATGTTTTAGAAACTACAGCAAAGGTATCCATTTTCGGATCTTTTCCTGTTTCATAAACACTACATTTAATTTGATAAATTCCGCTTTTAGAGGGAGCTACCCAAATAACTTCCGGTGAATTTGAAGAAGAAACAAACTTACCCGCTTGAGCCGTCCACAAATAGTTCAGCTTATCGCCATTTGCGTCTGAAGCAGAGCATTTGATAACTACACTATCGCCTGAAATAACCAAAGTATCTGATACAGGAAAGGGCAACAAGCTGTTGATAAGCGGAAGTTCATTTTTGCTACATCCGCTAATAAAAACAAGCGCAACTATAAGGGCTGCCCCCCCTGTTATGGTAATACGTAAGTTTTTTTTCATGCTTGACTCCTCCATAAAATAAGGTTTATACTCATAGAATATACCTATATAGTGATTTGTCAATTGTTTTACTTATATCTAATGCCTTGACACATTCAACTTGACTATAAATTAGTTTAAGCTATTATCCTCAGTGTCTCTTATAAGCAAAAGAAAATATCTGGCCTTAAGATGCTTCTTAATAGTTTCCTTTGGCTTAGTTTTAGGATTCTTTTTACCGATTCCATGGTGGATATGCCTAACTCTTGCAATTTTGATAGCGCCTTCTGTTTTCCTTATAAATCAAAGAATTCTTTATGCCGTAATTTTACTTATGGCTATCTCCTACGGAAAAATAGTTATTCCCACAATCGCAAATAAATATTACTATCTGAATTTAACCCTTGAAGGAAAACTCATTGGCAAAACCGGTAAGTATTCCATTTTACTTATAGAATCACCAGAGCAACTTAAAAACCATAAGGTTTTGATTTATTCAACACGAAACGACGACATAGGGAGCAAATACAGCATTCAGGGCAAGCTGCTGCCTTTAAGTTTTCCTGTAAATCCGGGAACTTGTAACAGAAATAAAAGACTTGCAATAAACGGAATAATCGGCAGAATGGCTTCGGCACGCGTAGACTTGCTTGAAAAACCGTATGGGCTTCGAAAACTTTTGAATTCCATACACAAGGCCTTTGTTGAAAGAAACCTGAAGATATTTACAAATGAAGGTAATTTGTTTTCAGCAATTCTTTTAGGTGAGAAGACAAATTTAGATGAAAATATCTACAAGAGTATGAAACGTACCGGAACCCTTCATCTTTTAGCAGTTTCCGGCCTGCACGTCGGAATAATTGCGGCTTTTATTTTTATCTTCCTCAGGCTTTTCTATATCCCCAGATTCCTTATACTTCCATTGTTAGGAATTTTACTCTTAATATACGCAGGCTTGGTCGGCTTTCGACCATCTATATTAAGAGCCTCTGTAATGAGCCTTGCTGTTGCCGCAGGATTCACATTTGAACGCAAAGTGCTGCCCTTAAACAGCCTTGCCGCAGCCGGATTGCTTATTTTACTCCTAAACCCTGCCCAAATTATGGATGTAGGCTTCCAACTTTCCTTTGCCGCCGCGTTCGGAATCATCTTTGCAGTTGCTATGCTTCAGGAACTAAGTAAATTTAAGAAAGTTAAAATCCCTAAGCCAGTATTACGCTGGCTGCTCACCCCGCTCTTCTTTTCTCTTTCAGCAACTTTATTCACTATGCCTTTTCTTGCCCAATACTTCCATAAAATAACATTCGCCCCCCTGCTTGCCAATTTACTTATTATACCTCTTGTTTCTCTAACTCTTCCTTTAGGGCTTATAAGTCTGGGTTTAAGTTTTATTTACCTGCCTTTGGGGGAAATATTTGGAAACGTGGTTTCAGGTTTGTTTTGGCTCCTTGAGAATCTTTTGAGGGTATTACCAGGAAAACTGCACACCTCGTTTCCATGGCCTATGGCTCTGATAATTGGACTTTTTGCCTCAACTTTGATTTTATATACAGAACGCGGTAACAAAAAACGCTTTTTCTATTCAACTGCAGTTCTGCTTCTTGCATTCAATTTCAGCATTTGGCCATGGGCGCTTTCGTCAAACCGGCCAACCCTGACTTTTCTGGATACATATCACGGTAACATATCAGTTCTACAGTCAGATGGGCGCACTATTCTCATAAATTCAGGTTCAAAGGCGGAGTCTACCGTGGAGGAATATCTTTTATCTTCGGGCATAAGTCAAATTGACTATCTACTGTGCTTCTCCGATAAGGAAGGTGATTTAAGTAACCTTGATTCACTAAAAAGCAAATTCAATATTGCAGAAGTCGCTTCAATACCCAATATCCCTTATACAGGCAAGTTACAGTTACCGTCATGCTCTATTGAATACGATTTAGCCCTACGGAGCAAACCCTACTATACGATTAAGTCAAAAAGAATGAAAGTTGTCTATGTTGCCGAAAGCCAACGGTTTACTAAAGACACAGATATCTGCTATATCTTAAACAGATATGTGGATGTCCCTGCTTTTAAGAAGAAAATTATAGTTAAAGAAAACCATAAGTTGATAGATTCTGAAACTGCAAAAAAGCTGTTTGTTTTACGCAAAACAGGCGGTATATGTATTCGACTGTAAGCCAACTGCCTTGACTACAGCCCTCCTGCATCTATAATTAATACTCAGATTTTAGTATTGGACAATTGGGGAAAATCTTGAAAGCCTAATTATTCCTTTACCCCACCTGAAATTGGGGGCGAACGGCTTCGACGGAGTGATTGAGGCGGAAAAGAGCATGGCGAGGAGCCCTCGTAATCTCGTAAATCATTCGAGGGGACAAATAACTGCCAATAACAGTTACGCACTCGCAGCTTAATTAAGCCGCGACGTCAGCGCTAAATTTTACCCTTTCGGTTTAACGCTGGCGAATTTTTAGATTGGGTAAAGTTCCTGGGATGCTATCGACAGGGAACGGATTTTTTAGATAGCTTGTCCCCTAGTGGCCGGTCACAGGGCAGCGAAGGGACGAGAATTTAATCTGTGACTAACCATGTAGCGCTTAACTGCTGAACTCTTCGGACGCGGGTTCAATTCCCGCCGCCTCCATTATTAAAAAAAGCAACTCTATATACATTTTATTATTTACCCAATATCATTTTTTCTACTTCTTGTTTAGCTTGTTCCAAAACTTCTTTTGCTTCTGATTTTAATTGTTTAGCTTGTTCTCTTATTTCTTTTATATGTTCCGCTATTTCATTTTGTTTTTCGATTCGTGGTTTAGGAATAAAAATATTCTTAATATCCTTTGCGTAGATATGAGATGTTTGTCCTGTCTTTTCTCTGTTAAGCAAGGTTTTATAAATATTTAGATTTAATAATGAAAATAAGTAAACTGAATTTATTGTTAAGGTATTTGCTCTAATGCAAATTAACTCACCAACAAAACTTGTTTTCTGTTCTGGAATATCATCTAAATATTTTATTTGTTTCCCTACATATTCTGCTTGATGAGCTGCTGATAATATAAATATATCACCTTTTTTAGCATAAATAGTTGGTTTTATTGTAGTATAATCAACTTTATTTAAATCTATGAATTCATCGGTATAACTACCTGCTTTTATTATTGGAAAATCTGTTGGTGTATCTGAATAATCAGTAGATGCAGGTGTTTTACCACTACCGATGAAAGAAACTACATCTTTTATTTGGATTACATCAAATGTGCAATTTTCAATAGATTTTTCTAAATTTTTATAATAAATTTGGTAGTAATCACAATCAAACCTCTCACCAGTAATCTCACTAAAATTCACTTTAAACATTCTGTTTTCAAGCGAATTATCTTTTTCGGGTAAAGTAATACCAAGTTCACCAAGCAAATAGTCGTCAATATTATTTAGTAATTGTTCGGCTTTGGCTTCTTTTTGTTGTTTGGTTTGGTAGGCGGTTTCGTATAGGTCTATTATTTGTTTATATTCATCTATTACCGGAACTTCAATATTTTTAAATGCTTCTAAATCTAATCTTCTTCTTCCAGTTGAACCTGTTGTTTTACCTTTAATTTGGTTAAAAATATAATCTGAAAATAATAAATGAAAAATGTATTTTATGTCAATTGATTTTTGTTCAATTATATAAAATTCTGTTGATGTAAATGCAAAATCATAACCTTTCAAATCTCCTGCAAAAATATATTTCTGGTTAAAGATACTTGGCTCAATTCTTGCAAAAAGTATATCATTAGGATATATTATATTTCTTCCTTTAACTTCTTTATATGGTCTTAAAACAATACTTGTTATTTCTCTTGTATGTTCATCTGTTTCTGGTAATCCAACATAAGGCACTAAATCTTTATCATTAAAGACAGGTTTATTTCGTATAGGATTAATATTTGCAATCTTTTTTAATTTCTGATTATATTTTAGCGGTATAGGTTTAGATTTAAAGAATAAAGGACTTAACACACCTTCAATTTCCGAAAGATTAACCAAGAATATTTTATTTTTATCTATATGCGGACTTAATTCAAACATAATTACACTTCTTCGTTTTCAATGATATAATCAATAAATCTATTCAATTCTTTCTCTATAACTTCTAACTCGTTATTGCCTGTTGGCTTACCTGTTGCGTCATAACCAATATCTTCGGCTATTGCCATAAATATTTGATAATCGTCCAATTCTTTTTGTTTGGCTTCAATAAACAAATCAGTTAATTCATCTTTCAAATCATTGATTTTTTGATTATACAAGTCTGAAATTTCTTTTTTCCAATCTTTAAATAACTGTGTTTTTTCTATGGCTTTTTTATCGGTTTCGCCTGTTGTGTTTTCAAATCCTTCGTGTTCTTTAATTATTCGTTTTTTCTCTTTTTCAAGTTCACTTACTTTTTTAAGATATTCGTTTTCTTCTTTTATTCTATTTTGAATTTCTTTTTTCTTATTTTCAATTTGTTGAGTTTTATCATTGCTCCACTTACGTAAAAACAATACAGAACTTTTTACACCAGCTCCTTTATGAGCAAAAGCTGTTTGTGGCATAGAAACAACTGCTACAATTCTAAACCATTGTTCTATTTTATCACGAACATATTGCAAACTGCTATTTGTTAAAATACCGTCGGGAATAACAATTGCAAGAAAACCACCTTTATCTAAAAAATAATACGCTTGCTCTATAAACAAAATTTCAGTGTTTTGATTTGGTCTACCCTGCACGCCACTATTTTTTGTATCAAGCCAGTTCAATTCTTTATTGCCTAGCTTGTATAGGTGTAGATATGCCTTTTCAGTTTGTTTTACACTACTGCCAAAAGGTGGATTTGTAATGATAAAATCAAAACTATTATATTTAAATTCTTGATTTCCTGTTTTTTGCTGTATTGCTTCATCCTGTAATAATCCGTCTGATGCAACAACATTTGTGTGTCCGTCATCGTGAATTATCATATTCATTTTTGCAGTTCGGGCAATTTGTTCATTTATTTCAATCCCGAAAAGTTTTTTTTCTGCAAAGTCGTGCCAATAATTATAATGTTTAATCGTTTTTTCTTTGTAATATTCATTTGCCTTACTTCTTATTTTATCAAGTGCATAAAGCAAAAAACCACCACTACCGCAAGAAGTATCTAAAACTCTACTGTCGTTTTTTATTGGTAAAGAATGAACAATAAATTTTACTATATTTCTTGGTGTAAAATACTGCCCGAAATCACCCCTAAAATAAGAACCCATAAATGTTTCAAAAGCCTTTCCTTTACTATCAAGGTCTGTTTCGCTTAAACTGATACTTTCAAGGTAACCAACTACCGTTTTAACTTTTTGATGATTTAATCTTATGTCGTCTTTAAAAACTTCGGGGTCTTTCTTTTTCCCTTCCGCATAAAGATTAATAATTCTTTTGTAAAGTTCTTGTGATATTTTTTCTTCTATTTTCTTTCGTTGTTCGTTTGAAGCATTTTTGGGAATTGATTCGTTAAATATTTGAAAATCGTAAGGGTCTCCGTTTTTTCTTGGTTTGCGTTCGTCCCAAATTTTACAAAAGATTAATTTATCAAGTTCGTCAAATGCTTCTGAAGGGTTAAGTTCACCACCTGCCCAAAGTGAATTATGAGCTTGTTTAAATCTTCGTGTCAATTCATCTTCGCTGATTACTTCAAGTTCAAAATATTTTTGTTTAATCGGGTCATCTTGTGGGTCTTCGTTTGCTTTTCTACCGCCTTTTGCATATTTATATTTTTGAATTTCTGTAACACCAAATCTTGGAATATCAGGAATAGTTTGTTTTTCATTACTTTCCTTGTCGATTAAAAAATATTCGTTTTTAATACCTGATGTAACCCAAAGATATTTTATTGTTCCCGATAGAGCATAAGCATATGACGCTGCTTGTTTAACTGCTTGAATAAATTCAAGTTCAGAAATATCACTTTTTTTACATTCAACAATTATTAGTGGTTCTGTGCATTCATCATCTTTGTAAACGATTATATCTGCTTCTTTAGAAGAAGACCCCATTTTTACAGTAACAAATTGTCTTATTCTTTCAACAAGATATCCGTATGAAAATACAAGTGTTACAAATGTTTCTGCTTGAACTTGTTCTTCTGGATTAGTATAATTTCTTTTTTTATTTTGATGAACATAGGTGATATACTTCTTTTCTTCGTCAAAACTTATTAACCCTTGCTCTATTCCTTTTTGTATAATATCCACTTTAATTCCCTTATTTTCAATCCCTCCCAAATAGCTCATTTTTAACTTACTAATAATTGTTTATAACATACGGTACTCTTACATAATAAGTTTATCTAAAAATAAATAATAGTCAAGCAAATAAAATTTCCAATAATAAATTGTGAATAATAGCTTTTATTATCATTTTCATCATCAAAATTAATCTCTGGAATGGTATTTATAGCTGAACGTAAATCTATTTCATAAAGTTTGATGTAAGCGTTCGCTATTAGACGATGTTTCTGGAAAATATTATCATACGTAGTGAGATGTTAATATCCTTGGAAGTATATGTATAAAAAATATCCCAGAAAATATCGTTTAACTATTAAGAATAATGAAAAATTTTGGGAAACTTCTTATTTTTATCCCTCATAAATAATTAGGCAAAAACTTGTAAGATATTTTACCCGCAGTACACTCTTCTTAGCCTTTTTTGTCAAGCAGTTTATATTTTTTATGCTTTATTAAGAATTCAGGCAACAACTGACGCAGCTATTTTCACTGGTTGACTGCAAGCGCCTGTAGGACAAGCCTTTACGCATTCACCACACCCTACACATTTATCTTGAATAACTGTATGCACATCGCCTTTATCGCCTTCAATAGCCTTAAACTTACAGGCTAAAGCGCAGGCATGGTTACCATTACATTTTGATGGTTCAATATAGGCCTTAGGACGCGGTAGGGCAAAATCCACATAAGATGATTTAACAGGACACTTAGCGTAACAAATACCGCAGTCAACACATTTGTCAAAATCCATAACTGGTAGATTGTTTACCATCTCTAAAGCGCCATAAGAACACATCTTAACACAAATAGAACAAGCGTGGCAACCTATTTTGCAAACTTCACGTACAGCCTTACCTTTTTCAAGAGAATTACAAGCTAAAACCACTTCTTTTGATATAGGAATAAGTCTAATTACGTTCTTGGGGCATGTTCGAACGCAGATACCACATCCAGTACACTTTTCTTTATCAACAACAGGAAGGCCGTTAGAATCCATATGGATTGCATCAAAAGGACATACGGCTGCACAATCACCGTATCCTAAACATCCGTACTTACAGGCCTTAGTTCCGCCAGCAATAAGATTTGCCGCACGACAGGTGGAAATTCCTTTGTATTCAGCTAATTGAGCTACAATATTATTTCCGCCCTGACACATAATAAAGGCAACTTGAGGTTCACCTACACCAACTTCTAGCCCCATAATTTCACCTATACCTTCAGCAAGCGAAGGGCCACCAACCGGACAACCATCTGGAGGAGCGTCACCTTTAGCAATTGCATCAGCAAAGGCATCGCATCCTGGATAACCGCATCCGCCACAGTTAGCGCCAGGCAAAATGCTACGAATATTTTCAACTAAAGGATTAGGTTTTACCGCCAGTTTACTATTGGCAATTACCAAAATAACTACCATTAGTAATCCTAATCCTCCAAGCGTCAGCAAAGCTGCAATAATAATTGTAGTACCCATTATGACGGTGAAATCCCAAACATATTTGTAAAGCCCAAGAAGGCTATTGAAATTAAAGACGCTGCTATAAACGCAATGGGGTATCCCTTAAAGGATTTGGAAATAGGAGCAAGCTCCAAACGTTCCCGTAAGGCGGCAAAAAGAATCATTACCAGTGCAAAGCCGATTGAGGTACCAACAGCAAAAACCGTCCCACTCACAAAGCTATAGTTGTTATCTGCCACAATAATTGCCACACCCAGAATAGCGCAATTTGTTGTAATTAGAGGAAGATAAATCCCCAGAGAGGAATAAAGTACGGGAACGAACTTCTTCAAAAACATCTCAAGCAACTGTACAAGAGAAGCAATAATAAGAATAAAACTTACAGTTTCAAGAAAAACCAGTCCTTGAGGGAAAAGCGTTTGCGGAAGCAGACCCGCAAGCAATATTGAACCCGGAGCAAGTAAAAGTCGATACACTCCCCATGTAATCCAGGTTGCAAATGTCATAACAAATAACACTGCACCACTCATACCAATGGCTGTGGAAAGCCGGGTAGATACCCCGAAAAAGGGGCAAAGACCCAGAAAGCGCATAAGAATTATGTTATTTACAAATATAGCACCAAATAAAAGGGCCAATAAATTTTGATCCATTTAGCTTTCCTTTGCAAAAATCTTGTTTACCGCAGCTTTAAGTAAGCCTATTACCAAAAAAGCTCCAGGAGCCAATACAAAAAACAATACAGGATTCTCACGGAACCCCGCCGGAGTTAACTTCAAAGTAAACCAGGTGCCATTACCTAATATTTCACGAATTGAACCCATAATAATTATGGCCAAAGCAAAACCTATTGATTTACCCAAAGCGTCCAGTATAGATTTCCAAGGATTATTCTGGTAGGCAAAACCTTCTGCACGCCCTAATACGATGCAGTTTACTACAATTAAAGGAAGAAAAATACCCAAAGCCTTGTATAAATCCGGTTGATAGGCTTCCATAAAATACTTAATAACAGTAACAAAAGTAGCAATAATTACAATGAAAATGGGTATTCGTATTTCATTTGGAATAACTTTTCTTAAAAGAGATACAACTATATTAGACATAAGAAGCACAAACATTACTGCAATAGACATACCTGTAGCAGTAGGGGCATCTACCGAAGTAGCAAGAACAGGGCATAGGCCGAGCATAAGTATAATTACCGGATTTTCAGCTATTATACCTTTTGAAAAAATTTGCCAATTCGAGTCGCCTTTATTTTTATTGGCTTCCTGCATAGCTTCCTCAGGCGGAGCTAACTCCATAGGAGTTTCTTCCGGCTGAGCAGAAATTTTACCTTCAGCATTCATCGTTGCGATTATACTATAACCGCCTTAGTTGTCAAGACCTTGCGCCTTCAGCTTTAATACAAACGAATGAATACCGTCTATCTTCTATAAAGCAAATGATATGAATTACTCCCCCTTGACCAGAGAGCTTATTTGAATAACATTATTGTATGCAAAAAAGATTTTTCACACTATTACTTAAATTCCTGCCGGTTTTATCTGTGTTATGGGCATCGGCTTGTACTACTTTTGACAAGGACACGGCAGAGGAAAATATACGAAAGATGCTTGTTCTGGAAACAGAACGACTTTATGCGTCTCCTACCCAATTCACCTTAAATTTTGCAAGGACTGATTCAATAATGGCGGATAGTTTGTACTTACTCAGTTCAATCAAGATAAATACTGTCTTTGCCAGAGAAACCCTATCTATTAAATTTAATCAAAAGCGCGAAAAAGACACAATTATTACAATAGGTGATTCGGCAAAGGTTGCTATTGAACGTAATTATAAAGGAACTATGGATGTCAAGTTGACGCATATAGACAGCAACTCTACCCTTACTTTTACTAAGAACTTCAATTCAACCAGAATGCAGTCGGCAAAATTTGCCGAAGATAAAACCTGGGCGCTTTTATCTTACACTTTGCCAGAAGAACGCTCAGACACAAATACAACTCAGATTTTTTCTCTTAAAATTAAGGGTAAAGGAATTGATACAACTATTTATTCCGTAAATTCAATGATAAAACTTAAAACTTTTCCTAAACTTGCCTCAGGCGTCAAGCTTTCTCTTGAACTCCGAACAGTTGCCGATACTTCAAACCTGATATGTTTTGCCAAAGGAAAACAGCAAACAAGGTTCACTCCTACTGGAACTAAAGAAGACCGCTGGAAAACAGAGCTAACAACAAGCTCTACTCCGTTGATTATAGGAATTATTAACAAAAAAGCTCTATTGCATAATAAGTATCCGGTTGACTTTGATTTATGGATAATTCCTTTTGAACACTAGGCACGGAATCTATATTTTATTTGAACCCCTTACTCGCCAAAAGACTGCTTTTCAAATGTAGATGGTAGCTTGCGTACTTTTTGATTAGTTTAATTAAGATAGACGGAAACTCACTATCAATATCGCTTGCGCTACTATGCTTTAACTGTTTTAAGAAATGAAGCTCTTTGTCATTAAGCTTAAAAATATCGACTTCTCCTTGTAAATGTTGAGAACAAAGGAAGCCTCCGTGGGCTATTGAAAATCCTGTTTTTTCATGACTGCCGCAAAGCAGGCATCCTCTGTCTAAAGAAGGAGCGTATCCACTTAAAACGGCAGCCCGCCATAGGTAAAAACTATATAGGCTTTCCCAAAAAGTATTGTGATACATTGAATTCAAAACTGCAAGCAAAAGATTATACAAGCCTAAATTAGCCTGTCCGGGAGGCGATAAGGCGTAAGTGGTGTTCAAAACAGCAGCCAGCGTTCTAAACACAGGCAAATTTTCACGCAAATTCTGATTCGATTTCAATATATCAATTGCTGAAAGCGTCCACAAACTGCTGTCCTCACGCGAATACACAATAAACTCCGCTTCTGTTCCAGGTTCCAGCGCAGCCCCAAATCGTGAACCAGGCTTTCGCGCACCACGCGCCAGTAAATCCAGCCTACCTAGGTTTTTAGTAAAAATTGTTGATATTTTAGACGATTCCATAAAACGACGGGAACGAAGCACAACCCCTTCGCAACGGGTTAATTGGGACACTTAAAATCCTTGCATCCAAAAACTATCTACAGGAATATGCGGAAGCGCAAAAGTAGCCAGTGCAAGTAGAACAAGAAATCCTAGAGTATCTGTAGCGGCTGTTAAAAAAATACCCGAGGCAAGCGATGGATCAAGACCAAGTTTTTTAAGCGCCATTGGAACCAAAGTGCCGATTATTCCACCCATAACCACATTTATAATCAACGCAAGAGAAACCAATGGAGCAAGAACAGGAGGAAGCTTGAAAATCAATGCACCTGCTCCTACAATAACGCCCGCCCCAAGACCTAGGAATAAACAAGTTAAAATCTGACGCTTCAAAAGCCGCCATGCGTCAGAAGGAGTAATTTCACCCAAAGCAAGGCTTCGTATTACCATAACAACTGTTTGAGAACCTGCGTTTCCGCCCAATCCGGCCACAATGGGCAAAAGAATAGTTATTGCAATAAGGGATTTAATTGTAGACTGAAACAAACCAATCATGCTAGCAGCAATAAACGCCGTTACTAAATTCACAAGCAACCAGGGAAAACGTCTTCCTGCAGAGCGCAATGGTGACTCGAAAAGCGAAGTTTCTTCACCTACGCCACCTGATCTATAAATATCTTCTGTAGCTTCTTCACGAATTACATCAATAATATCTTCTATTGTGATAATTCCCCGTAACTTATCTTGTTCATCAACCACAGGGATTATGGGTACCTCGGCCTTTTCAGCCTTACGTGCTACACTTTCCTGATCTTCTAGAAGAAAAGCTTTCACAGGGTATGGTTCTACTAATTCTTTTATTTTAGTTTTAGAAGGATTAAACAAGAGCTTATCAATTTTAAGAGCGCCTTCAAAGGCCCCCTTGACATCGGTTACAAATAACAGACTACTGTAGTGAGGATCAGAACCCTTACGTCGTAGTTTTTTTATAACACCTTCAACCGTATCACTATCTTTGACCTTTATAAATTCAACTGTCATCCGTCCGCCGGCAGTATCAGGCGGAAAGTGTAATAATTCACCTAAATCTCTACGGTCGTCTGCGGGTAATCTGGAAATAACCACTGCCCGGTCATGTGGCGATATCTCCGCAACAATATCTGCTGCATCATCAGATTCCAACTCTTCTACTAACTCGGATATACGCTCATTTTCCAATTCCTTCAAAACGATATCCAAAGTTGCGTCGTCAAGCTCAAGAATTACATCCGCGGCTTTGTCAGTATCTATCAACCTGAAGAGAGACAACAAATCGTCACGATCAAGACGTTCAAGAATTCGAGCCAGATGATGCGAAGGTATCTTCTCAAGTACCTTCTTTATTTCTTTAGTCTTGCCTTGTTTAAGCCACTCTTCTATATTATCTAAGAAATCGGAATCCATACCAAGATGTTACTAAAGCTTAGAGCTATTGTCAACTTTTAGTACTTAGGATGCGGTTAAATAAGAATAAGCGCCAATTCAGCAACAAAGCATAAAGCAGCTGCTATTAAAGCTGCAAGCCATAATCGGCGTGGAACAGAAGCGGATAATGAATAAACCTCTATCCCTCTTTTAGTTAGGAATGATGGATCTATTTTCGTTAATTGAGACTCTTGCGGATTGATATTTACAACAAAAGGTTTGTTGTCTATTTTATATATTCCAGCCTGCTTAATGTTCGCCATGCGCAAGATAAAATCGCTACCTTCCCTGATAGGGGTAATTTCATAACGCAACTTTGGAGTTTCAATAGAAACAGGCAAATTGCTTTTTCTTCTAAGTTCAATAGTATCTCCAACATAGTATTCGAAATCGGCCTTTCTATCTAAAACATAGGCAATTATTTTTTGCAGAAAAACAGGAAAAATCCCCTTATAAACCATATCTGTATTAGTCGGTGTAAATCTTAAAGGAATATAGAACACAGGATAACGGGTATCAGCTAAAAGAAAAGGCTCTCCTTGCGATAAAGAAAGAATCGTAACACAGTTTCGCGGATTTAATTCAAGAAAATTGTTTACGCGCATGGCTTCAATATCTTGAAGTTTCAAATCACTTATCAACTCGCTAGAAGAATTTAGCAAGGTAAAGCCTTCATTTCTGAAAGCTTTAACCGCAAAAGCCTCTGAGAAATCGGATGCCATCATGGTATCTAGGAGAACCAAAACAGGCACCCCGTTTGCCGCTGCAGCGTACACGTTTCCTGCAGCCATAGAAAGACCATCCCAAATTAGTAAATCGCAATCTGAGGGGGTAAGGGAAGCCGCTTTGAAACGGTTTATTCTTTCAATTTCAAATGCGGGAAAGGCGCCTAGAGCAAGCTTAAGATAGCTGGAAGCTTGCTCGCCAACCAGAAACACTTTTATTTTCCTGTCCCCTCTCTTTAATGCAAACCTCGTATTATCAGAACTTATCGAATCTTCAGCAAGCACGACTTTCAACTCAACACCATTAGCAGGAATATCTGTCTTAAGGGTTTTGCGACCTTCCGAAAGCGTAATATTATGTTTTCCAACACTCAAGCCATCAATAGTTAAAGAAATAGTATTCTGCCTTTCTTTTCCAGAATGAAGAAGGTCAATTCTAAGCTTTTGATTTTCACCCGCTAGAGATGCAAAAGGGTAAATATCAATTTTCTGGATAGAAGTATTAGATGGCCAGTGAGAATTATCAAAGAAACATATTACCTCCACTTCATCGGGTATTTTCACCCTTTGCATAAATTCCACTGCCCTTTTTTGACCGTCAGAGAGCACTATAATTCGCTTCGTTCGGCTTTTGGATGAAGAAAGCATACGCAACCCCGCCTGCCATGATGAAAAAAGACTCCTAGCAGTCATTGAATATTTCAATTTATTCAAGGAATCCAAAGCATTTTCGGCAGATGACCAGTCGGAACTCCAAATTTCAGCAGATGGCGTATAAATAGCAACACGTGAACCCGAAGCAAGTTCTTTAAGAATTCTTTTTGCGCTAGACTTTAAGTCATTAAAACAAGGCTCTGTAGAAAAGGAATCATCAATTATTAATACTACATCACCGAATATTTTTCCAAGTGCGGCACTGCCCTGCCAAAATGGTTTTGAAACGGCAAGAACGAGAAAAGCTATAATCAAAGTACGAAGCAGAAGCAATATTATGTCGCGCAACTTTAACCAACGAAATTGTCTTTTGCGTAACTTCGTTAAAAAAAATAGCGAGCTGTATTCTACAAGTTTCATTTTTCGTCTATTAAGAAGGTGCAGTATGAAAGGAATGCTTGCCAGAGGCAGAAGTAACAAATAAAGAGGGGTTGAAAAAATAAGCATACTAGCTTAAGCGTCTTCGTTTTTCCAGATAGCGAAAAAGGGCATGTTCAAGACTTTGGTTTGTCAGTATTGGATTATAATCAATATGGTGTTTAGAACAAGTTGCCAAAAGCAGCTTACGATACTGCTCTAAGGCTTTTTTATACTCTTTTCGAATCAATCGCGGGTCAAGACTAAGTTCTTTTTTGTTTTCCATATCCATCAAGCGAAGAGGGGAATTAAACGCAAAATTCTCTTCCATTGGATCAAGAATATGGAATAGTATAACCTCGTGTCTACGATGCCTAAAATGCCTTAGAGCCAAAAGCGCCTGCTCAGGATTATCAAATAAATCAGAGAAGATTATAACCAGCCCTCTTTTTTTAGTGCGCTCCGCCAAAGCATGTAAACTTGCGGCAAGGTTGGTTTCGGCTCCGGCATGAATAGTCTCCAACTTTGAAAAAAGCATCTTAAGATGTTTTCGCGTAGCACGCGGCGGAAGATACTGACTAATATTTGTATCAAAAGTTGCCAAACCAACCGCATCTTTTTGCTTTATAAGCAAATACGCCAAAGCGGCAGCAAGAGTTATTGCGTAATCTAATTTTGATAGAGCAACAGACTTATAAGCCATTGAAGCTGAGGTATCAATCAAAAGCATTGCCCTAAGGTTAGTTTCTTCCTGATATTCCCTTACATAAAACCTATCCCGTTTGGCATAAACCTTCCAATCGATGCGTTTTGGTTCATCCCCTGGCATATACTGCCTGTATTCTGAAAATTCAACAGAAAAACCCTTGTAAGGAGAACGATGAAGTCCCTCCAAAAACCCTTCAACAACCATACGAGCCTTTATATCAAGACCCCGCATTCTGGCAAGTGTTTCAGGCTTAAGGAATTCTTCTTGACGCATCTATTGGATAACTATCAAACGGTTATCAATAAGCCTTGCTTTACCGAACTTTACAGCTAGTGCAAAGAGAACGGAACCTGTTACAACTTCAATATCCTGAAGGGTTTCAGGATCAACTGCTGAAATATAATCTATTTTTGAGGGAGTTTTCTCCTCAATCATCTTTTTTAAGACAGCAAGTATCTTTTTAGTACCCCTCTCCCCTAAGTTAATCATAGCTTCTGCTTTAGAAAGCGCTTGGTTTAAGATTAAGGCGCGAGCGCGTTCGTCTTTATCCAAATAGATATTGCGTGAACTCATCGCTAAACCGTCCACCTCCCTTACTATCGGACAAGTTACTATTTCAATATTAAAATTCAAATCCTTGCTCATTCGCCTGATTATTGCCAGCTGTTGAAAGTCCTTAGCTCCAAAATATGCACGGTGCGGATTCACAATATTAAAAAGCTTTGCGACAATTAAACAAACCCCGTCAAAATGCCCAGGTCTATGCTTGCCACATAAAACATCACTTAGTCTATGTACGTAAATACTTGTTAAAGAAGGTTCCGGGTAAATTTCGGCTACTTCTGGGTAAAAAATGGCGTCCACTTTCTCTTGTTTTAGCAATGTTGCATCTCGTTCAAAATTTCTGGGATAAGTTGAAAGGTCATCGCTCTGAGTAAACTGGGTCGGATTAACGAAAATGCTGACAACAACCGCATCATTGTCGCGACAGGCAGCTCCAACCAAAGAAAGATGCCCCTTATGAAGGTATCCCATAGTTGGCACTAGAGCCACTGTTTTTCCGTTCTTTCTCAATTCAGCGGAATATTTCTGCATTTCTTTAACTGTTCGGATGATTTCCATAACTATAATACTATACTCCTCAATTAACATGTCAACGCTATAAAAATTATCAGGAAGCGATAGAAAAACTTACTTACGATTAGATGAAGGATGTTCCGGATACAGAAATTTTGAAAATCTCAGCGTAAATTTATCAATATCCTTACGGAATATGTATACCACAACAACAATAGTTAGGTAAATTAAAGCTAGGCCAGCCCAATGAATCCAGGTAAATTTATGTATCTGAGCGCCTATACTTGTACGGAGAATAAGCGCAGGAAGACGACCAATAGCCACCAAAGAGACAAGAATATATAAACGAATTCTGGAAAGTGCCGCAATATAATTAACTGTATCACCAAGCGGATTAGGAATTAAGTATAGTAAAAATAGGTATGCCCAACCATGATTACGAATATAGTCGTGGAATTTCTTAAGTTTTTGAGGCGGTAATACTATTCGCATAACAGAGTGGGCTACTTTGCGCCCTAGAATTATAGCAATGAATGCACCTAAGACGGTTGAGGCCCAGGAAAGAAAAATCCCCTGCCAAAAGCCAAATAAAGCTCCTGAAATAAAATTCATAAATGTTGCAGGTACAACCGCTACTATTACCATAACCGAATAAATTGCAACAAAAACCATAGGCGCCCATGGCCCGAATGAATTAACATATGTCTTGAGTTCATGGGGATTTGTGAAAATACTTTTGATAATTGGCCACTGCCAAAGAAACAGAATAATCAAACCTGCAATAATAACAAAAGCTACTGCCGCAACAACATAATCTAATTTCTTTGCCTTACGCCTCACAAACCTAACTATAGTTAAAAAGACCGTAAAATCAACAACCCCACTCCATACAGGCCATAATACAAAACTCACCGAACTCAAAATAACTTATACAAAACAAAAAATATTATTATAGAATAGATACAGCAGATTATCTTGACTCAATACATAAAGCATCTATACTATGCGCTTATGATTAAAAATAGCGCTTCGGGAAAGAATCGTTCACAGTTAATGGGCAGTCAACCTATAGGTAAACTGTTGTGGCGATTTAGCCTCCCCGGAGTTATTGCCATGTTAATTAACGCCATGTATAACATGGTAGATACTATATTTGTAGGCGGTTTGGGGCCAAAAGCTATTGCAGCATTGACCGTGGTATTCCCTGTGCAAATGGCCTTTATTGCCCTTGCCGCAGGAACAGGAATCGGCGCATCGTCATTAATTTCAAGAAGATTAGGTGAAGGTAAAACCGAGGAAGCCAATAAGGTAGTTGGACAAACATTACTCATAGCCCTTATTGCAGGAGCCTTGATAGCCCTTCTAGGTGTTGTTTTTGGCCATCCTTTATTAGAAAAACTTCTTGGCGCTCCTGCAGAAATCGTCAAACCAGCCTTTTCCTATATGATAGTAATTACTTCAGGTTCATTGATTGTGTTTATCAATATTATTGGCAATAATCTTGTCAGAGCCGAAGGCAACCCAAAACTACCTATGATAACCATGATTATGGGAGCATTAATTAATATCGGTTTGGACCCTATTTTAATATACGGATTAAAAATGGGTGTTCAAGGCGCTGCAATTGCTACTATTACAGCACGTGGAATAAGTGCAATTGTTTTATTAGCGTATCTCTTCGGAAAGAAAACGAGTTTTAAGCTTAAAAAAGAGTACTTCAAACTTAAATTCTCTATTTGGAAAGAAGTCTACATGGTCGGAGGCCCCCATACCCTGATGTCCCTAGTTGGAAGCCTGACTCTTGTAATTATCAATAATGTGGCCTCTAAATTCGGATTCATGCCAATTGCCGCTCTTGGTATACTTTTCAAGATATCCCAATTTGGATTCATGCCTTGCCTTGGAATATCTACAGGAGCCTTACCTATTGTAGGATTTAATTACGGTGCTGGAAATCTTGAAAGGGTCAAGGCTACAATATCAAGAGTTATACTTATATCTGGAGCTATCACATTTACAGTTGCCTTATTGACAATTATCTTCTCTTCACAGATTGTAAGCATATTTAATCGGGATCCGGATTTTCTACCAATGGCTACAAGGGCAATGCGTATTGCATTCTTAGGATTCGCTTTTACCGGAACACAGGTAGCATTTGGCACTTTCTTCCAAGGGATAGGTAAGGGACTACCTGCGGCTATTATTGGCATTTCACGTCAACTGTTAATTTTAGTCCCGGCTCTTTTATTGCTCGTCCATTTTTTCGGCCAGGATGGAATTTGGTTTGCCCTTCCCATAGCCGATACCTTATCATTCATACTTGGTGTAATATGGACTGGGGCGGCAGCCCGTAAGCTAGGAATTCACTTTTTTTCTAAAACTCTAAGCAACACTTCGGCATAATCTTTTATAAGTTTCTACAAGAAAAACAGAACGATAAATAATCTAACAACTCTCCAAATAACACTTTATGAGTCTACTACGATCAGGAACCTAGAGTCTATTGACAAAGTTTGCAATAAATATATACTTTAT
>CAZUXE010000018.1:0-29562 GCA_964624585.1 uncultured bacterium | reverse complement strand
TTTTACTCGTTCAAATAATTCCATTCGTATTACTTGACATTTGCAAAATTTTGTGTTTGCTTAGGCTATGAGTTTGCGTGAACGGTTTTCATTTCTGTGGCGCGATATTTTTTGGTGGACTGCAAAAATTATACTCGCTCCACCCTTAAGGTTATTCTTTCATGCCCAAAGTGAAGGAAAAAAGTTTTTCCCTCCCAAGGGTCAGGCAGTATTTATGCTGGCCAACCACACCCACCTTCTTGACCCGTTTATGATTGCAGACTTTATACCACGACCAATAAGGTATGTTATATCGGATGAATACTTCCGCTACGGACTTACACGTAAGCTTCTTGCATGGCTAAAAGGAATTCCCAAAACCAAAAATATCCCTGACTCAGTAACCATGCGAATTCTCCTCAAAGCAATAAAACGAGGTGAAATTATCGGAGTATTCCCAGAAGGCGCCCGCAATTGGGACGGGACTACAGCTCCGCTTGAAGATACCATTCCACGATTAATTCATAAACTGAAAATCCCCGTAATATGTATAAGACAACGAGGCTCCTATCTATCATGGCCCCGCTGGGCAAACGCTCCGCGACGCAAACGTATAATTTTTTCTTTCAGCTATCTATTTGAAAACCCTGCTAGTATTCCTGATAATCCCGCTATCATAAAAAAAATGATTGAAGATAAACTAAGCTACAGCGAACTTGAGGATAAGGAAGTAACTCGTCACATTTTTGACCATCCAAGGGTTGCCGAACATCTAGAGCTACGTCTGTGGCTATGTCCCCATTGTTTGCAACTTTTTAAGATGAAATCGGAGAAACGACATCTATATTGTACCAACTGCGGCGCACGCTGGGAGTTTAAGGGCAACGGAAGCTTCCGTACAAAAAAACTTGGTGAACCTTTAGCAAAGGGAGCAAAAAATTTCAAACGCTATATCGACTGGGCGCGTTGGAACGACAAGAAAACTATAGAGATTCTAGAAAAACAATACAACTCTACAGCTAAGGAATTGCTGAGCATTCCGGCAAATATGTGGTCGGCTGCCACAGAAACCGGCAGGGACAGAAACTACAGACCGGCTGGTAAAGGAATAGCTACATTAGCAAAGAACTTCTTACTCAAGTTTACACTAAAGGATAAACAAACCCCTGAAATAATAGCTCCTCTACGGGAGATTAAGGGAGCAAACATAGTTTGGAATCACAAGTTTGAGTTTTTTCTTGAAGGCATAGCCTACCGCTTTACTTTTAATGGTCAATCGGCCTATTTTTGGCATTTTTTAACTAAAAAGCTTCAAGCCGGTGTCTTTGATGAAATTGTCTGACTCAATGAATAAAAGACATGGCTTACATGTAAATTACGCAGATTATGAAGATATAAGGAGTCTCAATGACTAGTTCCTGGAGTTTAATCTTTGATTTAGGTCTTATAGGTATATTCCTTTTAATAGCCGTGGGAATTCGTAGACTCTTCCCTATTCTAAAAAAATTCCGTATACCTGATGCTATAGTCGCAGGCTTCATTGGACTTTTTGTTTTTCGCATACTACCCATTATACTAAAAACAGATTTTCAGTTTACCAGAACCCACGGTAATTTCACTGAAGTAATTGCTCCCTTTCAACCGAATAGATTATTAACCCTGGTTTTTCACCTTATGGGTATAGCTTTCATAGCTCTTTCACTTAAAGATAATGAAGGAAAAGGCAGAACACGCTCTGCAGTATCGGGCGGATTCTACATGGCAATATCTTACGGACTTCAAGGTATTGTCGGATTAGGCTTAACCCTTATTTTAATGAAAACTATCTTCCCTAACATATTTCCGTCATTTGGCTTTTTGCTCCCGTTTGGGTTTGGGCAAGGGCCAAGTCTTGCCGGCGAAATGGGACGTTCATGGTCAACTATTACCAATCCTGCAGGGCTTATAGGTTTACCCAACGGCGCTTCGGTAGGCTTAAGCTTCTCGACAATTGGATTCCTATGGGCATGTTTAGTTGGCGTTCCCCTTATGAATATCCTTGTGAGGCGACGTAGAAGGCTTGGCGAACCGGAACCTGGATTCGGCACACCACCGCCCTCCAAAGAACCCGCTCGATTTCTTGTAGAAAAAGAACGCGAATTCGCAGGTCTTGCCCGCTCTATTGACAAAGCTACAACACAACTTATGCTGATAGGCGGAGTATATTTGATATTATTTTTTGGCCTTGAGGGAGCGACTGTTCTTCTTAAAAAACTAGGAACCATGGGTGAAGGAATGGCTAAGTTGTTATGGGGATTACACTTCGCCTTTGGAGCTTTACTGGCAACCTTTGTAGGTCGTTTTATTCGCAAGCTTGAGGCAAAGAAAATCCTAAAGGGCAGTAAAAGCACTAATAACTATCTTCTCCAGCACATTGGCGGTACCGCCGTCGACTTCATGATAGCGGCGTCTATTTGCGCAATTGACGTAAGGGTACTGGGACCATACATTGTTCCAATACTAATCTTAACCACAGCTGGAGGAATTGCTACCATAGGATACATTTGGTTTATTGTAAGACGAGTCTGGCCAAAATCTTACGTTGAACATTTCGTCGCCTTCTTTGGCACCCATACAGGAACTCTAGCAACCGGTATGGCGCTTCTACGCGGAGTTGACCCTGAATTTAGAACATCTACTGCATCAGATTTAACCTTTGGCTCAGGAATTGGAATTCTCTTCGGTATACCATTGATTATGATGGCTTCATTTCCGGCAACAGGTTACCAACAAGGCAATTCTACATACTACTGGGGAACCTTTGTTGCAATGGTAGTCTATGTTGCCTTACTTGCCGCCATATGGATTGGATTTCTAAAACTATCTAAACACAGAGAAAAAGAACTTAGCTAAAGAGCTTAAAAAACAGGATAATATTCTTTCCAACTAGAAGAATCTTGAATTAGATGTAATAAATGGCCTTGCGTGCACTCTTCCATTGCCTCCTATCTTAGTCTCGTATTATGATTTACAACTTTATTTTATACTTTAAGATAAATTTATGACAACTTTTAGATAAACGCAATATTTTGCAAACATAAGAAGTTTCAGCTTCAAGAAAGAGAAAATACCTCTACTTTTTATTGTCTTTAAGAGTCCTGAAGTTTTGTATCTCGCGCCTCTTCGATAAGTTTACGTATATCCGGTTTTATAAATATCTCGTCAACAGACATCTGAGAAAGGGCTTTAAGAAACAACTCGGCCTTAGTTTCATCAGGCAAACGTTTATTAATCACGATGTAGCGATTCTCAACAACCCTGCATCCTCCTCCCCTACCTTGAAAGGTATCGTAGATAGTTTCAACCCCAAGCTTTTCTGCTATCAGTTCCAGTTCACGTAGCAATTTCTTGGGCTTCATAAGCCTCCTTTCTTAAAATAAATCTTTAACGTACTGGAACTTTTTGATACTATATCGCTACTTAAATCCATCGTTTTATCCTATACCATTTAACAGTTTCAGCGAAACCTTCTCTTGCAAGCACCTTGGGCGCCCAAGCCAATTCGTCCATTGCTTTACGTGGCGAAGCTACCCAAAAACGCGCCTTAAACTCTTTAACCTTTTCAGGATTAAACGAAGAAGGTTTTTTACTGAATTTACTCTCAAACCAGGCAGCCAATTCAACAATCCAAAAAGGTAAACTTATTCTTATTCCTCTGTGATGCAAAACTTCGCTTATAATATCGTATATATACTGAAGGGTGTAATTGAGACCATCGGTAATATAATATACAGAGCCTGAAGGATAATCGGCCTCAAGGGCGGCAATAGCGGCTCTGGCAGCGTCTTTAACATATATCATAGAGGTGTAGATAGGCTTCATTCCCATAATTATCTGAAATGAACCCGAAAGCATGCGAAAAACTCGAAGCATCTCGGTATTGCGTGGCCCATAAATAGCAGGATAACGTAGGTTAGCGATATGTATTTTTTCTCTAAATTTAAAAAGGCGCTCTTCTGCATTTTTTTTGCTCCTACCATAGGCCGAAATAGGACAGTCGGGATCTGTTTCCAACTTAGGAGTAGGTGAATTGTTGGGACCTCCAGCTGCCTGACTAGAAACAAATATAAACCTCTTAACACCGGCCTTAGCAGATTCAGCGGCTAAAAGTTGGCTCGCTTCCACATTTACTTCGTAAAACTCCTGCTCACTGCGGGCAGATGTAACTCCAGCATTATGAATAACCGCATACATTTGTGAAAGCAAAGGTGCAATAAGATGGGCATCATTAAGATTACAGGTATGAATCTTAATCCATTCCTTTTTGAGCCATCTCTGCGATGAGGTTTTACGGATCAAAGCGTGAACTTCATAACCCGCATCATGAGCCTCGTCACATATATGAGAACCCAAAAACCCCGAAGCTCCAGTTACCAATAGTTTTTTCTTTTCCACCAAAACTACCCTTTTTTGTTTAAGACCAATAATGCCTCAGACAAGCCTTTCCTCATTGCAACCAACCTTCATTTTTGTACCATTGAACCGTTTTTTTTAGGCCATTCTTCATATCCATCTGCGGTCTCCAGCCAAGTTCTTTAATAGCCTTTTCAGGTGAAGCAAACCAATACCTGGCTTTCATTTGTCTAACCTGATCAGGCGATATTCCTCTTTTATGAAGTACATCATGTAACCACCACGCCTTAAGCATAACTATCCAGAATGGAAGATTAATTCTCTTTCCCCTCTTTTTCTTACCTACGGCATCCTCAACATAATCGTAGAGGCTACTAAAAGAATAAACCTGTCCATCGGTTATCTGATAAACAGAACCCGATACTACCTTAGCCTTAAGTGCGCAAAGCGCCGCACGTGCCGCGTCTTCAACATAAACCATTGAATTGTATACCGTTTTCTTCCCGCCAACCAAAGGCACAAACTTACCGCTGATTAATTTAAAGAAACCAAATATATTACAATCCCTTGGGCCATAGATTGTGGAAAACCTTAAGGAAACCACTGAAAGTTCGTTAGAAAATGTCTTAAGCATATTTTCGGCATCTAACTTTGAACGACCGTAGTGTGATACCGGCCTATCTGGATCTGTTTCCTTACGTGCCTTCAAGGCTTCAGCGCCAGGGCCGCCTGCCGCTAATGAAGAAGCGAATACAAATCGCTTTATACCGGCTTTAATTGACTGACGGGCAATTATACGGGTAAGTTCTATATTAGTTCGACGAGAATCTTCTTCATTTCTTGAAGTAGTAGACATAACGCCTGCACAATGAATTACATAATCTTTATTTTGAAGGACTTTTGAAACTGCAGTTTCGTCACTAAGATTCAGCACTAAAATATTCAGCCATGGAAAGTCTATAGATTCACGTGAACTAACGGAACGAACGCTTCCGTAAACCTCATAACCCTGTTCATGAGCTATTTTACAAATACAGGCCCCAAGAAAACCGGAAGCGCCGGTAACCAGAAGTTTAGGCTTAGAAGACTGCATTGTTAATTCTTTTTTTCCATTTTTTTGGCCCAACTCCGAGCCTTTGCAAGCACATCCGCTTCATTGATAGCAGTCAACCTACCGTTATCAAGCACCTTTTTCCCAGCCACAAAAACATCACGAATGTTTGACGCTGCAGCGGCATAAACTAAGGTAGAGTAGATGTCATAGCAAGGGGTTGTATTTGGCTCATCAAGGGCTACAACAGCTATATCAGCCTGCTTAGTTGGTTCAAGGGAACCAATTTTATCCTGCATTCCACATGCCCTTGCCGCATCTATAGTTACCATACCGAACGCCTTCTTTGCCGAAAGAGTTCTTGGGTCAAGCCTACTTCCTTTTGCAATAAAAACGGCCAATCTAAGCTCTTCCCAAATATCAAGATTGTTGTTTGAAGCTGCACCATCCGTACCCAAACATAGCCTTACTCCCTCATCAAGATATTGGGCAATAGGAGGGAAACCCGACCCCAACTTTAAGTTAGATTGGGGACAGGATACAATAGAGATATTTTTGCGCTTAAGCAATTCCATATCCCCTTTTTGAGGCCAAACCATATGCACAAGACTGAGCTTTTGACTTAAAAGCCCGATATCATCCAGATATGCAATCTGCGACTTACCTAAACTCTCCAAAGCCTGCATGGCTTCATTCTGCGATTCGGCGCAATGAATTTGAACCGGAAGATTGAGTTCAGCAGAAAGTTTCGCGCATTTAATAAGCTGCTCTTTGCTAGTTGCATAGGTTGAGTGAGGAGCAAGCTGAACATCAACTAAAGGATTATTTTCGTATCTAGCCACCATATCCCTAACTATTGCAAATATGGAATCAGGGTCATTGACAGATGGAGTCGGAAAGGCTATTATTCCCTCACCTATCAATAAACGAAGACCAGCTAAAGTACAAGCCTCAGCAACCTTATCTTCAAAAAAATACATATCCGAAACAAAGGTAGTGCCTGTTTTTAATATTTCCGCAGCTGAAAGAAGAGCGCCATCAAAAACATATTCAGGGGATACAAATTTTGCTTCAAGTGGCCAAATATGATTCTTAAGCCAATCTTCAAGTAGTAAATCATCGGCCACTCCCCTCATTAAACTCATCGCAAGATGATTGTGAGAGTTCAGCAAACCAGGAATAATTGCTGCATTACCGTAATCTATAGAACAAGCAACATCAGGCAATTTTTCAGCACCGACAGAAACTATTCTATCGTCCTTTATTTCCACATAACCCGGAGAAAAAACGCTTTTCTGCGCATCCATGGTAACAATATACGCTGCTTTAAGGAGCAGGTGATTTTCATCAAACATCAAGCAATGATATCATTATAGCCTGTCAAAGTCAAGCTAAAGCTTTACTACCCTTAAAGTAAGAAGCGATGGGATGTTTGCATAGCACACAAGGAATAATGGTAGGAAATACCCCAAAAAGAATAAAAGGGATTTAGGAAGAGCGAATAACTTTTACAAGCCTACTATCTACATAACATAGCTGCACAAACTGCGGGCAGAAAGGAACAAAAAAAGCCGCAGGCTTATCTCCTGCGGCAAATTCAAGAAACTCTACTCTATTTTTTCCTTTTCGGAGTATAGAGAGGACACTTATCCCACGATGTGTACTGGGCTGTCGCTAAAGGACACTCTTCTGTGTGGCAAGAGCTTATTAAACCAGCGCTTGTCAGTTTTCCACATACTTCATCAAGTTGTTTCTTTTTAAGTGAGCATTTCCACACTGGTTCAAAACCATCGCCTCGACCATGTGAGTGAAACCTTCTGTCTACGTGTAAATAAACATGTCTACAAGTTGATTGTGCTCCTATTGTCATAATTAAGCCTCCTTAAATTAAATTATACTTATTTATCCAATCATATATGTCTATTATGTTTGAATTTCAACTATTCCGTGATTCGGGTATTGCTCGTTGCATTCATCCTACTTCCCCAATTTAGATTATAGTTAAAGATATCGCTATGTCAAGGTAATCAAAGCAGGTATTAGCAATTCAAGATCTTAAAATAACAGTCATCAAAAAACTATGCTAACTTATTACAGTACAGCTTGACTCCTTTGTTCTTTAGCTTAAAATCTTTGATAACCTAATAGCTCGCACTCTAGAATTGTGCAAAAAAATTACAAGTAACATACCAAGCTGGAGGCTTTATGAGAGTTTGGATATTATCAATTATATCCATTGCAACTACAATATTTGCAGCTAAGCTTGAACTTCACGATGGTCGATTAATTGAAACAGACATCGTTGAATTCAACGGCAAATATTTTATGACCCAACAAGATACCTTGCCAAGAGGAGACATTAAGGAAATAATATTTTCCGCCAATGCCGCCCAAGAAACCGGCGCTATCAACACGGGACAAGATGTCAAAGAAATTTTAGCCGTGGCAAAAAAGGCTATTAAACGCTTCCCCAATGCCAAAGGAATCCTTTTAATTGATGACGGTAAGAATACCTTATATGATGACGGTACACGCTCTTATTCATATCATATGGCTTATATGATTCAGTCTGAGTCAAGAAAAAATATTGCTACCTTCCGCGGTTACTTCAGGGAAGGGGATAACGAAATCAAAATTCATTTCGCAAGGGTCATTAAGCCAAACGGGAAAGTGGTCAATTTGGATTTAGCTACTGTTAAAGTTGAGACCCCACCGCGTGAAGATGTAGTATTTTTCGGAAAAGGCAAATGGCTCACCTTTACTATTCCGGGAGTAGAAGTTGGAGACATTCTTGAATACTCGTACGAGAATATACGCTATAATCCGTGGAACAAGGAAATATTTGAAGCAGGCTATAACTTTCAAGGCGAAGACCCTTTTGTTTGGTCACGATTTACAATAGACCTACCTGAAGATGAATTCTTGCATTGGAAAACCTACAATATGCCCAAAGAAATATCTAAACCTAAAGTTTCAACCGTTAACGGTAGGAAAATATATGTTTGGGAAACGCGAAACGTAACTCCTTACGTACCGGAACCTAATTCACCCCCCACCGGAGAATTTACAATGCATCTTGAAACAACTAATCAAAAAAACTGGAACACTATTCATGACTGGTACAAGGCATTTCAAGATGAACGACTCAAAGTAACTCCGGAAATACAGGAATTATCAGATAACCTAACTGCAAGAGCTGAAGATAATCATGACAAAATTGCCGCAATTTATCACTGGATTCAACAAAATATACGCTACATCTCCATTAAAGGCTCGGCATCATCAGGTGTATCGGGCCATCCAGCTCAGTTCACACTAGAACAAGGTTTTGGCGACTGCACTGATAAGGCGAATCTTTTTGCAACAATGCTTAGGTCTCAAGGTATAGACGCTGATCCAGTATATGTTGGTACAAACAATGAAATACCATTACTTGATCCGGAAATTCCAGGATATTATGGCAACCATTGTATTACTGAAGTCTTTTTAGCAGATACCAATTTTTATCTTGATGCCACAGGTTCATCTAACGGTGGATTCTCAAGATATCCAGCATTTAATTCAGCAGATCACGGCGTATATGCAGTCAATTCTCAAAAACGCAAAGTTGAAATAATTCCTGTTCCCACAGTTGAACAACAGCTTCGTGAATATAATCTGGATATGGAAATTGACGATAAAGGCAACCTTGATGTAGAATATCAAAGCTTTTATGTTGGCGATTACGAAACCGGATTACGCTACTTCTGGAATTATCTCTCAAGAGAAGAAGACAGAAGAATGCGATTTGAGCAAATGGTAAAATCTGAATCACCTGATGCTGAACTTATAGATTACGAGTTAGTTAATCTTGAGGATTTAGATAAACAACTCAGTCTGAAAATCCACTACCGTATTCCTAATTATGTAACCTTCGCAGATCCTATTGTGATAATTAATCTTCCCGAAGCGCGAAGACGCCTGGTCTTTGACGAAGTTAGTTTGGAAAAAAGAACACTGCCGCTCACCTATTATTCCAGCGAAGGCATAAAGCATAATTTTACCTTGAAATTGCCAAGTAGTTGGACAGTTGATTATCTTCCTGAACCTATAGAACTTAAACTTCCCGAAGTTTCATATAAAGGGACTTATACTCTAGGGCCTAACAACGTTATAAGTTTTCACGATTTTTACGCAAGAAGAGTGCGAATTATTCAACCAGGAGCCTACTCTACATATCGCAAAACCCTCAATTTGATAACAAATTATCATAAGAAACCAATTCTAGTTATACGAGAAGGAGGTAGATAATGAAACGCTTAATAAATCGTTTACCTATCGCATTTCTACTTATTGCCACCACAGGTTTTCTTGCATGCAAGCAAACTGTTCGCACAAGTCACGATGTGCTGTATTTAGCATCTGGAGAAGAGGTTACAGGAAATCTTGAATCTATAACTCAAGATAGCTTACTATTTACTACAAAAGATACCAAGCTTGCCCTCCCTATAAAAGAAATAAGAAGTATTGACTTACCCGCCCCCAGAGATGGAGAAAACTGGCAAACCTACAAAGATATTGATGACCCCGTACTTAAAGATATTCTTAGCAATACAAAAGTTCCTCCAACAGATGCAAAATACATAAATCTATATGTGGAACACAATTTTATTCTCAAAAAAGACGGAAGTTTTGAAAAATCTACAAGAATTATCAGACTCGTTACCGCTGAATCTGGAAAAGGACTTGCAGCAAACAACACCTGGAACTACCTTGCAGACAGAGCCTATGCAAAGCTTGATTTTGCTCGCAGCATAAGTCCTGACGGTAAAGTTACTCACATAAGAGAAGCGGCTATAAATCGCACTAGCCGCTATCCTGCTCCATCAGAGTATAGCAACGAAATGCAGTTACAAATTGCAGTCCCAGAATCACGCTTAGGGTCAATTTTAGACTTCAAATTTTCTACAGTTCAAAACACTGTAGATTCCATTCATCCAATAGCAGAAGAGATTATACTTTCCGACAATCAACCAACCCTTACTGAAATTATCAAAGTAACTAAACCGTCCAATACGCCTCTAGCAGTATATGTATCAAGCGATAAAATCCCCTCTCCTCGTAAAGAAACAAAACAAGGCATGGAAACAACCATTTGGACAATTAAGGATAGACCTCCCCTAAGAGCCGAACGTCAAACACCGCCTAAAGCCGATTACCTACCGCGTTTTATAATAGCTGCTAAGCAAGACTGGCATAAAATAGCTTCGATTATGAGAAACTCATTGCCTGAAAATACGAGCAAACTTTTAACAACTACTGTTGATTCATTGGTCTCAAACTTAAAGTCTAATCAAGAAAAAGCTAAGGCCTTATACAATTTCGTAGCTACAACTATAAGAGCAGCAGGCCCTGTCTATCCCAAGTTTTCATACATTCCAACTCCAGCAAATATTGTTTTGAAACGTAAATTCGCCAACAACCTTGATAGAGCCTGGCTACTTTATTCCATGATGCAACAAGCAGGATTAGAATCTGACTTAATTCTTATACGAACCCGCAATACTGGTAAGCTTATTCCAACCTTCCCATGTTTGGAACAACTGAATCATGCCCTTGTTTTATTTCAAGATAATATCTACCTTGACCCAAGACCAAACGTAACATTTGCTACCCTGCTGGAGCAAGACGCTATGGGACTCTCAATAACCACAGGTAAACTTAAAAAAACACCTTTGAATCCGGCTAGCAAAGAAGCAACTATTACAAAAATGAACGCAAAACTCTTAAACAATGGTTCACTTAAATTAACAGTAACCGTTAAGTTTAATGGCAAAAATTCAGTAGAATGGAAATCCTATTTGAAAACCCTCAGCCCACCCGAATTAAAGCAAGAAGCAGAAGACCTCGCAACAACAATACATCCCAACGCCATTCTTAAATCATTCAAGTTTAAGGGTATAGAACCTCTAAATTCAAACATATCTTACGCATTAACTTTAGTCATACCTAACTATGCAATCAAAGCAGGGAAATACCTTATATTTAACCTACCTGGAGTTAAACACTCCGCATTTTTAGCAGGAGCAACTGAAAGGATCTACCCTATTGATAGAGAAATAAGAAGGTCGAAAATTTTGAGTCTAACCATTAAATTCCCCCCAGCTTCTCGGCTAATCTACTATCCAAAGGATATTTCCGTTAAGAATAAATACGACTCCTACACCGCTTCCTTCCAGCACCCCACACAAACTACTTTACAATTTAATGAAAGCTTCAAAACAGAAACCCCTCTTATCCCCTCTCAAGACTATTCTCAGTATCAGAAAATTGTAACAAGCATGGCCAGGCTTAGTCAGAAACCGATAGTACTTAAAATCAAGTAAACGCCAAAATAGAATTTATCAAAAAAAAAGCGGTGGTATATCCACCGCTTTTCTTATTTCAAGTAAACGATAAATCCGTAGATATTTTATTTCAATATCTGTATCTGGAACGGAGCTTCAACTATTATCTCCAAGCCATACTTGGGATGCTCAATAAGTTCACCCGATATTGCCACATACTCCCCCTTATAATCTTCTATCTCTAGTCCAAGAACTTCAAATTTTTCGAGGGCTGATGGGAATATCACTGCTGTAAACCCCTTTCTATTTTTAGTAAAATCTATAAAATAGGTCTCGGAAGTTCTGGAATGTCCAACCCTAATGACCTTGCCGCAAACTTTAACTTTGTTACCAACATTCTTTCTCAAAGCGCTAACATCCAAGGCTGATAAATCACATACTTCTGGAAGTTTTCCAGTATAAGTTCTTCCATCTCCCCAAAGTCTTTTAAATTCGCCCATATAGGAACGAAACGTAGAAGGAAAACCCTTCAAAAGAATGATATTCTCATCATTGATAGATTCCGCCGAAGCTGTCCAGTTGAAGGAACCGGTGATTAAAACACTATCGTCAATGAGTAAAAACTTATGGTGCATTAAGCCAGCGCCTTTCTCTATTTTTATTTCAATACCATTATTATATAAGTAAGTGGCCTTACCATAACTTGAAGATGCACTTGATGGGTCAAGAACAAGCCTTACCTCTACTCCCCTATTGTGCGCATCCACTAAAGCCTGCGCCAGAGGACGAGAGGTAAATGTATACACAGCGGCATCAATATAGTCTACCGCTCTATCTATTTCCCTTTCAACAACCCATTCAATTCCATCCTGAGCGCTAAAATGCGATTCAACAGAACCTTCAACACTTCTCTCCAACTTTTGGCAAGCGAAGAAACATAAGGAAAACAGAATTGAAAGCGCAGCTTTAATTTTCATAGACTCTTCAAGAAAAAGTGAAGATAGTAATACACAGCAACCCCGAAAATAAGGCTATCAATTCTATCTAAAAATCCTCCGTGACCACCAAGTATTTCCGAAGAGTTCTTTACACCTCTTTCACGTTTCAAAGCTGATTCCAGGAGATCACCCATAACTCCTGCAACAGTTACCAAAAAAGCCATAATGCCGGCAAGCCACCATTTTTGGTTGGGTAAAAATAAAACAGATAAAACTATCCCTGCTCCAGTGGAAGCAATAGCTCCTAAAACAAACCCTTCCACAGTTTTCTTGGGAGATATTTTCGGAATAAGCGGAGTTCGTCCAAACATCATTCCAAAAAAATACGCAGAGGTATCGTGAATCCAAATTACTATAAATGGAAATATCAGCCATACATAGGAATACGAAGCGGCAATTGCTTCTTGTTTCAAAAGCACCAGATGAGCTGGAATAAAACCCAGATATATAGGTACTATCATGATTGGCAAAAGCAGATTATGTTTATTCGGAAATATCAACAACCATAAAAAAACCTGCAGGATAAGGGCGACAAATAAGAAACTGGGAAAAGAAAATGGAATTACTAACAGAGTATATGCCCAAATAAGCGCAGGCCCAAGCAAAAAGATAGCATGAAAAAACTTAAATGGCTTAATATACAGTGTAAGGAACTCAAGCGAAGCGGCCAATATCCACAAAAGTGCAAACAGAGCGGCTATCCATAAAGGAGCGGCCATAACAGCCAAGATCGCAGGTATCAGAAGAATCCATAGTAAGGCTCTGGTTTTTATAGTATTCTCTTTACCTTGAAAAGTCTTACTCTTCAATTCCACCAAACCGTCTTTCCCGCTTTGAATAATCTTCAAGCGCATACATTAGTTTTTCTTTATTAAATTCCGGCCAAAGTACATCGGTAAAGTATAATTCGGTATATGCGATTTGCCAAAGAAGAAAATTCGATATCCTTTTTTCACCACCGGTTCTTATAAGTAAGTCCGGATTAGGCAGCTCAGAAAGATATTGATACCTGCTGAAGCTTTCTATATCTACTGAGTTAAGTTCAGCGACATTTTTTGATACAGCTAAGGCCATATCAAGAATCTCCTGCCTCCCTCCATAATTTAAGGCAAGCACTAAAACTAAACCGGTATTAGAAGCTAGTCTGTCTCTCATTTCTCTAAGACCTTTCTGAACTTCTGAAGGCAAGGCATCAAGACGACCAATCGCTTCAAAACGAACATTGTTCTTGTCAAGTTCTTCTATTTCAGATAGCAACAAACGAGCAAGCATTTTCATTAATTCGGAAACTTCTGTCTCCGAACGACGCCAGTTTTCTGTAGAGAATGTATAAAGTGTTAAGTAAGCTATTCCTAACTCACCACAAGCCCGCACAATCTCTCTTACCCTACGTATTCCCTCACGATGCCCCATAATTCTGGGCATTAGTCGTTTCTTTGCCCACCGACCATTACCGTCCATAATTATGGCAATATGACGCGGCAATTTAGCTGAAGATTCAAGAGACATCTGTTATTGCTCCAGAATCTCTTTCTCCTTTTTGGCAAAAAGTTCATCAAGTTCTTTTACACTCTTATCAGTCAATTCTTGTATATCTTTTTGCCCTCTATGCATTTCATCTTCCGAAATTTCTTTGTCTTTTTCTTTTTTCTTAAATTGCTCTATAGCTTCTCTACGAATATTTCTAATTGCAACCTTAGCTTCCTCAGTCAATCTGGAAACAAGCTTAACTAAATCTTTCCTGCGTTCTTCGGTAAGGGGCGGAATTGAAATTCTAATAAGGGCTGCTTCAACATTTGGATTAAGACCTAAGTCGGATTTCTGAATCGCTTTTTCTATAGACGGTATAATATTCTTATCCCAAGGTTGAATAACCAAACTTCTTGGATCCGGTACACCTATAGATGCAATTTGTTTCAAGGGAGTCGGCACTCCGTAATAATCTACTTTAAGACCATCAAGTAAAGCCGGATTAGCCCTTGCCGTACGAATTCGGCTAAACTCACCAGCCAATAACTCTATGCTTTTCTTCATTTTAACTTGACTTTCGGCAAGAATCTCTTTCATAAAATTACACTCCTCTTTTAACCATGGAACCAACCTGTTCACCATTGGCAATACGACCAATATTTTCAGGTCGGAATACATTAAACACTTGAATTATAAGGTCATACTCACGAGCTAGGGAAAAGGCTGTCTGATCCATTATCGCAAGATTTCTAGTTAAAGCCTGTGCATAGGATATTTCTTGAAAAAATTCAGCATCTGGATTCTCACATGGATCTTCTGAATAGACACCTTCAACTTTTGTGCCTTTTAGAACACGCCTAGCTCCTATTTCCACAGCGCGTAAAACTGCTGAAGTATCCGTTGAAAAATAAGGTAATCCTGTACCGCCTGTAAAAATCAAGGGTTGACAATCATTAAACATATCACGCGCTAAAACAGGATCATAGGCTCTAACCCAATTAATCGGTACAGCACTCATATGAACGGCATGTACTCCGGCATCACGAAGCATAGACTCCATCCACAAACCGTTAAGCAAAGTGCCTATCATACCCATTCTATCGGCAAACACCCTTGCTTCGCCAATCTTTCCGGACTGGGCACCACGAATATGATTACCACCGCCTAAAAGAACGGCAAACGGAACCTTTCCAGCAAGATTTACCATCTCTCGAACTATACCAGAGCATACAGCGGTATCAGCAAAGACCTCCCCACTCAATTTGAGGAGGAGGCCTTTTTCTTTCAAATCGATGAACGAATTATTTATGGCAATTCTCCCACTTGACGCTTTCGGTGTAAATGGAAAGCGTCTATTTAATTAATTTTCGCCAACCTTAAATCGTTTGAATCGAGTTATTACAATATTCTCGCCAATTTTACCAATAAATTCAGCTATTACATCCTTAACTGTTTTTTCAGAATCTTTGATAAAAGGTTGTTCCATAAGACACTGTTCTTGGAAGAATTTATCTAGACGACCTTGAACAATTTTATCAATAATCTGCTCAGGTTTACCGGATTGTCTTGCTTGATCTGCATATATTTCTTTTTCTCGTTCGACAAGCTCAGCTGAAACATCATCTCTTGAAATAGCAACAGGATCCGTAGCTGCAATATGCATAGCTATCTCATGGGCAAGATTTTTGAATTCATCATTCATAGCTACAAAATCGGTTTCACAATTGAGTTCAAGCAATACCCCAAGCTTAGAGCCTGGATGAATATAGGCGTCGATTATTCCTTCCTGAGCAACACGTCCGGCCTTAGATTCAGCCTTTGCTATACCCTTCTTACGAAGTATATCAACCGCTTTTTGGATATCACCTTCAGATTCCTTAAGCGCCTTTTGACAGTCAAGAACTCCAGCACCTGTACGAGCGCGAAGTTCTTTGATTGCATCCATTTGGCTCACTTTCTATCCTCTCTTTCTTCAAAATCATCCAAATCCGCTTCAAAGGCTTTCTTTGATTGAATTATAGAATCTGCTATGATTGAAGTAACCAGTCGCACTGAACGCATAGCTTCGTCATTTCCTGGAATAGGGTAATCTACAACATCAGGATCACCATTAGTATCTATAAGGGCGATTATCGGTATGTTGATTCTTTTAGCTTCAGCAACCGCAGTAGCCTCTTTGACAGGATCAATCACAAACATCATAGCCGGAAGAGAATCCATATCTTTTACACCTTGATAGAGTTTCTTCATCTTACGATGAGTACGAAGTAAACGAACCTGTTCTTTTTCGTGAAACTCTTTGAACTGATCGCTATTGATAAGGCTATCCAATTCTGCAAAACGTTGAACCCGTTTAGAGATATTTGAAAAATTGGTTAGCAATCCGCCAACCCATCTGTCTATTACAAAGTGACTACCAGAACGACCAGCCTGTTCAACCATAATGTTACGTGCTTGTTGCTTAGTTCCTACAAATATGGCATCACCGCCTGTTTCAAGAATAGAAGTAACTGCATCAGCTGCAAGCTTCAGCCTCTCAAGGCTTTGCCGAATATCTATAATGTGAATTCCGTTTCGTTTTCCATAGATAAATCTTTCAAATCTAGGGTTCCAACGACGAGATCTATGTCCAAAGTGAACCCCTGCTTCAAGAAGAGCTTTCAAATTCAGAGTATCGCGTGTAACAGGAAGGCTCTGTACAATTTTTTCAGTTTCTGTATTCATCGTTTTGTCCATTGGAAACTCTTTCTACGTTTTGCAAGACCATACTTCATTCTTTCTTTCTCGCGAGGATCTCGAGTAAGAAGGCCTTTATCTTTAAGAGGTTTATGCATTTCGGAGCTAATCTTTACTAAAGCACGCGAAATTGCTAAGCTTATGGCTTCAGCCTGTGCTGCTACACCGCCGCCATTGGTTCGTACCTTAATATCATATTTTTCCTTAGTTCCGGTAAGCTCCAAAGGACGATATGCCCGCATAATCAAATCGGCTCTTTTGAGATACTCCTCAATAGTTTTACCGTTAACGGACAATTTCCCTTCGCCTGGCTTAACCCAAACTTTCGCAACCGCCCGCTTGCGGGTTCCGACAGCATGTTGTTGAGTATCAACCATCATTTACCTCCAATCTCAAGCGGCTGAGGTTTTTGGGCCTTGTGTGGATGCAAAGCCGATGCATAAAGCTTAAGCCTTTTTAACCTGTGAGGACGAAGTTTGTTCTTAGGCAGCATATTTTTAACCGCAAAGAACAAAATACGCTCAGGATGACGCTCAAGCATTCTCTTGAATGGGACTTCCTTCAAACCGCCTGGATAAAAGGAGTGGCTGTAGTACATCTTAGCATCCGATTTCCTGCCAGTAAGACGAATCTTATCGGCATTAACTACAATTATAAAATCTCCTTCGTCCAGATACGGAGTGTAGGTCGGCTTGCTCTTGCCCATCAAGATTGTAGCTATGCGGGTTGCAAGTCGACCAAGTACCTGATCGCGTGCATCCACCAGCCACCATTTACGGGTTTCTATATTCATTTTAATAACTCCAATTTCAGGCAAACCTACCAACGAAAATGAGCAAAAGCGCGGTTAGCTTCAGCCATCTTGTGAGTTTCTTCCTTCTTTTTGAACGCAGCTCCCTGATTTTGAGCGGCATCCATCAACTCACTGGCTAATCGTTCTGCCATAGTATACTCTCCGCGAGCCCTGGCAGCACGAATTATCCATTTGATGGTTAAAGACTGACGGCGCTTAGGCCTTACCTCAACCGGTACCTGATATGTAGAACCGCCAACACGACGGGGTCTCACTTCAAGAACCGGTCTAACATTGTTGAACGCACGTTCAAACACGGCAAAACCATCTTCCTTGGTCTTCTTCTCTATTTCATCCATTGCTCCATAAAAAATCTTTTGAGCAACGGTTCTCTTGCCATCCCACATCAAATCATTGATGAATTTGGCAACTACAACGGAATTGTAGCGAGGATCAGGCGGGATCTCGCGTTGTGTTGCGCGACGTCTTCTACCCATCTTTTCTCCTGCTACTTCTTGGAACGCTTCACTCCATAGAGTGAACGTCCCTGTTTGCGACCTTCAACACCGGCAGTGTCAAGCACCCCACGTACTACACGATAACGCACGCCGGGCAAATCCTTAACACGTCCTCCTTGAATAAGCACCTGAGAGTGTTCCTGCAGGTTATGTCCCTCTCCGGGGATATAGGCAATAACCTCATAACCGTTAGTAAGACGTACCTTACAAACCTTCCTAAGAGCCGAATTAGGCTTTTTGGGGGTTGTAGTGTACACCCTCGTGCAAGTGCCTCGCTTTTGAGGATTACCCTCAAGAGCCGCAGTGGAGGATTTTTTCTTCGGTATCTTTCGGCCGCGACGAACCAGCTGGTTTACAGTCGGCATCTATCCGGCCTCCGTTTTTTGTATTTCTTTTTTCTCGATTATATCTTCTTGTTGTCGTAATCTGGCAAATTGAGCATAACCTGTACCAGCAGGAATCAATTTACCAACGATAACATTTTCTTTCAAACCTTGCAAACTGTCAACCCTACCTTCTACAGCTGCCATGGAAAGAACACGAGTTGTTTCCTGGAAAGAAGCTGCTGCAAAAAAGCTATCGGTTGTCAGTGAAGCTTTAGTTATACCTAGCAGAATAGGATGGAAAGTTGCAGGTACCAGCCCTTCTGCACGCAATTTTTCGTTATTTATTTGTATTCGCTGTTTATCAACGATTTCACCTTCAACATTTGTTGAATCACCCGGATCATCTATTTTCACTTTTCTAAGTACCTGTCGAACAATTAGGGATATGTGCTTATCGTTGATTTTAACTCCCTGCATTCGATACACTTCTTGAATCTCATTTGTTAAATACTCCATAACAGCCATTCGCCCTTTAACTCTAAGAATATCGTGCGGATCTATGTTACCTTCACATAACTTCTCTCCGGCTTGTACATGCCCTGAATCTTCAACCAAAAGGTATTTAGCATAAGGAATTTTGTAATCTTTAACCGTTCCAGCCTCTGAAATAATACGAACTCTACGCACACCTTCTTTAGGGGGATCAATTTCAACTCTTCCATCAATATCTGCGATAATAGCCGGATTCTTCGGATGCTTCGCTTCAAACAACTCAGCGACTCGAGGCAAACCACCGGTAATATCGGTTGTCTTTCCAATCTCACGCTGGAATTTACCAAGTGTATCGCCGGAATCAACTTGCTGGCCATCTTCAACTAACAAATACGCTCCAACCGGAAGTTCATAACGCTCAAGAACCTTTTGGTCAGGGCCTAAAATTTCTATTTGCGGATGACGACGTTTCTCTCTATCTTCGGCAATAATCATCTGTTTTCGTTCCGATACACCAACGACATCTTCTCTCAGTGTTACTCCATGAATAACATCAACATAACGCGCAATTCCTGAATTACGAGCAATAATTGAAATAACGTAGGGTTCCCACTCGAAAAGAGTCTCTCCTTCTGTTACCTTAGCGCTATCCTGAACACTCAAAACAGAACCTTTAGGTATTGCAAAGGACAATTTTCGCTCTTTCGATATCAATTCCAAATTACCGCCGTCATTTAAAACAATCATTGCACCGTCAGAACGCTTAACTGTTTCCAGTTTACCTAATTTTATTGTTCCGTCAAATTTCGCCTGTATACTGGTTTCTTCGACAGTTCTTTGAGCAACACCACCAATATGGAATGTTCTTAGAGTGAGCTGAGTACCTGGTTCACCAATCGATTGGGCCGCCATAATACCAACAGCCTCACCAATTTCAACCATACGACCGGTTGCAGTATTGCGGCCATAACATTTTACGCACACGCCTTGAGAAGCCTCGCAGGTAAGAACGGATCTTACCCTAACAGATTCAATCCCAACCTGTTCAATTTCCAAAGCCTTCTCTTCATCAATTTCTTCACCAGCGTAAACAATCGCTTCATTAGTAATGGGATTATTCACTGTCTGTAGAGCTATTCTACCTGTAATACGTTCAGACAAAGGTTCCATAATTTTGCCGCCTTCACGCAGTGCTGTTACCTCTTCACCAAGAATAGTTCCACAATCTTCCATTGAAACAATCACATCCTGAGCCACATCAACTAATCGACGAGTAAGATATCCGGCTTCAGCAGTTTTAAGGGCAGTATCGGTTAACCCCTTACGCGCACCATGAGTGGAGATAAAATATTCAAGAACCGTAAGCCCATTTTTGAAGGAACTTATAATTGGCCGTTCAATTACCTCTTCACCGGTCAACCTTCTGGAAGGCCTAGACATAAGACCGCGCATAGCAGCAAGCTGCTTTGCCTGATCTTTTGAACCGCGGGCGCCGGAATCAATCATCATATACAAAGAGTTAAACCCATTTTTATCAGAAGTTAAGTCCGCCATCATTTGTTCCAGAAGATCATTAGATATATTAACCCATGTGTTCACTACATTGTTATACTTCTCTCGTTCCGTAATCATACCCTTTTCGAAAGCATCGTAATAACGCTTAACTTCTTTCATTGCATCAGCAATTACTTTTTTCTTAGTACTTGGTTCAACCAAATCGTCAACACTAATTGAAATTGCAGCTCGTGTAGCATATTTAAATCCAAGCACCTTAAGGGAATCAAGCAACTCAGCGGTTCTACGGAAACCAAAGTGTTTAAAACACGTAGCAACCAAACTTACAATTTGCTTCTTGCCAAAAACTTTATTAACGAATCTTAATTCATCCGGAAGAATTTCGTTAAAAAATACCCTACCGACAGTGGTATGAATTCTTTCACCGTTATGAAGCCAATTGATTTCATCAAATAGAGAAACATCATTATAGTCATAAGCAAGATGCAATTCTTCAAAACTATCGTATAGAGGACGCTGCTCTCTTGCCTTCTCGACCCTCTGCTTCGTAATATAGTATATACCTAAAACCATATCCTGCCCCGGAACCATTAAAGGCTTTCCATCAGCAGGTGAAAGAATATTATTAGAGGATAGCAGCAGGATAGAACTTTCTAAAATTGCTTCAGGAGTAAACGGAACGTACACCGACATGGTATCGCCGTCAAAATCAGCATTAAACGGCGGGCAAACTAATGGATGAATCCCAATAGCCCTGTTTTCCCATAAGCGAGGGAAAAAGGCTTCAACTGATACCCTGTGCAATGTAGGAGCGCGATTAAGCAAAACAGGATGAGATTTAACTACCTCTTCCAAAACTTCCCACATTTCAGGAGCTTCCATACGGAATAATTCTTTAGCGCTTCTGTCTGATTCAGCAACTTTTTTCTCTTCAAGACGTTGAAGCACAACAGGCTTAAAAAGCTCTTTGGCCATTTCCTTAGGCAAAGCGCATTCGTGAAGCTTAAGCTCAGGGTCAACAACAATTACAGAACGTCCTGAGTAATCAACACGTTTTCCAAGAAGATTCCGGCGAAAACGCCCCTGCTTACCCCTAAGAGTCTCGGCCAATGACTTAAGTGGTCTATTTCCACGTCCACGAACAGGTCTGGCAAGATGTTCATTATCAAAAAGAGCGTTTACAGCTTCTTGAAGCATACGTTTTTCATTTTTGAGGATAATATCAGGCGTCTTGATAGACATAAGATGCTTCAGTCGATTATTACGAACAATTACTCTTTTGTATAAGTCATTGATATCTGAAGTGGCATAGCGTCCACCTTCCAAAGCAACCAAGGGACGCAAGTCAGGCGGAATAACCGGAATAACCTCAAGAATCATCCATTCAACCTGATTTTCAGAATGCCTAAAGGCTTCCACTATTTTCAATCTATCCAGTAAAGCACGACGCTTTGAAACTTCATGCTTGATGCGGGATTTCAATTCAGCAGCTAAGTCATCAAGATCTATTTCAAGAAGAAGCTTCAAGAGGAAATCGGCTCCCATACCTGCACGCAGGCCTTCATGGGACGCCATCGCTTCGTAATATTCTTCTTCATCGTAGATAAGCGAAAGTTTCTTATATGAAGAATCACCAGATTCAAGAACTACATACGCTTCGTAATTTATTATACTTTCTATTTGACCAGCGGAAAGAGCAAGAAGCTTACCAACTTTAGACGGCGGCTGCTTATAAAATAAGGGATGCACTACCGGTATAGCAAGTTCTATATGCCCCATTCTTTCCCTGCGAACAGCTGAGGTTGTAACCTCAACTCCGCAACGGTCACAAACAATACCCTTATATCGAACCTTTTTATACTTACCGCAACTACATTCAAAATCCTTGACCGGACCAAAGATACGTTCACAGAACAAGCCATCTCTTTCAGGCTTCTGAGTGCGATAATTTATGGTTTCAGCTTTAGTAACTTCTCCCATTGACCAGCTTCTAATATCTTCAGGAGAAGCTATTTGAATTTTAAGGGCGTTAAAGTCCCAGCCTTCAATTCTATCAGGAGCCATTATTTTTTCTCCTTCAAGGGAATAAGGTTAAGTCCCAAACCGCGCAATTCCTTAACTAAAACATTAAAACTGGCGGGCATTCTTGGCGGAGGAGGGTTCTTTCCCTTAATAAGAGCCTCATACAAGGCATTTCGGCCATCAACATCATCGGACTTTATGGTAAGCATTTCCTGAAGCGTATTGGCAGCACCGTAAGCTTCCAAAGCCCAGACTTCCATTTCACCGCATCTTTGTCCACCGAACTGCGCCTTACCGCCCAGAGGTTGTTGAGTGATAAGAGAATAAGTACCGGTTGAACGGGCGTGAATTTTATCATCAACCATATGAATAAGCTTCATAAGATACATATATCCAACAGTTACTTCACCGTCAAACTCCTCACCGGTACGTCCATCGCGGAGTTTTGTTTTACCCGCTTCAGGTAAACCAGCCTTATCAAGTTCGGCTTTAATTTCATCAATTGTGGCGTTATCAAAAATCGGACAAACGGCATGATAACCAAGTTTATGCGCAGCATATCCTAAAATCATCTCTAAAATCTGACCGATATTCATTCGTGAAGGTACACCCATTGTATTTAGAACAACATCTACTGGCGTACCATCTGGAAGATAAGGCATATCCTCCGGCGGAAGAATTTTGGATATTACGCCTTTATTTCCATGACGTCCTGATATTTTATCGCCAACTGCCAAACCTCGTTTTTGAGCAATATAAATTTTTATTGATTTCAGAACTCCATGAGGTAAATCATCGCCACGTGAGGCATTTTCTAGCTGAAGACGAAGTTCATCTTCTAACTCTGTTAAAGCTAGGGCTGTACGAGTCAACAAACCTGAAATTTTTTCGGTTTTTTCTTTGTCAACAAGTTTAATCTGAGCTAGTTTAAGTTTATCCATTGCTAAGGATTCAAGAGTTGTGGAATTAAGTATCGCGCCTTTTGCAAGCACTTCCTTACCTCGCTTATCAGCTAAAGACGAAGCAAGCTTTTCTGCATTCAACAACTTACGAAGCTCAGAATTCCTTTGTGCGATTAACAATTCTTTTCTATCTTCAAATCTCTTCTCAACGGCTCCCCTACGTTCTTCGATAACCCGTTTTGCTAAAGAATCCTGTGTGTTTCGTGTAAGCACTCGCCTAGCAATAATTGTACCCGTCACTCCGGGTTCAACACGCAAAGAGGTATCTCGTACATTGGTGGCCTTTTCACCAAATATCGCCCGCAAAAGACGTTCTTCAGGGGTAAGTTCCGTATCTCCCCGTGGTGTTATACGACCAACTAAAACATCATCCGGCTTAACTTCAGCGCCTATGCGAATAATTCCAAACTCATCAAGCTCCATTAAATCAGATTCGGCGGCTCCTGGTATATCTCTAGTTATCTCTTCAGGCCCCAATCTGGTTTCTCTGGCTTCAATCTCATATTCGAGTACCTGGATAGAGGTAAATTTATCTTCCGTAAGCATCCGTTCGGAAACAACAATCGCATCTTCGTAGTTATATCCCCACAAAGGCATAAAGGCAACCAGAATATTTCGACCCAAAGCAAGACGTCCATCTTTAGTTGAGGTACCGTCGGCGAGTATTTCACCTTTTTTAATCTTTGCCCCTGGTGTAACTGTAGGCCTAAAATGAATACATGTATATTGATTGGACTTACGGAAATTATGCAAACGGTATTCTTTTATTCCACTACGAGTTTCAAGCAACACTCTTCTAGCATCAACATAAACCACACGCCCACTCTCTTCAGCAACAATTACCGATTCCGATTTTAGGGCAATGGTTTCTTCAACACCAGTCATAACGTAGGGAACCTCGGGGGACACCAAAGGCACTGACTGACGTTGCATGTTCGATCCCATCAAAGCCCTATCTCCATCATCATGCTCAAGGAATGGAATCAGCGCCGTGGAAGGAGCAAACACTTGTTTCGCTGAATAGGTTATATAATCAATTTTCAATGGATCAATAGTAATAATCTCGCCCTTAAATCTAGCTAAGACTTTTTTATTCTTTATTTTTCCGTCTTCGTCAAATTTCAATTCGTCGGAAGGAGCAATAAACTTTCCTTCTTCCATTTCAGCATTAAGGTATTCTACCTTATTGGTAACAGTTCCATTTTCAACCTTGATATAGGGTGATTTAATAAAACCATATTCATCAATTTTACTGTAATACGCCAAAGAGGTAATCAAACCGATATTCTGACCTTCGGGAGTCTCAATAGGACAAACACGTCCAAAGTGAGAATAATGTACGTCTCGGACTTCAAAACCTGCCGTTTCCTTAGTTAAACCGCCCGGACCAAGAGCGGTAAGTCGTCGTTTATGAGTCAACTCCGCCAAAGGATTAACTTGTTCCATAAACTGGGAAACGGTTCCGGTAGTAAAGAATCTGGTAACGCTATTGGATACAACTGGAGAATTCAACAACTCTAAAGGAGTAGCCTTTTCCTCATCTATGAAACTAGCTCTTTCTTTAGCATTTTGCCCCAATTGTAGCAAAGACTGCCTAAAGACGTTATACAGCTGCTCTCCAATACCTTTAACCCTACGATTGGCAAGATGGTCCATATCATCAGGAGGAAACCGCCTCTCGGAAAATTCAACCAAGCGTTTTGATATCTCAAGAATTTCCTCCGGCAAAAGAACCATATCATTCCGTTTTTTATTATTCAGCCTATTGTTTAACTTATGACGTCCAACTCTTCCCAAACTAAAACGTTTAGCGTCAAAAAGCATACCGAAAACAAGCCGCTTTGCCAAATCAATTGTCGAAGGCATTACAGAACGCAACTTATAGTAAATTCTTTTTAGAGCGTCATCCTTGGATACCGACTTATCAGCACGAATAGAATCGATTAATATACGTACTCCGTAACGATCTTCGTCAAAAACCTTTACTTTTGTTATACCGCGTTCGGTCAGGAATGTGCATAACTCATCGGTTAACTTATCACCCAAGTCAGCCAAGGTTACCCCATCGCTGGTTTTAACGGTCGACGCCAGAATCAAACCCGGTTCAGGAGTCGTTTCCCTAGTTTTTACAAAGTCTTCAATTAAGTCTTCAGGGTTATAGTCAAGAGATCTAAGAAAAGTAAACAAAGGAACTTTGCGTTTACGTTCAAAAACAGCGGTAAGAACATTGTTAGTACCAATATCAATTTGGAACCATGCGCCACGCTCAGGCACTATAAGTGTAGAGTAAATATTCTTAGCAAAAGAGAAGTAGAGTCCTGGGGATCGCTGTAACTGACTAATCACTACACGTTCCACCCCATTAATAATAAAGCTTCCGCCGGAAGTAATGTAGGGAACATCGCATATATATACTTTTTGTTCAATTACATCCTTAACCCGCGGTTCAGCTCCTTCTTCCTCGGGATCAAAAAACCGAGTGAGCCTAAAAAATCCATTGACTGGCTTTGAATAAGTGGCGCCACGCTCTATAGCTTCTTCCGAAGTATATAAAGGCGCACCTACCTCATAACCCAGATATTCAAGCTTAAGGTGGCTATGTATATCCTCAACCGGGAAGGCTTCGTCAAAGGCAGCCTCTAGCCCGATAGGTTTACGTTTCTCCCTGGGAACGTCAGGCTGTAGACATTCCTCAAACGAGGAAACTTGTATATTTTCTACAGCCTCGACGTGACAAAATTTGGGGAGCTTCGAAAAGTCCTTTATTTGCATCCCGCGTCCGTTACTTCAGCTCTACTTTAGCTCCAACAGACTCCAATTTCTTCTTAATCTCTTCGGCTTCATCCTTTGCAGCAGCTTCTTTAATCGCTCCGGGCAAGTTATCAATTAAATCTTTGGCTTCTTTAAGACCTAAAGCAGTTATCGCACGTACTTCTTTGAGAACCTGAAGTTTCTGGCTACCAACATCCGTTAAAACGATATCAAATTCGGTCTTAGCTGCAGCTGCTTCACCAGCTCCAGCGACAGCGCCTCCAGCAGCGGGAGCAACCGCAATAGCCTGAATATCAAACTTATCCTTCAAGGTATCCACTAACTCTGCAAGCTCAAGCACGGTAAGGGAACCAATTTCATCAACCAATTTATCAAGTTTTTTATTATCAGACTTGGCTTTGGTTGTTTTTGCTTTCTTTTCCTTTTCTTCGGAAACCGCAACAGTGGCTTCTTCTTTTACCTCTGCAGCTTTGGCGGCTTCTTCGCTCATTGTTCCTCCTTTTGTTCTCCTAGAGAACTTAGAACAAGTACTAATTCCTGCAACTTGGCCTGCAGCACGCCGACCAAGGCACTTTTTACACCTTCAAATATACCTACCAATTGACCAAGAAGTTCCGGTCTGGATGGTATTTTAGATAACCGTTCAACTTCCTCAACCACATAGAAACGCCCATCAAGAATGGCGCCCTTAAAGCGGATAGGAACTTCTTCATTTACGAACTCTGCAACCTTACGCGCCGGCATAAGAGCATCGCCATTTGAATAAATTACCGCTGTTGATCCTTTAAATAGATTGGGGTCGGAAATTTCATGCCCCAATTCTTGTAAAACCAAGGATAATAAACGATTTTTTATTACCTTCATCTTTGCATCTTCGGCACGAAGCTCACTGCGTAAACGAGTCACATCTTCTGCATTAATTCCGGTAAAGTCGGTAAAGTAAAAATTCTCAACCGCTCCAAACTCATTAACGAGTTCCTTAACAAGTTTTTCTTTTTCCGGTCTAATCATCAGAACTCCTCTTTACGCGCAAGATCAGCAATTTCCTTAGGATCAAGCTTTACGGAAGGTCCCATAGTAGCAGATAGATATATTGATTTCATATACTGCCCCTTAAAAGTTTTGGGACGTAACCTTACCAGCTCAGATACAAAAGCAAGCAAATTTTCCCTGAGCTTTTCAATAGGAAAACTCATCTTACCAATTACCCCGTGGATGTTACCTGTACGGTCGGTTCGAAACTGAATTCGACCCTTCTTGATTTGAGAAACTGCATCACCTACATCAAACGTTACAGTACCCGCTTTAGGGGAAGGCATAAGCCCTCTGGGACCCAAAAGCTTACCCAGCTTTCCAACCTGCCCCATCATATCAGGAGTAGCAACGGCCACATCAAAATCAAACCAACCGCCTTTGATTTTTTCAACCAATTCGTCAACTCCAATGTGGTCGGCCCCGGCATCTTTAGCCTCTTGCTCTTTTTCACCTTTAGCAAATACTATAACTCTGACTTCTCTACCCGTACCATGGGGCAAGGAAACGGTTCCTCTAACTTGTTGCTCAGCCTTACGGGGATCAACCCCCAGCTTAACACCAATATCAACCGTCTCATCAAACTTTGCACTTGCCGTTTCTTTCAGAACAGGCAGAGCTTCTTGCAACAGGTAGACGCGAGTGGAATCAACCTTGGTGACCAACTCTCTGAATCGTTTACCACTACGCATCAATCCTCCACTGTAATGCCCATAGAACGGGCTGTTCCTTCAATTATTCTTATAGCAGCTTTATCTGACCCGGCATTAAGATCGTCTTTCTTCTTTTTAGCTATCTCGAGCAATTGTGCACGGGTAACAGAAGCTACCTTAACTGTATTAGGTGTACCGGACCCCTTAGCTATCTTACAAGCCTGCTTCAGCAACACCGACGCCGGAGGACTTTTGGTCACAAATGAAAACGACTTATCTTTGTGAACCGAAATAACCACAGGCGTGGTTAAACCAGGAGACAGCTTAGACGTTGCAGCATTAAATTGCTTGCAAAAATCTGGAATATTAAGCTGCCACTGGCTCAGGGCAGGACCTACCGGTGGAGCAGGTGTTGCCTGCCCAGCCGGTATATGTAGCTTTATTTGTCCGATTACTGGTTTTCCTTTACCCTTAGCCACTTTTTTCTCCTTAAAACCTAAATGGTTTGTACTTCAATAATATCTAATTCAATTGGCGTCGAACGCCCAAATATCGTCACAAACACCCTCACCTTTCCACGCTCCGGATTAATTTCATCAACCGTCCCAATGAAGCCCGCAAATGGGCCAGATATTATCTTTACACTCTCTCCAGCAGAAAAAGGCACCTCCGCAGTCATCTTTTCCTGACCTTTATCCATTTCCTCAAGAACGGCCATTGCTTCCTCTTCAGAAAGAGCAGAGGGCGATTTCTTAGTTCCCAAAAGCCTTACAACCCCAGGAGTCGAACCAACAAGCTTAAAGGTTTCTTCATTAGGTTCCATTTCTATTAAGATATGTCCCGGAAAAAGACGTTTTTCCTCAACGCTCTTCTTCCCCTTTTTCACTCGCCACACCCTTTGCACAGGCACTACTATGCGCCCAAACATTTCGGCAAGATCACTTCTTTCAATAAGTTTAGCCAACAATTTTTTAACCTTGGCTTCGTGACCAGTATAAGTGTGGACAACAAAAAATTTCATTTCACCAACAACAATAAGTTCTTTAAAGCGAAACCAAATACTGTATCTAATCCAAGTACCATAAGAGTCATCAATATAGTAAGCACTAGAACCGCAGCGGTAGCGCCAATAAGCTCTTTACGCGGCGTCCAAGATATACGTTTCAACTCTATGATGACGCCTTTAAAAAAATCTCTAATCTTACTCCACACGTCAGCCTCTTTTCAAATCAAGCAGGCCTGGAGGGATTCGAACCCCCAACACCCGGATTTGGAGTCCGGTGCTCTGCCGTTAGAGCTACAGGCCTAGCTACTTGACTTCCTTGTGCTCTGTATGCTTTTTACAAACTCGGCAATACTTTTTTACAGTTACTCTATCTTGGGTATTTCGCTTATTCTTTTTAGTAGTGTAATTTCTATTTTTACACTCAGAACAAGCTAACGTAATTATTACGCGCATTACATTAACCCTATTCAATCACCTTAGTGACGACACCCGCACCAACGGTACGACCGCCTTCACGTA
>CAZUXE010000017.1:0-31108 GCA_964624585.1 uncultured bacterium | reverse complement strand
ACTCAAACCGAAGGTTTGAGTAATTTTTGATTATCTTTTGATCAACTTTTGACTAACTTATTTTGCGGTCAAAATAATATTGCATACGGTAATGCTTTGGTTTTGCAGAAGAGCGCCTAGATTCTTGACAAAGCCTTTGGTATGGCTAAAATACTACTTTCGTGCGCCCGTAGCACAACTGGACAGTGCGTCTGACTACGGATCAGAAGGTTGGGGGTTCGAATCCCTCCGGGCGTATGTTACTTTTTATAGATACTTTATGCAAGGGACAACTTAAGGTTGTCCCTTGCATTGATATATTGGTGTTTTTCAAAAGCGTAAAAGAAATTAATATCAAGGGGGATTTGACTCCAAATGCTAAAGATATTATTTATATCCATAGCAGGCGCCTTGGGCGCTGTTTCCAGATATGGCCTATCCAGTTTGGTTCACAGGGTTATGGGAAAAAATTTTGCATGGGGAACCTTGACGGTCAACGTCGCCGGATGTTTAATTATCGGTTTTCTTTTTGATTGGATGCTTAATGCCGATACGATATCGCCATCTTTGCGATTGGCGCTTACTGTAGGTTTTTTGGGAGCTTTTACCACATTTTCGGCCTTCTCTTATGAAACGCTTGAATTTGCGAATCGCGGTATGTGGGGAATGGCAGGTTTGAATGTAGCTGCTAACGTAGTTTTAGGAGTATTTGCAGTTGTGCTTGGGTTAGGGATTGGGAAAGCAGTCTTTTCTTAGAACCAGGAATTGGAGATAAAGAACATCCTTTTTTAAAATATTTTCCCTGTCTTAATGAAGATAGCTACGGTTTTAGTTAGGAAAGATGCAGCTTGACAGAATCCAAGTTCTCGTTATTCTTATAGATAAATGCAATGAGGATGAGGAAAAAGGAGATTTTTTATTTTGCTGAACCTCGATGAACGATGGATGCAAGAGGCTTTAAGGGAGGCGAAAAGGGCCTATGCAGAAGATGAAGTTCCTATAGGTGCGGTAGTAGTTTATAAAGGTCAAGTAATTGGCAAGGGTCATAATCAAACTGAAAGACTGCAAGATGCAACCGCACATGCTGAAATGATTGCCCTTACCGCTGCCGCAGCGTTTCTTAAATCGTGGCGACTGCTTGATTCCACGTTATATGTTACTGTGGAACCTTGTTTTATGTGTGCGGGAGCTGCAGTTTTGGCTAGATTGCCTCATGTAGTGTTTGGCGCTCGTGATCCTAAATTTGGCGCTTTGGTCTCATTGTTTCAATTTGGGAGTGATGAGCGTTTGAATCATCGCTTTGAAGTTACAGAAGGGGTGTTGGCTGACGAAGCATCGGGCTTGATGCAGTCCTTTTTTCGTAGGCGGCGGGTAGCTAAATGAACTGTGTCATTTGCTAGGATGTGTTGTGAGATTAGAATTTTTGGAGAGATGGCAGAGTGGACGATTGCGCGCGACTCGAAATCGCGTAGGCGGCAACGCCTCGGGGGTTCAAATCCCTCTCTCTCCGTTTGTATGTCGTATATTAAAAATGGAGGTAGTTGAGACCTTTCAAGGTTCTATATTGGTAGGTACGTGATTATGATAATTTAACATTGATTGATACCGTACTCTGTCAACTATTTGGTGAAAGAATCAAAAAAAGAATCCGCTTCTTTCTATGGAAGCAGATAAAAACACGGAGAAACGCATATGCTTAAAAAGCTTGCAGTTACTATAGTAGCGGTCTCAACCCTGCTTTGGGCTGATAAATTAGAACTGCCCATACCTATTGTTTCCCCAAGTGTAGATACCGCTTTGGGGGCAATGATTTATAGATATGCAACTACGCCTAGTCGTATAAATACGCTGGCCGGTGAATACTTGCATTCCAGAGCGCAATTGGGGATTGATGTTCCTGAAACCCTTAGAGTATTAGCTTTGCGGGTTGAATTTCAGGAAGATGATGATAGTACAACATGGGGTAATGGGAAGATGAATCTTTCAGGCTTTGGAAATCCATCTGATGGTTTAGCCTATGATCCTCCTCATGATAGAACCTATTTTGCGAATCAAATGCAAGGTCTTAGGAATTTCTATCTTATGAATTCCAGGGGACGTTTGCAGATTGAATACGATGTTTATCCAAAAGAACCTTTTAGAGCCTATCAGCTTCCTCACAAAATGACTTTCTATGGCGATACTTCTAATCTGGATAGAGGTATTACTTTATTTATGCGGGACGCTTTGCTTGAGGCTGCAAAGGATTCGGAGATAGATTTTTCCAAGTATAAAAAGAGTTATTCAGGCAAAACATTTGATATGATAGTTATTTTCCATGCCGGAAGCACCATACAATCATCTAAACCTTATGGCTATTTTGCAGATCTTGCGTCAGCTACCGTTACTCCTGGGGCTTTGCAGGCATATTCGGGTAAGAGTTATGTAGATTTAGGCGGTATTCATATATCCACGGCATCTATTGTTCCTGAAAGTCCACGTGTTGAGGGTGTTATGTTCGGGTTGCCTGGAATTCTCTATCACGAATTTGCTCATTTGCTTGGGGCCTATGATCTTTATGATGTAAAAGGTTACACTCAGGGAGTTGGTTCCTGGTCTCTTATGGGTGGGGGCGGTTGGTTAGGGAAGCCTTCAGGGCAGATTCCATCTATGCACGATGCCTTTCATCGCTATCATTTTGGTTGGGAAGATCCTATAGTTGTTACATCTGATACAACAGTAGGTATTTTTGCAGCTGTTATGGATACCCTTGATATTCCGGCTTGGGAGCAGGGTAAGCGTCCTACTACTGTTTTAGTTCCAATTCGTTACGATGCTGCTGGAAATCCTCAGGAATATTTTCTTATAGAGAATCGTCAGGATAATCTTCGTGGTAGTAAGGATACTGCTGTGGTTGATGTTGAAGGTGGGGTTCCTATATGGATGAATGACGGGGAATTCGATACTTATCAGCCTGGTTCAGGCATTATCATATGGCATGTAGATGAAGATTTGATTGACAAATACGGTAAAACTAATTTTGTAAATGCGTGGAGGGCTTTTGGATTGCATAATGCCGTGGATATGGAAGAGGCTGATGGAATTCAGGACTACGAGTTACTGTTACGTTCCACAGGTACCTATGCCATTCAGGGTTCTAAATTTGACCCATTCTTTAAGGAAGATGGAGGAAACCCTTCCTTTAATCCTAATTCCAATCCTTCCTCAGACGGTTATTATGGGAAGTCAGGAATCAGTATAGAAGTACTTGATCCAAGCGATACCTTAATGAGGATCAAAATCAGCTTTGAAGATAAACTTGCCGCTTTCCCGCAGCAGGCACAGTCAATTAAAAAGTTTTCAGCCATGCTTACTCATGATATTGATGGGGACGGCAGTAAGGAATTATTGGCCTTTGGATTGTCTTCTGGAACTGCTACCTCTGTGGAAGTTTGGAAGAAAACAGCTGAGAGATACGGCACCAATACAACATATCTATTCTTTCTAGATTCCCTTGCTTCCCCTCCTGCGATTGGCGATATTAATGGGGATGGAAAATCAGAGATAGTTATTCTTGGTTTTAAGGGTAGACTTGCTGTTTATGATTCTCTTATGAATAATCATCCTTCTGAAATATCAGGCTCTCCATATAAACTTTCCGGACGCAGTTTTGCCGCTCCTATGCTTGTGGATATGGACAACGATGATGATTTAGAGATAATGGCTGTGGATGAATTCGGTTCAATTTACGCATTTAATTACGCAAACGATTCCCTTTCGTTAATTTCAGGTTATCCTGTGAAATTGGGTGAAGAGATAAGACCGGGTTTTGCACTGGTATCTGATTCTCCTTTACGTTACGTTTTACTTGCCTCTTCTGGAGAGCTTTATCTTCTTGATGCTGCTGGAACTGTGCAGAAAGGTTTTCCTGTTTCGTTGGGGGCAGGTTCAGGTCAGGATGATATACCTCCAATAGTTGTAGATATTGATGGTGATGGAGAGCGTGAGATACTGTGTTTTGCCTATGAGTATAAGCAGTATAAATATTATGTTGTTTCCATGGATGGTCATATCAAATATACCTCAACCCGCGCGTTCAAAACCCCGCTTACTTCCCCTGCTGTGGCTGATTTAAATGGCGACAACTTGCCTGAGGTAATTTTTGGAGCGGCAAACGGTTTATGGGCAATTGAAGGAAACGGTACCGCGGTTTCAGGATTTCCAAAGGTTTTTCCTAAAACCTATAAAACCAAAGTTCCATTTCAATATGGGGGACTGACTTATCTTTTAACCATTAATTCTCCGTTTTATTTCCCTTCTCCACCCCTGATTGGCGATTTTGATGGAGATGCTGTTCCCGAAATTGCAATGGCTTCTCCGGATCATGGTGTATATTTGCTTGATCCTTTAGAGAATAAACCTTATGAAACCATGTATGCGCGTCATCCAATAGGGCGAGGATTTCTGCTGAGTGACTTGAATGCTGACGGTAAAAGTGAAATTATTGCTGGAGTTGATAGTGGTATGGTGCAGGTTTGGAAAACTAAGGCTAGCAAAACCCTTTGGTCTGGATTGATGAATAACTATCATAATACCAGATTGATAGATACTAAATTTAGCGCTCCACCGTCTTCATCTGAAGTCTTATCCGAACTTTACGTATATCCAAATCCTCTTACAGATAAGGGATATCTTCATGTGAAATTAGGAGATATCGACAAATTGAATATTCATATATTCGATATTTCCGGTAAACTTATTTCTGAACTTCATCCTTCTCATATTGCGACTAATGCGGAAAATGACATTATTCTTGATTCCTTGCTTCCCAATCTAACTCCTGGTCTCTATATTATCCGTGTAGAGGCCTTAAAGGGCGATTCCAAAACGGTAAAACTTTACAAGTTCGGTGTAATCCGGTAATTAAGGAGGAAGATAATGACTTTATTTCTAGCGCTTACTTTTTTGGGAGCAGAGCTTCAGTCCCAACCCGCAAATGTAAATAGTGAAATGACTTTTGGTGAAAAATTTGCTCCATGGGCTTCGCTTATTTATCCCGGTACCGGTGAACTTTTAAGGGGTTACAAGCTTAAGGGAGAAATTTTGATGTGGGCAGATGGCCTTGCGGTTACAAGTATGCTTGGGTTTACTTGGGATGCAGCGAATAAAAGAAATGTATCGAGACAAATGGCTGTAATGGATGCTGGTGCAAATCCCTCTAATCCTAATGAAAAATATTATTCGAAAATGGAGGAATTTCTCTCCTCAGATCTCTACAATCAATCACTTGCAATAAAAGCCAGAAAGGCCTATCCTAAAGATTTACCTGCTCAAAAGGCTTATATTGCTGCACGTGCTTATGTAGGAGATGACGCTTGGGTTTGGAAATCAGATTCTGCAAAAGTGCGCTACTTACGTCAGCGTACTGCAATGAGAAATTCAGAAGGTACTTCAAATATAATCTTTGGTGTTATGGTATTGACTCGAATAATAAGTGTTTTTGATGTGGCATTCTTTTCTCCGCCGACAGAGTCACCACGTTTGGGACTTGAACCTGTGGTAGATCCTAATGCTCCTGGTTTGAAGTTAACCTATCATTTCGGGAAATAATTATCCTCTACTTGAAAGAATCTCTTATACCTGCTTCTACCTACCTTAATCTATACGAAAAGTTTGTGATATCTTGTATCGAAGTATACTCAATGAAAAGGAGTCATATTTTGTGAAAATAGAAACAGATTTCCTTATTGTTGGTTCTGGAATGGCTGGACTGTGGTTTGCCTATCGTATGTCCAAACACGGAAAGGTATTGATTCTAACTAAGAAAGATGACTCTGAATCTAATACCAATTATGCTCAGGGAGGAATAGCAGCGGCCTTGGGACCTGATGATTCGCCTGATGAACATTTTCACGATACAATTAAAGCAGGTTATGGTCTCTGCAATGAAGATGCTGTAAAAGTAATGGTTTCAGAAGGGCCTAGCTTAGTTCAAGAACTTAATAATCTTGATATCGACTTTTCAGCTGAAGATGGACATCTGCAGCTTACTATAGAAGGTGGACATAGTCGGCGTAGGGTTGCGCACGTTGCGGATACGACGGGACAGGCTATTGAATGGGGGCTTATTAAAGCGGTTAGGTCATCACCCAATATTGAGATTCTTGAGCATCATTACGTTATTGATTTATTGAAAGATGAGCAGGGGCGTTGCAGAGGGGCATGGAGTTTTGACCATCGTGCAGGGGAGTTTACAGAAATTCACTCGCGGGTACTGATGCTTGCAACTGGCGGATTATGCAGGCTTTATGAGCATACAACAAATCCTTCCATTGCAACCGGTGACGGTGTGGCTATGGCATGGCGGGCAGGTGCTGCGGTTTCTAATCTTGAGTTTATTCAGTTTCATCCAACTACTCTTTATGGTTACAAGCTTGATGGTAGGGCATTTCTTATCACTGAAGCGGTCAGGGGTGAAGGTGGACTTCTAAAGGCTCCTAACGGTGAACGTTTTATGCTTAAATATCATCCCGACGCTGAAATGGCGCCGCGAAGTATTGTTGCCAGAGCTATTTACAATGAACTTAGGATTCACCGATTAGATTACATGCTTCTTGACCTTTCGCCAATACCGCGTGAGCGTATACATCAACGTTTTCCCATGATTGAGGAAACCTGTCGTCGTTTCGGTCTTGATATAACTTCTGAACCTATACCGGTGGTTCCTGCGGCGCATTATTCGGTAGGAGGCGTTCGTACCGATTTATGGGGCAGAACCTCAATATTCGGTCTTTATGCTGCTGGAGAATGCGCTCATACCGGAGTCCATGGCGCTAATCGTCTTGCTTCAAATTCATTGCTTGAAGCCTTGGTATTTGCAGATAGAGCGGCGCGTGCTGCTGTTGAAGAGAATGTTCCTTTGAATGCAAATCAGAAGATTGCGCCTCCCTATCGTCATCAACGTAGTATAGAAGATCCTTCATTGCTTAATTCTATTCGGTCTTCTATAAAACAAACTATGTGGAAGTTTGCAGGTATTGTACGTTCAACAGAGGCAATGCAAAAGGGAAGAGAGATATTTGCCGAATTGAAAAGTGAGTTTAATGCATTGTATCCGTCGGACGCCTTTAGTCCAATGATTCAGCAGATACGTAACCGCCTACTTGTTGGTGATTTAATTCTTAGATGCGCCCTTGTGCGGAGGGAGTCGCGTGGACTACATTTTGTTGAGGAGTTTCCAGAGCCGATATTAGAACCAGCTGATACTGTGCTTTCACCGTACGATATTTAATCCTGTTTGTATTCTTTTATTCTTGCTTGTAATTTACCTAATTTTAGATGTTTCGTTTTGCCATAGCCGCGCGAGGTTTAATTAAAATAACTATTAGCAAGATTATACCCTAAATACATATTTTAGTCGTCAAGATAATTGAATTATTTATTAGTATTCGTAATCAATTGTCGGATTTATTTCTAAATTAAAACATATAAAAAAGAGGGGCCAATGGCCCCTCAAGTTTTCCAAAATTTTAATTCTACCAGCGAATCATATGAAGTGCGTTGTTCCAGTCGGCGAGTATTGCCTGAGTCCATGTGCCTTCGGTTCGAATCACCACGTCCATCAGGTTAAAATCACCTACTTTATCCTTGATATCCTTTGTCGCGATATGTTTTGGATACTTGGGATCGGTAAGATTAAGAACACGTAGGCCGTATTTACCGTCTGCTACATAAACAATGTTACTGGAAGTTTGAATTCCCTGAGCATTGCTGCCTTTATCGCCGGCCCATTTTACAGATTCAGTTGGATTGCCAGGATTAGAAATATCCACTACTATAGCTCCCTGATCACCTGCAGCTAAATATGCAAAGTTTGCAGCTACGAAAACGCGATGTACTTCATCGTAGGTTGAAAATAACTTTACATCCTGTATTGGATGAGTAGTGTTGGAAGGATCAAAGCTGAGTATCTGAAGTCCACTTTTTCCCACAGCAACATAGATATGATTATTAGTGACATGGATATCTTCTGGAATATCAGCAATGGTATCAATAAATACTGTGCCGGGTGTGCTATAATTGAAATAAACCAGAGTATTAGTATTTGTGGCTGGATTAGTGCATCCTACGAATACTGAGCTACCTGATACAAAAACTGTACGTGCTTCACCACCTAGTATAGTTGTCGTTTGGATCAATTGACTGTCCGGTGCGAAGGAGTTAGTAATATCATAAGCCATGTAGCCGCCTCTTCCATAAGCGACATGCAGCAAGTCCTTATTATTTACACTACTTACAACTAAGTCATATGCCCAAGCGCTATTATCTCCGTTTGGATGGCCAATTGCAGGTCCTCCGCTTAGTCCTCCGGAAGCAATGGTGAATATCTTAACGCCTTGTTCGCGAGCGGCACAGAAAACATTACTTCCGTGGATATCCAATCGTACAGCATGTCCACCGCCAAGGGATTGTTTGTTACCCATGTATTCAAAGCTTGCGGTAGTTAATGTCATAGGTTCTGAAAAAACCTTGTTTCCAGCAGAATCAATAACTTGTATAGCATAGTAGTACTTTTTGCCGGGTTGCAGTTGCTTATCTTCATAGGTGGTATCAAGTCGATTATAACCATTTGCATAGGTAAAGGTTGTAAGAAGTTTATCGTATGCTGAGACACCAGGTGTTTCAGAACGGTAAATTTCATAGCCCATCCACGACTGGTTAGCGCTAGTCCACATAATATGGGCTTTTCTTGTGCCAATATCAAAAGGTGCAAGCATTGTTACGGCTCCAATACCTTTGTAGGCTACCTTTATAGAAAGAGATGAATCGTATGCAACGCCACCTTTTTCATCACTTACAGTTACATAGAACCTGTATGTGCCGCTGTCTTTTGGTGCAGTCCAGTTGAATGATGCGTTTTCAGATATAACGCCGCTTTTAATAGATGATTCCCACTTGTATGCTAAGTTGTCACCATCTGCATCTGTAGCAGTACATGTAAGAGAAGCTTTTTCTCCGGGTTGCACTTTACTTGGAGAAGCAATAACTCCTGTTATTGTAGGCGGATGGTTTCCACATCCTGTTAATGCCGTCAATACTAATGCAACCAAAGCCGTCGAAACGATAAAGCGTTTCGTCATGCGACCTCCTTGTCTATCCTTTTCAAGTTAAACACTATCATTTAAGCTAGTTATTTTCCAAGTCAAACACTATATAAAAATTGTATGGATTTTTAAGAACTTGTCAACCCCCCTAGAGCCAATGAGTTAAGTCAATTGCAACACCAATTACCTTGACGCAACTGGATTTATATTTATAATTACTTAAATGGTTAAGCGTGGACCTGTAACAAAATTAAAAGAAGAACTCAGCAAAAAAGAAGCAGAACTAGCCGAAATAAGGTCACTTATGCTTCGAAAAGCTGCTGAGTTTGAAAACGCCCGAAAGCGGTGGCAAAAAGAGAAAGAAGCTTATATACCAAACATTAAAGCAGAGATTCTTAAGGATTTCTGTGATGTTTGGGATAACTTCGAAAGAGCTATGAAAACAGAGCTTGGGGAAAACCAACAAACATTCGATTCATACAGAAAAGGAATTGAGTTGATTTTTTCTCAATTTTCTGATGTTTTAATAAGTCACGGCTTAAAGCAATTTAGTTGTTTGGGTGAAATTTATGATCCTTCTCGTGCAGAAGTTCTGGGATTTGTTGAAGATTCTCAGGTAGAGCATGGGCAAGTGATTGAAGAGATAAAAAAAGGATTTATGATTGACAACAAGGTATTGCGTCCTGCGCAAGTTATTGTTGTTAAAAAAGTTAAGAAATTGAATGACGAATCTGACGCCGATAGCGAAATCGGTGCTGAAGATTCTGATGCTGGAGGATAAAAATCTTATGGCAAAAGTAATAGGAATTGACCTTGGGACAACCAACTCTTGTGTCGCGGTTATAGAGCAAGGGCAACCTGTGGTTATTCCCAATCCTGAAGGGGGGCGTACTACTCCTTCTGTAGTATCATTTGGTAAGGAAAGATTAGTAGGTACTTTGGCGAAACGGCAGTCGGTGCTTCACCCAGAAGAAACCATATATTCTATCAAACGATTTATGGGAAGACGCTATTCTGAAGCGGCTGGTGAGCGTGGTAAGGTTTCTTATAAAGTGGTTCCTGCCGATAATGGCGACGCCTGGGTGGAGGTTAACGGTAAAAAAATGGCTCCTCCTGAAATATCAGCAATGATACTTCAATACCTTAAAAAAGCTGCTGAAAATTATCTTGGTGAACAAGTTAAACAGGCTGTAATTACTGTTCCGGCCTATTTTAACGATTCTCAAAGACAGGCAACCAAAGATGCCGGTAAGATAGCGGGACTGGATGTGCTTCGTATTATAAATGAACCTACAGCTGCGGCATTGGCCTATGGTTTGGATAAGTCAAAATCGGCAAAGGTTGCAGTCTATGATTTAGGTGGCGGTACATTCGATATATCTATCATCGAAATTGACGCTGAGGCAAAAACAATAGAGGTGCTTTCAACTAATGGCAACACCATGTTGGGTGGTGACGATTTCGATCAGCGGATTATGGATTACATTATAGATGAATTTAAGCGTGAGCAAGGTGTTGATTTGTCGAAAGACCGTTCAGCCCTAGCTCGCATAAAAGAAGCTTCTGAAAAAGCAAAGATTGAATTGTCTACCCGTCTTGAGACCACTATAAGTCAGCCTTTTATAGCATCTGATGCCGAAAAAGGGCCTCTTCATCTTGAAATGAATATAACCCGTACCAAGCTTGAATCCTTGGTTGGTGATCTTGTTGAGAGTACTTTTGGTCCTGTAAAGCAAGCTCTTGAAGACGCGAAGCTTACGCCTGCAGATATTTCTGAAGTTATTTTGGTTGGCGGCCAGACCCGTATGCCTATAGTGCAGCAAAAAGTTAGGGAATTTTTTGGTAAAGAACCTCACAAAGGTATAAATCCTGATGAAGTTGTGGCAATGGGAGCGGCTCAAGCTGGTTTCCAGGCTTCAGGGCAAGCCGATTCTGAGCAATCATTACTTTTACTGGATGTTACTCCTCTTTCTCTTGGAATTGAAACTCAAGGTGGAGTTATGACTGTGCTTATTCCTCGTAACACTACAATCCCTACTAAAAAATCACAGACATTTACTACAGCCGAAGATAGTCAACCTGCGGTAACTGTACACGTCCTGCAAGGTGAGCGCCCAATGGTTAATGATAATCGTACCTTAGGTCGTTTTGAACTTTCCGGAATTCCTCCTGCTCCACGCGGTATGCCTCAAATTGAGGTAACATTCGATATCGATGAAAACGGAATACTGCACGTATCTGCGAAAGATAAGGGAACAGGTAAAGAGCAATCTATTAAAATCACCGCTTCATCCGGTCTTTCCGAGGATGAAATTGAAAAAATGGTTAAAGATGCCGAATCACATTCAGCAGAAGACCGTCAGCACCGTGAGGTAATAGAGGCACGTAACAAGGCTGATGGATTAATTTATGCTGTTGAGAAATCTATGCGTGAGGCTGGAGATAAGGTCCCTGAAACCGACCGTAAGAATGTTGAAGATAAAATGGCGTCATTGAAGGAAATTATGAAGGGTGAAGACGTTGCCGCTATAAATAAAGCAGTGGATGAACTTCAGCAGGCCTCATATAAAATTTCTGAAATATTGTATAAAGATAAACAATCTGCAACTCAGTCGACTGGAGCGGCAAGTCAACAATCAAGCGCTTCAAGTGCTAACACAGAATCTCAAAAAGAAGCCGAAGATGTTCAAGCTGATTATGAAGTTATCGACGATGAAGATTCGCAAACCAATTCTTAATTAACTTTGAGAACTATCTTTAACAAAAAAATGTTTCATCTTAGTTTTAATCTAGCTCATCTTCTGGATTACTTACAAGTTTTGGTAAAGCTAGGGGGAAGGGGGGCCGCGGGTGAGTGAAAAGCGCGATTATTACGAGGTGCTTGGAGTAGATAAGGGGGCGTCAGCTGATGATATTAAAAAGGCTTATAGGAAATTGGCGCGGCAACATCATCCTGACGCCAACCCTAATGATCGTGATAAAGCGCGTGAGAAATTCAAAGAGGTTTCGGAAGCCTATGATATCCTTTCTGACCCTGAAAAACGTAAGCTCTATGATCAATTTGGTCACGCCGGTGTAGATAGTCAGTACGGTGGATTCAACCCTAATGATTTCTACCGTCGTCATCAGACGGATTTTGAGGGTGATTCCGTATTTGGCGATATTTTTTCCAATTTATTTGGGAATCTTTTTGGTTTTGGAGGTGGAGGAGGCTTTGGTGGTTTTACTCAATCGTCTAATCCTCGTCGTCGGCTTGGGGGAGATATCCGCATTCGTATATCCCTCACTTTAGAAGAGATAGCTAAGGGAGCTAGAAAAAAGATTCAGGTAAAACGTTACGATAAGTGTGAAGAGTGCGATGGCAAAGGGGGGCATGATGTAGAAGTTTGCTCTACCTGTAAGGGTAGGGGGCAGGTTATAACTGTCTCACGTTCAATTTTCGGAGAAATAAGGCAACGTCAAGTATGTCCTGCTTGTCACGGGAGTGGTGAAACTTATAAAGAGACTTGTCAACGTTGCAAGGGGGCCGGGCGTATAAAGAAATCGCACAAAATTGAATTAAATATTCCTGCTGGAGTAGCCAGTGGGAATTTTATGCGTTTGCGTAATGAAGCTAACTGGGGACCTGGTGGGCGTGGAGATATAGTTGTTGAGTTTGACGAAAAACCTCACAAACTCTTCAGACGTGTAGGCGATGATATAATGGTTGAATTTCCCATATCCTTTACTATAGCATCGCTTGGAGGAGAAGTGCAGGTACCAACTCTCGATGGCAGAAAGAGTTTGAAAATTCATTCTGGAACTCAATCAGGGGCCATTTATCGTCTTCGTAAATACGGAATAGAACATTTGAATGGCGGTAGGGGTGATGAACTGGTTCGCATCATTGTGCATATTCCTAAACGACTGAACGGCGTTCAGAAAAAAATTATCAATGAGTTAAAGGCGAAAGACTACAAGGTTCCAGATCCAAGGAAACCGGAGAAATGAAAGACCTTTTCTACTCCCCTCCGCTGACAATTTCCGGTTCCAGAATTACAATAAGAGGCGAGGAAGCTCATCACATATTTAAGGTGAAACGTTACCGTCAGGGAGACAAGATTCTGGTAACCGATGGTGAAGGTTCGGAATATCAAGTACTTGTCTCATCAGCTTCAGACAGCATAGTTGAGGGACAAATAATTTCAATTCGTCGGAAACCAAAAGAAGCTCTGCTTGAGATAACCTTAGCCTTTGGGATTCTTAAGGCGCCGCGGATTGAAATACTTTTTGAAAAATGTACCGAAATGGGAGTAACAGCGTTTCTTCCTCTGATTACCGCAAGAACGGTTCCTAATTGGGAAGAAGGTGAAAAGAAAATTAAGCGTTTTGAGCGAATTATTGTATCGGCTATGAAACAATCGATGAGGTCTGTTGCCCCGAAGATATTGCCAGTTCTTGACTTGCATGAATTTTTGGCTACAATTCCCAACTACGATCACGCCTTAGTGGCGTGGGAAGATGCCCGGCATCAGCTTAGAGAAAGATTGACCAGTAAAAGAGTACGTCGAATGTTGCTCATAATTGGGGCAGAAGGCGGATTTGCGCCTGACGAAGTAGAGAAGATTCAAGAAGCTGGCGCAAGGGTTTTTTCGCTTGGGTTGCGTCGGCTGCGTTCTGAAACAGCAGCGATTGCTGCCCTTGCAACTGTTTACAATTTATATGATGTATAACTTATGGATTTATGTTGTTTATACAAAGAATAGCTTTTCTAAGTAAACGATATTGAATCCAAAGGAGATTTTAAGATGTGTAAACCTCACAAATGTCGTATTTTAGAAGGGAGGTGAATCTATTGGCAACCGTAGAAGTACGCGAAGGTGAATCATACGAAAGCTTTATGCGCAGATTCCGTCGCGCCTGCGAAAAGGCGGGAATACTGCGTGATTTCAAACGTCACGAACATTACGAGAAACCAAGTGAAAAACGTAAGCGTAAGACCCTGGAGGCAAAGCGCAAAGCGTGGCGCCGCCGTCAGAAGGAGCGTAATTTAATGTGATTGCAGAGACGTTTAAGCGTCTCGATTTTTCACGCATCCGTGAAATTTTAGCGCAAAAATGCGCCACTTTAGGGGGAAAGAAACTGGCAAAGTCTCTTTCCCCCGCGAGGTCTGTTGAACTTGCTGAGAGGCGATTTGCTGAAACCGATGAAGCCTTGGTTTTTCAGCAAAGTTTACCGTTTTCAGCTTGTTCCCCTCTTGATGAATTGACTGTTGAGCTTAAAGAAGGGAAATATCTTCCTGCGCGTAATTTCTTAAAGTTAGCAAACGGACTCAAGGCAGTTGCTCAGGTCAAGAAAAGGCTCACTAGTGGAAGTATTCCCAGAGAGTCGAAGATTAAGTTGTTGCGTGAATATGGCGAACAAATTACAGTATTTGATAATCTCGTTACCCTGATATTTGCGACTGTTGATGAAGACGGAGTAAAGGAATCGGCGTCTCCAAGACTGACTGAAATAAGACGTTCAATTGCTTCTGAACGAAAATCGGTTTTAAGAACACTTGATGCTATGGCAACCACTAGGCCTGAAATATTTCAGGAAACAGCGGTTCACTTTAGAGAAGGCAGGTTGGTTCTTGCCCTGAGAAGAGATAGGGAAGCCGAGCTTGAAGGGGTTGTGCACGGGACATCTTCAGCTGGAGCTACTGTATTTATTGAGCCTTATGAAACCGTTGCTCTCAACAATCAATTGAGAAAATTGCGTGAAGAAGAGCGTGAAGAGATAGAGAGAATATTGATAGCTTTAGCAACGGCAATAAGAGAGAGACTTTATGATATAGAAGTGTCGCTTGAACTTATTGCGGAGCTTGATTTTATATTTGCCCGTGCTGATTGGGCGCGAAGCCTTAAGGCTAATCGGGTTAATCCGAATGCTAGAGTTATGGAAATCTACAATGCTCGTCATCCCTTGCTGCTAATGAAGCGTGAGGTTGTGCCTTTGGATATAAAATTGGAACCTGAGACTAGAGTACTTCTTATATCAGGCCCTAATGCAGGGGGGAAAACTGTGGTTCTTAAAACCCTGGGTCTTATTGCAATGCTTGCTGCTTCAGGACTTCATGTACCAGCATCGCCTGATACTGCGATTCCCTTTTACCGTAAGGTATTTATTGATATTGGCGATGAACAATCGATAGACGATAATCTTTCAAGTTTTACTGCCCACATAGCTAACTTGAAACTTATTCTTGAACAGGCTGATTCGGCATCGTTGGTTTTGCTTGATGAATTAGGCTCATCCACTTCTCCAGAAGAAGGCGGCGCCTTGGCAATGGCGGTTCTTGAAACCTTAGCTGAAAAAGGAGCAACCGTGATTGCTACTACTCATTTTGAGTCGCTTAAAAGTTTTGCTGAAGGACGTAAGGATATGCAAAATGCAGGTATGGAGTTTACCAATCACCCTACATATAAATTGCAAATGGGTATTCCAGGGACTTCAAATGCCCTGCAAGCTGCCGAGGAACAGGGTTTCCCGACATCAATCCTCAAACGCGCCCGTACCTATATTAATCCTGATTTACTGGAGTCTTCTGCTATTATTTCCAATCTCTCTGCAGAACGTAACAGGGTGCAAAAACTTAGGCTAGAGCTTGAGCAGGAGTTATTAGAATCACGTAGTATAAAGCAGTCATACCTTAAAGCTCAGGCAAAGCTTGAAGAAATGCGCAAACGTTTTTCAGACGATATCGCCGTTGAGCGTGCCAAACTGCTTTCAGAAACACGAAAGCAGTTGGAATATTTGGTAAAGGAAATTAAAGAAAGCAAAGCTTCTCGTGAATCGGTAATTAAAGCGAAGGCTTATATAAAGAACCAAGAAGAGGCTCTACGTGCATATTCTGATTCTACAGAATTATCCGGCGTTCAGACTTCTCTACCAACTCTACTACAACCAGGCGATAAGGTGCGTTCCAAAAAACTGGCAAGACAAGGTATGATAGTTGAAATAGACGAAAAAAGGGGAGAGGCTATGGTGGAAATGGGTAGCCTAAAGATTGCTCTTGCATTGAGTGATTTGGAAGTTCTGGAACATGATGAATCTTTTAAGAATAAGGCGACTTTTTCCTTAAACCCCACTATAGATTCAAATTATGATGAACTTGAATTTAATACTCAATTGAGTATTAGAGGAATGTATGCCGAGGATGCTTATCAGTGTTTGCTTGCATATATCAACGAAGCTTATGCTTTGGGAATTAGTGAAGTGTCTATTTTGCATGGGAAAGGAACCGGTGTATTACGTTCTATGGTGATGGAATTTGCGCGTTCGTCGAATCTTATTTCATCGTTCAGGGTTGGTGAACCTTTTGAAGGCGGAGGTGGGGTCACTATATTGAGGCTGAAGGTATGATATCTAAGGAAATTATCGAAAGGGTAAGGGCTGAAACCGATATAGTAGGTCTTATTGGCGAGTACCTGCATCTTAAAAGAGCGGGACGCAATTTTGTGGCATTATGTCCTTTTCATAAAGAAAAAACCCCATCCTTCAATGTCAGTCCTGATCGTCAAGCCTATCATTGTTTTGGTTGCGGAGCTGGCGGTAACGCTATCACTTTTATTATGAATTACGAGAACATGTCTTTTCCTGAAGCGGTGAAGCACCTTGCCGGACGTTTGGGCATCAAGATAGAGTTTGATGCCGATGATGATCCCAATAAACCGATTTTTAAAGCGCTTCAGATGTGTGCAGAAATTTATTTTAACAACCTTTGGTCAGAAAAAGGACTTGCGGCACAGCGTTATCTTGTAGCAAGAGGATTTAATAAGGAAACAGTACGTGATTCTGAACTTGGACTCGTACCGCAAGATAGTTCAATCCTTTTATCCAAGGCCAGAGAGCTTAAGCTTTCTACCCAAGTTCTTAAGGATGCAGGAGTGTTGGGTTCCAGTTCTGGCAGGCTGTATCCATTCCTTTCCGGACGAATAGTTTTTCCGCTTAAGACATCTTCAGGCAAGTTAGTTGGATTTTCAGGTAGGGTGTGGGGAGATGATGCGAATCCGGCAAAGTATGTGAATACTCCAGAAACCGCTGTTTTCAAAAAGAGGAAGCTTTTATATGGACTTCATAAGGCTCGTCCCTACTTGCGTCGTGAAGGAGCAATTGTTGTAGAAGGGCAAATGGATGTCTTAAAATTAGTTCAAGAAGGAATTCATAATGTGGTAGCTCCATTAGGTACAGCGTTTACAGGTGAACATGCAACCTTGCTCTCGCGTTATGCAGATAAGGTCAATTTGGTTTTTGATGGTGATGACGCCGGTAGAAAAGCTGCTCAGCGAGCGATAGCCGAGGTTTTGTCAGTGGATTTAGAAACTAGGCTTCTTCTTTTGCCAGAAGGTCTTGACCCTGATAGCTATTTGCAAACCTATTCTCTGCAGGAATTTAAGAAGCTGCTTAATGATGCCGATGAACCTGTGATTTTTATTTATAAAATGCTTGAACCTAAGACTGTCTCTGATAGAAAAAAGACTGCTGAAATAATGCTTTCCTTAATCGTCAGGGTTTCTGATACTATCAGAAGAGAATTATACCTTGACGAAGCGGCAAACCTCCTTAAAATCGATAGAAGGGTTCTAGCGGATAGAATTAAACCGAATGCTGGAAGGTTTGGGGAGAAGAAGGTAAGACCCGATAGAGAGAAAAATGTTAATCGAGAGCAGGAAGTCAGGCTTTTGAAGATGATGATTCAAAGTGCGGATTACGTTCGCATTGCTGCCGAGCATTTGCCTTCAAGTTTTTTCCCCGAAGGACAAATGCGGGAGTTTTTGGAAAAGTTATATTCACTCGCGGCCGGAAAAGAACAGTTTACGCCGGGTGAAATACTTGATTTATTGACTTCTGAGATGCAGCGCAAGGTTTCAGAATGGAGCTTTTCCCAAGTGGAATACTCGCGGGATGAGTTCGCTCGCGCCTTAGCGCACTATCTTTACAGTAAGAAAAGGGCGCAGTTGAGGGCCCAACTGAAAGATGCAGAAAGCGCAGGCGATATTGCGCTTGCTCGGAAGATTTTGGGAAAGTTAAATACGTTGGTTAAAGAAAGTAACAAAATATATCAGGAGTTATGAAAAAAACAAAAGTTCAAACTTCTCCTGAACTTCTCAGGGGTAAAGATATTGCAGGCAAAATACTTGAAGCCATAGGCGATAAACGAACTATAACCTACAAAGAACTCGAAAGTTATTTACCAGAAACCTATGTGTCTTCAGAAGAGGTAGATGAAATAATTGTTAAACTGCGTGAAAATAGCGTTAAACTGGTATCTGAGGGCGACAAGGTCAAAGATGAGCAAAAAGAAAAAACCTATAAGCTCCCCAGAGTTAAAGGCAGAAAAGATTCAACCAGATCTTATTTCAAAGAATTAAATAAGTTTGGACTTCTTACTAAAGATGACGAAGTTCGGTTTTCGCGTCAAATGGAAGAAGGCTATTTTGAGATGCAGGGAGAGATTTTTACAGCTTGTGGCATGGTTGATGAACTTCTTGGACATTGTAAGGAAATTGAGCAAGGTGAAAAATCGGTTGACCAACTTGCAAAGCCTGACATAGATTCAGTTATTGACAAAAAACTTTATCAGCGATGGAAGCAAAGTTTTATACGCTCTACCCATAAAATTGCCGAGTACAACGAACAAATGAGGCAGATGGTTAAACGGCGCAATCGCACTAAGGATGAGGAAAAAGAGTTACAAAAACTGCGCGATAAGCTTTACAAAAAGATACTAAAACTATCCTTGCAAACAGAAGTTACAAAGGAATTTGTAGAACACTATAAGCGGGAGATTGAAGAGCTTGTAAAAATGAACACTAAGACGGAGAATCTTAAACTTCGTTATGCAAAGGATTCTTCTCTGAAAGAACAATACAACGATTCTCGTACCGAGCTTCGCAGGGCGGAACGCAACTTAGGTCGAACAGTTGATGAAGCTAATTTGAGCTTTGAAAATATTCGGCAGATTGAAAAGAAAATAGTTGCCGCAAGGGATCGTATGATTGAAGGTAATGTACGTCTAGTTATTTCGATTGCTAAACGTTACACCAACAGAGGTTTGGAGTTCATTGACCTTATTGCCGAAGGCAATTGTGGATTAATTAAGGCAGTTGAGAAGTTTGATTACAAAAAAGGTTATAAGTTTTCTACCTACGCCACATGGTGGATTAAGCAGGCTATTACTAGGGCCATTGCCGATCAGTCGCGTACTGTTAGGGTACCTGCCCATATTATTGACGCTATCAATAAAATAACACGTGTATCTAGACGCTTTATTCAAAAACATGGAAGGTTGCCTGCGCCGCAGGAAGTAGCCAAATATCTGCCCACTTTTTCTGAAGATAAAGTGAAGTTTCTCACTAATATCGCCCAGTATCACGTATCTCTGGATAAAGCTATTGACGACGATAACTCCTCTTTCGTGGGCGATTTTATTTCTGACGACAAAACACCTGTGCCTACCTATCATGCGGCCCGTTCGGTTCTTGAAACTAAGCTTGGTGAAGCTTTGGGTACTCTTTCTAAGCGTGAGGAAACAGTGCTTCGTTTGCGTTTCGGAGTAGATGATGGAGTTCAGCGAACCCTTGAGGAAGTTGGTCAAATTTTTAATGTTACGCGTGAACGAATAAGGCAAATTGAGGCAAAAGCGTTGAAAAAATTGCGCGATCCGTCGCGTCGTAAGATTTTCGATCCGTTGAAAGAATTGCTTCGTTAATTGCTGCTTACTTCTATTGTTCGTAACATCACTAACTACGGAAGTCTTTATTCTAGTACCTTCGTGCTAATGCTATCTGAAATTCCTTTGTAGGGTTGCGTTTATCGGCTTATAGCTATAGATTGTGTGAGTCTTCTGCGATAACAGCAATACTTCCAATAGTCTGCAAATTACAGTATACTTACGTCGTTAAATCTCAGTGTGCTTATGCGCTTGTTCTAAATTAATTATTCTATCTTAAATCAGGTATAGATTGGAATGGTTGACACTTCTTGCAAGAGCCTTATAATCATTATCAAGAGCTGTCGTTAAATAAAATCTTGATGATGGCAAAAAGCATGGAAAGTCCCAGTGATATCTTTGGGGCGTTAAATTTAGGATGGAAATTAAGCAGTTCTAAGGAGGAATAAATTGGCCCACGCATATACACCTGGTTTGAAAGTTACCGCAAAAACCAAAATACTCAAGGAGCGTAGGCTGCCCCTTCAGGGGGAAGTAGTAGTAAAGAAGGGAGACATGGTTAATGGTAGTGATGTTGTTGCTAAAACGGCTTTACCTGGAAATGTTACTACTTTGAATGTTGCCGGACTGCTTGGCGTGCAGCCCCAAGACGTTTCAGATCATATGCTTAAAAAAGCGGGGGAGAAAATAGAGAAGGGGGAAGTAATAGCTATGTCTAAAGGTTTATTCGGGATTTTTAAGACTACGGTTCAGGCTCCGGTTGACGGTTCTATTGAAAGTATTTCGCCTATTACAGGTCAGGTAATTTTACGTGAGCCGCCTCAGCCAGTTGAGGTTGACGCCTATGTTGACGGTAAAATTGTCGGTGTTTTAAAGAATGAAGGTGTAACTGTTGAAACTATCGGTAGCCTTATTCAAGGAATATTCGGTTTTGGCGGTGAACGTAGAGGGAAAATTAGAATAGTTGCTGAGAATCCGGAACAGGTTCTTGAGGCTGATATGCTGTCTGATAATATGAAAGGACAGATAGTAATTGGCGGTTCACTGGTTACAGGAGACGCTATAAAAAAAGCCGCTGAGTTTGGTATCAAGGGAATTGTTGTGGGTGGTATTGAAGATAAGTCAATTAAGCAGGTGCTTGGTTATGATATTGGTGTGGCCATAACTGGTTCCGAGCCTATTTCGGTTACAGTTGTTATTACTGAAGGGTTTGGCAAAATGAAAATGGCCAAGCGTACATTTGAACTTCTTAAGGAGCTTGAAGGGCAGCTTGCATCAATCAATGGGGCGACCCAAATTCGCGCAGGCGTTATTAGGCCTGAGATAATTGTTCCTGGAGAAGTTAAGGAATCAAAGGAATCGAAGGGGACCTTAGAGGAAGGTCTAAAGGTAGGCATGCAAGTTCGTATTATTCGTGAACCTCATTTTGGCGCTATCGGAATAGTAGTGGACTTGCCTGTAGATCTTGAGAGTATTGAAACTGAATCAAAAGTCAGAGTCTTAGAGGTGCAACTTGAAGATAATAAACAAGTCAGATTACCTCGAGCCAATGTTGAGATTATCGAGGTATAAAACAACTGCGATAAAAACCGTTCTTCTTCTCTTTCTGATCCTACCCTTAGTGGGTTTTGCGGCTGAAGGCTATGCGTCACTCAAAATAGCTGCAGGGGCAAGAGAAGCTGCAATGGGTGAAGTTGGTGTCGCCGGAGCAAAGACTGCAGACGCCATTCGTTGGAATCCGGCGCTTCTTAATCAGGGTTCCGCTTTGGATATTTCTTTGCACCATACACGATGGTTGCTAGGTACTTCCCAGAGTGCTTTCTTCCTGAAACGTAATTTTGGTAAGGTTGCTCTTGGCGCCGAAGCTCTTTATTTTTCCAGTGGAGACCTGGAGCTTCGAGACAGTATAGCTTCCTCCAAACCCATAGGTAAATATTCATTTGCCGATTTGTCTTTGGGTATGGGGGTTGCTTTTGAAGTTTCTGAAGGTGTTAAGGTCGGTTTAATTGCCAGGTTTTACAATGAGCGTTTGTGGAAGCATTCAGGATCAACCTGGGGTTTTGATGCCGGGTTTGCATACAATCCTTTTCCGGAATTAAGATTAGGTGTGTCGGTTATCGATTTAGGGTTCAATACCCGTCTGGCTGCCGCGAGTTTTCGTCCGCCGGTAACCTTAAGACTTGGAACAGCTTATTCCAAAGATTGGTCTGATGAAATTTCAACTGCGCTGAATATTGACTTTATGTATCGTCCTTACAGTAAAGAACCGGGATTAAGAACAGGTTTAGAACTTAAGCTATTTAATCTTTTAGCTCTTAGGGCTGGCGCAAAGTTTCTTCACGCTGAAGGTAAGAAAAAGCAAGATTGGAAAATGTTGTCTCCGACCCAAATGCTTACCTTCGGGATTGGAATAGCTCATAAGGGGGTGGCTTTAGATTACGCGTTAGTTCCATATAACCAAATGGATTTAGGATTAACGCACAGAATAAGCTTAAACCTTTCATTTGATTAAAGAATTGGATAATGGCTGAATTTTTGCTTGACTTTGAGAAACCTATTGTTGAATTAGAGAAACGAGTTGAGGGGTTGCGTGGATTGCATGGCGTAGATGATGAAATTGCCAAACTGGAAAAACAGATTGCTAGATTGCGTAAGAAGGTTTTTTCTCGTCTTACGCGTTGGCAAATGGTGCAGTTGGCGCGCCATCCCAAGCGTCCCTACACTTTGGATTTGGTTCCTTTTTTGTTCACTGATTTCGTAGAATTACATGGTGACAGGAATTTTGCAGATGACGGAGCTTTAATTGCAGGTATCGCAAGATTTCACGGTAGATCAGTTGCTGTGGTTGGACATCAAAAGGGCAGGGGAACAAAGGAAAAAATGCGTCGTAACTTCGGTATGCCTCATCCTGAAGGATATCGTAAGGCGCTGAGAATTTTTAAGTTAGCCGAGAGATTCAAAATGCCTATTATTAACCTAGTAGATGTGATGGGCGCTTATCCTGGTGTTGGCGCTGAGGAACGTGGTCAATCAGAGGCTATTGCACGTAACCTGCAGGAAATGGCTGTTCTTAAGGTACCCATTCTTGTGGTTATCACGGGTGAGGGTGGTTCCGGCGGAGCTTTGGCTGTAGCGGTTGGTGATAGAATTTATATGCTTGAGTACTCTTTTTATTCGGTTATAACACCTGAAGGATGTGCAACTATTTTGTGGCGCGATAGCGCCAAGGCGCCGCAGGCTGCTGAAGCGTTGAAGTTTACCAGTTATGATAATATGAAACGCGGGATTATTGATGCAGTTATACCAGAACCTGAAGGCGGCGCTCACAGGGATTGGCCGCTTGCTGCAAAATACATTGAACGACAAATTGCACAAGGATTGGCTGAATTGGATAAACTTTCAGAAGAACAACTTGTTCAGCAGCGAATTGATAAATTTAGAGCGATGGGTAAGTTCAAAGGCTAATATAGACTTGACGCTAGTGGTGGTTTTTTAGAGGAGTTAACATGCGACTTGACGGAACGCTTAGTGATTATCCGCTTTCCGATTTGTTCCAATTAGTTTTTCTTGGGAATAGATCAGGTACCTTGCGTATTTTTTCAAGTGGTGATGAAGGGATTATAGTCTTTGCCGATAGTTTGCTAAAATGCGGTAAAACGAAAAAATTTTCAGGACTAAAGGCTGTAAAGGAAATTCTTAACTGGAAATCGGGTAAGTTTGTATTCGATACCGAATCTATAATAAAACTTGCAGATGAAGATAGAATAGATTTGCCGATTCAGCAATTTATTCTTGGAATTTCTACCGAGCTTGATGAATGCGAAGATTTGATGTCTCGAATTGGCGGCGATGATCGTAAGCTTATTTTGATTTCGGTACTTCATAAAAATGAACCTGTTACTATAACTCCAATTCAGTGGCAGATAATAACCCATATTGGAGACGCGCCCAGCTTAAGTCAGTTAAAGGGGCGCGTGTCTATATCCGAACCCGAATTGCTTAGAGCAATAATTGATTTAAGGGACAAAAGGCTTCTGGAGCTTGCCTAAGCTAAGAGATTGCGCTAACTCTAGCATTTGTTTGCTGAGTTATTGGCATTGACTTAAACTCCTAGAGTCAAATCTTTAGTTCAGGTGATTGTTCAAGTACATTCGGAGGGAATTTCCCAAAATGTTGCGGTAGCCCTGGATGTTAGTTGCTTTTCTTTCAACGCTCCAGATATTCTTTGGTGAATACATTAGGTGGAATTGGAATTTCCAGCTGGATATCGGTAATTACAAACTCAGACCATGTATTTTTTCTAAGCTTGTTTTCCATCCTAATTTTGGTTGGGTAATTCTTACCGCTGATGCGTTTATATTCCAGAGTTTGTACATTTTTCATTAATTTGCCTGATTTTGAGTAGTATTCCGCTTTCATTGGCAGAAAATTTTTCTTGTTCACCCATAGTTTCAAAGTATGGTATGAAGCTTCAGCATCTTTCTTTAAGGAAAGACGTAGCGTATAGCAATCGGTTTCGTTTATTTTCTCGTCATCTCCCAGAACAGCGTTGTAACTGTTTGTAAGTTCTTCATTGGGTATTGCATCTTCATAGGAAAAATCAGAACCCATCAATGATGAGCGCATTGCATGTCCTGCAATTTTGGTCGCTTTGCCTATGCTAGGTAAGTATATCCAGAGTTCATCTTTGAGTTTCAGAATACGAGTACCCCTATCTCTTGTAGGAGAGGTAAATTCCATGTAGGCTTTTTCTTCACCTAACGAGTAGCCTTTAAATTCCTTGGTACGCAGTGAGCCTGAGGTGGAAAGTATGAGTTTAGCGGAAAATTTTATGGTTGAAGCTACCGTGTTGTTATCCACTTTGTTCAAAATCTCACTTGCTGTAATTGCTGGTAGTACTCTTGTTGCAGCTGAAAAGACAAGGATTGCAGTAATTGAAATTGCAGATATTTTCATCTTTTCTCCTTACAGGGATACAGTAATTTGTATCCCTGATTTACATAAAATTGAGATTTATTAATTATCCTAATTTCTTAAATTCTTCTTAGAGCCTTGGCCGGTTGTACCTTGGTTCCCTGGCGGGCTGGATAGAGTGCGGTTAATGTTGCAATAAACCAGCCGAATGCGGCGCAGGCTAATACTACCGTGGGGCTAAGATTTACCGGAATAATAGGATTGAAGTATATCGCTCCCATATCCTGCGAGGCGAGAGAAGAGAAGTTTATCTCAGGTGCAAGCATTGCAAGAACTATTCCCAATCCGGCGCCAATGAGGGCTCCAAAGAGAGCAATTATTGAGGCTTCGGTAGTTAAGAGCAACATAATGCTGATATTGCTCATTCCCATTGCTTTAAGGATGCCTATTTCTTTTATGCGTTCAAAAACAGCCATAAGCATAGTGTTGATGATAGTGGCCGAAGCGATAAGAAGAATAATTCCGTACATTACCCAGTATATATTAAAAACCATCCTAAGCATAGCCAAAATGTCATCCTGTTGCCAGGGAATGAACAGAAGTCCCATTGAATTTCCAGCTTCTTCCTGCAATGTTGTCGCTATTTTCTTTGAATCTTCTCTGTTATCCAGTAGAACCAGTATTTCTACTGCCCTGCCGTTTAGGTCTAAAAGTTCTTGGGCGGCTGCAAGCGGGATGTAGAAGGCGTTGTCGTTAAGATTGCTTTGTCCAAGTTCGAGTATTCCTTTAACAGTGAGCTTAATTCCTGACGGTGAACCGTAGGCTGTTGAAGTGATAATGACAAGCGAATCGCCTATAGTGAATTTTAATTTTTCCGCAAGTCCCCTGCCGATAAGAATGGCCTTATCATCTGCTTCAAGATAGGAGCCTTCAATTAGATGTTCCTCTGTTGAAAGATTGAGAAATTCTTTTTCCCGTTTCACGTCTATTGCGGTTCCGAACGCTGGCTTAGAGCGCTCGCCCTTGGAGAGGAGAACCCCGAAAGGGATACGGTAGGTGAACGCTGTTACTTCAGGAGTTTGTTCAAGCATTTTTTTAAGTTCAGGAGTGACGTATAGCGCTTGCTCAAGAGGGGAGAGTTTTTCACGCCTTAAGTACTCAGGTGTTACGATGCGTACGTGGCCAGTTTTAATACGGGCGGTATTTTCAATCAGACCCTCAATCATCCCTCTAACAAATCCCTGGGCGTAAATGATTAGCATTACCGCTATTATTATACCTACAGCACTCAGGATGGAACGGCGTTTGTTTCGTAATACATTTCTGAGAGCCATCTTAAAAAGCATCATTACCTCCTAGGGGGGTAATCACTATAAAGCACATGAAGCTTAATGACAAAAATCGAAATATCTTTGTGCACTTTGAAATTCCTTGTGTTAAAATCATCAGATGCTCCGCAGGGCTTGGGAGGGTTCTATTTTGGTTGCCTTGCGTGCCGGAATAAGTGTTATCAGAGTTGAAGTTATCCAACCAAGGAAGAACGCGAATGCCATATAACCGAAGTTGTATTCTCCTCGGTAATGCATATCTAAAGGCATAGGCATTTCTAAGTTACTCATTATGGATGAAAAGTCTATGCCTACTTCGGTCATGTAGATGACGACTCCAAGTCCAAGCATTATCCCGAAAAGTCCGCCTAAGAAGCCAATAACCGAACCTTCAATAAGCATCATCCAGCGGATATTGCTCCTGGAAAATCCCATAGCTCGCATAGCGCCCAGTTCAGGTATCCGCTCATAAATTGAAAGAAGCATGGTATTGACGATTCCAACTAGTGCAATGACAATTACAATTAAGGCGATAAAGTATCCCACCGACTTTTTCTGACCGGCTATTTCGAACAATCCAGCGTTGAGGTCGTACCAGGTGTACAATTTGTAGGAGCCGCCAAGGTCTTTTTCAATTCGTTTACCCAGGATGTTTAGGTGTTCAGTATCTTTGGGGTTTCCCTTAATGTGTAGGTCTATTTCAGATGCGGCCCCTGGTGTTTCCAATATCTCTTGAGCATTAGTAAGATTTACAAAAATGGCATTACGGTTAATTAAGGGATTGGAGGTATTAAGAATGCCTGTTACTTCATAATCTCTGACATCCATAACCCCACGACGTGAACGGGTTTGAAGCATAATGACGTCACCAAGCTTGATGTCTAGGTCTTTGGCAAGGCCTGAACCTATCATTAAATCGCTTTTCTTTTCCAGAAATCTGCCTTCATGAATATTGTTTTTAAGTTCGAACACACTGGCATCTTTTTGAGGATCAATACCTACAGCAAATGCGAAAAGTTCAGCTTCAGGAGCGATGGCAAATGTTGCGAAGCGTAGCCTTGGTGTCGCTGAGCTAACATTTGCATATTTTTTTTCAAGATTTGTAGAAAGTGTTAATGCGTCTTTTATTAGAGTATCAAGCGGGAACAGAAAACGATTCTCAAAAACACCACTAGGATAGACGACCAACTCAGAATTATCAGTTTCCAGAATATTGCGGACGGCCTGATTTTCTACTCCGGCGAACATGGAATCTATCATTATCATGAACATCAATCCTATACCTATGGCTATTGCTGTGATTACTGTCCTGCGCGTATGGCGAAAGACGTTTCTCAATGCCATCTTAAACAGCATAATTACCTTCCTTGTTTTGAATCCGAAGCTACTTTACCGTCCTTGAGAAGCAGCAGTCGGTCTGCGAAATCCATAACCATTTTATCGTGAGTGGAAAAAATGAAGGTGGAGTCATGCTTTTCGTTTAGTTTCCTCATAAGTTCCAGTGTGGCTTTGCCCGTAGCGGAGTCAAGGTTTGCGGTAGGTTCATCAGCCAGCACTAGCTTAGGTTCTTTCACCAGGGCGCGTGCAACAGCGACTCGTTGCTGCTGTCCGCCGGACATTTCCAAAGGACGACGCTTGATATAGTCCTTAAGTCCAACGTCAACGAGTATGTTTTCAACGGCTTCTTTGCGTTTGGACTTCTCCCAGTGAAGAAGTATTAACGGTATTTCTACATTCTCAAAGGCGGTAAGTACCGGAATTAAATTAAATGATTGGAAGACGAATCCTATTGAATTTTTACGTAGCCTGGCGCGTTCTTTCTTTTTTAGTTCAGAAAGGTCTATACCGTTAAGAGAAACAGAGCCTGAGCTTGGAGTATCAAGGCAGCCGATTATGTTCAAAAGAGTAGTTTTACCTGAACCTGAAGGGCCTGCTATGGAGAGAAACTCGCCCTTGCTTATATTAAGGTTTATGCCTCGTAAAGCCTTGGTTATGACCTTGCCTGTTTTATAGTCCTTAGTTAGGGATTTAATCGAAAGCAGAGCCATTAGTTCTCCTTTGTTTAATTACTTTGCAAAGCCTTTAAGGATGATATCTACGAATTCTTCCACCTCATCATCCGAAAGCACTTCTCTCGTTTTTATGTATTTACTGAGGAATTTGCCGCTATGAATAAAAGTGAGACCTATTAGATACCAGACTCCTAGTTTGGGATTTATGGGGCGAATCTCACCACGTTTTACTCCTTGGGCAATCATCTCTTCCATGTACTTAAAGGACTGTGCCATTATTTCATCTAACTGTGGAGGCAATGCGTTTGAAGAGTTGCTAGCTATCCATTCTTTGGTGAACAATTCAAAGGCGGGATGTTTTTGGGTGGCAAGTCTCATTTTGGCTTTGGATAGGGCAATAAGGCGGTCGCGGAATGAGGCGTTGGGATCGTCAAGTTTCTTGAGTATCTCAAGGATGTTATTGGCGCTTTCCTTCAAGGTCGTTTGATGCAGTCCTTGCTTGTCTTTGAAATAGTAATAGATGTTGGGAACAGTAACACCTGCTGCTGCTGCAATGTCGCGGATGGACGTGCCGTCGTAGCCTCTATCGGCAAAGAGCTTTGTGGCTGCTTCAAGAATTTTTTTGCGAACCTCGCCGCGTTTGCGGCGGTTCTTGTCAAACTTTTCCTTTGCCTCGGCCACAACCTTGAGGATGTCAACTTTGTCCACTTCTGGCTCAAACCACTTGGGAGAGGGATCGGGGGAGATAACCCAGTATCTTGATCCGTTCCGTGAACGATCAACGTAGCCTTCATTCACTAGATAACGGCGCAACGCGACGTGGTCAAGACTGTTGGAGACGTGCATTCCGACAAGCCAGGTCTTGATAGCTTCGTTGATATCGGCTTCCGTATAGTTTTTACTGTTATTGAGGGTTATCACTATACTTTTCAGGAGGATGTGTCTGTCTCTGCGTTTGCGTGGATAGGCTGAGAGTCGGCCCTGGGCAAAAAGTTCGGTAAGCCGCTTTTCGAACTCCTTGCGGGTAATTAATTTGTTCTTCACCGTATCTCCAAATTCCAGTTTATTTAACGAACGTTAGATAATTATAGGAAAAGTTCAGGTGCCGTCAAGGTATTCTAACGAACGTTAGATAAGAGACGGAAGTTAAGCGCAGGGTATACAGGGGCGCGGAGAATTAGAGGACGACGCATTTGTAGTCTCTATGTTATAGTATTCGAGCAAAATCTATATTAAAAGTCGTTGGCGATGTTATGGCGTAAGTGTGTGAGGATTCTCTGCCGACTTTCGCCAAACTAGCAAGACTGCATTTTTAGTTGGACGGCTATAACAAATATTGTTCCGAAATATCTCTAAAATTGCTGTTTCTTTTGGTAAACATAAAGATTACCTTTATTATCGCTGCCCCAAAATACAACTCGAACTGAATCAAGTTCAGAATAATAATCCCACCAGCATTGAAAATCACAGTACTTTTTACTATCTGATGGAATCTTAGTAAATGAACGGGGTCTAAATCTTCCTCTACCTTTTAGTTCTGAAGGTTCTATTAACTCCCCATTCTTATCAAATCGTATTGAATGCGTAAGCTCTCTATTCCTTGCATCTGGTATATATAATACATATCCTTCATCCTTATACGGTGCAAAAAATAGCTCAGGGGTATAGGCCTTAAAAGTCTTCCATATGTAATCACGCCACTTATATTCATTCCTATATAAAGTACAACTATCTACATCATCATGGAAAGATATGTCTATGTCTTTAATACGAAGAAGGTCAGGATCATAGTTGCTACTCTCAATATCAAGGGTCATTGCGGCATAAATAGCCCATCCCTTAGACCAATTTGTAAGTATAGTTGTGTATGGTAATTTATCATAGCCTAAATTGTGAGGTAATTTCCCATGTGGTTTTATTAGGTCAACCACAGGAATAAACTCACCGTTCTCTCCAATTAATACCTTTGATAAATGCCATAAATACTCTCCCAGATCGCCTAACAAAGAGTAACCTAGAACCATTAATGTGTCATTTGGCAATATTGTCATATATGCTGGAAACCTATAGGCTAACTCTGGCCAAGGAGAGTAGTCTGTAATATCTCCTTTAGACGATACCCTAACTACACGTAGATCAATACTTTCAGAACCATGCTTTAAAACTACAAATGAAAAATAAGCGTTGTTCCACCTGTCAAATACAAATTTAGACGCACTTAGTCCTAAATCTGCTCCGTCAAAATCTAAAAGAAGTTTTGATTTAATTATCCACTCTCCTGAAGGACTTATTACGCTTAAATAAAGATTATCCTTCCATTCATAAGCCATCCAAAGATTACCGGAATTGTCAAAACCTTCAAGTGAGCCGTATAGCTTAGAATCAGGTTTTGTTGCATAGGATATCAATGCATCCGCTTGCCTTTCTAAAGATGATGAAACAAGCGCTAAGAAAATTGTTAATACTGTCATTGTTTCCTCCTACCAGTGAAAGGTTGTCATTTCTCTACCGAATTATTTGCATTCAATTATAAATATACATCAATTCTTTAGAGAAGTCAAACCCCTTTTTTGAAGAGTTTTCAGCAAAATTGAAGCAAGGTTTCGAGATTTTGATAGCGTATATTGTAACATATTTAAGGCATGGGTTTAGGCTTGAGTAGGTTTTGAGCATCTTTTAAGTAGCTTTTGATCATCTTTTGACTAGCTTTTGAGTATCTTTTGATAAGCTTATTTCCTGCTAAAAATTGCGAATATTCTCTCAAGATTGCTTTATTTTTATTGATTTTCTTGACAAGTTCCGTTTGATAGTTATTATAGCATTCTTTAATTAAGCTAAGCAAGACAAGGCTAAAGCTCACTTTACCTAAATACTGTAGTTCTCTGATATTAGGGTTGACAAGGGTTGTCTAATCCATATAATTTAAGTCTGTTTCGCATTTTGCACAATTGACGCCCATGTAGCTCAGTCGGCAGAGCACATCCTTGGTAAGGATGAGGTCGCCAGTTCAATTCTGGCCGTGGGCTTTCAAATATTGAAACTTTCAAGGAGGAAAGCAAATGGCGAAGGCCAAGTTTGATAGGAGTAAGCCGCACT
>CAZUXE010000016.1:0-32414 GCA_964624585.1 uncultured bacterium | reverse complement strand
GCGTGCCACCTTTTTTATTTAAGTGCTACTAAGTTATTGTTTGTAGGGGGCTTGACAAACTATTAAATTTGGGTATATTCCCTTGTTATGAGGGCCTATTTATTAACTTCTAATTCCCTCCCTGTTTTTTACAATCGGCTTGCGTCAGATATTGGTGAGACTTATACCCCGAGGGTTTACGGTCGTTCGGCTACCTATAAATTGTGGAAGAACGATGAAAAGGTTGAACCGGAAGAACTGATTTTAGCTTTAAGAATGGTTCGTCCTGTTGAACCTTTGAAGGAATTCTTTCTTGCGTCTCGTGAACGCGTGGCAAGCTTTCCACAGCTTTTTTCCAAAGATATAAAACCAAAAGTTATTATTGGACCAAAGGATTGCGATATTCGTACCCTTATCGAGATCCAAGATAATGTATATCTTAAAGGCACTTTCGAAGATCCTTTTTATAAGGAGCGTCGTGAGAAATTTCTTCTTATTACCGTAGATTGCCCCGATCCTGCAAAAACTTGTTTTTGCAATGCTATTGGCGGAAAACCTTACTCCGCTTGGGGCGGAGACTTAAATCTTTCCTTTACTGACCATGCATTAATTCTTGAGGTTCTTTCTCCAAAAGGAGAAGAAATCGTTGGCAAGCTGGGCGATATACTTAAAGAATTGCCGGAAAAGGAGCTTAAAAGGCGAGACAAAATTCGGGAAGAAGCTGAGCAAAAGCTTATGGAAACTAATCCCGAAGAATTTCCTTTTGATCTCCCTGAAAAAATAGAGGAACAGCTGGATACAAAGTTTTGGGCTGAAACAATGAACAATTGCGTTGATTGTCAGGCCTGTCAAAGAATTTGTCCAACTTGTTATTGTTTTCTTCTATATGATATCCCATCTGGTAAAGGTTTTGAGCGCGTTAAGGTTCTTGATTACTGCTATCATGCGGCCTATGGCCGTGTAGGTGGCGGTGCAAATCCAATGGCTCATTTCTCACATAGATTACGCAATCGATTTGAATGCAAGTTCATGAGTTTTCCTCGTAATTTTAAGGTTATGGCTTGCACTGGTTGCGGGCGTTGCATTGTTGCTTGTACTGCAAAAATAGATATACGCAATATATTGAGGTCGTTATGAATCCATATGAACCACGACCAGCAATGGTTAAAGAAGTTATTGTCGAAACCCCAAATATTCGAACATTTGTTCTCGAACCAAAACCTGCACTAAGCTTTAGAGCCGGTCAGTTTATTGAACTTACCGTCCCAGGGGTTGGCGAAGCCCCTTTTACACCTTCATCTTCTCCTTATGAAGAAAAACAAATAGAGGTTACTATAATGAAAGTGGGACGAGTTACAACAAAGTTATTTGACGCACGTCCTGGCGATACTCTAGCTATAAGAGGTCCATATGGTGTTCCTTATGCTATAGAGGAATATGAAAAACGTCACGTTTTAATTCTCGGCGGTGGTGTTGGTCTGGCTCCTCTACGTTCGCTTTTTCTGGCCTTACTCCATAATTCCAGTGCGTATAAGAAAATCCATCTTTATTATGGAGCCAGAACCCCTAAGGATATTGTCTACGATCGTCTTTTCAAGGATTGGCGAAAAATAAAAAAAGTGGATGTACGTCAAAGCGTAGATGTAGGTAATAAAACCTGGAAAGAACAAGTTGGAGTGGTTACTGTTTTATTGGATAATCTTCCTTTTAATCCCAAAGACGGCCTAGCAGTGGTATGCGGGCCGCCAATTATGATGAAATTCGGAACTCAAAAACTACTGGAATTAGGGTTTGCCGATAAGGATATATATCTTTCTATGGAAAAAAATATGTCTTGTGGTTTTGGTAAATGTGGACATTGTCGTATTGGCGAATATTTTTGTTGTAAAGATGGGCCGGTTATGACTTGGGAAAAGATAAAGCACCTGGAGGACCCTTTTGTATGAGTAAAAAAATACAAGAGACAACCTGCCCTTTCTGCAATTTAGGTTGTAAGATGGGGTTTGAGGTTAAAAATGGGGAAATTCGCCGGGTAGACTATATCAAAGACTCTTTTACTAAAGGAAGACTTTGTCCAAAAGGTAACGCATCTGCAGCACTTGTAACTCACCGCAAGCGTCTTTATCATGCAATTCTTAACGGCGAAATATCCAGTGTATCTAAAGGTATTGAATACCTAAAGCAACGTATTGCGAATTTTAAGTCTGAGGAAGTGCTATTTGCATATGATGAAACCCTAACCAACGAAGAGATTGCTCTTTTGGTTGCGGGCTTAAAAGAAGCTGGATATGAAAATTTGGCTTATGCTGTTCCAGGTCCCCAGACAGCTTTCCTTTATGGTAAGATTCCTCCATTAAAATTAGATAAACTGGAAAATGCTGATTATGCTTTCATAATCGGCGATCCCTATTCTCAAAATTCGGTAATTTCGGGGTTTTTAGCTGAAGCTAAGGGTGAACGAAGGGATTTCCGCTATATTGTGCTAGATAGTTTCAAAACCAATACCGGTAATTTTGCTCATAATTTCATCAAGATTCGGGCAGGTTATGAAGGTTTATTCATCTACGGTTTGCATAAATATATAACAGAAAAGAAAGCTGATATTTCTCAAATTGCCGAATTCCTGACTATTGACGCTTCTCTTTTTGAAACAGTTGCTGCAACCATTAGAAATAAGCAAGGTGTTTTAATTTATGCTCCTTCAAAAGCACGCAGCTTCGATAACTTACTTACTCACGGTTCGGCAGTAATGTTAGCTGATGCTCTTAAGGGTATGACTTACTTGCCTTTAGGAAATCGTCCTCCTGCATATGCAAGTAAACCGTTTTTTTCGTATCTGCCTATGATAATGGGGGGGAGAATAAAGGCTTTAGTAAGTTTTGGCGCTTTATTCCCCTGGGATTATACTCAATTGAAACCTGTGCTTAGAAAGCTTGATTTTGTTTCAGCCGGCAGTTTCTTTATTCCTGACGATAAACTGGCCATGGATATTGTTTTTCCCATGATTAGGGTACTTGAAAAAGAAGGAAGTATTCAAACCCTCTTTGGTCAGGCTAAATTGATACCTTTTACTTCACCTGTTTCAGGTACCATATCGGCAGGCGATTTAGCCTCCAAGCTTATTCCAACAAGTTCTGCAGTTAAGCGGCTTGTAGGATTTCATCCTGCGTTTGATAAAGAAACTATTGACAAGCGAGCAAAAAACCTTATGTCCAGCGCAAGCAAACGTCCCAAAGGAATGACTTATCTTCTTATTGCTGAAGAACCGGCAATTGGTTTCCGTTCTGTTTTTCAAGAAGACAACTACATTAAGCTCAGCGCTAACGATGCAGAATCTCTTGGAATAAATAACGGTGATATTCTTGGTGTTCAAACTAGTCATGGAGATACCGAACTTGTAGCTAAAGTTTTTCAAACCCTTCCCCAAGGATTGATGATCGTAAGCGCTAATTACCGAAATTCAACAGAGATGTTTGTGTTGGATACTGATGAGGAAACCGGTGAGGCAATTCTTAAACCCGTATGGAGTAAGGTATGGAAAAAGTAATAGTGCTTGATCTGGATCGCTGTTGCGGATGCGAAAGTTGCAGAGCGGCTTGTATGCAATCGCATTATGGTGAAGCTCGAATTTGTCATGGCAATCTCTCCGGACAGGCAAATCTTCCATCGGCCTGTAGGCATTGTGAAGATCCTCTTTGTGCCGCAGCTTGCCCAACCGACGCTCTTGTTAAAAATGAAGAAACAGGATTAGTCGAACATCGACCGTTTTTCTGTGTCGGCTGTCAGAGCTGTACTTATGCATGTCCTTTCGGAGTTATTGAACGTAATCTGCGACGACATATTGTTTCTAAATGCGATTATTGTGCCGAACGTGAAGACGGACCACGCTGTGTTGCCAGTTGTTCCTCTAGTGCTTTGCAATATATAGATAAGAAAAACTTGCCTAAGGCTCCGATTAACGACAGGTTTATTGCCCGTTCACCGTCTTGGAGGCGCCAATGAGCTTTTCTACAGGTTGGATTATCTTTTATGTTTTAGTTTTTCCTGGGTTTCTTTTTACCTCTCTGGTAGGATTAACCTATACATGGTTAGACCGCAAGCTAACGGCGCGTGTTCAATTTAGAGTAGGCCCACCATTTCTACAGCCTTTCTATGATTTTTTCAAGCTTCTCGGTAAAGATACCTTTATTCCAGAAGGAGCGCCACGCTCTATTTTTCTGGGTGTGCCTCTTTTTGCCTTGGCAGGCGTAAGCTTAATTTCAACCATCCTTCTTCTGGCAAATATCATTCCAGGATACGCCTTTGCAGGTGACGTAATAGTTGTTCTATACCTTTTCGCTTTTGTCCCCCTTGCCTTGATTTTAGGAGCTTCCTCAACGGGAAACCCGATATCGGCACTGGGTGCTTCACGCGAAATGACACTTTATCTTGCCTATGAGTTACCTTTGCTTTTTGCCTTAGCAACAGTAATAGTAAAATCAGGCGGTATGATAAAAATAGGCGATCTCCTTCAATGGCAATGGAACAATCATCCATTTCTCTATTCGCTTTCAGGAGCCATTGCTTTTATTACGGCATTAATGTGCATGCAGGCCAAAATGGGATTTGTTCCTTTTGATATCGCTGACGCAGAGCAAGAAATTATGTCCGGCGTAATGATTGAGTATTCAGGACCTCCCTTGGGAGTGTTCAAGCTCATAAAAGGTATGCTTTATTTTTCTGTAAGTATCTTTATGGTAATTATATTCTGGGGCGGTTTCAGAATGCCTACTAAAGAACATTGGTGGCATATATTTGGATGGTTGAAGCCTCTAGCTGTGTTATTATTGATGGTGCTTATCAAAAATACAAATCCTCGATTAAGAATTGACCAAGCAGTAAAATTCTTTTGGTCAATTATGCTGGTAACTTCAATTCTAGGCTTCATACTAGCCACCGTGGGGTTATAATAATGTTTAAGGGATTAAAAAAGAATGCCTTGACCCGTTCCTTATGGGTCTATCACGTAGCTGCAAGTCCATGTAATAATTGTGATATCGAAATTCTTGACCTTCTTACCCCGCGTTTTGATGTGGAACGTTTTGGTTTGATGCTGGTAGGTTCACCGCGTCATGCCGATGTTTTACTGATTACCGGTTGCGTGAATAAAAAAGTACTTGATAGAATTCTCAAGGTTTATGCGGAAACTCCCAAACCTTGCGTAGTAGCAGCATTTGGGTCTTGCGCCATATCGGGCGATTTATTTGTAGATTCCTATAATTTCGCTGGCCCGCTTGATAAACATATACCTGTTGATGTCTATATCGGCGGTTGTCCTCCCAAACCTGAAGGAATGATTTTGGGTGTTGTACGTGCGGTAGAAAAACTTAAGAGCTTAAAGGGGTTGTGATTATGAATAGGTCTCAAAACCTTGAAAAAGATGGTGCCGTAAAATTTTCCGGTAATTTTGATACTGAATTTAAAAAGCTTGAGAAACAATGCAAGAAATTTTATCCCAAAGGAAGCTTAAACATTCATCGCAAACGGCGTTGGTATTGGGAAATAGAAGCAAAGGATGTAATAAAGATAGCTGATTTTTGTTTCAACAAACTTGGTTGCCGTTTTTCTATTGCCTCTGCTGAAGATACTCCTAAAGGATTTACTATACTCTACCATTTTTCTTTTGATAAATTAGGCGTTATGATAAACCTCAGAGTAACCCTGCCTCATGACGACCCGAAGGTTGATTCCCTGACTGTTTTGGGAAGAGGTTTTGAATGGATAGAGCGAGAAATGCACGAACTACTTGGTATTGAGTTCATAGGTCTTGATGATACACGTCATCTTTTGCTTCCCGACGATTCGCCTGCGGGATATTACCCGCTTAGGAGGTCATTTGGCTGATATGCAACCCAGGGTAATACCCATAGGTCCGTTTCACCCCTTGCAAGAGGAAGCCGAATATTTTAAGCTTACTGTTGAAGGTGAAAGAGTGGTAGGTTTAGATATCCAGTTAGGCTATATGCATCGCGGTCATGAGAAGATATGTGAAGGTAAAACCTACGATATGATTCCATTTGTCGTTGAACGTATTTGTGGAATTTGTTCTACTTCGCATCCCTTTGCTTCTGTTTTGGCTATGGAAGATGCAGCTGGAATAGAAGTTCCGAAAAGAGCTTCCTATATTAGGTCAATTATCGGCGAACTTGAACGTATTCATTCACACTTGCTTTGGATGGGACTCGCAGGACATTTTCTTGGCTACAATACTGTTTGGATGTGGGCGTGGAAATATCGCGAACCTGTGTTGGAGATGTTAGAAATAATTACCGGAAATCGTAATCATTACGGTATGTTTAAGCCGGGAGGTATCCGTCGCGATATCGAATCCGGTATGATTCCTCCTCTTTTGAAGGTACTTGATGAGGCTGATAAGAAAATTTTGATGCTTACCAAAGCAGTTCTTGATGATCCTGTTCTCCACAAACGTCTTGAAGGTGTGGGTGTTCTTACTAAGGAAAAAGCTATTGAATACAGTGTTGAAGGTCCAACGGGCAGAGCTTCGGGAATAGCAATTGATGTTCGCAAGGATGACCCTCATGCCGCCTACGATTGGGTTGAATGGAAAGAGATAGTTCTTCCTGAAGGCGATGTGTTCGCTAAAGCGAAGGTTCGTCTTCTTGAATGTTTTGAATCAACCAAGATAATACGCCAATGTCTTGGTCGTCTTAAGGATTTGCCTGAAGGTGATATTGACGCTCATATGGAGCGCGCACCTGAAGGTGAAGGTATTGGACGATATGAAGCTCCACGCGGAGAAGTTTTTCATTACCTCAAAGGTGACGGTTCTCAATATCCGCTACGCTATAAAATTCGCGCTCCAAGTTTTATGAACATCAAATCAAACGAAGCCGCAGTAATTGGCGATACTGTGGCTGATGCTGCAATTACTCTGGCGGCAGTTGATCCATGTTACTGTTGTACGGAAAGAATAGCTGCATTTAATACCAAAGGCAAACTGCTATATACCTGGAATGATATGATTAAGCTATCGCAGGAAAAAACAGCTCGAATGGGAGGAACTTAAATGAACCTTCATCTTCTTATGATTATTGCAATACCTTTTGCAGCTGGGCTGTTGACTATTTTCCCAGGACGTTTTATTAAAGTCTTGCGCTGGGCATTAGGGATATTAGCCGCAATAGCTTCTGGGGTATTGCTTGTAATGCAAATGCTGGCTCCCAAAGCTACAGGTTTCTCTTTGTGGAAGCTTATGAGTTCAAAAGCAGCTGTGCAATTTATGCCTTCGCACATAACTTTGCTCCTGGCTTTGGTTTTTGTGTTTATTTATTTGATGATCCTGCTTTATTCAATAGGTTTTTATTCAAAAAAACAAAATGCCGATACTGAACTACATGCCCTTGGATTATTTATTCTAGGTTCAGCCTTGGGCTTGCTTTTTAGCAAAGACTTCATCTTCATATTCCTCTTTTGGGAAATAGCTGCATTCTCAGCATGGCGCTTAATTGGTTTTGGTCGCAGTGTTGAAAAAATTGCTGTAGCAAACCGCACTTTGATGATAAATTTCTTTGGTTCGACCTTAATGATGGTTGGTATCTTGATCTTAGTTGCTCAGTTCAACTCTTTTTCTCTATCTGATATGTTAGGTCAGAATCTTCCGGTTGGAGCAGGGATACTAATTTTAGCGGGTATATTCGCCAAGTCTGCAGTTATACCTTTGTATATTTGGGTACCTTCAGCGTATGCCGAAGCGCCCACTCCAGTTGTCGCCATATTGGCAGGCATTGTGGAAAATTTTGGATTAATTTTATTCTTTAAGGTTTTTGTGCAAACCTTTACTTCAAACGCAGCTCCGGTTTGGCACATCACTTTATTGTGGATAGCTCTAGTCTCTACATTAGTTGCTGCAGGTACCGCCCTTATTGTTAGAGATTATCGGAGAATACTTGGTTACTCTACTATAAGTCAACTTGCATTTGTTTTAGCAGGCTTCGCCGTAGTAAGTCTTATTGCAACAGTTAAACCTGTGACAGGTTTAATTGGAGCAGTATTATTTATTATCGCTCATGGAATTGGTAAAACCACATTATTGCTTGGGTATGGAACTCTGGAAAAGGAACTAAAGACAAGAGAAATACTCGGTAAGGGACGTCTTATTATGCGTTATCCATTACTTTTTGCAGCAATTATGATCGCTAGTCTATCTATAATGGGACTGCCGCCTTTATTCGGTTTCTTTGCCAAATTTGACGTTCTGTACGGAATTCTGCTTCCTGAAAGAATTATATTAGCTACAGGATTTATTATTGCTTCGGTATTTACTCTGTTTTACCTTTTGCGTCTATTTACAACGGTATTTCTTAAAGGAGAAACTCCTAAAGAAACTAATTCCCCAAAACCTATATACCTGTCTTTGATTGTATTTATAACTTCTCTCGCTTTGCTTGCAGGAAGTTTTGTAATAAAGCCTCTAATTGCCTATCTTGGAGGGTAAGATGAATTGGGATATATTAACACATCCAATGACGCTTCTTATATTAATCCCGGGATTTGCAGCCTTACTTGCTTATTTAATACGACCCCTTAGGCGCTATGCGGCGATTGTTGCATCTTTGATTACCGGTTTCTTTGCCTTAAGATTGTTTCTTGATGTAAGCTCTGCTCAAATGTTGTTTAAGCCGATAAATCTTCCTGAAATTTTTGGGATAATTAATACCTTTAGAGTAGATGGTCTGTCAGCAGTCATGTTGCTTTTAGTTTCAGGATTTTCTATCCTGTTTTTCATATATAGTTTCAAATTTAAGGGCGGACCGCGTGACGACTGGAAATTCTTCACTTTTGCACTTCTAACTTATGCTGCGGCCAATGGAGCTTTACTTGCCGGTTCAGTTCTTGTGTTGTATTTCTTTTGGGGAATTCTTTTGTTTTCAGTCTACGGATTACTGCTTTTCGGAAAAGGCAACACGGAACTTGCGGCCAGAAAAATGTTCCTACTTAACGGTTTTGCAGATTTCCTTTTGCTGTTAGGGTTAATGATATTTATGATTTTTACCACCAAACATGCCTCTCACCCAGGACAGCTTTCATATTTTACAGGTATAGGAACCTCACAATTTAAGTTAAACAACCCTTTAGCTATAGCTTCATTTATCTTTATTGCTATTGGAGCTGTTGCTAAGGCAGGCTCTTTCCCTCTACATACTTGGATTCCTAAAGCTGCCGAAACCGCTCCGGCTGAAACTATGGCATTTATTCCATCGATGCTTGATAAAATACTTGGCATCTATCTATTTATCAGGCTTTGTTACTCCATATTCGATATAAAATCAAACCTTACTATTCAGCTTATTTTTCTAAGCTTGGGAGCGGTAACGGTTCTTGGCGCTGTATTCATGGCGCTGATTCAAAAAGACGCAATGCGCCTTCTTTCTTACCATGCCGTTAGTCAGGTTGGCTATATGATTCTCGGAATTGCTTCGGGTAGTATTATAGGTATTGCCGGAGGATTATTCCATATGATTAATAACACCGTCTACAAAAGCGCATTATTTTTAGGTGTAGGGGCGGTCAACGACAAGACAGGGGAGACCAACCTTGATAATTTGGGAGGCTTGGCTAAAGCCATGCCTATAACCTTTTTCTCCTTTCTAGTATGCGCCTTAGCTATTTCAGGAGTTCCACCGCTAAATGGTTTTGTGTCAAAATGGTTGATATACCAGTCCTTCATTGGATTGAGTACAACAACTGGTAACTCTGTCTTCTATATATTTATGATTGCCGGAATGTTCGGCAGCGTGCTTACCTTAGCCTCATTCTTAAAATTAACGCATTCAATTTTCTTGGGAAGACGCCCTGTTGAATTCAAAGGAGTCAAAGAAGTTTCCTTTAATAAATGGTTACCTCCTTTCGTTTTAGCAATAACTTGTATCGCATTCGGCATTTTTGCCTTCAGGTTACCTCTACGTTTTCTTATTTCCCCTTCATTACCTTCATCAACAATCCAGCCAATAGGATACTTTTCGCCCCTTGCTTTTGTTGCGTTAATGTCTGTTCTCCTATCCCTGGGATTCCTCATTTACCTTATAGGCGGCGCTTATAAACCACGCTCCAGAAAAGTGTTCCTTGGAGCAGAAGAGCTAACTGAAGATGAAATGCACTTTTCCGCCTCTCACTTTTACTCATCTATCAAAAAAATAAAGTTCTTTGGTGAATTTTATCGGTTTGCCGAAGGAGGCTCTTTTGACCTTTTTAATTACCTGCAAGGAATTGGAATATCTTTAGGCAAAACTTTTAAGACGCTGATAGATGACAGCTTAAATAAGTTGCTCAAATTCATACGATATTTTGTTAATCTTGCCTCTGAAGGTTTGAGTAGAATGCAAACCGGAAGACTTTCATTTTATCTAGGCTGGACTTTATTTGGAATTTTGGTTTTAATTTTGTTATTAATAGGAGGAGGTGGCGGTGCTTAATCTTGAACTCATCGTCCTATTGGTCTTTATGCTTGCGGCCGGTATTGTGGCCGTGGAAATTAAAGATCTTTTAGCTTCTGTAATTGCCCTTGGGGCAGTTGGTTTTGCAGTAGCAATTGGATTCATTCGTCTTGCAGCGCCTGACTTAGCTATAGTTCAAATAGTTATTGAGGTATTGTCAATAGTTTTTTTCGTAGCCGTAATCCTCAAAACAACCCATATTGACTCTGCTGCCGGACGGGCCTATAAAGGAAGTGATATCTTTACCTTTGTTGTATTTGCAGTATTTGCTGTCGCTTTTGTATTTTTCGGAGCAAAACTTTTACTTACTTTCGCTCCAATGAGCCGTGAAATGGGGATGATTTCGTCACACTATATACAAAAAGGTCTTACGGAAACAGGATCTCTTAACCGTGTTACTTCTGTAGTTCTTGATTACAGAGCCTTAGACACCCTTGGTGAAGCAACTGTACTATTTACATCGGTAATAGCTATAGTTTCAGTACTTCGATTAGAAGGGAGGCGTAAGAAATGAACGGAATGACATCTATTGTAAAAGAAATTGCTCGACTTATTGCAGGTTTTATCTTCCTTTACGGTTGCTATATAATTCTCTACGGACATCTTTCTCCAGGGGGAGGATTCGCGGGCGGCGCTGTTATTGCCGCAGGCTTTATTCTTTCCCGCCTTGCATTTGGCACATCTGCCAAGCAGGAAAAAAACAGCTCAATTTCATCTTCCATTTTTGAAAGCCTTGGAGGACTTTCGTTTTTATTAATCGGATTACTAGGACTTTTTGTAGGCGGAGTTTTCTTTCTTAATCTTTTCCCAAAAGCAGGAATTGCCGGACAACTACTATCAGCGGGTTCTATTCCTCTTTTGAACATAGCTATTGGTCTTAAGGTAGCGGGAGCAATACTTTCCATTTTTGTTGTTCTTGCGTCAACTAAATATCTTTTTAAGGAGTAATGAAATGCTTATCCTGATTTTCTCCCTGCTCCTGTTCTTAGTCGGATTGTATGCTATCATAACTAAACGTAACATGATAAAGGTTGCAATTGGATTTTCTTTGATGGAATATGCAGTCAACTTTTTGTTTGCAATTGTGGGATTTAGACCGGGAGCTATTCCTCCAATTCTACATTCGGTTGAGGTCGGTAAGGTATATGCCGATCCTTTGCCGCAAGCGCTTGTTTTAACTTCAATAGTAATTGGACTTGGCGTAACCGCATTTTTATTATCCCTCGCTTTAAGATTATACAATCGTATTGGAAGTTTTGACCTGGAAGAAATTCAAAGGTTGAAAGGATAGTTATGGATAACATACCAATTTATCTTATAGCAATTCCACTGGCAGGAGCCTTCCTAATCCCTATTTTGAATAAATTCTGGAAAAAACTTCCCGATATTGTTACAGGCTTAGTTGTTGCTGCAAATTTAGCACTTGCCTTATATTTAGTTCTCTTTCTTAAAACCCCAAGCGTATATACTTTCGGGAATTGGCCTATTCCACTGGGAATTGTTTTTACAGTTGACAAATTAAGTGTATTTATTCTATTTGTTGTGGCATTAATAGAGTTTTTTGCCTATATTTTTGCTATAAAATATATGGATCACTTTACCGGAAACGGTAAATTCTATACCTTGTATCTACTTATGTTGGTAGGCATGAATGGTGTAGTAATGACCGGAGACCTCTTCAATATGTTTGTGTTTATGGAAATTGCTTCTATTGCTTCATATGCATTGGTTGCCTTTGGAACTGAAGCTGAAGAACTTGAAGCAAGCTTTAAGTACATGGTGATGGGAGAGATTGCCAGTCTGATGATTCTCTTAGCAATAGCTTTCATATACGCTGCAACAGGAACCTTGAATCTTGCCCATTTAACTCAAGCGTTTGCAGTTATGGAAAAAACCACAGGTTTTTACTTTATTTTGGTTCTTTTGGTTTTTGGTTTTTCTCTAAAGGCCGCATTAGCTCCATTTATATCGTGGTTGCCAGACGCTCACCCCTCTGCTCCGGCACCGGTGTCGTCGCTCCTATCTGGTGTATTTATCAAGGTTTTAGGTATTTATGCACTTTCCAGGATTATATTCAACGTATATGGATTTACTCCACAAAGCTCGCCATTTGTTTTTAATGCTTTAATAATATTGGGACTTGCTTCAATAATTGTGGGAGGGCTTTTAGCTTTACATCAAACAGGATACAAGAGGCTCCTGGCTGATTCAACAATCAGTCAGGTAGGCTATATTGTCCTTGCTCTAGGTATTGGAAACGAATTTGCCCTCATTGGCGCAATGGCCCATGTGTTGAGTCACGCCATAGGTAAGGGATTATTATTTTTGACTGCAGGTGCTGTTGAATATCAGGTCGGCGAACGTGATTTACGTAAATTCTCAGGCGGTTTAGGAATTCAAATGCCTTGGACGTCATTCTCCTATAACTTGGGAGCTTTATCAATAGCGGGTATGCCGCCTTTCTTAGGGTTTTTCTCAAAACTTTTTATTATCTTAGGAGCCTTAAAAGCGGGTAAAATAACTCCGGCTATCATTGCCGCTTTGTTTGCAGTAATAACCCTGGGCTATCTTTTGAAGATAGCCAAAAAAGTTTTTTGGGGCAAAGAAGGAATAGGCGGTATCAAAGAAGCGCCTTTCGGGATGGTTCTTTCTATGATTTGTCTTGTAGCTTTGCTTTTAGGTGGAGGAGTCTTTTTCTTCTGGGTAAAAGATACTCTTTTGCTTCCTGCAAGCAATGTACTATTGGGTGGGTCTGAATATGCCCGAATTGTACTTGAAATTGGTCAAAATATACTGACAGGAGGAGGTTAGCCATGCGCAGAGTTCTACTTCTTATTTTAGCGTACGGATTATGGCTTCTTCTAACCTTACCTAAAACCTGGCAAGGTTATGCTGTAGGAGGCTTTATTGCGATTCTTACAGCTATTCTTTTTGGCGGAAACTTCACTCATCGTCCGTTATCTTTTCTTAATCCAAGACGTTGGTTTTGGGCTATACTCTATATACCGGTATTCCTTTGGCATATGCTAATTGCTAACCTCGATGTGGCATTTCGGGTACTTCACCCAGCCTGTCCGGTAAAACCTGGAATAGTGAAAGTAAAAACCTCTTTAAAAACCGATATTGCCAAGGCATTTCTGGCAAATTCTATTACACTTACTCCCGGAACAATGACTGTTGACATTGATAATGATATTCTCTATGTACACTGGATTGATGTCTACAATAAAGGTGAAGATATCGAAGCTAATACTCAGGCAATTTCCGCTAAATTTGAGAAATACTTGAGGAGGATATTCGAATGAATGTTCTTGGAATAATTATTTTTTCAATTCTCGCTCTTTCGGCTTTCTTATGTCTGTACCGAATATTCAAAGGGCCAACAATTGCCGATAGAATGGTTGGCGTAGATATTATGGGTATTCTTTTTGTAGGGGCTACCGCCCTTACCGGTATTATTTATAACTTACATTACCTTATAGATGTTGCCATTGTTCTTGCTCTCATTAGTTTTGTAGGCTCTCTCGCCCTTGCTAAATATCTTGAACGGAGGACTCTTGATGACTAATTTAGGTGCAATAGAAATAATAGGTTATATTCTAATCGTAACCGGAGTTTTCTTTGACTTGTTAGGCGCTATTGGTTTAGTTCGCTTTCCTGACGTTTATAATCGTCTCCAGGCGGCAACCAAAAGCGTAACTTTAGGAACTTTTGGAATTATGATTGGTATTCTTATGCTTAAAGGATTTACTCTTATAGGAATAAAGGCCTTTATATGCGGAGTGTTCTTATTACTTACGGCTCCGGTATCTGCCCATGCTCTTGCCCGTGGCTCCTTAAGATTTGGCGCCAAAATGTGGAAAGGAAGCGTTTCAGATGCCTACGGTAAAGATAAACTTGGCGGAAAACAAATAGAGAAAGATAAAGAAACCAAGGAGAAAAAGAATGAAATGGCCTAAGTTACGAGAACTAGGTGAAGCTCTAAGGTCTCTTTTTTCAGCGCCCTATACCACAAAATTTCCTAAAAAACCTACAATACCTCCACCTCGTTTTAGAGGTATTATACTTTTTGATGAAGAAAGCTGTATTGGTTGTGGAGCTTGCGTTGAGGTTTGTCCGGCAAAGGCCAGAACCCTTGAAGATGACCTTGAAGCCGGTATCAGGCACGTGGTTTATCTTAAAGATATGTGTATTTACTGCGGGCAATGTGTTGAATATTGCGCTACAAAGAAAAGCATTTTCCACACAGTAGATTACGATTTAAGCTTCGTTGACAAAACAAAATATCGCGATGAAATAGAAAAGGAACTGGTTTTTTGTGAAAACTGCGGAGCGGTAATTACTACTAAGGCTCAACTTGAATGGATAGCTCTCCGTGTTGGGGAGTTGGCTTATTCAAACCCAACTCTAGTGCTTGCCAGGCAACAGGAATTGAATACAGTTGAAATGGATCCGCAACCTAATGGTTCACACCCCTATAGAAGTGATCACCAAAGACTTCTTTGTCCTAATTGCAGGCGAAAGGTTATACTTAACGAAATCTGGGGATACTAACAACGAATAAGTAAACTCCAGCTCTCCTTCCTACTATAACTCCTAGATTGAGTAATAAAAAGGATGTTTTTATGGAAATAATGAGAACATCCTTTTTATTTTTTGTTTATCTGGATATCTTTAAAAATACCTTAATAAAAAAGGGGAGCTAATCAAGGCTCCCCTTAAAATATCTGTTATTTAGTATTATTTGAGCTGAGCAAGTTTTTCTTTTGCGCGCTGAATATTTCTTGCCGCATTTTCATAACTTGGATCTATAGCCAAAACCTGTTCCCAATAATTAATAGCCTGTTGATAATGATTGCCGGAATAAGCCTGGACTCCTTGTAGATAGAGAGCATCCGCGTCCTTAGCCTTAAGCTTCGTTTTAATTCTTTCCAAATAATTTTTGGCTGTAGCATTAGTAGGGGAGAGGGTTAATACAGAATAAAAGGATTTCTGGGCTTTAACGTAATATCCGCGATTAAAATAATCAATTCCTTCACTTTCGTACTGTGCAGTTAGGGTTTTGATTTTAGAATTATAGTTGTTTAGCTTAGATTTAATTTCACGATTACGTGGAGCAAGTTTTTTTAAGTAAGTCGCCAACTGCAAAGCTTCTTTCCATTGACCTTTCCGTTCGTATATCTTAAGTTGAGCCATACCGTCAGCAATTTGTTCAGCTATCTTTTTTGATGTTTGCGCCTTATATGTTTTAACCGTTTTTGACCGAGGTTGAAGTTTTTCAATTTTTTCCCAAGCTTCTTCAGCAGCCTTATAGTTTCCAGCGGCATAATATTCCATGCCTTGTTGATAGAGAGCATTAATTTGTCCTGAATTCCTAGATGATGCTGTTTGAGAAAAAATTACACTGGAATATTTACGTTCCGCTTCCTTAGCAATACTCTTTGCTTCAGAATTAGCTGAATCAATTTCTAAGGCGGCCTTAGCCTGATTAAGCGCCTCAAGATAATTTTTAGTACGCATAGCAGCATTTGCCGCAGCCAAAAGCGCATCTGTTTCGGCAGTTATTTTTTCAGTTTGAACTCGTTCTATCCAATCAAGAGCATCTTTGTTTGTAGGATCCCATATCAATGCCAAATCAAAGGCTTGTATGGCTCCATCGTAATCACTTTCATTATAAGCATCAACACCTTGAGTAAAGTAGGTGTTACTTGTAATACGACTTTTATTTTTCCGCTCGTTTTCAATAAAAACGAGACGTTCTTCAACTTCCTTGGTAGAAGCTATGTTAAACAAGAATGAAAAACCGATTTGACCATTGGTATTTGGACCATTAGAATAACTTAGGTTAATATGGCACAGATTTAAGTCTGCGGCAGCAAGAAGTCCCCAACGGTCGTCACTGGCCCAACCGCCTCCAAATTCTGCATCAAAACCCAGTAAATCTTCAAGAGTAACTAATGTTGCTAGATGTACGGCGCTTCGATTAATACCTTCTGCAAACGGATCTCGTATATTAAAATTAACTAAAAATCGTAGAAAATGAATTTGGTAATCCATACCAGCTTGAATTGCAAACCATTCAACTTGCCTTGCGGCTAGGGCAACTGATATTTCTCCCGGAACGTCGGCAAATTTTATTCCGGGTATAGCAAGTCCCAGCGCAAAAGCAGGTTGAAAACGGCTTTGCCCATATTCCCGATACCTAATTCCAAGACTCAAACCAGTGTGTAAGAAACTTAAGGGGTAGGCCGCTCCCAGAAGAATTCCCCGTCCTCCATCTTCATCTTGGTAACCGGCAAGTCCTGCACCAAAACCATTAAGAGGTTGGGTATAGCCAATAAATCCAATTTGAGTAAAGGAGTTCATAATTCGGGAAACAATGTTATTCCCTTGATTATTAAACTGAAAACCTAATGGATTATATAACAATTTTCTATCTAGGGTAGTTGATAATAAAGCTGGATTTACATATAGAGCCAGAGGTTGGTCGGCAATAGTAACGGATGTGCCTGCAAGCCCGCTTACCCTTGCTTCACCCAAAGGCAATCCAATAATTAATAGAAATAGCAAATTTTGCATGATTTATTATATCCTATCCCTAAATTCTGTCAATAGGGTATATACCTTAGGTTAGGCTTATAATTTTATGCTTGAATTGTAACAGGTTTATCCCATTTTTCAATCACGACAAACAAACTTCGTTGAGATTTACGAGAAAGTGCAACAAAAATACTTGCAAAATTTTCTAATTGAGTTAGAATAAGCAAGCGATACTGACCCACGTTAATCAAGGAGACTATTAAAAAATGGAACAGGAAATTCGTAGAAAAGCTGAAGAGAGGGTTGAGCGGAGGATAGGTTTTTTCACACACCTTGTAACTTATCTAATAATTAACCTTGGGTTTATTGTTGTTTGGTATTTTACTTCAGACAAAGGTAAAGGCTTCCCATGGTTTGTTATTATTCTAGCTGGATGGGGAATTGGTTTATTAGCGCATCTTTTCAGCGTTTTTGTCTTCGATAGGTTTAGGGAACGTATGGTTGACAAAGAAATGAATAAACTCAGACAGAAACGCGGTAATAAATAAAAAAGGAGCGCAATGCAAGAAGAAGCTATTCTGCATATTGAAAACCTTAGCAAAAAATTTGGTCAGCTTCAGGCCTTGAATGGAATTTCGTTTCAATGTAGAAAGGGAGAACTGTTCGGTCTTTTGGGTCCCAATGGAGCCGGGAAAACTACCACAGTTCGCTCAATATGCTCCATTGTAAAACCGGATACAGGGCATATTTTTGTAAATGGAATATCCGTCGAAAAAGAACCGTTACGTGCCTTAAGGAAAATAGGTGTAGTCCTTGAAGACAGCGGGTTATACGCCAGACTTTCTGCAAAAGAGAATATGGAGCTTTTTGCTAAACTTCATGGCGTGACCGATGTTGAAAAACGGATAAATGAAGTATGCGATATTCTGGAATTTGATGAATACAAAAACAGAAAGTTCAAAAATCTTTCCAAAGGAAACAAACAAAAGGTTTTACTTGGTCAGGCCTTAGTAATAGATCCTCCTCTGTTAATTCTCGATGAACCAACAGCAGGTCTCGATGTTCCCGCTCAACGAATTATCAGAGAGTTGCTTACTAAAATAAAGAGTAAACGAACAATTCTTTACTCCACTCATATTATGGCAGAAGCAGAGGAGCTTTGCGATAGATTAGCAATTATTGACCATGGACAAATTATAGCCATAGGCACTGTTTCCCAAATTTGCAAAAAAGCTAAAGCAAGTAATTTGGAACAAGCTTTTCTTAAATTAGTGAAACATCATGCTTAAGGATATTGGCCTTATTTATCGTAAAGAGATGTGGACTGCGTTCCGCGAACGTCGAACTTTGATTTTTTTATTTTTGTTTCCACTTGTCGTATGGCCTACACTAACGTTACTTCCAGCTCTGCTTTTTGGAGGTAAAGAGAAAAAAGCCGTAGAAGAATCTTCCCGAATAACGCTTATTCCAGCTAATATTGCCCCTCAACTTGAAGATTTAATTGAATCTTCAAATCGTTTACGATTAGTCAAAGTTAGCGATACAAAAAAAGCGGTTTCTGAAAAGAAAACGGACTGCCTGCTTTATATAGATAGTCTTTCCAGCGATAGCATGATTCTCTACACCAGAATTATCTACGATGCCACTCGCGTTGAATCAAAAACTGCAGCCAATAAAGTGGAACTTCTATTGACCAAGTACGAACAAGAAGTGGTATCGCAACGCCTTGCAGAACAAGGAATTGATGAGAAATTACTGACAGCGATATCTACATCTCGTGAAAACCTTATCAAAGATACTCAAATGATTGGCTTCTACTTGGGTATATTCATCGGGATGTTCATAGTTATGGGATCTATTATGGGAGCAAGTGCAATAATCATAGATGCTACGGCTGGGGAAAAGGAACGAAAAACACTAGAACTCTTGTTAACGGCTCCTATATCGCGTAGTAGCATCATGATTGGCAAGTACCTGGCCGGAGTAACCTTCGCCTTTATTTCTCCTGTTCTTACAGCTATAGGAATGACAGTTGCCGCCTCTTTTATACTTCCTTCTCTAGCTTCCAAAGCAGTCGGGATAAATTTCGCCTCCATTATTTCTTTCGATAAGATTTTGATGACTCTTGCCGTAATATTACTCACGGCATTTTTCATCACTGCATTTTTGATGGCGATAGCGGTCAGAGCTCATTCCAACAGACAAGCTCAAACATTTCTTGCCCCGCTTAATATCCTTGTTGTAATTCCCGTTATATTTATGAACATAATTCCTGCCATAGTTCCTTCATGGATGTTTCTTATTCCCTTTATGAACGTTATGCTGGTTTTACGAGGTTTAATAATGGGCAATCTTTCTCAAGTAGCTACAGCCTATACACTTGGCACTACATTCGTTCTTCTATTTATTGCACTACGCTTTGCCGCCAAAGGATTTGGCTCTGAGAAAGTGCTTTTAAGATAGTACTTAAAGACACTATAAAGCGCCCTAATGGGCGCTTTTCCATTTTACTTTAGTTTTTTGACAAACAGTGAAGGTTTTTAAGAATTAATACTTAATTGTCCTTGGCAGTTTCTTGGCCTGAGTTAGCCAGTTTTTAACCTGCTTCAAGGTAGGAAGTTTACGTACCAGTTTCTTTTTGTTATTGGTCTCTACGAGTTTCGCTATAAGATTTTCAGGATTACGCTGAGCGAGTTCAGGGATAGTATCTACACCTGCAGCTTCTAATAAATCGGCGTACTCAGGACCTATTCCCTTAACACGAAATAGATCACAGTGGTTAATCCACTCTAATATCAATTTTTCACTAACACCTGATGCCTTGGCTATTTCTTTGCGTCCAGCAGGGGAGGAGCCTTTATTCAAAAGCATATTTGTTCCCCTTATTCCAGCTTTTTTTAATTTTTGAGCATATACCTTTCCAATGCCCTCAATACCTTCAAGATTCATTGTTGCCATGGGTATCTCCTTTTATTTTAGAGATATTAAGGCAGGACGCCATGGAATTAACATGGCGTCCCACATCAAATAGTTCTTTATTTAGCCAGAATTGTAAATTCAACCCTGCGATTGCGATACATATTTTCTTCTGTATCGTTTGGAGCCAAAGGTTGGCTTTCACCATACCCTTTGGCAATCATGCGACCAGGTTCAATTTGATGTTTTTCTATAAGATAAAGACGTACTGCCTGAGCGCGTTTTTCTGAAAGTTTGCGATTATACGACGCAGAACCACGAGAATCGGTGTGCCCACCTATTTCTACGCGAATAGATGGGTTTTCCTTAAGAATAAGGGCAGCTTTATCAAGAACAGGATAAGAATTTTCTAAGATTATCGCCTTAGCGGTTTCAAAATTAACTCCCTGGAAGGCAATTTTCATACCTTCTTTAATAAGTCTAAAATCTTTAACCGCGCCGTCTTTACCAACTTTAATAGAGGCTGTTTGAGGCAAATAACCTTCTGATAAAACCTCAACACCATATGTACCGGGTTTGAGTTGTACTTTATAGAGACCGGTTGAAGCATCGGTTTTCACCTCAGGTATATTGGCGTCTACAAACTTAATTTTTGCAGGCAAACCAGCATCAGTTTTACGGTCTTTAATGGCACCGGAAAGAGTAGCCATTTTAGGCTTCAGCATGAAGCTAAGATTAGCGGTTTTACCATCAATTACAGTAACTGTTTTTTTAGCACTTTGGTAACCATCGGCAATTGCTTCAAAGGTGTAGACACCGGGATCTAGGGAATCTACCTTAAAGCCCATAGAGCCAGCATTAACTAAACCTGTTTCAGGTCCTGAAAAGCTCACTTTAGCAACAAGGCCTTTACTGGTTTCAGCGTCTTTAACTGTTCCGGCAATTACACCCATCGGGATATGTTTCTTTTCTGGGGGAGACCATGAAAGTCCCATAGTAACTGTACGGAATAAATCTTCTCTAGGATCATTTTCCTTCTGAGCGAGCAAAAAGTCCATTGCGTATTCAAAATTGAATCCAAATGGAAGGTGGAAACGTATAGTTGGTGTGAGCCATATATCGCCCGATGATGCGGTGTCAGCTTCTGTAGGCTGCTCTGTATAAAGTTCTGCCAGTACCGAGATATAATGTAGAGGAATCTCTAAGCCCAATCCCATAGTTATATAATCAGTAACAGCGGTATCTCTGAGCTTATCTCCTGTCATTAAATAGCCGCCATTGAGGTGCAAAAGAAGTGGGATTTTCGAAATATCTCTCATGTCGGCAGTAATGAGACCGCGAAAACCTATATCTAATCCATTATTATAATTGGCAGGAACGAAAGGTTCCTTAGCCAAAGGGATAAGAAATCTTGCCTGCGCTCCAAGCTTAAGCACTTTCCAATTAGAATAGCTGCCTTTAACGTTAGCTTCAATATCCCAAGGAGCAATTTTGGTTTCATAATCAGCGGTAGGTTTATAGTAACCAATTGCTGGTACTAATCCTACTTCCAGATAATCCAACGGAACATAGCTTACCCCAAACCTTAGAATTCCATTCCAGGTGGAGAAGTTGCCATCGTTCATGTGGTATGCCCCGGCGGGGTTTCCTGCCCAATGCAGGTTTATGCCAACAATTCCTTTTCCCATGTTGGCCGCGTTTTGTACTCTGAAAAGCCCGTTACCAGCTGTAACGGTAGGGGTAGCAGTGATTGCGGTAGCCATCAACACAACAGCCAGTACCATAACCATAGCCTTTTTCATGCAATCCTCCTCTATATAAGAGTTTATTTCAGCATGTTTTTTGGTTTTAGTTTATTATTAATAGTAATAATATTATTAACAAAGTCTTACAATAGACCTCTTTTAGCTATAGTGAAATTATAGGATACAAACATGCAGTGTCAAGGTGTAATTAAAAATAAGCTATAACTTAGGTTACTATTTAATAGTATCTTAAGATGAAAAAGAAACACTTGGATTGACAGGGCTGCTATTAAGGCCTATAATGATGTGAGTCAATAAATTAAGAAAAATTAAAGGAGGAGTTATGTCGTCGTTAATAGTTTTTATAGTTATAGGTTTTATTTTACTTCTGATTTTGGCATCTGCAATAAAGATACTTAATGAATATGAACGAGGTGTTATTTTTCGTCTTGGACGTTTGATAGGAACAAAAGGTCCCGGTCTTATATTGCTAATTCCCTTTTTTGATAAAATGCAAAAGGTTAGCCTGCGTGTAATCACTATGGATATTCCACCTCAGGACATTATTACCAAAGATAATGTTACGGTTGAAGTAAACGCAGTGGCCTATTTTAGAGTAATGGATGCTGCTAAAGCAGTTGTTGAAATACAAGATTATATATATGGTACTTCTCAAGTAGCTCAAACAATTCTACGATCGGTTCTTGGCGAATACGAGTTTGACGATCTTCTTGCCGAACGTGAAGCCATTAATGAACGTCTTCAAAAGATTATTGACAAACAAACCGATCCTTGGGGAGTAAAAGTCTCTATGGTTGAAATAAAAGATGTTAATCTCCCTGATGAAATGCGTCGCGCTATTGCCAGACAGGCAGAAGCGGAACGTGAACGCAGAGCTAAAGTAATTCATGCCGATGGCGAATTTCAGGCATCGAAAAAACTCAGTGAAGCTGCTGCAATACTTGATAAACATCCTTCAGCAATTCAACTAAGATTTCTTGGTACACTAACGGAAATTGCAGTTGAGAAAAACTCAACTATTATCTTCCCTGTTCCTATAGATTTACTAAAGGCGTGGATGAACAAGCAAACTGATGGAAAAACGTCAAAAAAATAGAATATCTTGAGTTGTATTCTGGATAAAAAATCCATATCGCTCCTACGTGCCGTAAGTAGAGGAGGTTGGGCGCTTCCTGAAGATCTTTCTAGCACGGTAGGATGTTCTGTGGAGGAAGTAGAATTGCGCCTGCAAGCTATGCGCCATTCTAATATCATGGGTTCATTCAAAATAGTACCGTTTTTACCGGCTTTACACGGAGGCGTTTGGGGAAGATATCTGGTAAGTTTATACGAACATAATAAAAATATTGAACAAGCTTTAATAACTACGCTATCCGGTCTTGAAGATTCCTTGCACAATGCAGTTTTCTTTACTCGTAAATTACCAGTAACCAGTTTGTTTTGTTTTAGTCGGACTAAAGAAGAGTTGAATCTTATTCTTAGAGAAACAGGAATTACTAACGAACCATTGGATATTCTATCTTATAATTTTCCCTTTCCTGCAAGTATATCGGAAGAGGAACGTACCCTGCTTCGCCTTATTAATCAAAGCGGTAACGCTTTACCAAATATCTTAGCATCAACACTACATAAGGATGTTCAATGGGTGAAAGCGAAACTTAAGCGTTTGCTTTTACATTCACACAATCCTCAAGGCGTAGCTATTCTTCGTTCCACAATCCATTGGTATCGGATTGATAATTTTATTCATGCCCATATTATTCTTCCTATACAAGCGAAACCACATCTTGCTAAATTGTGCAATGGTTTGAAGTGGATGAAACTAAAGTGGCCTGCCGAAACCCCTGAAACTATCGCAATTGAAGCAGATTTTTCGGGTTGGGGAGAGTTTGCGGAATGGAAAGAATTTATGGATATTGCAGGTTTTTCTATACTAGGATTCGCTTTTGCTGCCGAGGAGCGAATCCACGGCAAAGGATTTGAATTCTAGTCCCTTATCACTTAATTCCAGGTAGGTAAAATCCTTAAAAAAATTACCACAGGAATAGAATTCCACTTCGTTGTAAGTAAAGTGAAAAATATCGTGGTGATGCCCTGTAATGACGATATCCGCATCCTGAGAAATTACTTTAAGTTGAGTGGATAAAATCTTGTTTGGGAAAGCCTTATGCCTTTTTCTGCTAAAGCTTGCCGCCTTAAGCGCTAGAGGGAACCCTATTTTAGGAGCAAGCCTACTATATGCCCAAACAGCGCTAGGATTAAGCATGATTTTTTCTGCAAAACGTGAGAGTGGGTCAGGTTGAGTACGTATTCCGTGAAAAAACTGTACCTTTTTATCTCCAAGTTTGTGTAAAGTTCCGTCTTTGATGATATTAATTCCGGCTTTTCGTAAATAAGCGGTTATCCATATATCGTGATTACCGCCAAGGAAGTAAATTCTAACACCTTTTTTACCAAGCTCAAGAAGTGAAGATAATAGAGGATAATACTGAGGTAAAATACGTCCTCTGAACACAAAACCGAATTCAAAAATATCCCCTAAGAGATATAAATTCTTGGCACTTACGGCTTTTTGTTTAAGAAATAGTTTAAGAGCGTTTTCTCGTAAAGGAATATCTGGACGTGCATGAAGATCTGATATAAATAGACTACTCACCAGGCAAAGTAATGACGGTAATGATAGAGACGTTGGAATAAAAATCCTACTGCAATCCCCCATAATATTTCTGGTGTTGGTTTCATAAGAAAATATTTAAGAAATCTTCCAACCGGAATAGCTGTATATTCTTTGCCATCCATGATATTTCCAATAGTGTTAATAATTTTATTGTTGAATTTTAGCAAGGCTTGAGGTATATACAGCTGGAGGGGATCACGACAAGGATATGCTCCTACTTTTTTAGAATAAGTAGATAATATGTAGGAATCATTTTTATTCAACGCTTCAGCTATAACTTCACCGGCAATTCGCCCACTCCAACATGCACCGTTAATTCCCCCTTTTGTCAATGGATATATGAAACCTCCGGAATCACCGCAAAGCAAAGCTTTAGGAAAGCTCAATTGAAAAGAACGCTTCAAAAAAGGAATAGGACCACCTTCAACCTTAATTTTCTTTTTTGGAGAAATTCCCTTACTTAGACAAAAATTTTCAAGTTTTTTCTTTAATTCCCTACCTGTACCAGCACCTACCGATACTTCTTTCCCTCTATCAAAAATCCAGGCATAACCGCCTGCAAAATCTTCTCTTGGGAAAAATTGAAGTAATTTATCGGAAAAGTCAATAGGAACATCTTCTTTTTTAAACTTGTACTGCATAGCAGGCATAAGGTGAGGAAATTGCTTGAAGTATCTTGATACAGGACAAGTTGCTCCGCCTGCACCAATAAGATAACGTGAATAAAATTCACCCTGAGAAGTAATAAGTCTCCAACCAGAGGTAGTTCGGATAATTTCTTCAAGTTTAGTGGAAGTTTTTATCTTGGTACCTTCATCTTCAGCCCTTTTTGCAAGAAAACGGTCAAAAGCGGGCCTATCAATATTGTAACCTGTTTGAGTAAATTTAATTTCTGTACCATTCGGAAGCATCAACTTACAGCCTTTGATTTTATTAAGCATCCATGGATAATGTTTCTTAATACCGGCGGCAGCTAATCCATAGGTTGAAATTCCTTCCCCACAATGATTGGGGTCTCCAACCCTTGTCTTTTTATCAATTATGAGAGTTGAATATCCGGCCTTACTTATTGGTCTGGCTGCAGAAGAACCGGCAGGGCCTGCGCCTACAATAATTACATCCCAGATTCTTTTCACATTTTTATTATACGCCTTCTTTTAAGGCTTGCAATCCCCTTGCTATTGGGATATGATATATTTATTAGAATCTTAATTTTCAAGGAGGATTTATGGAGCTAAAACTAGTGCAAGTTGAAAAACCGGAAGAGGTTAATGTCATTATCGGTATGTCACATTTTATTAAAACTTGCGAAGATATCTATGAAGAAATGGTAAATGCCGTTCCTGATATTAAGTTCGGTCTTGCATTTTGTGAAGCTTCGGTAAAAAAACTGATAAGAACTGAAGGCACAGATGATGATTTAGTTGCTCTTGCGGTAAAAAATGCTCAAGCTATTGGCGCAGGACACAGTTTTGTTCTCATGCTTTCTAATGCTTTTCCGATAAATGTTTTAAGGAATTTAAGAATGGTTCCAGAAATAGTATCTATTTTCTGCGCAACTGCAAACCCGTTACAAGTTATTGTTGCTGAAACAGAACAGGGGAGAGGTATAATAGGGGTTATTGATGGTCACTCACCTCTTGGTGTTGAAAACAAAAGAGATTTACGTAATAGACAGTCCTTTTTAAGAAAAATAGGCTACAAACTGTTTTAGTTCTCTTAAGCTTTTAGGCCCTAGATATCTTTAACTAATTTTAGAAAGCCAATGCATACAATCAGTTATAGAAATTAAATACTCGTAAATCAATTTGACGTAGAAATCATAGTTGACGAGCCGAAGCAATATTTTTTAGTTCAAGATTTTCTATTTGGAATTTTTTATTTAAATATTCCTTATCCTCGCATAGTGTTTCAAGCTTAAGGCGTAAACCATCTTCAGGTTCTGTACGGAAAAGAAGAATCTCACCTGCCCCCAGCTCTATACGATGCTGGCCTCTTGAACCGGTAAAAGTTGGAAATACCTTGCCTAGATAAGCAATTCCTTCTTCCCAATCAGGTAGGTAAATCTTGATCCTTTTTACCGCGGTAATTCCGTATTTGTTGGAATTAGGCTGCATGATTTCGCGTATCGCGGTATGAGAATCTTCATCGTATTCTATAAAACTAATTTCCATATCGGTTCCTGGAATAGGAGGAAGGTTTAGAATTCTCCAGGGAGGAAGCTTTTTCAAACCTAGTAAATCTGAAAAAATTTCCAGTATATCTTTGGGAGCGGTTTTTCGAGGAGCTGGTATTTCAAAACCATTTTTTGTAAGTTTTTCATAAAGCCCATCAATGTCATTTGTCTCTAGGACAAGAGAAAATACACCTCTTTTCCCCTGGTTATAAGCTTGCAACCAAGATTTCTTCCAATTTCCGCCTGAAGATTGCAGAATACGCACTATCTTTATATACTGCTCACCAACATACAGATTAAATACCTGATAGGCCGCCGAGTTGTCCTCAGCTTTAGAAACCAATTGAAACCCTGATGCCTTTGCAGTTTGCTTGATTTCTGCAATAAGTTCATCATCATTATCAACGTGCATTACCAAGTGATCGAAATTGAACATGGATAGTAAATATATTCAAGCTTAAAGCTCTGTCAACGTAATTCGTTTTAAACTTCTTAAAACAGTGTTTGATTTGCTTATTGCTTGCTAAAAATATCGCCATCTAGTGTTTACTGAGGATATCTCCCTTAATTCCAACAACAGTTACTTTGAGAGGAATATTTATACTAGCTCTTTCCATAGCGGCCTTAACAATTTGAACCATGCCTGAACAGCAAGGAACCTCCATAATTACTATATGAATACTTTTTAGACAACTAATGGCCATAATTTGGGTAATTTTCTCAAGATAGGCCTGAGTATCATCCAATTTTGGGCACCCCATAGCTACCGCTTTATCTTTAAGAAAATCAAGATGGAAATTCGCATAAGAGAAGGGAACGCAGTCTGCGATAATTGCTAAATCGGCGTTCTTGAAGTAGGCGGCTTGGGGTGAAAGTAAGTGTAGCTGTACCGGCCATTGACTAAGCTGTGATTTTAAGCGAGGTATGGATTCACTGCATGTATCGCTAGCTGCATCCCACTGATGCGCCGCAGCAGAAGGACATCCGCACGCAGCTGTAGAATGTTGGTTTAATTCTTCTGCATGTTCCGCTATATGCTTTCTATGCTCTTCAAGCATCTCTGGCGCAAATTTCTTAATGCGTTCAAGGGTCGCTTTATCATCATAAACCTCAGCTTCTCGTTCCTGAATAGTTAGAGCACCGGTTGGGCAATGCCCCAGGCACGCGCCTAAACCATCACAGTATATTTCCTTGACCATACGCGCTTTAGTACCTTTAGGGGTATCTACCATTACAAGCGCTTGTTCAGGACATCCTGGTATGCACTCTCCGCAACCATTGCAAAGCTCTTCGTCAATATTGATTATCTTACGCATAATCTTGTTGTTCATATTCGAACCTCCTCTAAGAGTCTGTATAAATTATCATAGTATTTTACTAGGGTTATTTCTATCGTGATTCTACTCGCTATTGCAGTTTTGTCAAGCAAGATTATTGTTTTAGTATTCGGAATACACAAAATATGACACTTGACTCTTTTACGCAAATAAATATCATTCTATAAATACTTCAATTTTGGAGGAGTTATGAAAAAGTTAGTGATTACCCTAATCCTTGGGTTAATCTTCGTTCCTGTTAGCATTCAAGCTGCTGCGAAAACTCAAAAAGAAGCTGAAGCCCAGGTAGCTTCAGTATTGTTAAAGCTTGCAAACAGGGATTTAGCAAACGATTATTTTGGATGGGATATCTATATCCCTGCTGCATCTAAACTTATCAATAAGGCTTTGCAAGATTTCCCAAAATCCATGTATCTTCATAAAAAATTGCAAAACTTAACTTTAGGTATACTTTCCGATGGACGTCTTTCAATAGATAAAAAGCCTATTCGAGATTCATTAGTGTCTTATTATAAAAAACTTTACGATGATAATCCTAATTCCGAATTTTATCTTTATTTATATGGCCGGGTGGCTGATGATATGCAAGCAACCCTAAAATTGGCAGAAACTGCAATAAAGAAAAATAAGAAGTCATACTGGGCATATATATTGCAAGGGGAGACACTTATGGATTTGAGGCGTTACAAAGATGCAGAAAAAGCTTTACTGAAAGCTGTAAAGCTTAAGCCTAATTTTCTTGATACCTACTCAGATTTAGCTTCGCTTTACTATTTTTTAGAACAACCCGAGAAAGCCGTTAGGAATGCCCTAAAAGCCTGTGAACTTACTCCACATTACTCTTTGGTACGTTATCCATACTATTTTGGAAAAATGGCAGGAGAAAAACTTGAAGATAAAGAGATTCTTGTAGATTTGGAACGTGCCTACTATAAAAAGTTTACTGAGGATAGGGAAGAGGATTATTATGCAATCTACAATGTAACTGAGGAGCTTTACAATGCATACCTGAATATTGCTCAGGAAGATAGTGCACGTCTTTACCTTGCTTACATGGATGCATTTGCTACTCCTTTGGGTAAGGGGGATATGGTAAATTTGAATGGAGCTATTCTTGAGGCATCTTTTGAACATAAAGATGCTGCTCTTAAACTACTTAGAAAGGCCTTTGATAAGGGATTTTACAATTATGGTAGAATAAACGATATTCCGGAATTTGAGTTTTTCAAAGATGATCCCGAACTAAAGAATATTCTTGAGGATATGAAAACTAAAGCGCAAAAAGAACTTATCGCAGGACTTACCAATAATCCAGCACCCGATTTTACATTACCGACAACAGAAGGTGATAGCGTTAGCCTATCAAAACTTAAGGGTAAGATGGTGTTACTCGATTTTTGGGGAATAGGTTGCGGTCCGTGTTACCGCCTAATGCCAGTTCTTGAACGTTTTTATCAAACTCATAAAAGTGAAGTGTATATGTACGGCATAGAATCATGGAACAACAGTGCTGAAGATGTTATTGCAACTGCTAAAAAACTCAAAATAGCATATCCCAATTTACTTGGTTCTGCCAAGGTAAGTCAAGCATACGGAGTACGTGGAGTGCCTCATTTGGTAATAATTAGTCCTAAAGGCAAAATAGTTCATATTCAACATGGTTTTGCAGCAGGAAAAGGATACGCTCAACAGATGTTCGATGAACTTGAGTGGCTTCTTGAAAAGTCTAAATGAAGCCTAAACTCTCTGTAGGTATTTCTGCTTTCCTCTTGATTATTATGTCAAGGAAAGAACCTGCAAAACAGAGTTAATTCCCGATTTCCACTTTGCGCTAATGTTATTTTGACAGGCACGAAGTTGTAATAATTGTAGAGATATCTCGGAGATAAGAACTAAACGGAAAAACTTGACAGGCCATTGACTATATGTATAGTTGCCTTCAATAATAATGCTCACTAAGGAGGAATAAATGCTAACAAAAGCTGCAGTTTATGCAGATACCCTCAACCCTGTTACCAAACTTTCAAAGATTCTATACAATTTTTCCCTGATTCTTGGCGGAAGCTTAGCAATCGCCTTGGCGGCTCAAGCCTATATTCCACTTCCATTTACTCCGGTGCCGCTTAGCGGACAAACCCTTATGGTGCTTTTAACCGCAATGTTACTTGGCGGCAAGCGCGGAGCTGCAAGCATAATTACTTATATTGGACTTGGAATTACAGGTGTTCCTCTATTTGCAGGCGGCACATTGGGATTTGCACGTCTTTTAGGCCCTACTGGCGGTTATTTGATTGGATTTATCGCTGCAGCATATCTTGTTGGATATTTAGCTGAAAAGGGTTGGGATAGACATATCATCACCACGACTTTGGCTATGCTTATAGGAAATGCTCTCATTTATTTGTTTGGCCTACCCAGGTTAGCAAGTTTTGTAGGGTGGAATAATGTTTTGAAGATGGGATTGTATCCGTTTATTACAGGGGATATAATAAAACTCATAGCCGCAGTTTTAATTTTGCCCTCTGGGTGGAAATTATTGGGTTTGAATAAAAATCATTAACTAAGGTCGTACCTTCAAAAATAACTTTTAGATTTTTCTAGCCTTGTCCCTTCAACCAATTTTGTAAGGAATTTGTTAGCTATAAGCTTATATCTTCTTGAGAAAAGGGTCTAGGAGAGCGCCAACGATATCTTATAGGATATTGCTGGTAAAGCGGTGAGATGAGTGTTACGAAGTTACGTTACAGGTTACGAGGTTATCTCTATGGCTTCTTGACATACCTACCCTGAAGTGTATACTCTTATAGGGTAAATAAAAGTATAGGAGGAATTGTGTATACTTTAATATCTATTCTTTTTTCCGTTGCGCTAACCCAAACCGGAGTGGGTGAGGTTGAATGGCGCTATAAAACCGACGGAACCGTTTCTTCTCCGGCAATTGGTACCGATTACTGTATTTATTTTACAACCAACTATTACCGTTTTCTTGTTGGCATTGAAGCTTCTCTTTACGCCCTAAAACCGGATGGTAGCCTTAAGTGGCATAACGACTTAAAAAAAGGAACTGAATTCTCCAGTCTTCCAAATAATTACTTTAATTCTATTGATAATAATACCAATTCACCAAACACTCAAAACACATTTCCCACAGAAGGTGTTGAAACGACTTCACCGTTGTTAGGAACGGATGGTACATTGTATCTATGCATAATGTCACGTAAGGCGGGATATTCTTACGGTTATGCATACGCTGCCAACTCAACTTCAGGTTTACCTAAATGGCTAAATGAGCTGGTTTCAAGAAATTCTTTAGTCGCCTGGGCCCGCGATTGCCGTCCTCCGGCAATAGGCCCTGACACAAACCTGTATTTTTTTACAAGCATAGGCCTATTGAACAAATGGAATAAACTTCATTCATTAAACCCCGACTCTATCATTAACTGGTCTAGTGTTATGTACCTAAATACAGCCCCTGTCATTGGAGCGAACGGCACTCTCTACTATGGAAGTACCAACACATTACACGCCCTTGATCCAAGCGGAACTAAAAAATGGAGCGCGAACTTTACAGCTAGGCTTTCAGAACCTGCTCTAAATTCTGATTCCATGTTATATGTAGGAACCGCAAACCATTTTCTTCACGCAGTAAACTGCAAGAACGGCACCAAAATATGGTCGTTTAACACAAAGGAACTCACTGTAGGTTCACCAATAGTAGGATTCAACAACACAGTGTATGTCATTGCAAAGGACACTGTTTCCAGCTGTCTCTACGCAATTAATAACGATGGAAGTGAAAAATGGCGTTACAAAGCGGATACGAACCTTCTTATGACAGATCCGACTATTGCCGCAAACGGCGTAATATATGTTGGATTGTATGGTAAAAAGTCACCACATCCGATTTTATGCGCAATTGATTCTACTGGAAAACTTAGTTGGAAGTGCAACCTTGACGATAATCCAACCTATATTTCCACACCGGTTATAGGACCAACCGGTACAGTATATGTTGGAACAAACCATTATATCCACGCAGTAAAGGCTTCGGCGCCATTAGCCAATTCTTCGTGGCCAATGCTTAGACATGACCTTAGTCGAACCGGCTGCATAAAAGGTTCAGGCGTTGGTGCAGTGAAAGAAGATAACTTACCTTCCGATAAGTATACAAATGCATTCTTGAGTCTTGAAGCCGTCATTCTTTCAGGGGAAATCACCATTGGTTATTCACTACCTCAAAACGAAGCTGGAAAAATTGGTATATACAATATATTGGGACAAAAATTGTTCGAAACAAGCGTTATCGCAAGCGGTAAAACAAAACTTAATCTAACCCTACCTAACGGTATTTATTTTATTCTACTCAAATCAAACAGCAGTTCAGTTTCCTCAAAATTAATAGTTACTCGTTAGATAACAATTACATTATCTTCTTCGTTAAAAAATCTAAATGGAAGAGCATTGAAGAAATAGACAAAATAGAAAGGAGAACAAAGATGAAAAAGATAATACTTACCCTTATGGTGCTTG
>CAZUXE010000015.1:0-35473 GCA_964624585.1 uncultured bacterium | reverse complement strand
ACTAATTCTTTGTCAATATCCAAACCACTGAGGCGCGACAAAATATCTATGGCTGTTTTAGAGTCCTTATGTTCAGCATTTTTGAACTCTGCAAGAAAATTAGCAATCAAATCCGCTTTACCTGATTTGTCCACAATCTTTGCCCAAAAATAAGGCGCTAACTGATAACCCTTATAACCAACCGGTGTGTCTTCATTTAGGGCCTTCGATATTCCAGCAGCAGAAAATTTTTCATCCTCATTCATATCGCCATACGCAAGCCAATTTTTAAGGTTATAAATGGCGCTTGAATCCTCCAATGCAACCCGTGAAGAGAACCTATTAAACCGATCAGGAAATAATAACTTTTGTATTTCAAAAGAAAGATAATTTGCCAGCCCATCACCAATCCAACGGGTAGTAGAATCCTCATCATAAATATCATAATTGATATCTAAGGATACTTCAACCCACTCATGAGGAATTACATGTTGCAACGACATTCTACAATAATCCGTTTGCTTTAAGGCTATGCCATAACCTCCTATAGTCCATCCCAACATCAACCTATCAACAAGATATATCTTGAAAGGATGAAGCCTTAGCCCGCTTTTATTATGAATTATCTTCTCCTCTTCTTGAAATACCTTTATTATTTCTTTCGCCCTCTCCTTTTGCCCTTCTTGATAAAGAACCCTTATTATACCTTTTTTTATTTCCAGCAAACCGTCGCCAATTTCAAACTCAAAATCCAGCACACCATTATCGTATTTTAACAACCAAGGAGTTACATCGTCTCCATAGAGATAAGACATAACTTCAACTTTGTCTTGAATATGATGAACTGAAAATTCCATCTCTCCATCCGCATCATCAGAAGGAATATTAAATAATATCTCACCGTTACTATCGCTTACCTCATGAAAAACAACATGCGACTTTGTAGTTATATCACATGAAAGACCTTGCACCCCTTGATTAAGGCTATCGTAAAATTGAATTAAGACTGGAAGACTATCCGGCAATAGTTCTATACTTTCAACACTTTCAACAATTTCATGATTAACCGCACTAAAAATGAAGGTTGGTTTTTCAGGAGAAATAATTGCATGTTCACTTACAACATAAGCCGCAAAGCTAACTGAAGTTAATATAAAAAATAAGAACAAACTATTCTGCAAACATTTCCCTTTGCTTTGTTTTCTAAAACCCATAGTATTCTCCTCCGTAAAATAGGCTAAACTAACTTTTCAAATTAAAGAATATCATTCTAATAATCCTTCAGGGAGGAGGGGACTCCTCCCTGAAGAACGGCTAGTTTTTGCTTTTATGTTTTCGGCTTTAGCGATGAGGGTATTACATAAAAATAAGTACATGCCGAAGTAATTATTTCAGTACCGTCAGACGTTTTAATTATAACTGTCTTGCTTGCATGAACTTTTGTTCTTTCGTCAGCTTCCATAACTACACCATTAGGATTACCAGTACTAGTTGCTTCCTTGATTGAGAGAACATCTTTAGTAGGGATTAATATAGTATCTGAAATAGAATAAATGGCTGCAACGCATTCACAAATTGAGGCAGCTAGTGCGCTATTATTACCGACAATGTTGCCTGAAGCTACTGCCAAAGAATTTGCTACAGCTATGCATTCATCCCAATCAGCGGCATTACGAGCAGCATAGAGATCATTGATAAGACCTAGGTAAGCGTCTTTATGAGCTTGAGTGTCAAAGCTAACGCTTCCGTTGTCAATGGCTGTTTCTATCCAGGAAACAAGCTCGGTTTTAGTGCTATTATCAAAGCCGTAATAATCGACTGTTTGCGCCAGCAGTAATGCTGGAGCTACAAGCGCCAGCACGACGCCTAGGGTGATTATTCTTTTCACCTTTTCCTCCAGTTATTTGTTTATTTTTACCATGGGGTTCCCAGGAACCTACCAGTATACCCCATTGGCTAAATTATAGACATTGTAAGACTTTTGTCAAATATTTTATATTAAAATACTTCTTTTTTTAAGCAAAATGGAAGGCGGAAGACGCTTTTTTACCTTTTGTACTTGACTTTTAGTGTCATAAGAATAGCATCCCTATAATTTGAACACGAACATGTTCTAAGTATAAATTTGCTTAAGGCCTTTTTATTTACTTGAGCAATAACTGAATTTCAAAAATCAAGGAGACATCGCAATGGTTTTAGTTTTAAGCTTACTTTCAGCCCTTCCTTCAATACAAGATACTATATCTCCACAGGAATATCTTGTAGCAGGCCCATTCCTTCAAGGGGTACGCGAAGGCGGATGGCAGAATCTGCCGGATAATACTAACTACACCCCCAAAGAAGGCGACAGCCTATTTAGCGTACTTGCAACAAACGCATGGGTACATTGGGAAAAAGTTAAACTAGACTCCACAGGTTGGCTGGAAACATCATACCCAAATGTGGACTGGGAATTTTTGGAAAAAAGATATGGACTTGTTGGTCTGTTTAATTCTGGCTACGCGTATACGGAAATTAAGCTACCAAAACAATGTCGAGCTTTAGCTATAGCCAAACGCACCAGCTTTTCAATTAACAAACAAGGCTATGCCGGCGATTCTTACGCAAACGGCTATCTTCAAATACCTGTTATGCTTAAGAAAGGAATTAACAAAATATGGCTAAGGCTTGGCGGAGCAGGTGACGATAGGGTTTACTTTAAGCTAATACCTGTTGATTATGATCTCAGGTTAATTAGAGGCGACGCTACTTTACCTGATTTTGTATACGGAAGAGACAATTCAGGGTTAAAATATGGAGCTATCCCTGTATCGAACACAACTCAAGAATGGATTCGCGATGCAAAACTTATCGTTGGTGGCGGAGACTTCACAAAAGATACATTTAAGCTTCCTCCAATTGCTCCTATGAGCTATTATAAAGCCCCCTTTGAATTCGAATATCTTCATTCTTTTATTGCAGATTCCATAGCAAATAATAAAATTGAGCTGCCTATATCAATAGTCTGGGATAAAGAGATTGTAAATTGTACCTTAAAAATAGACTGTGTTAAACCTGAACATCCATATGAACAAACTTTTATTTCTGCAATTGATTCATCAGTTCAATATTACGCAGTCTTGGAGCCGGCTAATTTCAAAGCTAATAAAAAATATTCATTGATATTCGCACTTCACGGTGCAGGCTCAAAAGGATTATGGCATCTTGGGCAGTATGAAGCCAAAGATTGGTGTTATATGGTCGGGCCAACTAATCGCCGCAAATTTGGATTTGACTGGCAAGATTGGGGACGACTGGACGCATTAGAAGTCTACAACTTGACTATGGGAAAATATCCACAAATTGATAAAAATAAAGTATGCCTAACCGGACATTCCATGGGCGGTCATGGAACTTGGCACGTAGGACTTACCTACCCTGACTTGTTCAGCTGTGCCGCACCTGGGGCTGGATGGACGAATCATGATTTATACTTCCCGTGGACATGGCAAAAATCGGCTGTTTATGCAGAGCCATGGCAATTAGCTATACGTAATCATGCTTTAAGAGGTGATAATCAGTTGGCTCGTCTGGAAAACGCTCTCAATCTCCCCTATTACATCTATCAAGGCGGCGCTGACGATAATGTCCCGGCCTTTCAGGCACGTCTTTATGCCAAACGGCTTAATCAATTAGGTTATAACTATATTTACCATGAATGGCCAGGTGGCGGACATGGTTGGAACGAACCGAAATCGCCAGGGAGCGAAGACAGCGTATCTTGTGTAAATACTAAGGCTATAATGGACTTTTTCCAAAGCCATACCCGTAACCCATATCCTGAGCATATCTATTACCGCAGCCCTGACTTAAGCCAAAATAGCGGCGCCTATTGGCTAAACATTCAGTCTATTAAAGATAGATATAAAGATGCAGTAATTGAAGGCTGGCAGAAACAAGGCAAATTCCGCATCCAAACAAGCAATATTGACCGCTTTGCTATCCGCTTTGAGAGAAAAAAGATAGGTAAAAAACTCAAAGTGGAAATTGATAATACTCAGCTCAAGGTAATGCCAAATCTAGATTCTCTTGTATTTGAAGAAAAAGCCACAGGTTGGCAGATAGCAAAATCTGACAACTACCCTCTCCCCCATCCTCCAATAAAAGGAGCCTACTATGAACCTTTCATATTAGTCTACGGAACCGTGAGCAATCCAAAAACAACAGATAGGCTTCTAGCAATGGCGCGAAATGAAGCTCAAGGCTGGTGGTACAGAGCTAATGGCAGAACTATAATTGTCCCTGATACAGAACTTACCAATGCAATGATTGCTTCATACAACCTTATCCTCCTGGGAAACGCTAAGCAGAACCTAATCACTGCAGGAATTGAAGACAATTTACCTATCCGTATAAAAAATAACCACTTCTTTTTAGGGAAACAAGCCCTTCCCCCTGAAGCCGATGCCGCTTTATTCATATTTTACAACCCTTTGAACCCAAAGAAAAAAGTGCTTATAAGGGAAGGTATAGGCCCCGAAGGACTCAAACGTTCCGGCTACTTCTCAACTATGTACTCAGGCGCCGGCCTACCGGATTACATTATTTGGGGCAAAAATGTAGCCAATAAAGGCTGGGGCGGAGTTATTGAAACCGGATTCTTCAACGCCGACTGGAATATAGCTAAGCCCTAGAAAAATCTGTAATTAATTCCAGCCCCAATATAGGGATAAACATTATAATATGTCTTACGATCTCGGTAGTGTACACGGTATATATCATGATAGCTAACGCGCAACTTACAGTAAGCTGTAAATATAAAACGGTTCAAGAAATGATATTTCCCATTTATCGAAATTGTATTATGCCACCATTCGCTTTCTTCATTACGATAGTAACGCCGTATGACACTTTTTGTAAAACCACCCCAATAACCTACATCCACAGATAAATTATATGTAATATACTTCCTAATTAATAAATCACAGCTGAAACCATATGCTGTAGGATTAAGGTCGTTCTTAATTCGTATCGAATCTTTTATTATTTCTGTTGTAAGTGAAGTCGTTTTTTCCCATTTTTTAGTTAGCAAATAACGAAATGGCGATACAGAAAAAGAAGCGCTTCCGTAAAAATGTATAGTATTAGAAATAGGATATCCACCACTCAAGGATAAAATTGCCGGTTGCAGACCGAAATCTATACCGTATTTTGAAGCTTTTAATAAAGTAGTATCATAATAATCTTGTCTAATAGTATTCGCCCGATACTTGTAAAATGAATTATTCTTTGTCAAACTACCATTAATATCCAGAGTCAAGGTTTGTAACTCTAATCTAAGTCCATAAGGACGATTTGCTGCAAATATATCATCTTTTTTTGTATAATGATTAAAATCCCATACATGAGACTTTTCAATAATCTGCATCCATGTCCGTATACTTATCTCATTAGATTTTACCCCATAGCTTTCTAAAAGTTCTTCAATATCGTCATAAAATTCCCAATCAGGATGCCTATATTTAACAGGATATTCAAAACGTCTTGCAAAAAGCTCAGCTAATTCAGCTATCATCATTGAATCAGGAACGCAAATCCCCTCCTCTTCTAATACTTCTGCAATCACAATAGCCCTTGAAGGATATTCCAATGGTCTTATCCGCCCCAGCCCAACCATTAAGCTCATATCGAAACCTGTGTATAAACCGTTGTCATAACTTGTTTTTTCCCTAATCCCTTGAAAAGAAAATTGTCTAAAAGACTCGCAGTTGTAAGTTTTTAGATTCTTAAAATTAACAGAACAATTACCTTTTAGGCCGTAAAAGAATATTTCCTTAAAAGGATAAAAGAACCAACGTTCTTTACATGATATATAATAATTCCAAGCATTAGAATAAACTTCGTGAGAGTTATGCTTTAAGGTATTCTCTAATCTGTCTTCTACTTTGTTTTTTTTGGTAAAAAGAAGTTGCGAAGAAATATTAAGATACAAATCACTACGTTCGGAATTTTTAATCCACAAGTTGCCAAAATTGCCGTATCCTTTCCCTTTTTCTTTTAAACGTTTATCAAACTCTGGAGTATAAGGAATTGTATCCCTTACCTTTAGAACATTTACATCTAATTCAAAGCCCGTACCAAAATTAATCCATAAGTGCATAGCACCTGATTCTGGCACACGAAAAGACTTAAGGTCATATTTTAATTTGGTAGATACGCTTGAATCAGCATCAGCTTGACTAAATAAAACTAGGTATAGTAGAAACATTCTCCCTCCTTTGAGAGGCTTAGCGTAAAATTCTACTTATAGAATACTTTATGTCAAGCCTAAACGCATTCCCGCCTGGGAATCTATTAAATAACTTTAAGCTCCTGATTTCTTAAGTATTCTTTAGTACCTATTCAGGTTGAATAACTTCGTAGAATGTTTCCTTCTCGTATACGGTAATTTTCACCTTTTTTTCATCAATCAGCTCATCAAGCACAAGCTCAGCGCGTTCGGCTGGAATTCCAAGACTCTGCTCTATCTGCTTAACAGACATAGGCCTGCGGGCAATTGCATCAAGAATTCTATCTTGGTCTCCATGAGCTGAAACATGCTTACCTCGTTTCTGAAATGTAGCCACTATTTCAGTATTCTCAGGAAACAGTTTTGCTATTTCTTGCATTTCCTCACGTGACAAGGCCGCTGCAGATTGCTCGCTAGGTGGACGTACCACTGTATTGAGTTGAACCTTTGTATATTTCATCCGTGAAAGAATCGCACGAACAGCTTCAAGATTTTCTTTTGTATTATTTACCCCTTTTACCAAAAGAACTTCAACCCATATTTCACCTGCGAACTCATTTGAAAATAATACCAGGTTGTCAATCATTTTATCGAAATTTAAATCGGGATGGGGACGATTCACTTTTTTCCAACATTCATTAGTGCCAGCATCTAAAGAAGGCACAACGATATCTGCTGCCGCAAGGTCTTCACGAACTTCAGGCATCCAAAGAAGTGATGAATTAGTTAGCACAACTATCTTTGGTTCAACTTCTTTTTTAATTTCCCGTATTAGCCAACCGATATCCTTATTCAATGGCGGTTCGCCTGAACCTGAAAATGTTATATAGTCGGGATTCTCTCTTTTAGCTACAGAAAGTACCTCTTCAAGTATATCCTCTTTTGGAAAAAAGGAAACGCGTTTAATTGTCATATTATTGGTACGACCTAACTGACAAAACAGACAATCAATTGTGCAGGTTTTATATGGAAGTATATCCACCCCTAAAGATAGCCCCAAACGTCTGGAAGGAACTGGTCCGTATGTGTACTTCATATCTCCTCCTATTTGTTTCCCTAAAGTACATTTACATAAATTACACCAATCTTGGCAACAAGTCCCCGGCCTGCCCTTTCAGGAAATAATCCACAATAGGGGTTATTGCCGACGGTTCAGTGTTCACTTCTATAATACGCGCTCCGTTGCGTTTGGCAAGGTATGGAATCTGAGCAGCAGGATACACCTGTCCTGAAGTTCCTACAACTAGGCAACAGTCAGATTCTGATGCAAATTGAAAAGAACGTTCCAAATCTTCAGGAATAAGCTGTTCACCAAACCACACCACGTTTGGACGCATAAGCCCATCGCAATTCTCATGGGGACAAGTCGGAATATCCCCTGGTAATTCGTTTTCAGATTCATCAGCCATATAACCACATTTAAGACAATAAGAATGCATTATGTTACCGTGTAGTTCCACAAGATTCTTTGAACCCGCTCTACTATGCAAGTTATCTATATTTTGAGTAGAAAGAAGTATGTCGCTGTGCGTTGTTTCAAGTTTTGCCAAAGCGTAATGGGCTGAATTGGGCTGCACCTTCTTAGCCAATTTACGTCGGAATCGGTACCATTCCCACACTTCCCTTGGTCTACGGGAAAAAGCCTCAGGAGTGGCAAAATCTTCAACCTTGAACTTATCCCAAAGCCCACCGGCTTCACGAAATGTTGGAACCCCTGACTCTTTGGAAATACCAGCACCGGTAAACACGATTATTTTCTTAGCATGTAGTATTAATTCACGTGCTTCAGGAATCTTATCTTCCGTCAATGCTCAATCCATTCATCAAAAGATAGAGAAAGAGATATCCTCCCCCACAACGAAGGAGGATACAATCTTAAGACTTATTGATATTCGCATATTATACTACTCAAGCGTTCACGGCTCGAAAATATCATATGCAGATTTCAACGCTCTTTATTTGGCAGCTAAGTTCTTGCCCAAATAAAACGCTTGGATATTTGAATCCACGAACTTTGCTTTGAATCCTGATTTTATAACCTCTTCATACTGAGCATCTTCAAAATCAAGAAATGTTGAAAGCGCACCTAACATAATAATGTTCTGAGCGCGTGGATTCTTAAGCTCAATAGCATTCTTAAACGCGGATAATGAGATTCTATTCGGAGCGAACTTATCAAGGCGTTCCTCAACATCAGCCGGATATTCACGTTGAGCGGTATAAACTTCAGGCGGGGCAATTTCATAAGAATCGTATATTAACTGCCCGTGTTCACGATTAAGAAAGGCTATATGGCGCACCGCTTCTAAATGTTCCATTGCTATAAGGAAATCGGCGCCTCCTTGAGTTATTAAAGGAGAGTATACTTTTTCGCCAAAACGTAAGTGAGTTGTTACCGAACCACCACGCTGAGCCATTCCATGAATTTCGGATTTCTTAACATCAAGACCGGCATTCATAGCCACTTCGCATAATAGATTGGAAAATTTAAGTATTCCCTGACCGCCGACACCGGCGACAAAAATATTAGTTGTCTTCTGCAGCATGAATCGCTCCTTTCGGACAAACCTGTGCACAAATAGAACAACCGGTACATAAAACCGGAGTTATGTAGGCCTTCTTTTCTTTAGACTTAAAGCTTATTGCAGGACAGCCGAGACGAACGCAAACTTTACAACCAACGCATTCATCTTCGTTAATCCAATACGGTTTCTTCCACTGACTGCGGTCATAAAGTGGACAGGCACGCTTGGTTATAACAACCGCCGGTTCATCAAGATTAATGGCTTCTGTAAGCACTTCCTTCGTAGCAGCATAGTCATATGGGTCTACTACTTTGACAAACTTAACCCCAAGAGCCTTGGCAATCTCAGCCGGATCAGCCTCATTCGCAACTTCACCCATCAGAGTCTTTCCCGTTCCCGGATGATGCTGATGACCTGTCATTGCAGTAATACGGTTATCCATAATAACTACAGTAATCGGTGAGTTATTATAGACAACGTTTGCCAAACCGGTAAGACCGGAATGGAAAAAGGTTGAATCGCCAATTACCGCAACAACCTTCTTGGCTTTCTGTTTCTCATCGTCAATTCTGTCAAGGGCCTTACGAATACCATGGGCTACGGTAATTGATGCTCCCATATCAACACAGGTATCCATCGCATTAAGAGGAGGAAAAGCGCCAAGGGTATAGCAACCAATATCACCTGTAATTATAGGCTTCAAATGAGCAAGAATTGAAAAAACCGGACGATGCGTACAACCGGGACAAAGCGCCGGAGGACGTCCAGGAACATCTCCAACATCAACTTGCTGAATCTTTTTATCAAAAAAAGCGTTACGAAGCTTGTCCGGGTTAAGCTCTAATACGCGAGGAACCTTCTCCTTACCAATACAATCTATACCCATAGCCTTAACAGCTGTTTCTATTATGGGATCGTTCTCTTCAACTATAAATATCTTTCCAACCTTTGAGGCCAGTTCACGAACCAATTTTTCAGGAAGAGGGTGACTCATCCCAAGCTTAAGATGCCATGCCTCAGGATAGGCTTCCTTCGCATAAGTATAGGCCACACCGTCTGAAATAACTCCTACAGCTTCCTTGCCTTCCTTTATTTGATTAATATTGGTAGTCTCGGAAAAGTCCCTAAGAGCCAGCATACGCTCTTCAAGTGAAGCATGCAACTTACGGGCAAAAACCGGAAGAATAAGGTTTTTTTCAATCTTCTTTTCGTAACCCTTTATCGGCAGCGTTTGACGTTCATTGCACAAAACTACACCGTTAGCATGTGATGTTCGTGTTGTAAGACGTACTATTACCGGAATATTAAAACGTTCACTAATATCAAAGGCAAGTTTTGTAAAGTCCTTACATTCTTGACTGTCTGAGGGACAAAGCACAGGAACCTTAGCTGCAATACCGTAATAACGATTATCCTGTTCATTCTGCGATGAATGCATTGAAGGGTCATCTGCCGTAATTACAACCAAACCACCGTGAGAACCTATATAGGCTGAGGAAAAGAAAGGATCAGCCGCAACGTTAAGCCCAACATGCTTAGAAGTATAGAGAGCGCGAGCGCCTGCCATGGAAGCGCCTAGCGCAACTTCGTAGGCAACCTTTTCATTGGTAGACCATTCGCAATAAATATCAGGATAGGTTACAAAAGCTTCAAGGATTTCGGTTGAGGGAGTACCCGGGTAGGCAGCCGCAACATGACAGCCAGCCTCCCACGCTCCCTGAGCAACCGCTTCATCACCCGATAAGAATTTTTTTATCTGCTTACTCATAAACCATTGCCTCCGCTTCTCCGGTAAGAACACGAAGCGCACCTAAAGCAAGCGCTTCTAATTCGTCCTCTCCGGGAAATACTAGTATTTGAGTTGTTATAAAGCTTATCTTTTTCTTGATATCTTCAATCAACGCCGGTTCATAAGCCATACCTCCGGTCAAACATATGGCGTCAAGTTTTCCGTCAAGTACGGCCGACTGAGCGGCAATTTCTTTAGCAATTTGCTGAACCATAGCTCGTAGAACCAGAGCGACCTTTTCATCGCCTGCCTCTGCCTCACGGTAAAGCGGACTAATATCGTCTGAACCTAAATATGCTAGAAGACCGCCTTCCTTGGTTACCTTCTTGCGAAGAGTCTCTTCGTCATACTTACCTGAAAAACATAACTTAATAAGTTGCGTAACAGGCAGATAACCGGTACGCTGAGGAGAAAAAGGCCCACCGTCGTTGGCATTGTTTACATCAATTTGGCGTCCCCTTCTGTGAGCGCCAATAGATATACCAGTTCCAAGATGTGCAATAACTAAATTAAGTTCTTCATATTTTTTACCCATCTTAGATGCAGCCTTGCGCCCTACCATCTTAGTGTTAAGAGCGTGTGATAGAGAACGACGTTTAATTTCCGGCAATCCAGAAATACGACTTTCTTCAGTAAATTCATCAACGGAAACAGGGTCTACAATAAAAGCCGGAATCCCTACAGGTAACGCTATTTCATTAGCTAACAACGCTCCTAAATTGGAAGGATGCTCGGCTGCAACCCTACCTTCACGAATGTCGGCAAGCATTGTCTGATTTACCTTATAAGTTCCTGAAATTAGCGGCTTAAAAGGGCCACCTCTTCCTACAACTGCGGCAAGTCCGTTAGTTGTCTCATTCCAACTATCTAAAAGTTTAGCAATTGCATCTCGTCTATAGTCAAGCTGTTCCAATGTTGACTTAAAGCCAAGCATATCTTCGGCAGGATGACGAATTTTATCACGATAGAGTTCCTTGTCATCCTCGTAAAGAGCCACCTTGGTTGAACCTCCTCCCGGATTAATTGCAAGGATCCTCTTACCCATTCAGGCTCCTTTCTTTATATTAATCATCAGATTAATCATAGCACCTATTGTTAGTTTACAGTTTTATTTTAACGACCGAAAACAATCACTTATGATTGTTTATAATTTTTTTCATGCGTTCATGCTCTTGAACCGTTTCGCTGAAATAGTGGGAACCGTCACCTTTGGAAACAAAAAATAGATAATTTGTCTCTTCAGGATTTGCCACTGCTTCAAGCGATGCTTTACCCGGTGAGCAAATGGGCCCGGGTGGCAATCCGGTGTGTAAATACGTATTGTATGGTGAGCCTATTCGTAAATCAGCATAAGTCAAGCGTTCTTTATGCTCAGGCAAAGCGTATTCCACTGTAGCGCAACTTTCAAAAGCCATTTTTCTTTTAAGTCTATTGAAAAACACTGACGCAATAACTGGACGTTCTTCATCAAGATATGCTTCTCTTTCTACAATTGAAGCCATTATGACTAAAGTATCTAGAGACATATGTCGCATATATGGCTCTGCGAGCTTAAAAAATCGCATTACCATAAGCCTTACTACCTGCTCTTCGGAAATAACTACAGGCATCTTATAGGTATCTGGAAAAAGAATTCCCTCAAAGGATGGAAAGGGAATATGATACTCATCAAGTAATTTTCTATCTTTGCATATTGCAAGAAAACTGTCTTTATTCACCACTCCTGCAAAAGCCAATTTCTCAGCTATCTGCTCAAGCCTTAAACCTTCAGGTATAGTTACACTTATTGTAGCAACCGAACCTGATGCAAGAACCATTAATACTGAATCCTCATCCATATAGGTATGAAGCAAGTATAATCCAGCTTGCAGGCTAGTATCAAGCCCCTTAAGTTTCGCCTTAAACTTAAATTTAGCTGGATTATCTATGACATTTTGTTCTTTTAGGCGAGAAGCAATCAGGGATGTTGTTTCGCCATGATGCACTTCAAAATACAAATCTTTTATGTTTTTTTGTTGAACCTTACCCTTGCAGGCAATAAAGCAAGAAAGCGGGAATGCAATTAACAATAGAGTCAATCTCAATAATTTAATCATATACTAATCAATTGTACGTGTTCTAAGGTAATCTGCAAGTAAAAGCGAAGCCGCCACGGCGTCAATTTTTGATTTATCTTTCTTTTTTTCTTTAAGAGGAACGAAGCGTTCGGCAAGCGCGGTTGTCATACGTTCATCAAGAAGATTTACAGGAAAATGATAGCGTTCTTTAAGCAGCGTGTATATTCTTTCCGCCCAGCGAGTGGTTTCCGTACGCTCCGACTTCAGGTTAAGTGGGTAGCCTACTACAATTTCTGCAACTTCACGTTCGGAAATAATTTTAGCAATCTGTTTCATAAAATCACTATCATCCCTTATGATAAAAGCAAATGCGTCAACACATAAAAAAGCCGTTTCATCGGAAAAGGCCACACCTACTCGTTTCTTACCCAAATCGATAGCCATTACCCTTGGCATTAAGGAACCTCCAGATATGGTTTTATTTCTGAATATTTGCCTTTTCCTATACCCGGTACCGAAAGCAAACTTTCCGGATGCAAGAAATCACCGTGACTTTCTCTATATTTTATAATACGCTCTGCCAAACCTTCTCCTATTCCAGGCAATCTGGTTAATTCTTTAACACTTGCTTGATTAATATTCAAACGTAGGGGAGCAACTTGAACTTCCTGAAGCTGGATATCACCTTTTTTAGCATGGCGAACAAATCCAAGAACTACCCCTATTAACAATAGAAAAGCTAGACTCAATAAAGCAACACTTTCTTTTGACAATTTCTGTATTTCCATCAAAACTTAAACACCACAAAGATATCAAGCCCAAGGTCAACACGATTACTTTTTTCACTCCGTGAATCATTAAATTCACCAATATTAAATGTAGCACCACCATCAAAGGCATCTGAAAAAGTATATTTAAGTCCGGCATTAAATTTAGTTTCTGTTGTTATTTTGGGTTTATATTTCGTAGTATCTTTCCTATATTCAATCGTAGAGTGAAATTCTGTTTTCTTATAAGATAGGGTTCCATCTAAAGTAATATCATTTTTAAACTTAAGATGTTTCAAAAACCCCAACTTAAATCCAGAAGGTTTGTTAAAAGTATAACTAATACTTGCAAGCCCTTCAGTTGTTTTAGTAATTAAAGTATCCGGCATTTGACCCGAAGAGAATATATAATTGTCGCCCAAAGAATAGTTCACTGATAAATTAGTACTTATTTTATTCTTCCATTGAGTACTCCACGAAAGTAAAGGACTAAAGCGTAAATTTTTACTAATATTTGTATTTGTAGTATCCGGTATAAATACTTTTTGTATTGTATCGAGCTTTAGTCTACCTTTTTCTGCTATAACGTAGGAAAAACTGGAGGTAAGATTTGAAGAAGTTGCAATTTCCTTTAGAGCATCCCCAAGTTTTGAATACGATACAGTAATCTGTAACGGAGTATAGTTATTACTATAAGTGTTGCTAGAAAACAATTTTCTCTCTTGAGAATATCTAGCAGAAGTTCTTATATCTATTGATTCAATATTGAGTCCTGTACTTATATCGCCCCCTATTTTATCGTTATGCGTTATATTATTTGATGTATTACCTATAAACTGAGTATCTGAACTAAGGGTATCGGTTATTCCTATTATATAGCGCCAGTTATCACCCCAATCAAAATTACGATAGTAATTATAGCTGGAGTTTCTGCTAAAATTAACACCTACTGTAATTGGTAAAAGGAATTTGGTAACCGTTTTCCACGTATCTAAGGCTTTGATTCTTTCCTCGTAAAAACGTACCTGCGGATCAAGAGCAATCATTAAACTATCTTTATTCTGAAGCAAGCTATCTTGTTGCGCGAGTGTATCTATAGAAGATGTATCTGCAGTAAAACTATCTACTTGTAAAGTATCAGATATCAACAAAGTGTCAAAATCAGAAATTTGGGAATTCAATATTAGACTATCGGTTAATGAACTATCTACAGATATCGTATCTAATAAGGAAGTATCCGTGGAAACAGTATCTGCTGACATGGAATCTGCAAGCAATGTATCCGCAATTGGAATACGGGAAAGCGAATCAACCAAAGAAACGCTATCTTCCGCTTGTAGTATTGCCCTTACTTCCTCTTTTCTGGCATCCAAATCTTTCTGTAAAGCGGTTTTTTGTTTACTGAAAATTCCGGACGGATTAAAGCCCACCCATTTTAGCGATACGATAGCTGCATTATTAAGATTAGCATATATAGAATCTGGATGGTTTGAAACACTTATATTCTGATCTTGGTTTTGCTTAAAAGTTGAACTCAAGTTCACAACAGGATTACCAAATGAACCAAAATTAAAATACTTTAGACCAGCTGATAAAGACACTTTTCTATAATAGAAGTTCTTTATTGAAGGATCGTTAAAGAAATCTGTTATAGTAGCAGGTTTTAGGCTATCTGATTTAACAGCTCTAGTTTCTATAAATTTAGCCGTTAGGGGAATATATTTTACAGGATCATAGGATGTTGACGCCTCTAAAGTTAACCCCGCATTGCTGTTTCTCATCGTGGTTGAATCAGAATTAAATTTAATATTTAACGAGTCACGACTCCAAGTCGGATTTATCGCATTATTATATTTTGCACTTAAATTTAAGTCTTTGGGAGCATAGCTTATTTTAGTTTTCCCGACTTTGAATGAAAAATCAGGAGTAGCCGCATACGAAAGACCGTAAGTGCGATTTAAGGAACTAGTGCTGTCTAATCCTGAATTCTGTAAGGCATCTGACCAACTATACGATATCGAACCTCTTAAAGCATCTAAGGTATATTTAAGTAATTTATTCTTAGACTGAGAGTGAGTAACAGAAAATGAAACACCTTTGCTTTCATTTATTGACTGTTTTTTCATTTGTTCGTCTTTCGCAAGCAGAACATAGTCTGTCTGCTTGACATCATAACGAGGTAAAGACGTTCCATAAGAATAATTCATAATAACAGGAATACTGAAACCTATTTTATCAAGTGCAAATTTATGAAGATTAAACGTCGCATTACTTGCAAAATTAGTATTATAATCAACAAGTGGAGTAGTATTCTTTGCAACAAGATTAGTAAAGCTACCTTCATCTCTACTGTAGTTGGCCCTTACTGTAGCAAGATCTGCAAAGTTAAGCCCACTGCTTATAGAAAATTGACTCCCTATATTTTTATACGGTTCGTTAAGCCTTATGTCGTTGAACCATATTTCGCCTTCCCTGAAGGTACCTCCGCTTTTATTTATTACACCCAGTTCAAAATATTTTACAGAGGCAAAGGTAGGCGCCCCTCTCACAAGTAAGGTTGAATCGTCATTTGCGGCAATATAGGCATAGTCCTTAGTTAGTGTATCATATTTGGCGTTCTTCAATTTAACCAAATTATCCAGTTCAATTGTGAATTCAGTCCATCCATTATCCAAATGTCTTCCTTTGGAAATGTTATTACGTACTTCGTAATACGATGATGCCCCAGAACCCATTCTGAAATAGAATAAAGGATCATTCTTATCATTATGAACGTATAACTTAAGCCTTTTGTATCCCCTGAAGTCATCGGGACTGGCGTCCCACCTGGTTACCTTTGCCGCATGGTTATTAGCAAGGTTCTTATAGACCAAACGTATGGAATTATCCTGTTCGTTTTGAGCGGCATTTAATGGAAAAGGAGCTTTATAATTTTCATCTGTTTCTGTTCCTACAACGTCAATATAAACCGCTTCTGTTAATGAATCTACTGGATTAAGGGTATCAAGGGTATATAAATCTCGTTCCTCCCATTTATTTCCCACAAAAGACCATGAATAAATCTCAATATCCATATTACTTGCCATGTTATCAAACCAAATTCTGAATAAATCCACCGCATACATATTATTTTCGCCAAAATTCTTAAATAAACTGTCATTTGCAAGGGGAATACTTAATCTTATCCAACCATTCGTTCCCCCCAGGGAATCCACGTATTGCCGAATAAATTCAGAATCGCTTAAATCAAAAACAAGACTGGAATAATCGTTTTTTGTAGTATTGAAACCGTCTCTATCAAGATCTTCTCCATCCCATTTGCCATTACCTTCAGTACCGTTAGGATTATAGTTATTCTTATTTTTATCTGTTTGAGAATCGTCATTGCCGTCATCTCCGGTAATATTATCTGCATCAGTTCCCGGAATTTCATCCAAACCAATATCTTCGTTATCGTCACCACTTGAATTAATGAAGTTGTCATTACCGTTTATATCTTCGTCGTTATTTTCCCCCAAACCTGCAATTTCACCAGATTTATTCAAACGAAGTTGATCTTCATCCATATTTGAACCAAAATCGAAATGTATTTTACCCGATGCGCCATTTGTTCGCATAATTACTTCTAAATTTTCCGCCTTGCTAATATCTAGGGGTAAACCTGGATAATTCGAACCAATAATACCTGTCCAATATTGATTACTCTCAGGCCTCCAATCTATCTTCATAACCGTACCTGTTTCCGGTTTACCGGTTAAAGTGGGATTACCGTGCAATTCACTCTGAACATCAAGAATCTCACGTGTTGTCCATAAAGGACGTCTCCGCGAATAATACGCGGTATCCATTTTATACAAAACGGAATCTGAACCAATGGAATCAATAGGAGTACTTGTTTGGTACCATGATAAAGGCAATATTACATTAACAGAATTTGCTTGTTTTACGCCTTCAAAGTCTTCTATCCACACAGAGGCAGATCTGTGAGTATTGGGATTAGGCATAGACATGGCGGCATTTAAGCCAATATTCATACTTGACTTGGTTTCTGTGGACACAAGAGGTATTTTATCAACCGCTTTCGTAAGAAAATTCAGCTCCTCTTTAACTGATAAATCCATTTGCCCCAATGCACGAGAAAAGGGTTCCAACCCCAAAACAGGCCTTATATCTGATGAGTAAGCCTCATTCCGATATAATATACTACCTCCCATAGTTACACCATCGGTAAGTTCAGATTCAGCCCTCAAGCCAAGTAACGATTTCTGATCAAGGGCGAATATCTGCTTCTCTTCCCATGTTACTTTAATTTTACTGTTTGGATTAAGGTCCTTAAGAATAGTTAATATACCGCTTTCGTAATCAACCGTATATTCACCATCACTTTTTTTGAGTTTAATTCCATCTACCCATACCTGTTCGGAATTCTTTACAGCGAAAATACCTAACTTGATATTCTTAGCTATGGTTTCAAAACTATAGCGTATCTTAAAAACTCCACCCGAGCTACTTCCCTGATAACGATCTTTATATATTTTTTCAAGTTTTGTCGAATCTGCCGCGTTAACGTCTAAGTTTTGAGCTAAAAATGGATTAAGATCATCAAATATTATTTCTTTTAAGCGTTTTTCATGAGTTTTTTCTAGTAAAGTGTAAGTATTATTATTTTTAAGCGTTAACCCCAAAGTATATGCATACCGTTCATTAGTTTTTGGATTTTTATTACTTCCATTTTCTTCTTTGATGATATCTATTCTTAAATTTATCATTTCACCCGAACCGGACAATTTGTAATGGTTCCTACGCATATTATTCCAAAAAGGACTTGAGGGACTTGGGTCTTGTGGCCAAATCAAAAGAAGGTTCAAAGTATCATTAACGCCTAAAAGACTATCTCCGTCTGAATCATAATACCAACCGAAAGTATCGGTTAGAGTTGTACAAGCTACCGCAAGTACACTATTATTAGGCAAAGCGTTAGATAGTTCTACAACCCAACCAACTCCTTTTTCATTATAGGGAACTAATTCATAATCCTTACCTCTTTCCAGCTCTACAAATTTCTTTCCTCGCTCAGCTTCTGTATCATTGGTAGTATCGCTCGGATCAATCCAGGCATTTCCAACCCAATATTTACGACCATCTCCACCTCTCCTTGACAAATTATCAGCATATAGCACAAAATGATTAAGGAGAGAATCTGTAGCATGTGATTGGGGAGAAAGATTCTGATTCGCTTTTCGTAAATCTTCATAAAATACAAAGAAATACTTTCTGGCGACATAACTCCTGTCGTATATTTCACCACTTATAGTTTGCGAAGAACCTTTGAACTCTCCGCTATTTGATTTAGTTTCTTCACGCGAAGCAACTGCATAAATATCTACAGGTCCCAGTTTAACCTGACCATTTATTCCAAACAAACCTTGATGAGCAGGCAATTGTTGAGTATTTGATCCAAGATTTAAAGAAACATCACCTGCTTCAATTTTTTTTACAATTTCATCATCATCACCAGTATAAGAAAGCTTCACTTTGTTATTATCGAATAATTCGTTTCCCCCTGACTTATGGTTAATCTCAACTTTGGTTTTCCGCGCAATAATACCGTTTACTTTAACATCAAGATCCTGCTTCAAGTTAATACCCAAACCGGAAGCAGTTGTTTTGTTATCAACGTTAGTTTTATTGGGATAGACGGAATTAGAACCACCTAAAGTAATTCTATCCTGGCCGCTAATTCTAATTTCAGTTTTTTCTTTCCCCATTTGAATTTTGATATCGGGAATGAATCCTCCTACACCTTCTGCTTCCCTTTTATTACTCTTGTTTCTTAATTCAGTTCTGAAACCTTCAAAAGCTAGTTTTTTTTCAGACTCAGCAAAATATTCCTCTACCGTTTTAACATCCAACAAACCAAGATAAACTGAATCAACCCACTCTTCATAATAAACTAAGCCAGCATCGTAATCGACATTTTCCACAGTATGTTTCCCATAATTAGAATTATCGGAAATACCCCATTGACTAATAAAAAGCAGAACTAGAAATGCACTCATTTAATCCCTTCCGCTTTCTTTATTTTTTTGCCAGCCATAAAGATGCAACAACTTTTGCAAGATTCACAGCACTCAAACCAGATAGCTCTAAAAGTTTATCCGCAGCCCCATGTTCAATAAACTTATCTTCAAGACCTATTCTAACCACTTGCTTTTGTATACCCAAAGATTCCAATTTTTCCATAACAGCTGAACCAAAACCGCCGGCAAGATAGTTTTCTTCCACTGTAACTATAACCTTATGTGATTTGGCTATTTGCAATAACAATTTGTCATCCATAGGCTTAATAAAACGTGCGTTGACGACAGTAGGATTTTTCCTCCCAAGCAACATCAAAGCTCCTTTAGCAATCCTGACACCACTGCCTGTTCCAAGAATAGCTATTCTCTTCCCTTTATTGATAATTTCCCACGAACCTATCGGCAATAAAGACGGTTTAGCAGATATCTTAACACCTTCCACACTACCTCGCGGAAAACGGAAAGCAAAAGGGCCATTGTTATACTGAAGCGCTGTATACAAAATATCTCGAAGTTCGGCTTCATCCTTTGGGGCGGCTACTACCAAATTAGGAATCATTCTAAGATAGCCTAAATCGAATACACCGTGATGAGTAGGACCATCAGCACCAACAATACCCGCCCTATCAATGGCAAAAATAACCGGTAGTTTCTGCAAAGCTACATCATGAATTAACTGGTCGAAAGCGCGTTGCAGAAAAGTGGAGTAAACTGCAAAAACCGGTTTCATACCTTCCAGAGTGAGTCCGGCTGCAAATGTAACGCAATGTTCCTCGGTAATTCCAAAATCAAAAAATCTCTTGGGGAATCTTTTCTTAAATTCCGTCAATCCGGTTCCCAAAGTCATCCCTGCAGTGATAGTTACAACAGCTTTATCTTTCTCGGCAAATTCAAGAAGCGCTGCACCGAAAACCTGAGAATAGCTTTCTTTTGCACAAGAGGAGATAGCGCATGTTTCCAAATCGAAGGGACCTATACCGTGAAAACGCTCAGGATCATCGGTCGCCCCTTTAAATCCATGCCCTTTTTGAGTATGTACATGCACAAGTAATGGCCCTTGAACCTTTCTGAGACGTTTGAAAAACGAAATTAGCGTTTTTAGATTATGACCATCCAAAGGCCCAAAGTAATGAAAACCCATATCTTCAAAATAGCCACCTGGAGTAAGAATACTCTTGATACCACGTTCCCAACGACTAGCCCATCCGCGCCAAAAAGAACTGGTCTTACGAAAAATCTTTCCAAACAATCTCCACGTGCCTTGACGCAAACGTTGATAAAATCCAGTAGCGGTAAAACGAGCAGTAATGGCGCTAAGGTAATTTGATAAAGCGCCGGTACTGCGACCAATAGACATAGCATTATCGTTAAGTATTACTATTAGATTCGACTGCGAATCACCTATGTGGTTAAAAGCTTCTAAGGCCATACCTGAAATTGCCGACCCATCACCGATTACAGCTATTACATTAAAGTTTTCATTCTTCAGATCGCGGGCTTTAGCTAAACCAAAAGCTGCAGAAAGAGAAGTTCCTGCATGACCTGTACCAAATACATCATAAACACTCTCTTCACGTTTAGGAAACCCGCTTATTCCTTTATACTTACGCAAAGTATGAAATCTATTACGCCTACCAGTAAGAAGCTTATGAGAATAACATTGATGCCCCACATCCCAAATTATTTTATCGTTAGGAGTGCTGAAGACATAATGAAGTGCTATTGTTAATTCAATTGTTCCTAAATTTGGAGCAACGTGCCCACCATTTTTACTGGTAACTTCAAGAATCCTCTGTTTGAGTTCTCCGGCAAGCGCTTTAAGCTCGTTGAGTTGTAACTTTCTTAAATCAGTTGGAGAATCTATTTTATCAAGAAAACTCATTTCACCCTCTCAACTAAATAATTCGTTAATTCAATAAGCGGTAACCAACTGGCTCCAAGGCCTTTGAAAATCCTTTTTGCCCGGTTGATATAGGAATTCGCCATCTTCTTTGACCTCTCTAAACCATAGAGTGCAGGATAAGTCAATTTATCATCATTATTATCTTTACCTGGGGTTTTACCCAACTCTTCTTTAGAACTAATAAGATCCAAAACATCATCACGAATCTGAAATCCCATACCTGCACATACTCCAGCCTTAAAAAGATGGACAAGCGTGTCATCATTCCCGCCAGCCAAAAGGGCGCCTACCCAAATGGAAAAAGCGATGTAGAGAGCTGTTTTTCTAAGATGAATATGACGAAGGAACTTTGCATTTTTATCACGACCGTATAAATCGTCAACCTGACCTTTTGAAACACCTGAAAGACCTAGAACACGGGTAAACCCAGCTATAGTTTTATTGAGTAATACGGGATTAGCTTTAGAACGAATTACCAATCCTAACCCATCAATCATCAATGCATCCCCTGCTAAAATAGCCATACCTTCGCTAAATTTTTTATGATTTGAAAGCTTACCTCTACGAAAATCGTCATCATCCATAGCCGGTAGATCATCGTGAATTAAAGTAAATGTATGAACTAACTCCAAGGCGCAAGCAACAGGAAGCACTATATCAATATCTCCGCCTCCTACAGCCTCATAAGAAAGCAAGGCGAGAATTGGACGCAACCTCTTACCTCCGGCGAACAAACTATAGCGCATAGCTTGAGTCAAGATATGTTCATCATCAGGCAAATAACGCAAAAGCGCCGCCTCAATGACTTGACGTTTTTCTCCAAGCAAGGCGACTATATCCATTTTACCTCCTTCACCGCTCACTTTAGACATATAAAAACCTCATACACCTACAAGAAAATTGCTATTTAGACCTCCTTTCTGCCGCAATAACAACATTTTCCAATAAGGCGGCAACTGTCATGGGACCAACCCCACCCGGAACCGGCGTAATAGCTTTAACTTTAGTCGAAACAGCTTCAAAGTCAACATCCCCAACCATACTCCATCCAGCAGATGTTTCCACAGCGTTTATACCTGCATCTATCACAATTTGATTGGAGTGAATAAATTCCTGCCCCACAAACCTTGCCCTTCCAACAGCGGCAACCAAAATATCAGCTTGTTTGGTATAGCGGGTTAAATCACCCGAGCGGGAATGACAAATGGTTACCGTAGCATTTCCCTTCTTTGTTTTTTGTATAAGAATCTGAGCCAAAGGCCACCCCACCGCCTTACCGCGCCCGATTATAACAACGTGCCTAGCCTCAAGTTCTATTTCATAATTATGCAAAAGATTAATAATACCTGCAGGAGTAGCCGGAAGGAATTCAGAGTTATCAAAAGCCAACCTTCCTCGATTTATTGGGGAAAGACAATCTACGTCTTTCTGAGGATCAATTGCAGTCAAAATGCGTTCTTCATCAACAACCTTAGGTAAAGGTATTGCCACTATTATTCCGTGAACATCAACATCTGCATTAAGCTGTATTACAGCGTTGTAGACTTCCTCTTCCGTTACATCAGCAGCAAGATTAATTGATTGAGTCGCTATCCCCAGTTTAGCACAAATTCTAGCTTGCGAATGCTGATAAGAAAGAGATGCTTCATCAGCACCTGCAGTCAAGAATGCCAATTTAGGAATAATTCCTTTAGCAACTAAAGTTTGAACACGTTCGGCAAGCAAAGCACGCTTTTGGCGCGCAACTTTTTTCCCGTCAAGTATCATAGACATGCTAAATTGTAACACCAAGAGAAGGCTTGTCAATACTCTGCCTCCACTTTAGTTGCCAGTACTACAAGGCTTGACTTAAGAAGTTCTCATCAACACTCCGTAACACCCCGTGGATTATTCAATATCTCAATTGCTAATCGTACTGTAACTTTATTGCAATTTGTACATCTAAACTTACCTCCCCTGAATTCCTCAGGCTTTCTACTATCAAGGATAGATTGACATCATCATAGCTAAGTCTATAATACCCATTATGCTTACAAACGATGTATTAATTAAGAAAGTTGCCCATACCGAAGGTGTTACCGAGGAATTCATCCGTAATGGATTAGATAAAGGAACTATAGTAATCCCGTACAACCTGAAAAGGCCAAAAGACATAGAACCTATGGGAGTAGGAACAGGATTACGAACCAAGGTAAACGCCAATATCGGCACCTCTCCGTCGATAGCGGATATTGACAACGAATTGGCCAAACTTAAGGCCGCATGTTCCGCCGGAGCCGATACTGTAATGGATTTATCCACCGGTGGCGACATTGATGAAGTTAGAAAAATTATAATTGATGCCTCACCTGTTCCAATAGGTACGGTTCCAATTTATCAAGCGGCATGTGATTCTCCAAAATTGGGAAAGTCGTTTCTGGATTTAACCGTTGACGAAATCTTCAATGGTGTAAAAAAACATCTTGATGACGGTGTTGACTTTCTCACAATACATACAGGCTTAACCAAAACAAGCGTTGAAAGATTGAAGCGCTGGAAAAGACTTGCAGGTATAGTAAGTCGTGGTGGAGCCATGATGGTCGAATGGATGCTTCGCAACAAGAAAGAGAATCCCTTTGCCGAACACTTTGATAGGCTTTTAGAACTTGTGGCAGAATATGGAGCTTGCCTAAGTCTTGGAGACGGCCTCAGACCCGGCGCCCTTGCCGACGCCTCGGACAGACCACAAATTCAGGAACTCCTGATTATTGGAGAACAGATAGACAGGGCAAGAGAGCTTGGAGTGCAAGCTATGGTTGAAGGTCCTGGACATATGCCTATCAATCAAATTGAGATGAACATGAAACTTCAAAAAGAGATATGTCATGGCGCTCCATTCTACGTGCTTGGACCTTTGGTAACCGATGTCGCTCCAGGATACGACCACATAGTATCAGCTATAGGCGGAGCAATAGCCGGTATGTACGGAGCTGATTTCTTATGCTATGTAACGCCATCAGAACATCTTGGCTTACCTGATGTTGCAGACGTAAGGGCAGGAACTATAGTATCACGAATTGCCGCCCATGCAGCAGATATTGCCAAATATCCTCAAAAAGCCACTGCATGGGATAAAAAGGTTTCAAGATTGAGGGAAGACTTCAAATGGAAAGAAATGATTGCTGCAACTATTGATCCACTAGAAGCAGAAAGAAAGTTCGGCGCCTATCCCAAGGAAGAGGGAGACGTATGCACAATGTGCGGTGAATTTTGCGCTATCAAACGCTCTAAGGAGGCTCTAAAGTGAGTGATTATCGCATTTTTGCTCCAGGTCCTGTAGAAGTTGACCCTGAAGTACTTGCCGAAGGAGGCAAAACTTTTCCATATCATAGAGATAAATCCTTTGCCAATATTGTAGGAAAAGCCGCTCAGGATATGAAAAATATTCTGTTTTCTCCTAATTCCAGAATATTCTTTTTCACATCCTCAGGAACCGGCGGCATGGAAGCTTCTATCGCCAACTTGTTTTCTGAAGGCGATGAAGTACTTATCACTTCAATAGGTAAATTCGGTCAACGCTGGCGCGAGATTGCAGATGCATATCATCTAAAAGTTCACTATTTAAGATTTGAAATGGGCGAATCTGCCGACCCTTCAATGATTGAAGAACGCTTGAAGACTCATCCAACAATAAAAGCGGTACTCACCACTTTCACAGAAACTTCAACAGGTGCAATTAACGATGTTAAAGCCATTGGTGATATTGTACGTAGTCGAGATAGGCTTTTCGTACTAGATTCAATTGCCGGATTGGTTGCCGATGAATTACGTATGGATGAGTGGAAGGTTGATACAGTTATAGGCGGCGCACAAAAAGCTATTGGCGCACCTCCAGGCCTGTCTATAGTTGCCATGAATAATCGGGCATGGGAAGCGGTTTCACATTCCAGGCTCCCTAAATACTATTTTAACATGCAAATTGCCGAAAAGTTCAGGCTCAAGAATTTTACTCCCTGGACTCCAGCCATCACTGTTATGATGTCTATGGCTAAATCATTATCCATGATAACTGAAAAAGGCATTGAACAGGTATGGGCGGAACATGCCAAATGGGCTGGAATATTTCGCAATAAAGCCTTAGAAATGGGATTTTCCTTCATGCCTACTACCCCGTCTAACGCCTTAAGCGTAATTAAAATGCCTGACGGAGTTGATTCAACTGAAATTATAACAGAGATTAAAGAAAAGGAAGGAATATTATTTGCCAACGGCCAACAAGAACTCAAAGGACATCTCATAAGAATAGGTCATATGGGTCATACGAATGAAGCAGATACCCTTAAAGCTCTGGAAGTTCTTGAAAAATACGCTCTTACAAAAGTCAAAGGAGGCTAACTTGCCTAAAGGTAGAATATTTTCAGGGATCCAACCCTCAGGACGTTTGCATATCGGCAACTACTTGGGAGCAATAAAACAGTTTCTGCCTTTGCAAGACGAATACGAAACTATTTACGGTATCGTTGACCTGCACGCCATGACTCAGGAATATAAAAAGGAAGATATGCCGGAACGTGTCATCAATGCCGCAATAAACTATCTAGCCTGCGGACTTAACCCTGAAAAGGCCACTATCATGGTTCAATCAGGTGTGCAGGAACACACCGAACTGGCATGGATTCTTTCAACCGTTACTCCTCTCCCCTGGATTCAGCGCGTACCAACATTCAAAGAAAAAGCTAAAAATCAACCAGATAACGTCAATATGGGCCTGTTTAATTATCCAATATTAATGGCTGCAGACATCTTGCTTTATAAATCAGTAGCTGTACCGGTCGGTGAAGACCAACGTCCACACCTTGAATTGACACGCGAAATTGTTCGTTCTTTCAATAATAGATTCGGTAACTACTTTAGCGAACCCAAAGAACTAATAAGCAAAGGAAAAGGCGCCCGGGTAATGGGGCTTGACGGCAAACGTAGAATGAGTAAAAGTATCGGCAACTGTATTTATTTGGATGACGAACCTGATGAACTTAGACGCAAAATAAATCGTGAGGGTGTAACAGATCCGGCACGAGTGCGAAAAACCGACCCCGGCAACCCTGATATATGCAATATCTTCACATGGCATAAGCTTTTTTCATCTGAAGACGAACAAAAATACTGCGCCAAACAGTGCCAGGCAGGAGCATGGGGCTGCCTAGACTGCAAAAAAATCCTGATAGATAACATCCTTACCCTATTAAAACCTATTCAGGAGCGCCAGAAGGAATTAAAAGCCGAGATTGAAAAGGTTAAAGACATTATCAAGGAGGGAACAAGCAAGGCGCGCAAGATTGCTGCTGAGACGATGAAAGAGGTAAGAGAAATTACAGGGCTAACCTTCTTAAGCTAAGTTTTTATTCCAGCTCTATTGATTCAGTTTCTGCATATAAATCTTTGATGTTAAGACTTTTGTACTACAGGTACGATTAAACTTAGACTAGGATATGGATTATAACGAACTTAAACGCTAAAGTGATCCCAACCACGAGGATGCAAGGGTTTAAGTTCTCCGTTAATTTCGAGAAACGCCCCATGACCTTTCTCTATACGCCCGATACGATGTATAGATAGCGAGGCCATCTCTGAAGGGAGTTTGGTAGACGCCTTGGCGGTAAACAACAATTCATAATCCTCTCCCCCGTTGAGAACCAAAGAATCCCAATTTTCCCCAAAGCGCTCAATGTAACTAATAAGGTCAGGATGTTTGGGTAAGAGCGTGTGTTCAACTATGAGTTTTACAGCACTTGAACGAGCCAAACGACAAGCGTCGGTAGAAATACCATCAGATACGTCCATACATGCCGAAACCTTAGCACGAAGCTTAATACCAAGGTCTACACGAGGTTCCGGCCGTAAATGCCGCTCTATGGCATCGGAAAATCCATCTAATTTGCGTCGCATCGCAAGTAGACGTTGCCCTACAGTAGAGAGTCCAGGAAAACCTGAGAGGTACAATAAATCGCCAGGCACAGCTCCAGAACGTAGGAAAGGCCTTTTCGCTTCACCAATAGCGGTAAGACTTAGGATAAGATTGTCCGATGCCACTGTATCGCCACCGGCAATTTCGCACTTCAAGGGCGCACAAACTGCTTCCATACCTTCATAAACTCGTTTAAGAAAAGTTAAGTCAAAATCAGGTGGCACAAAAAGGTTTACTAAAAGACATATCGGCTCAGCTCCCATTGCCGCCAAGTCTGATATACTTGCTCCAGCCGATTTATAACCTATATCTTCAGGCGAAAAATACAAGGTTGAAAAATGCAGATTGTTGGCATAAGAATCAGACGATACCACAATACCATTGTGTAATACTAAAGCGTCGTCTCCTATGCCAGTTATTACCCGTGGATTACGTATGCTCGTCCACTGCCCAACCCTATCAAGAAACCCTTGTTCGCCAAGTTCCTTAAAAGTCGGCATCTTTGAGCGTTCTTCTAATTAACTCTGCTCTCTTGATATCCCGTAAATCAGGCGATAGTTCTTTATTATAAAAGAATTGAAGATTCGCGGGACGAGTGATAATCATCAGACGATTAAGTTTTCCAGGATCAAGATTTCTGATTTTATAAAGTCCCAACCTTAAAGTTGACAAAAGATTTAAGGTTTCTTCACTGTTCAGAGTAAGAGCATGGGTAAGTATTCCCAAAGATCTTAATACTTTATCATCAATGTGTATCTTCATCTTAGTCTGCAAAAAATTCCTTGCTTCTCGTTCATATTTAACTAGTTGTAGCGCCATACTCTGCAATGTATCAATTATTTCCGCCTCGCTTTGCCCAAGGGTTCTTTGGTTAGATATCTGAAATAAATGCCCCTTGGTTTCAGTTCCTTCCCCATATGTTCCACGAACTGAAAGCCCCAGTTGAAGCACGCCTCTCAAAACCCTATCAATTTCTTTAGTAAGTACAATACCGGGAAGGTGAATCAAAATAGATGCCCGCATACCGGTTCCAACATTGGTTGGACATGCCGTAAGAAAACCGTAGCGATCGTCAAAAGCAAAAGGTAGCTCATTGTTAAATTTCTTGTCTATCTCATCAAGCTTGGCCCAACATTCTTTAAGCGAAAGCCCTGAACCGAAATACTGCATCCTAAGATGGTCTTCTTCATTAACCATCAGGCTAAAACTTTCATCAGGCATCGTAAAGAATCCACGATGCATCCTGCTTTGCAAAAAATCCGGCGAAATTAAATGACGTTCCAGTAAAAATTGAGCTTCCAAAACAGACATATCCAACATGTCAGTTAAATTTCTACCATTAGTGTTTATTGCTCTATTGAGCGCTTCATTAATATGCTTCATTACATCAATTTGCTGAATAGCTGAGGTTTTACTTAAAAAAGGCATCCCTGAGACATTCCTAGCCAAGCGAATTCTGGAACTAACAACAATATCTGAATTTTCCCCTTCACCGGACAACCAAACGCCTACCTCATGACTCCGAAGTCCACACTTCCATGGCTTCCAGTTTTGGGATGATGACGAATCTTGCATTCCCTAATTCCCTTCAAACTTCCTTAAACTATCTCTTATTTTGGCAGCCCTTTCATAGTCCTCTGCTTGAATAGCTTGAGCCAGCGCTTTACGAAGTCTTTTCAGTTCCATTTCCTTAAACATCAAGGTATTGCTTAAGCCCAACTCTATCTTACGACCAACATGTCTGGTAGTTCCATGAATCCGTGAAAGCAGATTTTCAATTTTGACGCCAAAACTCCGATAACATTCCTGACAACCAAAACGTCCAATCTTACGAAAATCTTCCCAGGTAGAGCCACAAGATACACATTTCAATTCGGAATCGTCTTTAGTAGCGCTTTCTTTCAAGTAATCTGCAAATAATTCGGCAATTGGTTTTTCTTTTGAATGAATGTATCCCTTCTTCTTCGCACATTGCTTACAGAGATGTTTTTCCTTAAGGTTTCCCTTAGCGTCAACCTCTGTAATTAACACCTCTGCGTTTCTTTCGTTACACTCCTCACAAAGCATCACAATCTTCCATCAATTAAATCATATGATTTGTCGGTAAATTCTTTAATAGCTGGATTATGCGATACTATTACAAAAGCAATATTCAATCTGTGATTAAGGTTAGCAAAGATTTCCATTACCTCAGCTTCAGTGCTCTTATCAAGATTACCGGTAGGTTCATCTGCAAGAACCAAACGCGGATTATGTACCAATGCCCTAGCAACAGCCACACGCTGTTTTTCACCGCCTGAAAGCTTTACTGGAAGAAAATCAAGCCGTTCCTTTAGACCGACCTCCGAAAGAAGCTGTGATGCACGCTCATAAGCCAAAGAATCATTTTCACCTGCAATAAGCATTGGCAAAGCAACATTCTCCAAAGCTGAAAACTCAGGCAAAAGATGATGAAACTGAAACACAAAACCTATTCTCTCATTACGAAATCGGGCAAGTTGCGAATCGGTTTGCTTGAATATATTTTCACCCTCAAAAATCAACTTACCGCTGTTGGGTCTATCAAGACCTCCGAGGAGATGCAGAAAAGTGCTTTTCCCTGAACCCGAAGGTCCAAATATAGACACTGATTCCCCTTGCATAAGTGTAAGACTAGCGCCTTTTAAGGCTTCCACCCTATCTGCTCCACTAAGATAAGTTTTGGTCAAATTCTTAGCTTCAAGTAAAATATTACTCATAGCGAATAGCCTCAACCGGATCAAGTTTTGCCGCACGCGACGCAGGATAAAGGGTTGCGAAATAGGTAATCAATATTGCCGAAACTACAATTAAAATCACATCAAGCGGCTTAACTATAACCGGCACCGTATCAATATACCACACTTCGGATGGAAGACGAATAATTTTAAGCTTATCTATCAACCACGATACTACAACACCAAAAATAGTTCCCCATGTTACGCCAACTACTCCGATAAGCAATCCAAAAGATGTAAAAACCTTTCTGATACCCTTTGAATCCATACCTATAGCCTTTAATATTCCAATCTCTCTCGTTTTTCTAATAACTGTCATAATCAAGGTTCCTATAATATTAAAAGCCGCAACAAGAATAATCAAAGCTAGAACTATAAACACCACTACTTTCTGAAGTTTAAGGGCGGTAAACAAGTTTTTGTTTTGCATAAGCCAATCGACTACCCATATAAACGGATATCCTACCTCGTTTATAATTTGCTTACTGACCTTTGCAGATTTTAAGGGATCTTTAAGCCTAACATCAATATTGGTATAACTTGAATCATAACCAAATAATATTTGAGCGTCTTTTAAGCCAATAAAAACAGCGAACATATTGTAGTCGTAAAAACCGGCATCGAATATACCACGCACCTCATAAGTTTTCAAAATAGGTACAGGCATACCTAATGGAGTCATAACACTTTCCCGGGAGGAAGCTATCACTACTGTATCACCAATCGAAATTCTCAATTGAGAAGCCATTTCCTTACCAATAACTATACCTCTATTCTCAAACGACCACCTACCTTCTATGGGATAATTGGCTGAATCGGCAATACTTGAGGTTTTCTTTAAGTCTTCAATATTCATTCCACGAAGTATTACCCCCATAGTTCTTCCAGCGTAACGAATTGCCGTCTCGGCATGCACAACAGGACAAAAACCCTGAACATCCTTCATTTTCTCTATTTTTTCAGCAGCGGCTTTGTACTCTTTTGGAGTAATGGGAACGCCACCGTATTTTCTCACATTTATATGCGGAGTAACCCCTGCAATACGATTTTGCAACTCACCGTTGAAACCGTTGAGTACCGATAAAGCAATTATAAGCGCTGCAACCCCTACGAATACTCCTGCAATAGCAATGGTGGATATTAAATTATAAAATCCTTCACCTTTGCGTCTTTGACGAAGGTATCTTTTTGCTATAAAGAAATTAACGTTCACTTATTTTCCCTCCGCGGTTTCTTTCTCCTTCGATTTTTCATCTTCTAATTGAAGCGAGTCTGAACGAAGCTGCGGGAAAATAATTACATCACGAATTGAGGCGGAGTTGGTGAAAAGCATAACCATACGATCAATACCCAGCCCTAGACCGGCGGTGGGTGGCATTCCTTGCTCTAGGGCTTCAATAAAATCTTCATCAATTACAGCAAATTCCTCATGACGCCCAACTTGATCTTCAAAACGTCTACGTTGCTCTAAAGGATCATTGAGTTCAGAAAATGCGTTACCAAATTCAATACCGGCAATAACCGGCTCAAAACGTTCAGTAAGCGCTGAATTATCACGATGCACCTTGGCCAAAGGAGATATAAGCTTAGGATGATTCATAACAAATGCAGGGCCATGCAGCTTATCTTGAATAAGCTCTGAAAAAAGTTTATCTACAACCTTTCCGTACGGCGCATCTTTAGAAACCTCAACACCCTTATCTTTGGCAATCTTACAGAGTTCCTCAGCCGATAGGCTCAAGGGATCAGTGCCTATCTTTTCAGTAAGCGCAGACACAAAATCTACACGCTCCCATGGTTTTGAAAAATCAAAGTCCTTACCCATCCAGTTAACTGTGGCCGAACCTAAAAGTTCCACAGCCAAATAGCGAAATAATTCCTCTACCATATCCATTACATGGTAGTAATCAACATAGGCTTCGTAACTTTCAAATCCGGTAAATTCCGGATTATGCGAACGGTCAAGTCCTTCGTTGCGAAAATTCTTGCCAATCTCGAACACCTTTTCATAACCGCCTACAATAAGGCGCTTAAGGTAAAGCTCCGTGGCAATACGCAAATAGTAGTCCATATCAAGCGCACGATAATGCGTTACAAAGGGTTCTGCTGCTGCACCTCCGTATAACGACTGCAACATTGGCGTCTCAACTTCAAGGAAACCACGGTCTGTGAAGAACTTACGTATAAGAGCTATGAGCCGCGAACGCATACGGAATACTTGACGAGATTCATCGGACGAAAGCAAATCAAGGTAACGCTTACGATAACGCAACTCAGTATCGGTAAGCCCGTGAAATTTTTCGGGTAAAGCCTGAAGAGACTTGGAAAGCAAAGTGAACTGTTTGACATTAACGGTTGGTTCACCTGACTTAGTTCTAAACAACGGACCTTCAACACCAACGAAATCCCCCAAATCTACGAGAGAAAGAAGGGCAAAAGACTCTTCGCCTACCGTATCTTTACGAACGTAAAGCTGTATTTTGCCCGATTCATCGTGCAGGTCAAAAAAGAGGGTTTTACCGAAATCACGTCGGGTGTACAATCTACCGGATATTTTCGTAAGTTCTTCTGTTTCCGATAATTTATCAAAATTCTCAATTGCCGCCGCAACCGTATAGGTGCGCTGAAACTGACAAGGATAAGGTTCAATACCCTTCTCCCGCAATTCATTCAGTTTCCGAATTCTATTATCTCGTTCTGTTGTAGACATCATGGGATGATATACAGCTTACCTAATAAGTCAAGGTAACATCGCGTTGAAAAATAGTGTTTTTAGTCATTACGGAGAATTTATGGGCAAGCTAACTTATACAATTAAGAACCTCGTCATTGCAAGAAGTGAAATGACGGAGTAATCTAAAATTAAGATATAACTGGGATTAGTTCGCTCCCTAGGGGTACTCACAATGAAAAGTTACAGCATCCATTTCAGGAATATATCAATGATAAAGGTTAGGACAATTATTCGGACGGCTCCGCCCACTCCATTGCCTTAGTGGCCATTTCAGCAATGTTGATGTTCACCGGACAGGCGCGGGCGCAACGTCCGCAACCGAGGCACTGGTAGATACCAAAAACCTCAACAAAGTAGTTGAATTTGTGGTTCAAGCGCTGACGCCAACGCTGAGCGCCAGTAGGACGAGGATTATGACCTGAGGTCTCCAAGGTATAGTCGGCAAAAAGGCAGGAATCCCATTGACGGGAACGCAAACCCCGCCCACCTTTAGCTTCGTCGGAGATATCAAAACAGTGACAGGAAGGACACACAAAAGCACAAGTCCCGCAGCCGATGCACGGATTATGGATTGAATCCCAGAACCCACTGTCTACCATAGACTTAAGCTTATTTTCAATACCTTCAAACTTGTAAGGTTTAATTTTATCTTCAGCATCCGCACGCCCCTTGGAAATAAGGCTTTCTGCATCAGAAGCATTCTCTGCACTCAAGCCTTTAAGCGCCTCTTCCCCCTTTTCGGACACTACTTCTATAAGATACCTATTTTCAAGTGGATATATGAATATATCCGCGCCATCCTTCTTGTAAGGCGAACCGCCCACCGAGGTACAAAAACAACCTGGCCAGGGTTCGGTGCAGGCCATGCCGACAATGAGAGTTTTCTCAAATCGTTGCATGAAATAGGGATCTTTATATTCAGTTTGGTTAAACATCCGTTCAAGTTCAAGAATTCCCTGAATATCGCATGGTCTAGCCGCCCATAGAACCGAGGATTGTACTTCAGCTTTGAGTTCAATGGTTTTCTGTGCTTTGAAATAAAACATCAGCTCATCATGAGGAAAGAAATGGTCTTTGGGCGAGAAATTACCCAGCAATGGCGATGCCGCCCATTCATCAAATGAATCTAAGGAACGATAGAAATACCTAACACCTTCTTTTTTTAGACCAACCATTTGATTATTAGATTTCAGATAATCAAACAAAATTTTGATATCGTTGAGGTAAATCATAGAATAAACTCCTGAGGATCGTCTTTTTTGTAGTTGGCCAAAGGCGGCAGGGCGTCAGGATCAAGTCCAGCTTCAAATTCAAACCGCTCACGCACAATAAGGTTCATCTTGCGGGTAAGCCACAAAAGCGGCACACCTACAGGACACGCCTCCTCACATGCGCCACAATCCACACAACGTCCTGCCTGATGATAGACCCGTATAAGTTGCCATATTGCAAGGTCTGTAGGTTCCAAACCCTTATCAACCCAGCGAGGCTGAGTGATATCTACAAAACATTCATCGCAATTGCATGTCGGACAGGCCTGCCTACAGGCATAACAGCGTACACAGCGCGACATTTCTTGAATAAGATAATCGTAACGCTCTGAGGAGGATTTTTTCTCAAACTCACGAATCTCATCGTAACCGTCACCCTCAGGTTCTGAAATTACCTCACCGACCACTACATTGGAGATAATTGGCGCATGGTGCCTGCAAGCTAAGCAATTTGAAGGCATTAGGTCAAAGCAAGAGACCTCTTTACTTCCCTCAGCAGTTTCAAACAACCACTTCTCGCCGTTAGATGAGGCGGAGATAATCTCCCCCACTTTCTGACGCGCAAGCTGACGAGAAAGCATTCCGGGACAGTTTACGCCGATTATGTGGAGACGCTCACGCTCTATTTGGTTTTCCTTAAGCAATGCGACAATTGAACGGGAATCGCATCCCTTGGCAACGATACCAATACGTTCCTTGCCAATTCGGTAGCGCAAAAGGTAATTGGCCAAATTAATGAGGCCGAACGACGGCCATATCAGCTTGTTTACCTCTTCAGGCTTGTGAATAAACACTGGCTGAACGCGCATAGGATTGTCACCTTCGCCGTAACCGATAACTACATCCACCTTACCATCGGACAAAACCTCACGCGCTTCCTTGCGGATTAAATCTGTTAAACTACTCATTGGCTCCATCCCGATGCAAAGGCATGGCACAAATACCTGTTCCCTCGTAAATTAAATATCTGTAATTACTCATTAGGCCAATTCCTTTTTTTCAAGAACTGGGTAGTATCCTTAACTTGCTTAACTCCATCGGTTACTTCTTTAACCACTTCTGCAAACTTACCGCCTTCAGCAGCCGAGACCCAGGAAAAGCGTACCCGTCCCTTTTCCAGTCCGACATATTCCAACAAATCACGCATTATAGTAAACTTACGACGGGCATAATAGTTACCTTCCAGATAGTGGCAATCTCCCGGATGACAGCCCGACACCAACACTCCCTCAGCGCCTTCCTGAAGCGCCTTGAGCAGAAACTGGGGATTCACCCGCGCGGAGCATGGAACACGTAAAACACGTAATGTAGTGGGATACTGTATTCTTGACGTACCAGCCAAATCTGCCCCGGCATAGGAACACCAGTTGCAAAGGAAGGCGAGTATTCTAGGGTCTTTA
>CAZUXE010000014.1:12422-39386 GCA_964624585.1 uncultured bacterium | reverse complement strand
TTACTTGACATCTTTGTTCAAGTTTGCATAATCAGCACTTATGAAGTACGATCCAACAAAAGCCGATATTTGGGATAAGGTATGGACTGAACGGATGGATTTGGATGTTTATCCGCCGGTAACCGACATTGCTTCAGAAATTGCGCAGGTTGTGCCTGAAGTGCGCGGCATGAAGATTGTTGAAATTGGAGCTGGAACAGGCCGTACATCCATTGAGTTGGCGCGTCGTGGCGCCGAGGTAACTATTCTTGATATCAGCGAGCGGAGTCTTGAATTGGCCCGCAAGTTTGCTCAAAAAACAGACGCTGAAACCCAAGCGCGCCTGAAATATGTTCTTGCCGATGCGCTTAATCCAGGATTGAGTGCGGAAAGCTTTGATATTTTGTTTCATCAGGGTCTTTTGGAACATTTTCGTTCGCCATTCGGACTGCTTAAAGCCAACCGTCAATTGTTGAAACAGGGCGGGCTTATTGTAGTGGACGTGCCGCAAACATTTCACTTCTATACAATCCTTAAGCATATCCAGATGTCGCTTGGCAAGTGGTTCGCGGGTTGGGAGCGTCAGTTTACGCCGGCATCGCTTGCAAGGCTTCTCCGGCAAATGGAATTTGAACCCATTTACTCATACGGCGACTGGGCAAGGCCTTCTATGATTTACCGAATATTGAGAATTGCTTTTAAGAAGTTGGGCATTAAACTGCCAATGTATTCGAAAATATCGGTTGATTCCGTTTTCTCGCGCGCCGCTGAGCGTTTGCGTCGCAAGAAGCTGTTTCACTGGACTGTGCTTTCCTACGGCATTATAGCTCGCAAAACCTAGTTTTTTCGCCCCTGAATATACTCAATTTATGAAAATTATCTCCTGCTGTTGCGACATATCTCTGTATGATAAGGTAGTTGACATTAAGGCGGTTTTTGGGTATCCTTTCAGACTATGCGTGAATTAAGCGTTAATGTAGATCATGTGGCAAGCTTGCGTCAAGCAAGGCGTGAGGGGTTTCCTGACCCTGTGGAATTCGCCCTGCTTGCTGAAAAATCAGGGGCTGACGGCATTACCTGTCATTTGCGTTCCGACCGTCGTCATATACATGATGATGATGTGCGTCGCTTGAAAAGTTCAATATCAGGAGAACTTAACGTTGAGATGGCGGCAACCGAGGAAATGATGTCCATTGTTTTAGATCTTAAACCTCATCAGATATGTTTGGTACCTGAAAATTTGCAGGAAGTTACCACCGAAGGCGGATTGAACCTGAAAACACGCTTCAATTATCTTAAACCGTTTGCTGAAAGAATTGTAGATAGCGGTATTCGTCTTTCTATTTTCATAGAGGCCGAGCGGGAAATGATTCAGCGAGCTGTAGATTTGGGGGCTGAGCGGGTGGAATTCAATATGGATTCTTATGCACGAGCACTGGAAGATCGTTCGGAAATTATTAAACTTATTGCCGATATGGCTCAATTTGCCGAATTTAAGAAAATTGAATCGCATATTGGCCACGCATTGGATTATGACAATATATCTCCTTTGATGGAGATTAGAGAAATTAAAGGAGCCTCTATTGGGTTCGCCATAGTTGCCCGCGCCCTTAGGGTTGGTTTTGAAGAAGCGGTGCGTGAAATGGCTGCTCTTATGGGGAAGTAAATTTGTGATTGAAATGAATAAAAATATCTTAAACCTTTAGAGGAGGTTGGATGAAACGCAGTCTCTGGATAAGGCTGGTAGTATTTACTATTGCCTTGTTTCTTGGCGTTCTTGTTTTGCTTCCAAGTATTAAGGCTTGGACAGGCGGGGATTTAACACCGAACGAGAAGGAACGTGCAATACATCTTGGTTTGGATTTAGTTGGCGGTATGCATTTGGTCATTGAAGTCGATACCACAGGTAGTGGCATGTCTTCTGCCGAAGCGGCGACAGCTACAGACAACGCTATTGAGATTTTGAGAGGACGTATTGACAAATGGGGAACCAGTGAACCTAACATTCAACGTGTCGGAAATATCCGTATACAGGTTCAATTGCCTGAAATTAAAGATAGAGAAAGCGCCCTGAGGCTTATAGGCAAAACAGGAAAGCTTCAGTTTCGTATGCTTGCAAGTCCGGAAAAGACCAAGAATATTTTTTCAGCTATAGATAATAAACTTCTTGCACTTGACTCTATGTCTGGTTTTGTATCAACAAGGCGTTCTTTCAGCTCTTATCTTATTCCCGTAGGCGCTGATGCTGCGTTGCTTGAAAATAACTATGATACTTTGAGGAGTCTTCTAGCTGATGCGCAAGATGTAATTCCAGACGATGTGGAAGTTTTATTTGGACGTGTTGAAGATACAATAAGACGCATATATGTTATTAGTAAGAACGTGGAAATTACCGGTGATGATATTGATGGTGATCATGTATTGGCCAAGCCTTATCAAGGACAAGACCCCAATAACATGGGAACCTGGATGGTTGAGATGGGCCTTAAGCGAAAGGGTCAATACCGATTTGCAGAAGTTACAGAATTAAACAAAGGTCGCCGATTGGCTATTGTTTTAGATGAAATTGTACAGTCTGCACCGACTATTAAAGAAAGAATTCCGCCCGGTACAAGACCAGTCATTACGACAGGTGACAGGAAGGGCGATAAGACCCAAGATCTTTCCAACATTATTGCACATGGCGCTCTTCCACTGCCTTTGAAAATTATTGAGGAACGTACTGTAAGTCCTACACTGGGACGTGATTCAATTAAAGCTGGATTAATTGCTATTTTTGTTGGTTTGCTTGCTGTTGTAGTTTTCATGCTTATCTATTACACAGGAGCAGGTCTTATTGCTATTACCGCTTTGGTATTCAATCTATTCTGGCTTATGGCAACGCTTTCCGGATTAGGATTCACTCTTACCCTTCCGGGTTTGGCAGGAATTGCCTTAACTATTGGTATGGCGGTTGATGCAAACGTGCTGATATACGAACGAATACGTGATGAATTGCGGGCAGGAAAGTTTCCTCGTTCAGCGGTTGAAACAGGATTCTCAAAGGCGGCGCGTATCATAATTGATGCCAACATTACTACAATTATTGCTGCCGTTGTTCTATGGCGCTTTAACAAGGGACCGGTTCAAGGATTTGCAGTTACTCTGATTTTTGGTTTAGTTGTGAACATGATTACTGTAATTTACTTGTCCCGCGGGCTTTTTGACTTATATTTGTTCCGAAAGCCTGATCGTAAGCTTTATATTTAAGGAGAAGATATGCTGCAGATACTTAAAGAAACCCATATACCTTTTAGCCGATTGCGCTATGTTGGTTTTGCGCTTTCCGGCGCCCTGGCTGTCTTAACCTTGGCTCTTCTTCTTATAAACGGTGGACCCAACTATGGTATTGATTTTCTTGGCGGTTCAAAAATCAGTATTGAATTATCGTCAGGCGAAGTTACTACCGAAGAAATCCGTTCCGTTCTCAACGAATTAGGAGAATCTGAAGTAAAGATATTTAAAATTCAGAGTGTAGGTAACGAAAGGTTCCAAATTCAAGTGCCTCCTAAAACAGCCTTGGTTGTGCGTGAGGAAGACAAGAGCTTTAGTAAGCAATTGATAGATAAACTTATTGCACTGCATCCTGATACCAAGATATCCCTTATTAGTGAGGAAACAATTTCAGCTGCTTTTGGAAAAGAAATGCAATCCAGGGCTATTTATACCTTACTTTTAGGCCTTGCCCTGATTCTTGTGTATATTTGGATAAGGATTGATTTTCGGTTTGGTGCGGGTACGGTACTTGCCGTTTTTCACGATGTCTGGATTACTCTGGGTATTATTACACTTTTGGGTATTAGGATAGACATTACCGTCGTAGCCGCCTTCCTTACCATTATCGGTTATTCAGTTAACGACTCAATTGTAATTTCAAAGCGTATTCAGGAACTTATCAAAACCCGTAAAGGAGCAACTCTTATTGAAAATGTTGATGACGGTATAAACACTACGCTTTCCCGCACCATTGTGACTTCAATTACTACCCTTTTTGTAGCTTTGGCATTGACTATTTTTGCATCAAAAACAGCTATTTATCCATTCGCTATTACTATGACTATAGGAATTATTATCGGCACTTACTCTTCGGCATTCATAGTTGCTCCCACAGTTGTTGAACTTAATAGGATGTTTCCTAAGCGGAAAAAAGCCTAGCTGAGTAAAGAAGGAGCTTTGGTGAGCCGGAAACAGAAAAAGACTCCGGTACTTCTTAAGCTCTGGGTTAGTGTTTTTGGAATAGGATATATTTCGCGGGGAGCAGGTACAGTTGCAAGTATTTTTGCACTGCTCCCCGCATGGTTTCTTTACCGATTTCCCCTGCTGCAAGCTTCCATAATAATCTTAATTATCTTTCTAAGTATCTGGGCTATACCATTGGTTCAGAAAATGGGTTGGGAGCATGATGACAGGCGAATTACAGTCGATGAACTATGCGGAATGCTTCTCGCTTTGCTATGGCTTCCGTATCCTGCGACTCTTGCGGGTCTTATTGTAGTTTTTGCACTGGGTTTTGCGTTTTTCAGAATTCTTGATATATTCAAACCGCCGCCTGTGAACTGGGCTGAGAGGCTTCCCGCCGGATGGGGGGTGATGGCCGATGATGTCCTCGCAGGCTTACTTGCTAATCTTTTATTAAGGTTGGTATTGCTAATCCCGCTTGATATTTTCCATGGATAATCAATTAGCTAGTAAAATAAGGCTTGAGCTAGTAATAATTGGTGATGAGCTTCTTGCCGGAGATTTGCAAGATGCAAATATGAAGTACCTAGTGGCAAAGTTATTACAAATCGGTTTACCAATATCTCAAGTTACTTTTGCTCCAGATGATGAAGAACAATTGCAAAAGGTTCTGCGTGAGGCGCTATCTCGAAGTCAATTGGTGATAGCTTGTGGCGGATTGGGACCAACCGATGATGACATAAGTCGTAAGGTGGCAGCTAAGATCTTTAAACGAAAACTGCTTGAAAATCCTCAACTGTTACAGGTTATAAAAAAACGTCTACTGAAAATGGGTGTAACGCCGAATGAGCTTTCAATAAGGCAGGCTGAAATTCCTGAAGGAGCCAACTTGATTTACAATCCTACCGGTCTTGCCCCTGGGATTATTCTTAGCGAGCAAGATAAGATTTTGGTACTGTTGCCAGGTGTTCCTTTGGAGTTGAAAGCGATACTTGACGAAGGCTTGCTTGATTACTTAAAAACTAAGTTTCCAGCTGTTAGCAGTTTCAGGCGGATACTCAGAACGGTAGGAGTTACAGAGACAGACCTAGCTTTGCGTGTAGGGCATTTACTCCGTCGTTATCCTGACCTGAAGCTATCATATTTGCCTAAGCTTGCCAGGGTTGACTTAAGGATAAGCGGTGCGTCACAAGAACAATTGGACAAGGCTGTCGATGAGTGTAAGTTACTTTTAGGTAACGACTTATACTCTGCGACTGAAGATGATATCTTTAAGGTCGTGTTGCAGATGCTGATTGAACAAGGGTATAGTCTGGCTGTGGCCGAAAGTTGCACAGGCGGTATGCTTGCTTCAAGTATAGTTGATGTTCCGGGTAGTTCCAGTTGTTTCCACGGAGGGGTGATTGCCTATTCCAATAGTGTAAAACATGAGCTTTTGAGTGTTCCGGTAGATTTAATAAACACTGTCGGGGCTGTTAGTTCTCAAGTTGCCGAAAGAATGGCTCAGGGAGTAAGAGAATTGTTTAATTCAACTTGGGGAATTGGAATAACAGGTATTGCCGGCCCTGGAGGAGCGTCCGCTGAAAAACCCGTTGGTTTGGTCTACATTTCTGTTGCTAACGCTGTTTCAAGCAAGGTGATACAAATGGTATTTCCGGCTACGCGATTTGCCATACGTAAGAGAAGTGTTATTCTGGCAATTGACTTGCTTCGTCGAGAGATCTTGAAAGAATATTAGCGAATTCATCAAGATAGATGGTTTTATCTGCAGTATCTTGAAGTGCGTTAGAAAATCCAGCATTAAAATAGGCAACTTCTACATTCTTTCCCCACCTTTTAACGGTTTCAAGCAGGGGTGAAAAGTCGCCGTCGCCTGTAATAAGAACGGCGGTATCGTAGGAATCCATACGGGCCATATCAAGCATATCTACAGCAATAGCTACGTCAATTCCTTTTTCAATATATGTGTTGCCGCGTAGAATTAACCGGCCTAATCTAACTTCGGTGTATGGAAGGCGACGCATAGTCTCAAAGAATTTTTGCTGTTGCATAAATCTTTCTTCATCTTCGTCCCGACTAAGAGGGGCGTTGTAATAGTAAGTTCGGATTAATTTTCGCTCACCTGTAAGTAGTTGCGAAAGTTTTGGGAAATCAACATCGCAACGTTTTAGAATATTACGGCAGCCATGATAAAAATTGTTGCCGTCAATAAATATCATTATTCTCTCTTGGTTCATATTGTTCCTCCAACGTATGTAAGCTTACTCACGAATAAATATCATACAATAATTAGCCTTGCTGTCAAGATTCAGTACTTGTATAGCAATAGTTAATTCAATTTTCATTAAGGTAATTATTTAAGTTTGCAAAAGGATTATTCCATTGTATTTTATATGCCTTAAATAAGTTGACAACATTTCTAGGAATAGTATACTTGCCGCAATGAGGGTATTTTTTGGAATAGGATTACCTTCAGTGTTGCAGAGAGAGGTTAGTTTATATACTTCTGGCATCAAGGCGAATTTACCTGATATGAAATGGGTTGGTCAGGAAAATTTGCATATTACCGTTAAGTTTCTTGGAGAAGTGAAAGCTAGTAGTATTTCTAAAATCTCTTCTGTAGCATTGAAGGCGTCGCGGCACTTACCCGCTTTTAATATCTGTTTAAGTAACCTGGGAGCGTTTCCCAATGCCAGCAGGGCCAAGGTTTTATGGTGGGGGCTTGGGGAAGGCGCGACTAATGTAAGCTCTCTTTTTCAGACGATTGATTCTGCCCTAAGTTTGCAAGGCTTTAGTACAGATAAAAAAAGATTTCATCCTCACATAACTTTGGCTCGATTACGCATTCCCTCTAGGCTTTCTATAGAGTCATTTAATTCACCCTCAGGTCTTTCTTTTAGTTGTTTGAAATTTCAATTATATCAAAGTACTCTGACCCCTCAGGGGCCAATTTATAATGTAATAGAGGAGTTTAAACTTGCTTGAAAAACCAAATGGAGCCTTAGCGCCTGAAGCAAAACCAGGTGTACTTCAACGTATCCTGCGAATATTTATCTTTCTGACAGCGCTATACGCGTTTTTGCTAAGCATTCAGTTGATATCCGGTTCATTAAAGCTTTTGGGTATGCCTTTTGCTGAAACCTTAATTGAATTGACCAACAATCCGATTATTGGTTTATTTATTGGAATATTGGTTACGGCTTTAATTCAGAGTTCTTCGGCAACAACATCGTTGGTTGTAGGTTTTGTGGCGGCAGGTACTATATCTGTAGAAAATGCGATTCCAATCGTAATGGGAGCCAATATCGGAACCACTATAACCAATTCACTGGTTTCCCTCTATCATATATCAAGAAAAGAAGAGTTCATGCGCGCCTTTCCTGCGGCAATTGTTCATGATATATTTAACTTACTGTCTGTGGCTATTCTTCTTCCGCTGGAGATATTCGTTCATCCGATAGCGAATGTTTCAGGATTTCTGGCAAAAGCATTTGCAGGCGCAGGAGGATTAAAATTCGTAGGCCCTTTGCAAATAGCGGTAAAGCCTGTTGCAGATGCTATTATTGATACACTTAAAAAATGGTATTTTTCAATTCCTCTTGCTTTAACTATGCTTTTCCTTGGTCTTAAATTCATGGTTGATAATATGCGTCAGCTAGTTGGCTCAAAAGCTGAGATTGTAATAGATAAGTATCTTTTTGGCAAACCTTTAATGGCCTTACTTTTGGGAATGATGATAACGGCTGTAATACAGTCATCTTCCGTGACTACTTCGTTTATTGTGCCTTTGGTTGGAGCAGGTTTAGTGGCTTTGGAACAGGTTTTTCCATATACGCTTGGGGCGAATATTGGAACCACGGTTACCGCTATATTGGCTGCTTTAGTTATGAAATCGCAAGGAGGTGTTCAGATTGCCTTTGCACATTTGCTTTTTAATATCTTTGGTATATTGATATGGTATCCTTTGAGAGTAGTACCTATAAGCTTGGCCCGACTTGTTGGGAAAGCCGTAGCAAAACATCGCTGGCTTGCATTTGTATATATTGCGGTAATTTTTGTAATCATTCCTGTGGGTTTGATTTTAATACTTAGGAGGTAAGTATGTATAAAAATTTGTTGAACGCATGGAAGGGATCGGGGCTTTTGAAGCTTTGTATGCAGGATTTATTTAAGATGTTTGAGATAGCTGAAAACATGTTTGCAACTTCATGGGAGATGATTACCGGTTCAGGAAAAGTTGAAGACTTATACAAAATTGACAGGCAGCTTAATGAATTGCAAATAGCTATCAGGCGTCGTATTCTGGAACATCTTGCTATAAATCCAGCTCAGGATATCAATGCGTCTTTCGTTTTGGCAATTTTAGTTATTGATTTAGAACGCATTGGCGATTATGCGAAGAACCTTGACGAAATTGCCAAACATTATCCTGAACCTATTTCAGGTGGAGTGTTTGAAGCTTTGCATCCTTTGGCTGAAGAGGTTAAGCAGATGTTTGCTCAAACTAAAAAAGCGCTTATGGAAAACGATTCCGATTTAGCACGTTCAATTATGCAAAATCAGGCCAATTTAGCTATGAAAGCCGATAGATTTATGGATAAGATTATTGAAAAATCTGAAATAACAGTGAAAGAAGGAATTGTAGCTGCATTGATGTCTCGTTATATAAAACGGGTTAGCGCGCATCTTAAAAATGTCGCTTCAAGTGTGGTGAATCCTTACCATCGAATTGGATACCGTCCTCATGAAATAGAAGACTGAAGTCTGCAATGGACTGTTTTTGCGGTCAAATCACTTCAGCTTTTACTAAAAGTTTATGTCTCTTACCCTAGAATTTGTCGCTTTACCTAAGGCTTGTTGCTTGAAAGAAATGTGTCTGGGGCAGCGTTGTAGAGGATTTTACTAAGATTAATACTTAGTTAGCATAATAGGGCTTGACAAGTATTGAATTATGGTTAAGATTACAGGAGAGAGACAAGGGTACAATAATGACGGAAGGTGTTTTTTTAGAGATTAAGAAATTCCCGTAACACACCTCCCTTCCCTCACCCCCTCCCCTGGAGAGTGCATTCTGCCTCTCCAGGGGTTTTTTTATTTTTTAAGTTCTATAGGATACTACTGCGTCTATTGTTCTCATTTTTTTACAGTATTCTCATCATTCAAGCCTTTACTTCCTCAATATATTAAATACCTTCCAAATAACTCTAACAGCATCTTGCTGTACCCATCCGTCTACAAAATTTAACCTACCTTGACATAAATTACGCCGTTCTTATACTCCTTATATGCGTGTTGGTTTCGGTTTTGATTCTCATCAATTAGTTAAGGAAAGGCCTTTAATTCTCGGAGGCGTTAACATACCTTATGAAAAGGGCTTGGCTGGTCATTCTGATGCAGACGTTCTTCTTCATGCAATAATTGACGCATTGATAGGGGCTGCTGGACTTTCATCAATTGGCGAGCTGTTTCCAGACACAGATCCCGGCTATAAAAACGTAGACAGTATGCTTTTGCTTGAGCAGACGGTTAATATAATAAAGCTTAAGGGGTATAGAGTAATTAATGTGGACAGTACTATTCTAGCCGAGGAACCAAAATTGTCAGCTTATTGTAAGCAGATGAGGGAAAAGATAGCTGCTTACCTTAAATTAGAGATAGATGAGGTATCAATTAAGCCGAAGAGGGGAGAAGGTATGGGTTTTGTCGGTAGGAAAGAAGGTATTGCAGCGATGGCTGTAGTGCTTATTCAAAAACATTAACGGTTTTATAACGAAAAATTAGTTATCGTCTTCGTGAGAATAAAAGTTGGCTTCATCTGTTTCGGAGTATTCCCCATCGTCATAGTTGAATTGAGATTTTGCAGATGGGGTATCCTCGTATCTTAAACAACATAGCAGTCTTCCACACATTCCTGATATCTTTTCAGGGTTGACGAACAAATTCTGCCTGCGGGCGGTTCTAAGGGTTATAGGGCGAAGTTCTGTAAGGAAGGAGGTACAACATAGCGCACGACCGCATGGGCCGAGTCCTCCAACAAGACGGGCATGGTCTCGGCTGCCGATTTGTTTTATAACAACCCTACAATTAAGGGCGGATCCGACTTCCTTGTGCAGTTTACGGAAATCAAGTCTGCTATTTGAAAGGAAATAAAACGCTACCTTGCGTCCATCTGCCCAGGCGTGTGCGCCAACTACACGCATAGGGAGTTCATGTTTTTTTACAGTTTTTTTGAAGACTTCAAGCGCTTCCTCTTCCCATGATTTAATCTTTTTCTTTCTGTTAAGGTCGTCGGTATCGGCATTTCTTATGGCAATAGCTTTAGCCTGAGCGTCATCTGAGATTGCTCTTACGTAACCTACATCTTCACATCCCTTAAATCGCAAAACTACCCAATCGCCTGCCTTTAGGTCAAGTCCCACAGCAGCTGTGGCAACTACATGCATAAGTGCATGGCATTCAACAAGATAATGCTTGTTAGCAGCGTTTGTTCTTGTCATAAAGCTGGAAGAAACCCTTCAGGATAGATTAGTTTATATTCACCGAATCCCATTTTATCTTCAAATATAAATTCGGAATTGTTGTATAGATATCTCCAGACAATATACGGATTACGATTCATCTCAAAGGGATGGTCTTCAACTTCGTCAGGTTTACCCATAATCATGAACACCCTTGCTCTATCCGATTTATATCCCTTGTCACCGTATGAAAATTTTCGTTCGCAGTATTCAATTTTGGCAAGATAGTTTTCCATAGTTTCATTATACTCGGTTTGAGGCGTGGGGTCTTTTGCTTTCCAGAACTTTTCCCAGGTTTCCTGTCTTTTTTCAGGCGGGACACTTTTCATGCTGTCGCGTTCTTCTGATGAAGTTAGGTATAATAATTTATCCACCAGATCAAAATACCTTGTAGCGTCAAATTTGAAAGGATTGCGTAATCGAATTGACAGTTTTCGTTCGTCAATCTTGCGCCCATTCTTGAAGGCTTTGCTTTTAATTTGGTAGTTGTTGCTTGCGAAATTACTTAAGGGGATACTCCAATGAGCTATTGTATCGGGGTTTGAAACAACAAAGGTAACGCTGCGAAAATTATCGCCATTGATACATAATTGTACTGAATCAATGGCTTTTTCGTGCAGTTTTTGTTCAATTTTCAGTGTATCGCGATTATTAAAGGGACGATTTAGCATTCGGTTACCCGTGGCGTCAGTTATTTTCATTATTCCCAGGGGATGGTGGCTTACGTTCATTTCGAAAGTTTTCTCAAGCGTTCTGCTTGTTCCAAGGGTGGAAACGCTTAAATTCCCTTTGTAATGCCCTTTGGGCAGGGTAACTCTAAGTGTTTCCGCTACTGTAATATGGCGTGAGCGTGTTTCTTTAACGTTGGTGGTTTTTAGTTCTCCAAATTTTTCAGCTCCGTATACGTTTTTTTTTCTATCAAGCAGTTGTAGTAAAATATGGTAGCGGGCTATAAATATAGAGTTTTGTTTCTTAAACTGAAAACTGGAATAAGGTATTGATAAATATGAAGTTACGTAAAATTCGGTATTGTTTTCTTCTTGCTCGGTAATATCACGAAAGTCGTATTCGTTTTCAGATATTTGGTTCAGAAGTCCCATAAGTAAAATTAGATACATTAGGGCTAATCTTAATTGTTTAAGCTATGATGTCAAGGAGAGCAAGGTGGCGTTTTATTTCCATAGAATTAGCTTGAAACTGTGTCAATTCTCATTCGCTAATTTTCTAAAATACTGCACTATTCAGTCCTACTTATTACGCTTTTCGGAAGCATTTTGCTATAATTAAGCAGTGCTATGGAGTTAGGGAAGAGGAGTATTTATTTTATCTTAGGTGGTTTAGTGCCTTTTTTTAATATTTCTTTGTCAATTTTGAGTTTTAACTCAGCAATTCGATCGCGGTAACTTGCAGCGGTTTCAAAATCAAGTTGTTCTGCGGCCTCGTTCATTCTCTTCTTTAATTCACTTATCATGGCCAGTCTTTCGTCTTCATTTGCAGGTTCTTTGGTAAGGTCAAGTGCATGTTTGTCTTTCTTACCTTCTGCTACTCTAGTTGTCGCCATTACTTGTTCAATAGATTTCTTTACCGTTTGTGGGGTAATGCCGTGTTCTTCATTATACTTAAGCTGTTTTTTACGTCTTCGTTCAGATTCCTGCATTGCGGCCTTCATAGATTTTGTTATTTTATCAGCATATAATATCACCAGACCGTTTACGTTCCGTGCCGCACGTCCAGAGGTTTGGATAAGTGAACGAGTATCGCGAAGAAAACCTTCCTTATCAGCATCAAGAATTGCAACTAGCGATACCTCTGGTAAATCGAGACCTTCCCTTAAAAGATTTATTCCCACAAGAATATCAAATTCTCCCAACCTTAAACCGCGTAGCAGTTCAACCCGTTCAATGGCGTTGATTTCTGAGTGCATATAGTGAACCTTCAAACCCATTTCTGCAAGATAGGTAGCTAAATCTTCGGCCATTCTTTTAGTAAGGGTAGTAACCAATGTACGTTCCTTTCGCTCCACCCTTATTCGTATCTCTTCAATTAAATCGTCAACCTGATTTGCTGTGGGACGAATAACCATATCGGGATCAACAAGTCCGGTTGGGCGAACAACAAGTTCAACTATTCGTTTCTCTGAATTGATAAGTTCATAATTACCAGGGGTTGCCGATGTATATATGCTCTGTTTAACCAGCTTTTCGAATTCAACGAATTTCAAAGGTCGATTATCCAGTGCCGATGGTAAACGGAATCCGTGATTCACAAGATTTTCCTTTCGGAATCTATCCCCCTTATACATAGCATCAATTTGAGGAATTGCAATATGTGATTCATCTATAATAGTCAGGTAATCGTCAGAAAAGTAATCCAAAAGACACCACGGTCTTGAGCCGGGAGGGCGTCCGGAGAGATGTCTGGAGTAGTTTTCAATACCTGGGCAGTAACCTACCTCACGTAGCATTTCAATATCGTAACGTGTACGGGTTTTCAAGCGCTGAGCTTCGAGCAGTTTGCCAGCTTTTTCAAACTCCGCAACCCTTTCGACCATCTCTTTTTGAATATTAATAATAGCTTGCTTAAGCGTTACTTCCGAGACCAAAAAATGGCGGGCCGGGAAAACCATCACACTTTTCGGGTTATCAACTACCTTAGCTGAAACAGGATTGAATCTTTTGAGCGACGCTACTTCATCACCAAAGAATTCTATCCTCAACGCGATTTCATCATGAGCCGGCCATATTTCAACAACATCTCCTTTTACCCTGAATGATGAGCGCTTTAACTCATAATCATTTCTGGAATATTGTTCTCTGACCAGATCACTCAACAGGATTTCGCGGTCAAGTTCGTCTCCTGTTTTGATGAGCTTTACCCTGTCAGCGAATTGGCGCGGTTCACCAATATTATATATGCACGATACAGATGCAATAATAATTACGTCGCTGCGCTCCAGAAGAGAAGCTGTTGCACGTAGTCTTAAACGTTCGATTTCCTCATTTATGTCAGCCTCTTTCTCAATATACAAATCATAGGCTGGGACGTAGGCTTCTGGTTGGTAGTAGTCGTAGTAAGAGATGAAATATTCAACCGCATTTTTAGGAAAAAACTGCAGGTATTCTCCATATAATTGTGCAGCAAGGGTTTTGTTTGGACTTATTATAAGCGTTGGTTTCTGTACCTGAGCTATAACATTAGCCATTACGTATGTTTTCCCTGACCCTGTTACACCGAGTAAGGTTTGGTGCTTATCTCCCCGTTTGATACCTTCGACTAATCGTTTGATTGCTTCAGGTTGATCCCCACGCGGTTTCATATCTCCGGTAAGCTTAAAATCCATAAGATGTCATTATATTAGATGCCGGGGCGCTGTCAAAGTTTGCGTTTCTAATCTATAGAAAGCCACTGTACTCATTACAATTCAGTTGACGAACAGGGGGTAAGAAAGTAGAATAGCTAATGGAGTATTCAGGAATCTTAGAAGCCTTTGTTCGGGAGAATGTCAAACGTGCTTTGGCTGAGGATATTGGTACAGGGGACATAACCACGCTTGCAACAGTTGAAAGTGATGCCAAGGCCCAGGGAGTTATTCTGTGTAAACAAGCAGGTGTGCTTGCCGGAATAAGGGTGGCAAAAGAAGTTTTTTTGCAGATTGATTCTAATCTTGAATTTGAAATTCTTTGCGAGGACGGTGCGAGGATAAAAAAAGGCGATGAACTTGCAAAAATTAAAGGGGTAAGTAGCAGTATCCTTATTGCGGAACGTACCGCCCTTAACTATCTTCAACATCTTTCAGGTATTGCCAGTCTGACGTATGAATTTGTTCAGGCAGTTCACGGCACTAAAGCGAAAATATTAGATACGCGAAAAACCACTCCTGGTATGCGGCTCCTTGAGAAGTATGCGGTTGTTGCAGGAGGCGGAGAAAATCACCGAATGGGACTCTATGATATGATTATGATAAAAGATAATCATATTGTTGCCGCTGGCTCCATATCCAAGGCCGTTAATTCTTGCCTGCAGTATCAAGGTCGTTTGAAGATAGAACTTGAATGCAAAACTCTAAAACAGCTTAGAGAAGCGCTAGAGGTCAACGGGGTAGATAGAATTATGCTTGATAATATGAGTATTGAGACTATGCGTAAGGCTGTCGAAATAGTAGCTGGGACAGTTGAGCTTGAGGCTTCAGGTGGCATTAATCTCTCAACGGTGAAAAAAGTTGCAGATACTGGGGTAGATTTCATTTCAGTAGGGGCGCTTACCCATTCAGCAAAGGCCTTGGATATTTCTTTAGAAATATCAGCGGTTTGACACTTAATGAAGCCAGACTAAAATGATACATGCTTAAACCTGCTCCACCTAAACATGTATGGATTACCGAAGCTTACGAACGTGAAGCGGTGGCACGATTTTCCCAAAAAGCTGCTATTCCGCCATTGCCGGCGTTAATTTTATGGAAACGGGGTTACCGCGATTCTCAAGCTGTTGAACATTTCCTAAACCCATCCCTTGAGCATTTGCATGACCCTTTCAGGATGCCTGATATGAATAGGGCGGTAGAACGTCTGATTATGGCTAGGGAGAAGAATGAAAAGATTCTCATACATGGCGACTACGATGTAGATGGTATTACGGCAGCAGCGTTAATGATACGAGGCCTGGGTAGGTTAGGAATAGATTCTCAACCCTATCTTCCGCATCGTCTGAATGATGGCTATGGATTATCTGAAAAATCGATTCAGGTTGCCCATCAAAGTGCTTCAAATCTCATTCTTACAGTCGATTGCGGGATAACAGCTGTTAATGAGGCTCTGAAGGCGTCGGTGAGTGGAATTGACTTGATTATTACCGACCATCATGAACCGTCTGATGAATTGCCTTGTGCTGTTGCTGTGCTTTGTCCTAAAAGAACAGATAGCGTCTACCCTTTTTCAGAATTAGCCGGAGTTGGCGTAGCGTATAAACTTCTTACAGCACTATATCTAGAGTTGAATTTATCGCTTGATGAGCTTAATGCAGACCTTGATTTAGTTGCATTAGGAACTATCGCCGATTTGGTTCCTTTGATAAATGAAAACAGGGTTTTTGCCTCTTTAGGTTTAGAACAAATATCACGGACAAAAAAAATAGGCTTGCAGGCTTTAATTGAGTCAGCCAACCTCAGTAAGAAATCAATAACCGCAACAGCGGTTGGTTTTGGCCTTGCTCCGCGATTGAACGCTTCTGGAAGAATGGCAAATGCGGAGTTGGGGCTAAAGCTCCTTTTATCATCCAATAAAGCTGAGGCTAAGGCTATTGCTTATCAGCTTGACGAATTCAACAAGCAAAGACGTGTTGTGGAAGCCCATATTCTTAAAGATGCAGAACAAATGGCTGAACGGCAAATTAACGAAATGAATCCTAGAGTTTTAGTTTGTCATCACCGAAGTTGGCATGAGGGTGTAATAGGTATTGTTGCTTCGAGATTGGTAGAGGCATTTGGCCGACCGGCAATTTTGTTTGCAGACAAGGAAGCCTATCTTAAGGGATCGGGTAGGAGTGTTAAAGGCTTTAATCTTCATGATGCGCTTTCAGCGGTAAGAGAGAACATAACATCTTTTGGAGGTCATGAAGCCGCAGCAGGGATAGTTTTGGAAAAACATAAGCTTAGAGATTTTACGCTGGCGATAAATAAATACGCAGATGATTGTTCTGAAGATGTGTTTGCTTCTAAATTGTTTCTTGACGCTGAAGTTCAACTTGATGAGCTTTGCGAAGAAACTAAAAGCTTTTTCCATAAATTTAGACCGTTTGGTATTGGTAACAAAGCTCCTTGTTTTGCTTCTAGGAATCTTGAGGTTGTTGGAACACCCAGAGTTTTTGGCCGCAATCATATTAAATTTACTGTCAGAAGCGATAATGTAACCTTGCCCGTAATTATGTACGGCGGAGCTGATTTAATCCTTTCCTTAGAGCCAGCACGTCCTAATGCTTTAGATTTGGCCTATCGTTTGTCTTCTGATGATTACTGGGGGGTGAGCAGAACGCAGTTGCTTGCCAGAGACCTTATAATCAATCATAGTCATGGAGAACAAAATGCGTAATTATAAATGGGACTTGGCAAAAAAGAACAGTTTGCGTTATTACCACTACAAACCACTGTCTTCAGTTGAACTCATGTTCACGACACGAAGAAAATCAGGAGAAGATGTAGATCATAATTTCAATATAGAGCGTCATGCATCGGTTTTAGGAATAGAGAATATGGTTGTAATGGAGCAGACCCATTCTGATAAAATCGTGAGGGTTGATACATCCGCGAAGGTTGAAGCTGATGGATGCTTTACAACTCAAGCGGAGCTTGCTTTAACGGTACGTGTTGCAGACTGTGTTCCTTTGTTCATTTGGTCGCAAACCTCCTTGCTTATAGGAATTGTTCATGCCGGCTGGCGTGGAACTCTTGCAAAAATTTCCCTCAGATTTATCGAAAAAGTGGAAAAGGAATTAGGGGTCAGTCCACACCACTTAAACTACGCTTTGGGACCTTCTATTGGAGGATGTTGCTATAAGGTTGGTGAGGATTTGTATCGTGATTTTAAGCGTGTTTGGCCTGACGCTGAGCGCTTTTTTTCTAAGAAAAGAGAAGGACTTTTTCTCGATTTACGTGCAGCTAATCGTTTTCTCATGAACTCGGTAGGGGCAGTTGAAGCAGCTTCTCTTGATTTATGTACAGGATGTGATCCAAGAAGACATTTTTATTCATATCGTCGTGAACCAGGTAAGGGACGGAACTGGGGAATAATAATTAAACATGTCTGATAGCGAGCATTCTTATTCTGACCGTTCGGAAAGCAGTAATCCGAAACGCGGAGTGCTGTCTCAGATATCGCCGCTTACACTTATTGCTGCAATTGTAGTACTTATAATGTTGGTACCTTTTCTCTCACAAGCCTATGAGTTTATTGCAGTTGGGGTACTTGTAGCTTTCCTTGCTGTTTTAGGAAAAGCCGGCTGGAAATTCTGGGTTAGATACCTTAAATTATCGTTTCCTTTGGTTGTGTTAAGTTTGGTTTTTAACTGGATTTTATTTTTGCCATCGGGTCTGCATTCTTTATGGGGTAAGGCTTTATTTTCCTCATCTGAAAACCTGAGAGCGTTTTATAATGCTTTGGTTATAGGGGGTAGATTTAGTCTGGCTCTTTTCTTTTCTTTTTTCTTGCTTCATATATCTACACGTGACGAACTTGTATGGGGATTGGCAGAGGTTTCCGAGAAGCTATTTCGTTCGCCTGCTACAGGTGAGGTTTTGGCTCTAACCCTGCTTTCGGCGCCTTTTTTCCTTGAATCCTTATCCAAGGTACGTAAATGGAGGCAGGTGCCTGTGGCGATAGCCGAAGTTTTCCATACTGCACAAACGATGCAAGCTCCTTCAAGAACACTACTACCCAAAAAATCGGGGTTGGGATTTCTTATTACCTGTGTTTTTTGTCTAGCTGCAGCTGTGGTTTTGAAATGAAATTGAAGATGATAATAGAGTATGACGGTTCCGCTTTTTTCGGATGGCAACTTCAGCCTGACAAACTTACGGTGCAAGGGGAGATAGAGGCGGCCTTGTTTCAAATCACTGGAAACAGAATTCGCATTACAGGAGCAGGCAGAACAGATACCGGTGTTCATGCCATAGGTCAAGTTGCAGATTTTGAGTATTTTGGTAACATGAAACTTACTAGTCTTCAAAAGGCAATTAATTCAATATCCTCACCTGCGTTATATGTGAAATCAATTGAGCCTGTTTCAGATTCTTTTGATGCTCGTCGGGATGCTATTCTGAAGCATTACCGTTACCAAATTGTTATTGCTCGTTCGCCGTATCGTTCTCCACGTGTTTGGGAATATCTCTATCAGCTAAATGTATCTAGAATGGATGATGCGGCGATACAGTTGACCGGGAGTCATAACTATGGAGAGTTTTGCCGAATTGGGGATGCTAAAATACTTACGGTAGATTCAATAAGGCTTGAAAAAAGTGGTGATGAGATTACAATTGATGTAAAAGGAAGAGGATTTTTGTATAAAATGGTGAGGCGTATAGTGGGTGTGATTACAGATTGTGGACGTGGGAAAATAGATATAGGCGATATTCCGCAATTATTTAGTTCAGCCAATGCCTTTCAGACGATAACTGCTCCGGCAAAGGGCTTGGTTTTGGTTAAAGTATATTATCAAAAAGACTGCGAGGAGGATTAATGCAGCTTTATCTTGATACAGGTAATATAGACGAAATAAAGGAGTTAACCGCATGGGGGATTGTAAATGGGGTTACCACTAACCCGTCGCTTTTGGCTAAAGAAAAAGACAGGGGCGACTACAGAGAACTTTTGGAGCAAATATGCAAAGTTGTTCAGGGGCCTGTTTCTGCAGAAGTTACCGCTACAGATGCCGCTGCTATGGTAAAGCAGGCATCTTCATTGGTGAAGATATCGGAGCATATTGTTATTAAAATTCCTTGTGTGCCAGAAGGTCTCAAGGCTACTTCCATGTTGTTTGAAGACGGTATTGACGTTAATGTAACGCTTGTGTTCTCTCCCCTTCAAGCGCTGATGGCTGCTAATGCTGGAGCTGCGTATGTGTCGCCTTTCGTTGGTCGTCTTGACGATATTGGTCACGAAGGCGTGGAAGAGGTTGCAAAAATCAGAGAGATATATGATATTCACAATATTGATACACAGATAATTTTTGCTTCAACAAGGCATCCGGAACATGTTCTACAAGCGGCTCAGGTTGGAGCAGATATTTGTACTATGCCTGCAAAAGTTTTCAGGCAGATGCTTGCCCATCCCCTTACTGATATCGGCCTTAAAAGATTTATGGACGATTGGTCAAAGACAGGATTTTCAATAGACTAGGCTGTAGCAACCGATAAGAAGGAAGTTTGAACCGGATACTTTCCATATCGCCATGGCCTTCTGTATGGTCTCAGGGTGAAAAAGGCGGCGCTCCATCGGAGGCTTATTGCCTTGAAGCTATGCTTAAGGCTGGATTTGAAGTAACTCACCTTACTCCAGCAGCGCCGCACCTTCCTCAGTCGCAGTTCTCAGGACGAATTCGGTTTGTTCATTTACCTTCAAACCCTTTTGCAAAATACAGACCAATCTTAAAGTCGGGAATAGCCTTCGCATACCGTTTGCCTGCAATAATGGAATTCAGCAGGCAGGTTATGCACTGGCTTAAAGAACGCCCTGCTAAGGAACGGCAATCATTTTCATTCGTTCTGGGACATTCTTCCGAATCAATTTATGCCCAGCGTAGGGCAGCCGCCTATCTTTCAAGACCCTCTATATCCAGGCTTTACGGGATAAGCGCACCGTTAGATTTGTTGCAAAATGGGTTAAGACGAGAGTTATATTTTGATCTCATTTCATTGCTAAGGCATCCTCCGGAACATTTGATTATAACCGATGACGGAACATGCGGAGATCTTGTTACAAAAATGTTTTTAATTCCTGAACAGAGGTATTCGTTTCTCATGAATGGTTATGAGACCTCTATTCTTGAGTCCGAATCTAATTCAGGAGTTTCCCCATACGTGCTTACCGCTTGTCGTTTGGTTGACTGGAAGCGTGTTGACAGAGTGTTGCATATTGCAGAAATATGCAGGCATAGCTTGCCGGATATAAAATTTATTATTCTAGGTGATGGTCCCGAACGGCCGCGTTTGAAAAAAATTATAAAACGCTTAAATATCTCCGTTAATGTGAAACTTCTTGGAAAGGTTAGTCGCAAAAGGATGTATGACTTTTTGAAAAAGGCAAGTGTTGTTTTGGCAACACAAAATTTATCAAACTTAAATAATACGGTGCTGGAAGCCCTTGTAATGGGAAAAGCTATTGTAACCTTGAATACAGGCTGTACATCTAAACTTATAAAACATCAACAAACCGGTTTATTGTATGAGACCGATGATTTAGAAGGGTGTGCGCAAGGCGTAACTAGGCTTATGATAGACGAAAAATTTAGGGAAAAACTTGCAAAGCAAGCTGCAGAGTATGGACGGAGAAAACTTTTAACATGGCCTGAGAGAATAGAGTTGGAGGCTAGGATATATCGGAGTTTCGTTTCTGGTTAGATTACCTTTCTTTTGAACAACAGTTGAAAATCTTTCTTTTTTGGAATCAATATGTCGGATAGGCTTAGACCACCTTGTTTTATCAAAATTACCGTGTAGAAGACTGCCATGGCCAGCGCTGAGATATTGAAGGCCGCAACTGTAGCCCATGAGGCGAATCGTGATACAAATACGACGTTGATTCCGCAATTAAGCGTGAGTCCAATTATACTGCTTATAAAAACTAGCCATGGTTTTCCCCAGCTTGCCATCAGTAGTGAAGAGTACAGTAGGGGAAGAGTGTATATTACAACGGCAGGCAAAAGACCCCATAAATAGGGTATTGATGAAGTGAATTTCGCAGTAAATAAAAAAGGTATAAGCCATGGGGCTATTAATCCTATAGCGACGCTGGCAATTAAAATAAAGAATAGAGAGAGTCTTACTACCCGTGCAGTAAACTTTTCCTTTCCTTTTTCTCCAACTACTGCACCGTAAAGTGCGAATGATAATGCTTGAGGGATAAGTAGGAGAAGAGCGCTGAAGGTTTGAGCCTGAGAATAAATTCCGGTTTCTGTAACCGATTTGGTAGCTTTTAGTATCAAAACTCCAACCTGACGATTAAGCTGGATGGTAAGTGTTGCCAGAAATGCTGCAATTCCAAATCCAATAGCCTTGCCTAGAAAGCCGGAATTAATGCTAGCGCCTTTGATACCTGTTTCTGTAAACGCAAAGGATGTAGCTAGAATTGAATTTATGGCCTGGGCAAGCATATAGGCGAATGCGAAACCTTCAACTGAAGGCCAGAGTTTGTATAAAAAAATAGTAGCTAAAATGGTACGTACAATATCTCCCGCAAGTTTTATCAAGTTGATAAGGGTGATTCTATTTCGGCTGAGCAAAACACTTTGGGTTATTGTGTATATCACTGTGAAGAAAACCCCTATTGCAAAGAATGTTCTGGCTGCAGGAGTAGCTTCAGGGATTAAGAATTCTAAAACAAATCGTACGCCCAATAATGCCAATACTCCTGAAAAGAGACCAAATGATAGCGAAGTTAGTAGAATATCGCGGGGGCGTGCTCTTTTCGTATCCAGGAAAAAAGCTGTTGAATTATCTAGACCAAGTGTTGCTAGTGCGATAGCTATGGTTGCAGCAGAAAGCGCGGGTGTTATGATTCCTTTACCTGTAGGGCCAAGGATGCGAGCCATGACGACGTTTATGAAGAAATTAAGTATAGCGCCTGTACCTAGAGTAATAAATGTGCTTGCAGCTTTAGTTAGAAATCCGCCACGGCGTTTTTTCCTGCCTTCTCTGTTGTTAAGCTTTTTCCGCATATGTATTATGTCAGTTCGCTTTCGAGTTTTATGGCAATTGTGGTAGTTAGTTTTTCATTCCTCATATTATACACGTCAACCTGCTTTCTGTGTTTCACCTTAATCCTTTTTGACTAAGCTATCGTAGTATTCCTCAAGGGTATCAATAGTTACCGAGATATCATGATATTTCTTGACAAAACTGCGGTTTTCTCTACTAATAGTATTCCACCTCTTCTTATCCTCTATTAATCTGAGTACAGTACTTGCAAGACTCTTAGGATTATTTTCCTGTGCAAGATAGGGATATCCTTTGGGTAGTATGAAAGGTATATCGGCATGTTTTGTAGCTACAACAGGTAGCCCCCTTGCTTGAGCCTCAATGATAGTTGTTGGCGCTCCTCCTTCGGTTTCTCCATAGGTCGATGTTTTGCTTGGGGCAATGAAGAAATCAGCTGACCTGAATTCTTCAAGGTAGGATGAGTAGTCAAGGAATCCTAAAAATTTGACTCTGCTTGTAAGTCCAATCCTGCTTACCAATGTTTCAGCCTGTTCTTTTTGTTCTCCGTTACCTACGATACGCAGTTCAATATCTGCACCTAGTTGTTTTAGTAAAGCAATGGCTTTAATGGCATCCAGTAGTCCTTTTTTTTCAACCATTCTGCCTGCCCATAAAGCAGTTAGTCGTTTACTTGAAGAGGAAGGCGGAGTGAAAGCTAGCTTTTCAATTGGGATTCCAATTCGTTGAAGCTTGAGTTTTTTAGGTGGCGCTCCTAGTTTGGCAAGAGCTGATATCATAAATGGTCCCTCGGCTAAAATTAAATCAGTCTCAGCCCATAATTTTTGGTACCTGCTTCGCCATATGTGTTTTTTAGGGAGTAGTGAAACGTCAAGCCCATAAAAAGTAACTAACATAGGTACTTTCAATTTTCTTTTTAGCGGAAGAACGTAGCTTCCCCATGTTCCAAAATGAGCGTGAAGTAAGGATATTTGTTCCCTTTTAAATAATTCAGCTGCAAGCTTCAACGCGTAATATCTAAAGGGCTGAATGAATTGCATTCCAGAACGTGGCAAGCGGAAACCAACGTCGTATAGGGAACCGTTTTTCAAAGACTTTTTATGCAGGTTTTTGCTAATTAGGGATATAGCTACGGGACGGTATTTTTGCAGCATTTTAAGTTGATTATATATAAAAGTTTCTGAAGATTCAAAGAAGCAATAGTGAAAGTGACCCGCGTTAAGCATCAAGGTTTGCTCTTTTAAGAAAGTATGATGAAAAAATCCTTGATGGCCCAAGTACGGTTATTTGTTCTTCAATATCGGCTCCGAATCGTTTCTTAAACTCCGAAACCCCTTTTAAGCCCGGACTGGGGCCAAAATCGTAGTACTCAATATCTTCTTGCAAATTATCCATAATTGACCAATTTAGGAAAACGCTGGTTTCATTAAGACAATCCGCAGCCCTTACGCCATGCCAGTATAATGCACGATTCTTTTCAAAAAGAAGCAATGCGCCTGCTTGCGGTTTTCCTTTATGCCATGCCATGAAAAATTTTGCAGCCCCTGCAGGTATCAATATTTCCTTCACTCTTTCAAAAAAAATGCGTGGGTAAATACGGGATGGTTTTTTATCCCATGTTCTTATTGAATTTTCATACATTTCCCAATAAATATCTAAATCGCTGTCTCTGCGAGCGATATTTACCGTAATTCCTGAATTTTGGGCTTTTTTAATTTTTCTCTTATGATGAGTTGAAATTAAGTTTTTCCTGTCCTTTATTCTTAGAATATGGTTTTTGACAGTAACTGTTTTGAAAGGAGTTTTACAGAATGGAGAGTCTTTTCTTAAGTGAATCAAGAATCGGCCTTTTGTTCTTTGTCTTAACTCTTCCCAATAAGCTTTAATAGTCCCTTCATCCGGTGTTTCTTGTGAGATAGGGCCTGCCGGTACTCCGGGTACGGTTGATTCGTAGCCTGTAAGAAAGCCCTTGGCTAACTTGATTTTTTTCAAGGGTGTAAATATTCCATTCCACATGAAGCTTGAGTCTTCTGCAAATTCATTTGTTGCAGCTTGCCATAGAGGAGAGGCGAAAGCTGTACTCCAGCTGCATTTTTTGTAAATATCAGCCCAATGTCTGCTATCTATATCTTGTTTATGATTATTTGGCATAATATTTAAGAAGTTTTTCAACAGCTGCGATTACGTCTTTTGCGTCATTTGCTGTCATAGCAGACGTAATTGGCAATGAAAGCACTTTTTCTGAAATCTTTGCGGCATTCGGGAAATCCTCCGTTTTGAAATGGAAACGTTCTTTATAGAAACTATGTAGGTGTAATGAAATAAACTGTATGCTTGCCCCGATTCCTTCAGCTTGAAGGGCTTTAAGAAAATAATTGCGGCTTACCTTTAGTCTTTCAATATCCAGTCTTAGAGGATAAAGATGTTTGCCGTGTTTTCCGTTTTTAGGCAATGGAGGCAATTCTATTCCTTCAAATTGCTTGAAGGTTTCATCGTAGGTTTGCCATATTTTACTTCTTCTTGACCAACTTTCTTCAATTCTTTCCATTTGATGAATTGCCATTGCCGATTGCAAGTCGGTTAGATTAAATTTATAACCCAAGGCTACAGTATCGTAGAATTTGAATTCGTCCTGTTTGAACCGATTCCATGCTGTTCTGGTTACACCGTGCATTCTCAAGAGTTTGAGTTTTTTGGCCCAGTCTTCTCTGTTTGTAGTAATCATTCCGCCGTCTGCAGTAGTAATGTTCTTAGTTGCATAGAAACTGAAGCAGGCTGCGTCTCCGAGGGTTCCAACATGTTTGTTTGCAACTTTAGCCTCAACAGCATGGGCAGCATCACCAATAACGGCTATACTTGAATATTCGGCTAAGTCCAGTATTTCCATCATATTAGCAGGATAACCATATAGGTGAACGGGTATAACTGCAATAGTTTTCGTAGTTATATTTTTTTGAATTTCAACAGGGTCAATATTTCCGGTTTTGGCTTCAACATCTGCAAAAACCAATTTGGCGTTGTGTTGCAGAATTACATTTGCTGTGGATGGATAAGTTAGCGGGGATGTTATAATTTCATCGCCAGGTTTGATATCTAACATTTCTAACGACAAGTAAAGTGCTGCTGTACAAGAGTTTACGGCAATTGCATGGTTGGCGTCCGTATATTCGCAGAACATGGCTTCAAACTTTTCCGTTTTTGGGCCGTGGCCAATCCATCCTGAACGCAGGGTATCTACTACCTCTGCGATATCATTTTCCCTGATATCCGGTTTCCCGAATACCAAAAATTGCTTCCTTACCGGTTTCCCTCCTTCTATAGCAGGTTTGGCTAGACCATTAGCATTCATCAAAGCATTTTAGTCGGATTTTGCATTCAGTCAACGAAATTTGTTTCGTATCTTTGCTATGCTGGCGAGTATTGCCGAAAACTCAGATAAATATCCAAGTCAGAGAACTTACTTTACTAGAGGGTATAATTTGTATGTTTACAGAGAAATACAGTACTCCGAATTCAGCATCTTTCTGAATTTAAGTATTCAAAGGATATTGCCTGTAGTGAATATCAGACAAGTTGCCTAGTAGGGAATTAAGAATACTGCGGAGCGACTGAGTTTTTTAGAATGATTCTTTATTAATATCCTACTTGACAAACGCCTTAAAATCCTTAAGATTTATATTAGATTGTAGCAAAACTTAACCTCAAGGAGGTATTTATGAAGAAATGGATGAGTGTGCTGCTTTTAGGTTTTGTCGTTAGCGCATTCGGTCAGGCGTGGTTTATGGAAGTAGTTGATTCAACGGGAAATGTTGGTCAACATTCTTCTCTTGCCATTGACAAAAAGAACAGTCCACATATAGCCTATTGGGATGTGGATAGCACTCGTCTCAAGTACGCAACATGGAACGGTACAAAATGGGACGTTGAGGTTGTTGATAATAATAGCGGTTTGGGCGGAGTTGGGAAGTACGCTTCCTTGGCTCTTGGTCCCAATACAGAAAGGCCTCAAATAGCTTATTATGACTCTATAAACGGTCAACTTAAGTGGGCTAATCTGAATGCTGCAGGCGACTGGATTGTAGGTATCCCTGATCCTAATACAAATAATGATGTAGGACAGAGTTGCGATTTGGTTATAGGTGAGCAGTCAGGTGCTGAAGTCCCTCATTTTTCATACTATGATGCTACTGCAGGCTATCTTATGTATGCACGCTCTATGGGATCTGTATGGGCGAGAGATACAATTGATAGTGTTGGTGCAAACTTATCAATCTTTGGAACCTATGTACAGGGAACATCTATTGTTCTTGATGCCAACGGCAATCCACATATAGCTTATTTTGCACGAGATTCGTTTTGTGAATATCTTAAGTATGCCTATATGGCTTCCGGTAACTGGGTAATTGATACTATTGAGAGAGACAGTGGAAAAACACTTGGTTTATGGCCTGAGATTATTCTTACTAAGAATAATCTTCCATATATCAGCTATTATGACGCTAGCAATGGTTACTTTAAGTATGCTCGTTGGACAGGTTCTTCATGGGCGATTGATATTATCGATAATACGCCTGGAGTTGGCCTTTATGGTTCTCAGGTTCTAGGTTCAACCTATGCCAGTTATTATGATTCTGCCAATACTGATCTCAAGTATGCCTATTCTGATAACTATCTTGGTTGGCATACTGAATCGGTAGATACTGCAGGTAGCGTTGGTCGTTTTACTTCAATTTCGCTTAGTCATAAAGGTCCAATTAACTTCCCTCATATATCCTATTACGACGAAACTAACGGTAATTTGAAATACGCCACTAAAATTATTAAAGATGT
>CAZUXE010000014.1:0-12322 GCA_964624585.1 uncultured bacterium | reverse complement strand
AAAAATCCTGTATCACCTACCTATGAGTTGGTTGCTTCAGGTTCTGTAGTTAATCTGGAATTGCCTCGGGCTACACAAGCAGAGCTGTATCTGGTTGATGTTGCAGGTCGTCGTCGTTTGACTCTTGAAGACGGAATTCTTGGAGCAGGTTCATATTCATATGACATTTCTAAACACGATTTACCGAATGGCGTTTACTTCATTCGTTACACTGGAGAAACGGTGAATTTGAGCAAGAAGATGGTTCTGATACGATAAAAATAAATTAAACAAAAAAGGCCGCCCATGTGAGCGGCCTTTTTTTATTCTAAAAGTTTTATTTCCAGGATAAGTTAAATAAACACAGTTTTATGAATCTGATGGTATCAATCAGTGGTCTTATGTGGGAGCGGGGGGAGTTGTATAGTGTGGTTATATCTACTTCCTTTATTCTGAATCCGGCCTGTAATGCGCGGGCGACCAGCTCTGATTCCGTATCAAAGTGATTGGTTTTAAGGCGAACTTTTTTTAGAATATCAGCTGATATCAATCGGTATCCACTTTGGGAATCGGTAACCATTTGGTGAGCGCCGCCGTAAAGAGAGAGTACCATAGATGTGAGGCGATTAACCAGCCATCTGTCAAAAGGCATCCCAACCATATTATGGCGTCTTGAACCTATTATCATATCAAATTTTGATGGATCATTTGAAAGAAAACGGTTGACTTCGTTGATGTCGTGTTGACGATCTGCATCCATCGTTAGTATCCATTGATAGCCTGCCTTGAGTGTCGCGATAAATCCGGTTTTAAGAGCCGCTCCCTTGCCTTGATTGCTAAAGTGACGTAAAACATGAACTCCATGCGAATATGCTACATCGGCGGTATTATCATGTGAGCCGTCGTCAATTATCCATATCTGCTTAGGGGAGGCTCCAAATGCTATGCAATTACCAAGGACTTCACCAAGCGTGTCGCCGGCATCATAAGCCGGTATCAGTATTGCTACCTCCTTAAGGTCAATCTTTGTTCCCACATCAATGTCATCCGTATTATTTTAATCCTCGTTCCCTGAGAGTAAGCCTTCCCTGCCTTCAAAGGCTTTTCCAATGGTTACTTCGTCAGCTAGTCCTAAATCCGAACCAACAGGTATTCCTCTAGCAATACGCGATACTTTAGTTTCGGTTTCTTTCAAGAGTTGAGCAATGTAGATTGCAGTTGCTTCTCCTTCGGTGGTTGCCGAAGTTGCTAGTATAACTTCCTTGGTTCTTTCGCGTTTGACCCTGTCAAGCAATTCCTTTATCTGTAACTGGTCTGCCGAAATATCTTCGAGAGGCGATATTACGCCGCCAAGCACGTGGTAGAGTCCTTTGTAAATTCCGGCGCGTTCAATTACAGATATATCGAACGGGTCTTCAACCACACATATCTCTTTCTGAATTCTTGACGGATTATTGCAAATAGAACACAGTTCGTCTTCGGTCAAATTTCCGCATCGCACGCATGTTTTAATTTGTATGTGGGCTTCGATAATGGCTTGACTAAAATTTGCGGCTTCTTCATGCGGTATTTTAAGAAGATGCCGCGCTATACGCTGGGCGCTTTTTTCACCAATCCCCGGTAGGCCTTTCAGATATGCGATAAGTTTTTTTAAGGCAGGGGTCATTAGTGGTTAAAACATCCCAGGTAACGGCATTCCTATGACCTTTTGAATTTCTTGTTGAGCCGTTTCCTTAGCTTTGCGTTGAGCTTCGTTTACGGCGGCTAAAACTAAATCTTCAAGCATATCCTTTTCTTCAGGGTTTACTACTTCCTGTTCAATATTCAATTCAAGAATGGTTCCGTTACCGTCAGCTATTGCTGTAACCATACCCCCGCCTGATGTGGCTTCGCCCTTGACGGTTTCCAGAATTTGTTTCATTTTATCTTGCAGTTCTTTAGCTTTTTTAATCATATTTCCTTGCATCATCGTAGAATTTCTCCTTTGAAGATATCCAAAACGTCATCAACGGCGGATTTTTCATCCTTTTTAGCTTTATTCCCTGTGTCTTTTAGCGTTGATGGTTCGGACAGATTTTCTTTTGCAGTCTCAAATTTTAGCCTCAGCCTTCCGTCGTTTATTTCTGAAATCCTTTTTTCGATATTTTCTTTTTCATGCTCAAGTAAACCAAGGTGATGTTTGCCTTTAGCAGTAAGGGTTACAACAAGAAGGTTCCCTTTGTTTTGAGCAATGGAACCCTCAAGCGCTATAGAAATAAAGGAGTGGGTTTTGGTGATTTCATCCATGAATTTTTTCCAAACCTCAACAGAGCTTGTGTCATTTGAAGATTCTCTAACGACGTTATTGGTATCGGCCCTTTCAGTCCTAGGAGAGGAGGGGGAGGTGCTTGGGGGAATTTCTTCTCTTTTAGTTGAAGCGGAAGATGTGGGGGGAGAAGGAGAGTCATCAGAAGGGGGTATTGGGGTTGTCTCGGAAGATGGTCGTTGAGATGAGGAAGACATGGGGGAGGAAGAAGAAGGCTTTAAGTTCTTTTGCTTTGTGATAGAATTAACATTATCGGCAACTGTTTTTGTATTCTCTGTTGTCTGTTCAAGATAATCTATCAATGATAAGGCTAAGGTCTCAACAAATACAAGCTTCTGCCTGCTTCGTTTGAATGCTTCCTCTGCCTTTAGGAATTTTTCAAGAATGCGCGCTAATTGGTTAGGCAGGTAGTGTTGCGCTTCGGCCAAGGTTTCTTCCGAAAAGGAGGTTTTCTCAGGCGCCATTCCCAGACGTGTGAATAGTAACGCTCGAACGTAATCGACTATCCCGAAATAGAATTCTGAAACGTCGTAACCTTGGCTAAAGGTTTGTTCCATAAAGCTTAATAATGCAACTTCGTCTTTAGTTCTAATCAATTGAAGGAGTTTTGCGAAGCGTTCACCGGGAACAATACCCAGAAGCTCAATGACGTCTTTAGACTGAACCCTGCCTGATTTGAATGTAGTAATCTGCTCTAGAATACTTTCGGCATCTCGTAGTCCGCCATCAGCTATATCTGCAATCAAGCTAACCGCTTCTTTATCAACCTCGAGTTGCTCTTTTTCTAAAATCATATTCAAACGTTCGACAATGACTTTTGGAGCAATTCGTTTGAAGTCGAATCGCTGGCATCTTGAGAGAATAGTGGCGGGTACTTTATGAGGTTCTGTTGTTGCGAAGATAAAAATGACGTGTTGAGGAGGTTCTTCAAGTGTTTTTAGTAAGGCGTTGAAAGCCTCTGTAGTCAGCATATGAACTTCATCAATTATATAGATTCGGTATTTTCCAGAAGTCGGACGATAGCGGATATTTTCCCGCAATTCTCGAATTTGGTCAATTCCTCTGTTTGACGCTCCGTCTATTTCCAGAACATCAAGGCTTTTTGAGGCTGTTATATCTATACAGGAATGGCATTTACCGCATGGGTTGGCTGTTGGTCCCTGTTCGCAATTCAGGCTTTTTGCTAAAATTCTGGCAGTGGTAGTTTTACCAACTCCTCGTGGGCCAGTAAATAAATAAGAGTGGGCAATATGATTGGTTTCAATAGCGTTCGTCAGGGTTTTTTTTATGTGTTCCTGATCGAAGAGTTCACTAAACTTCTGTGGACGATAGCGCAGTGAAAAGGTTCTTGAATCCATTTCAGTAGTTACAAGTTATTTGTATTTGTAAATAGTTATATGGCATTTTTTGCCCAATCCTTCAATAAAGTTTTATTAACCCAAGAGGGTTATTTGAAATTCGGCCGTGCGGCATCTTCGTTCCGATAGGCAAGGTCTGAAATGTGAAGAGCGCTCCAACCAGGTATCCTCTACACCGCCACGACAACCGTGTACCGTTGCTTCCTTCCGGATCTGGCGGGGTTGACGGAGTACGGCGAGTAAAGACCCGATTTTCATCGCGTTCTGCACTTTCCAGGAGGCCCCGCTTTTCGAATCTCATGATGTCCTTCAGCCTCGCATATGGCGGGTTTCGAGGAAAGGAGACCGCCAGCCTCCCGCCTAGCACGGCCGATTATCATTTTCTAAAAACGCAATTCATCATAAGGGACGAAGACTTTCAGCTCTTCAAGGTTTAACCCTTTAGATATTGCTCCATAAATCTCTAACTTATCGGCCAATAGTTGAATAGCATCTTTTTGCATATCTTGGCTTCGCTCTAACTCGGGAAGGTTGATACGTTCAATAATCTGAGTGTCTTTTATAGTAAATTCGTTGGCAATAAGGACGCGGGCAGAGTCTCTATTTTCAGTCCTCTTAAAATCTAGAAAAGTAAACTGCATAGCCATATTCATTCGTTTTAGCGCTAGTTGATTTTCTTCAATAATTTTGCGTGTGGTGAATAGACCTGACGCTTCATAGGGGAAGTTGACCCAGAAGGGTAGAAGGCCTTTTTCAGATATAGGTTCGCCGAAGTTTGTTTTAGCTAATGTATAGTAGGGTTCTGTAAGGTGGGCGTAATCAACTTCGCCATTGACTAATGCGGAGTAGACTTTATCCGATGGATAAACCTTTAAGGTAACCTCTTCTTCAGGAATTTCCGCAGAGTATAGCATAGCCTTGATGGCAGTGAGATCGTTTGCTGTAACTCCTATGGTTTTACCTTTTAAATCGGCTATAACTTTGAAAGTTACACCTTTTTTGGGAAAGAGACCTTCCTGTGGCATTTCCATTCGATATTCCACTGAAAAGAAGCACAGTAATGTGTCTTCAGGATGTTCGCTCATCCATTTCAAAGCTTCAGTCCAAGGCAGTAAAGCGAATTGAAACTCTCCCGATTTAAGTCCCTTGATTGATTCATCGGGGTTCTCAACCTTTTTTATCTGAGCCTTAATTTTAACCTCAGGCTTGTCAAATACCCCTTTGTGATAGCCGTAGAAAATAGGTGTTGATGATACAGTTGGTTCAACTGCAATGGTTACCTCAGACGGCCTGGATTCTCTTACCATAGGTACAATTATTATTGCACCTAGAATTCCTAAGAGTACTATAATTATTGCTGTTAGAATATGTTTCATCAATTTCCTCCTTACTGGGACTATTTCTTTTCTAATTCCATAGCTTTTTTAATATATTTTTGAACATCCTTATTTCTGTTTTTACCTTGTTCTCTGCAGGCTGAGGCTAAAGCGCGGTAAACATCAGCAGTTTCCTTAATATCTTTGGCTTTCAGGAGAGCTTGCTCAGCTTTATCAGGTTGAGGCTTATCCATTTTTAGGTATGCTAGGCCGAGAAATAGTTCTGCATGGTAGTTATTTGCAATTTTGTTGGTGAATTTAATTAGGGGGGCAATAGATTTTTCGTAGCTTTTCATGTAGTAAAGCGATAAACCTTTATAGAAATATGCGGCGAATTTGTTTTGGTCTGCTTCAATAACCTTAGTGAACGCAGAGTCGGCTTCGGCATACTTTGATTGGGAAAAATAACACTGTCCCAAATAATCGTAGGCTTCGGCAAGTTGGCGCTTTTTGCCGGTAAAACTGGAAAATTGCCTAAGGATATACCTGGCGTTGGGATCGCTTAAATTGTATTTTGTTTTCAGTAGTTCAATTTTATCTTCGGCGCTTACTTCTTTTTTAGAAGCTTCCAAATCATGAATTGCAGAAATCATTTTATCAATATCGGCTGGTTCCAAATTAAGACCGCTTGCCTCATTTAAGGTTGCAGCGGTTTTTTCGTTTAATTTCGAGAGTTGTGAGCTGAAACCTTTAATTGCGTCAAGAAGGTATGTTGCAGCAGAGTCGTAGGATTTTTTACCTAGAAAAATGCGTCCTTTCAAATAGCTAACATCGGGTGCATCGGGGTTCACTTTTGCCAAATTGTCAACAAGCTGGGATGCCTTGTCAAACTTATTATGACTGATATAATGGCGGCCTAATAAAACATAACTTTGTTCGCGAGTTGGGTCTACTTTGATACCATCTTTAAGGAACATAGTTATTGTATCGGGGGCTGCATCAAAATAGGCCTTTATTATTGCTGTTGTGTCGTCCACTTTATCCAGAGTATTTAGGTATTCCTTTAGATAATCGTCGGAGGGATTCATTAATGTAATTGCGCCGTATTCAAAAGCAATTAAAGCCAGGTTGACTGTTTCATTATCTGATTTTATCAGTTTCAACCCTTCCTCGTTTTCCAAAACATTGTGAAAAGCGCGTGCCGCTTCAACTGTTTTTTCGAGCCTTACGCTGGCTTTAGCGTGCCACATTGTAGCTTCGGTTATCGCTAAGCCATTCTTAATGGATTCAAGAAATAGCTTGTCGGCTTTTTCAAATCTCTGATCGCGGTAATGTATTTTACCGCCTTCTACCTGAGGGCTTTTGCTTACCCCGGCAAAAAGGATGGACATTCCAATCCCTATAAGACCAATAATACGTTTCATTTTGCCTCCAAAACTTTGGCTATCTTTGCAGATAGTTTATTGCCGCATGGACAATTGTCAATACCTGTTTTGAGGTGAATTGGCAGACGATTTAGCCAGCAATAACGTCTGGAAATTGCAGATATTCATTAATTGATAGCGCTTTTGTTGGAAATAGGCGCTGATGCTTATAAATGTAAAGTTGTTGAACCATTTTTGCAAGAATTAGGGAATGTTGCTTACAAGTTTCCTGCCCGGATTAATTTTCTTATAAATGCGTTAAAGGATGAGCAGGCTGCAACATCTTGTTTCAGACCTTCAGGGTCTTTGTTGCCACGTTGAATAATATAATCGTTTACCCGTTTTCTCAGTTCATCAGGTAGGGGGCGGTCTGCTGGTTTGCCGAATCTTAAATCATCGGGATCACCGAATAGGGGGCGAATCTTACGAATCTTAAGGTTTGCTTCATTATCGCTTAGGCCTTCATTCTTGGTAAAATTCAAAAACAGGCTATATATGAAGACTTCATCAAGCTTACGCATCATTCGTCTCTGCAAATCGTGCATATTCCACCACCATCTGATATCATCGTCACGGACGCCGTGATTGCGTATCTTGGCAAAGGCTTTTTTTAATTCGGTATCAGAGTTTTCCTTTTCAAGCAAGGTGTTACCCATCATTGCGGGAAAGTCTAGGGTACCTTCTTTTTCAGCATTGTTTTTAACACTTATCCAAAGTTCTTTGAAGGTTTTTTTTGCCTGATGCGGTTTTAGCCCCATCATGTTTTGCATTATGGGTAGATATTCTTTTTTAAGGAAGTTTTCAATTTCTTGTAAATTAGTCACCGAACCTCCAGTGTGATTCCATCCTAGAATTAGGATAATTTACACAGCCTGTTCGTATTGTCAAGAATTGGGTGTTGAATCAAGAGAGTAGCTTAATTTAAGCTCATACTACTGAGAAGTTTAGCAAAAATATGCTACAATTCACAAGCGAGAGAAACTTTGAGGTTCGTAGCTCTAACAGCTATCTCTGTTTGGTTTTAGAAATCTGGCATTGTCTTAAAATTAGAATAGGAAACATTCAGCGCAGGCTTTCCTTTAGGCGCTATCTTGATCTTGAAGAAAACTTAGGTTTGCGAAGATTAAGAAAGGTATCAGTTATCCTCACCCCCTGTCTGAATAAAAAGCGCATATACCTGTCTTGGCATCCCTATGAAATATCAACAACATCAGTGCCGCTTTTCTTAAAATTTACCTACAGATGCAGATGTTGACAATTTCTTTTCAGCCTATATAGTTGCCTATGTCTGATGCAAAGAAACCTGACGAAAATCCAATAGCTGAACACTCGGCAGAGATTGTGGTTAAAACGTCTTCAACGGATGGTAACATGACTACAGAAGAGATGTCTGCTGAAATTCGTAGATTGGCTAGAGAAAAAAACGCCTTGATTTTGGCTCATAATTATCAAATTCCTGAAATTCAGGTACTTGCCGATATTCTCGGTGATTCCCTTGGCCTTGCCAGAGAATCAGCGCAGGTGCCTAACTCAACTATAGTATTTTGCGGCGTTAAGTTTATGGCTGAAACAGCGAAGATTATTGCTCCTGAAAAAACAATTTTACACCCTCGTCCTGATGCCGGATGTCCTATGGCTGATATGGTGGATGTTGAAGGTCTACGTGAAATGAAAGCCAGGTATCCGAAGGCTAAGGTTGTGGCTTATGTGAATACTAATGCTGATGTTAAGGCTGAAGTTGACGTATGCTGCACATCTTCCAATGCCCTTAAGGTGGTTGAAGGTATAGACGCTGAGGAAATTATTTTTGTTCCTGACGGGAATCTTGCGTCGTATGTACAGAAGAGTACTTCAAAGAAAATTATTCCTTGGGCAGGTTTCTGTGTAGTACATCGACGTTTTAAGCTTGCGGAAGTATATGCGGTGCGTAAGAAATATCCAGATGCGCTTCTTATGGTTCATCCTGAAGCCGATTCCGAAATTGTTGACCTGGCAGATGAGGTAGCTTCTACCGGAGGTATGGTTAAGCTTGCAAGCAAAGCCCCGTACAGACAATTTATTGTTGGAACAGAAGAGGGTTTAATTCATCGCTTACAAAGGGAGAATCCAGATAAGGAATTCTATTCCCTGGGTGTTCCCAAGGTTTGTGCAAATATGAAAAAAATTCGTCTGCAAGATGTGTTTTATGCGCTTCAATTGAATAGATACAAGGTTGAAGTTGATGCCTCAATTGCTCAAAAGGCCAGAAAATCCCTTGATGCCATGCTTGAATATGTTTAAGTTGTTTTCAATAAGATATATCTCTACATCAAAATAGTATCTTTGTTTCTACTACTAAGAGTGCGTAAGCGTAACTGGCGAATAGTCGAATAATTATTAATTAAGAGCTAACCCCTTGACATTTAAGGATAAATGAAGTAAAATCTTTAATACAAATATTGTGTTAGCATGTTAAGGTAACTCAAGGAGGAATTAATGATGAAGAAGAGTACGATCGGTGCATTACTTATTCTTATGGTTGCAGCAATGGCTTTCACCGGATGTGATTTGCTAAGCCGCACCGTTGAGGTTCCCGATCTCACTAAATCCACCATAGAGAACGCAAAAGTTTCTTTGGAGAAAAGAGGCCTTTTAATCTATGTCGTTGACAAAATTGAGTCTGATGAAGTTGGAAAAGACCTTATTGCCAAGCAGGATCCTTTGGCGCTTTCCGATGTCAAAAGAGGTTCTACTGTAAAAATATGGGTCTCCATTGGCTCCGGCAAGGTTGAAGTCCCTCGCATGGTAAATGTTAATCTGAATGAAACGCTTCGCAAGTTGGCCGAGATAGGGCTTTACTCCAATGTAGAGTTCGTCTATGACAATAACGTTGCTAAAGATATGGTTATTTCCCTTGATCCTGCCCCAGGAACAAAGGTTGCCAAAGATTCATACGTCAATGTTAAGGTCAGTATGGGTGCAGAACCTGTTAAAACAGTAGTTGTGCCCAAGGTTATTCGTATGTCTAAACGTAATGCGGAGAAAAAGCTCAAGGCTGTAGGTCTTAGTCCTAAATTCGTATGGCGTGTAAGCACTGAGTATTATGAAGGTACCCTTTACTATCAGACCCCAAAAGCTGGTAGTGTTGTTCCTCTTGGAACAGAGGTTACAGTCTACATTGCAAGTGTTCTTGATTAAATAAAATTTGATATAAAAAAAGAGGCTGTATATACAGCCTCTTTTTTTATATCTTCTTATTCTTTTGTTGACCCTTAAACCGTAGTTTTTTGCAATAATAAATATCTTCTGCTTTCGCCTTGCGGAAGGGTTACTTTGTCTTCTGTAAATGAAATTTGCAATTCTTTCAAAATCCCATCGGCTTCAATAAGTTCTTTTTCTAGCCCTGGCCCTTTGTAGCAGAGAATTTGACCATTTTCAGATAATTTGTTCAATATTATGGGAATTAATTTCGAAAGCTTGCCAACAGCTCTTACTGTAATTAAATCGTAGGTGTTTTGTATATCTTCGCCTCTACCTGCGAACACCCTAATGTTGGTGAGGTTCAACTCTCTTTTTGCCCTCATTAGAAAACCTGCTTTGTTTGTTCTTGATTCCACAAGCGTCATTTGGATATCAGGTCTTGCTATGCTTAGTGGAATTCCGGGAAGTCCGCCTCCTGAACCCCAGTCAGCTACACTGGCAGCTTTACTAATCATAGTTGCCGCAGCTAATGAATCGGAGAAATGTAGGTCTTCAATCCGTTCTCTATCTTTCGCTGATAAGAGGTTTAGTCTTCCTGAAACTTTATAGAGCAAATTTTTATATTCCTGAAGCTTTTGCAATTGTTCTTTTGAGAGTTCAAGGCCTCTGTTTGCAAGAAATGTCTTGATTTTAGATTTCACTTGTCCTGTTCAAAATATACGTCATGGCCCAGGTAGGGGTTGTACTCACTCCATCGCTGAGCTTTGTCATTTTGTTGCTTCATTTCTTGATAGATAGCACGTTTTGCATCCATATTATCTATATGATGAAGAATTTGGGCTTCTGCGAACTTGGGTGCTACAGGTGAGCCGAATTCACGGGTTCCATGGTGTGATATAATCATATGATGAATTTTCCATGCCAGCTTTTCAGAAAAATTAGGTATGCGTTCAATTTCGCGTTCAACCATTCTAACGCCAATTATAATATGACCAAGGAACTTTCCTTCATCGCTGTTGTCTATATTTTGCGTATATTGATATTCTCTGATTTTTCCTATATCGTGGAGTAGGACGCCTGCAAAAAGCAAATCTTTGTCAATGTTAATGTCTCTTTTGCAGAAGTCTGAGGCTATAGCTAGCATATCGTATGTATGAACGCAGAGGCCACCTAAATAACCATGATGTACAACAATACCTCCGGGAGCTAACTTAAACTGTTTGGAAAAAGCGGAGTTATCAAAAAAAGCCGTGAGCAAAGCGGCTAAAGGTTCTCTTAAACTTCGGGCTGTTTCTTGAAGTGTATTGTAGCAGAGTTCCACATCGCGTTCGCTTGCAGGTAGGAAGTCTTTGAAGTCAACAGCGTCTTCTTTTTCCTGCCACAAGTCATCAAGTTTGATATTAATTTGTCCCTTGTAGTCAGATACCCTTCCGGTTATGCGTACATAGCTTCCCTTGGGTGTATTTTTAGCAGAGCCAGGATTAAAAAATACTGCCGTGATTGCGCCTGATTTATCCCTTAACGACAGTCTCATATAGTCATTTCCATCTCTGGTTTTACGCAAATCTTTATCAGCGACGTAGAAAACGTCATCGACAAAATCGTCAGCGTGCAAGTCTTTGACGAACTGTTTTTTCAAACTATCCCTTTCCTTAAAGTTAAAAGAGGTATGAAATTGAAATTCGGTGAAAAAATCCCAAATTGAGCGCCGGAGTTACTGCATAGTCTAATGATATTCCGGCAAGGTTTTGAATTCCAATTCCTGCGGAAAATCCGGCAATTACGTCGCTTCCTTCACCTGTCTTAAAGTTATTACCCTTGGTGGAGTAACCTAGTCTTAAGGCCAATATATCAACCGGTAGGTATTCAATACCTCCGCAAACAACCAATGGGGCGTCCAGTGGTTTGATAATATCTAGTCCTAGCAGTAGATTCGCTATCCCTGAATAACTTAGGCCGCCGCCTATGCCTATAGGCATTGCGGAGCGCTTTTCCACGAAGGGTTTAATTTCGAAAGCGGCATTTTTAAGAGTTATTCCCATGGCAAGGCCAGGCAGAAGGTCGCTAACCATAACTCCCATGTCGCCTGCAAGCGCTAATTGAATAGATGTATCTGCTGTGGCTATATGAAATTTCAGATTAGCTCCAGCTGAGATATGTTCCGCTAATTTGTATGCAGCGCTGCCTCCAATATCTAGTAGCTGATATGAAAATTGTCCCAAATTTTCATTTGTAGGTCCTGTTTTAAGCATCTTGCCAGAGTTCATGTAGAAGGCGCCGGTTGAGTAGCTAAATTTGTTGTTCTGCTGGTGAGGTTGAAAGATTATGGAGCCCGCATGAATACCAGTAGGGTAGGGGAGGTAGGAGAGGCTTAAAAATGCACCGTCTGTGGCAAGTGATGCAGGATTAGCGAAGAAGGATTGCCTATTTTCAGCTAATCCTAGCGATACGCCGCCAATTCCCTGAATGCGTGCATCGGGTTGAATTCGCAGATGGTTCAATCCGGTTTCACCTACCTGTAGGGCAGTTGCCGCTCCGGTGATGAAAAGAAGTGCAAGTAGTATACGTTTCATCATCTGAGTTTAGCGCAATCTTTCCCTATGTCAAGACGCCTGACGCGCCGGAGGTTGCGATGTATTATTCTTAAACTTAACAACATACTTTGAATTATTACAAAAACTATGAAGAGGTCAATATAATCCTGACGAAGTAAGTTGACTTACTTAGCTAATCGGCCAGCTTGGGATGGTTTTATCTATG
>CAZUXE010000013.1:25703-53552 GCA_964624585.1 uncultured bacterium | reverse complement strand
ACAAAGATGGGTGAGTGTTTCTGGCGTTCCACCCGTTCGGTGTTGGCCTTTACAAAAAGCGGACGCTGTTTTTCTTCGGCCAATTCAAAGGTATCCACAAAGCAAATGCCCTCAAACGGTTCGTAGCGGTCGGTAAGCTCGTAATAAGCGTGCTCGATGTTCATGGACGCAATGTAATATGGCAGGAGCATAACCTCGTTGCAGTGCAGTTCGTGCGCGTACTTGTGGGGCAGGGCGGTGCGCTTCATCTTGCGCATCACGTTGATTATAAAGTTGCCTGTACCCACGAAAGGGTCAAGTATGTGTACATCCTTTGAAGAAAGCGAACGCCCGAACTCTTTTTGCATAATATCTTCCACTGAGTTGACCATGAAGTCCACAATAGGCTGTGGGGTGTAGACGATGCCGTGAGTGTCGGCCACCTTGACTGAGAACCCCTGGAAGAACTGCTCGTAGATGGTGTTGAGGAACGACTGTTTTTGGGAGTAGTCATCAATGGTTGCGGCGGTTGTCTCAATAGCCCCGTAGAAACGGTCCAGCTTGGCCAAAAACTCCTTGCGGCTGAAGTAGTGCGAGGTGAGGGTGTCAATGACCTTCTCTATTTCAGCGGCAATGATGTTGTGTCGGGCAAAGTCGGGATTAGCAAACACTGTGCGGAACAGCCGCTCGGTTAAGAGATGCTGAATAAGCATTTCTTCCACCGCCTGTTTAGAGAGGTTGGGATTCAACGATTGTCTGCACAGTTCTAAGAAGTTAGTGAAGGCTTTCTTGAATTGGGGATTGGCCTTGTACTCATGCTCTATCTTTTTCAGCAGCCCTTCGCCTAACTGTGGTATTATTGGCTTGAATTCCTCAATTGCCCGCTCCCACTGATTGTATGCAGGCGGTTCGTAGGCAAAGAAGAGTTTTAAGGCGGCAACCAGGTTTTTCTTGTTGGGTTCGGTGATGTCTTCGTTGAATACTTCCTGCCCGTGCTGGTAGATGATAATTTGTGTCGGTGACTGGAAGATGATGTTATCTTTTGGGTAGCCTACTTTGAATTTCTTTTGGACTTCTTTTTCCAGATTGTCTTTTGAGTCTTTGGCTTCCCAGTAACCGTGGGGCAGCTTGAACTCGTCTACTACTGCTCCGTCTACACGGATGGAGTGGGAGTTGCGTTTCATAGTGTACTGCTCTATCAATGTGAGTTTGAGTTTGTGTGCACAATGTCGGAGAAGAGTGGCAAAGGCTGGGGATACGGCACCTTCCTTGGTTTCGTTGAATAAGTCCAGCTTTTGAAGATTATTATAGTAACTTTTGATCGGCTTATGGGTAGTTTTCAAGTTCAATTTGTTAATAGCGTCTCCTTCATATTAGATTATATACAATGAGTATATAAAAATCAAGTTGAATATTTTAGTTAATTTATACTTTGCTATTTGTAGTGAAGCAAGATATTAAGGTACTCTTTATATTGACATAAGCCTATCTCCCGTTAGAATTAAGTCTTAGCCGGGATGGTGGAATTGGTAGACACAGGAGACTTAAAATCTCCCGGAGCTTGCTCTGTGCCGGTTCGAGTCCGGCTCCCGGTATGTGCGAAATCTCGAAAAACGGCTAGGTGTTTCTTTTCGTAAAAAAGAACTTCTGCAAAAGGCTTTAACACATCCATCGTATGCCTATGAACAAGATGGGCATAGGCGAACATCCTATGAACGCTTGGAGTTTCTTGGTGATGCTGTGTATGAACTTTTGCTCCGTGAGTACTTCTATGAGGTTCTTACCGATGCCGATGAAGGGATGCTTTCAAAATTGAAGAATAGATATTCATCAGGCGTATTTATGGCTGAGATGGCTAAGGCCTTGGGAATTGATGAGGCGTTGATTTTGGGTAGAAGCGAAGAGCGTGACGGTAGAGGTAAAACGTCCATCCTTGCCAATACTTTTGAAGCCATTATGGGCGCTATTTATCTTGACCGTGGTCTGAAGACCTGTTGGAAGTTTTTTCAAAAACAAATAATTCCTAACTTAGATCTTTCCAATATACCCTTTGACGCCAAGTCGCGGCTTAATATTCGCCTTGCCGGTGTGCATTTTGAGTATCGAGTTTTGCTTAAAGAAGGTGAAGACCATTCACCTCAATTTACAGTAGGTCTTTTTGTACGCGGTGAAATGGTTTCAAAAGGCGTTGCCGGAAACAAAAAAAGTGCTGAAGTTAAAGCTGCTGAAGCGTATTTAATTTCTCAAAAAGAAAAGTAGTGTTTATATATTTAATTGTAGCGTTTGGTCCAGTGCTGGCCATATTCTTCTTCCTTCGTGCTAAGGATATCTACGAAAAAGAGCCAATGAAGCTTTTACTAATTGCCGCAGGTGTTGGGATGCTTTCTGTAATTCCTGTTGGTATAATTGAAGGTTTGGGAAGGAGTATTGCCGATGTACCGAGCATGAGCGTTAGAGAGCTTGCTCATATGGCTTTTTGGGAAATTGCTTTTGTTGAAGAGACATTCAAAGCTTTGGCCTTTTTTGTTGTAGCTTATTGGAACAAGCATATGAATGAACCTTACGACGGAATTATGTATGCTACATCTGCAGCTCTGGGATTCGCTGCTATTGAAAACTTGATGTATGTATTGATGGGAGGTTTGGGAACGGGTTTCATTCGCGCCATAACAGCTGTTCCAGCCCATGCAATGATGGGATTGTTGATTGGATATTTTGCAGGACGAGCCAAGTTTAGTAAGATTCCAATATTAAAGCCATTTCTCATTATTCTAGGATTTACTCTAGCCGTTTTATTCCATGGGACCTATGATTTTATAGCTCTGTGGCAGGTTCCTTTCAGTGGTTTGTTACTGGTTCCTTTGCTTATTCTAATGCTCCTTACCTCACTCCTTTTAATTAAGGATGCCCAAAAGCGTTCGCCGTTCAGGGCCGCTTATATGCTTAAGCAGCGTTTGGAACGTTTGCAAAGAAAACGCGGTAGTGGAATATTTTCCTCTGCCGTTTTTCCACCGGACAAAACTTCTGATGCAGTTGATGAATCGCCTTACCTTTATGCTTCTGGCGGAGTCGAGAAGTTAAAAGATATTCCAGACAATTACCTTAATGGATTTGAAGATGTGCAGCCTCCTGACGGGGAATCTGTTGACGATAGTGAAAACACATGAAACGAATTAACAACAGTCAAAGATTATGAACATTACAGATGCTTTGATAAGGTTAGCTGTTGCGATAGTTTTAAGCGGAGTTGTTGGAGTTGAGCGATATCTTTCCGGTAAGCCGGCGGGTGTGCGAACCTATATGTTGGTAGGAATGGGTGTTACCCTTTTTCTCATAGTTGCTCAAATGAGTGGGCTTGATGTAGGAAGGGTTAGCGCAGGTGTTATTACAGGTGTCGGTTTTCTTGGCGCAGGGGCAATAATACGCCAACAAGGTGAAGTGCTTGGTCTTACAACAGCGGCTTCTATATGGGCTGTTGCCGGAATTGGAATAGCTGTTGCCAGAGGCTTGTGGGTGCTTGCAATTGTAGTTGCTTTCACAGTACTAATAATTTTATGGGGGCTTGAGGCCGCAGAACAAAAATTTGGGAAGGTATTGAAAAATAGGCGTCATGGTCATAAAGATAAATAAATTACTACCCGTGAAAGTTGACAACAATGCAGCTTTCCTTAATATTCGACTGTGAGTTTTAAGTTAAAATTACCTCTTGTGGTAACCTTTCTGGTATTGTTGGGAATATCTGCTGTCGGGTATTATCTGATAAGACATGAGCAGAAGACGCTTAGTGAGGAGATAACCCTTAGGGGTTCTCTTATTGCTTCCCAGCTAGGAGCGGTTGACCCTTCGTCATTTAATATAGTGGCTATGCAGAAAGAACGTGAGCGTCTTGCCGATTCATTGGCTACAGTTGATCGTTCGCCTGCGTTTTTTCAAAATGAAAGGGCGCTAAAAACCCTGCTTTCAGAGGCAGGTAAGAACCGAGGTGTTGTACAGGCGGCTTACTTTGATTGGAGTGGAAATTTGGTGCTTTCCTATCCTGAATCCCCTGATGTGAAAATGGCGTCTGCTCAAGATGATTTTAACTTTATTGAACCTATTATTGTTAGAAATGATACTCTTGGTTATGCTCAGGTAAGATTTAATCCTGCAATACTTAAGCGTGCAATGAACGATGCGCTTACTTCTATTGTACCTGTTTTGCTTGGTATTTTAGCGGGAAGTATTCTGCTTTCATTGCTTTTTTCTCTCATCTTTACCGTTCCAATATCGCGTCTTAAACGACATGCTCAGGAAATGGCTAAGGGAAATTTAACTGCCAGGGTTAAAATGAGGTCGCGTGATGAATTGGGTGTTTTGGGTAATGTGTTTAACAAAATGGCAAAGAACCTTCAGCGTACCTACGATGAGCTTGCCGAAAAGCTGGCTGAAATTAGGCGCTTATTCAAGATGGCTACAGAAGATGGCTTAACAGGAGTGTACGTTAAGCGTTATTTCCTTGAGCTTCTGGCCGGTGAAATGCAACGTTCTTTACGTTACAACCGTCCTCTTTCATTTTTGATGTGTGATATAGATAATTTTAAGAAGATAAACGATACCTATGGACATCCTGCCGGAGATGCCGTACTTAAGGCGCTTTCAAGGCGTTTGATGAATGGAATTAGGGAAGGCGTAGATCTTATTGGTAGGTATGGCGGAGAGGAATTTGCCATTATGCTCCCTGAAATAGATGAAAACTCAGCCTACAAGATTGCAGAGAGGTTGAGACATTCAGTTGAAAATGATGATTTCTATTTAGGGGATGTTGAAGGGGTCAATGTCGATAATATCAAAGTAACCATATCTATGGGGATAACTACAGCTAAGCGAGAAGTTACTCTTGAGAAGTTGATTGCATGTGCAGATAAGGCTTTGTACATTTCTAAGAAAAACGGACGTAATCAAAGTACCGCCCTTGCGCTTGATGCTTTGAATAAGTTGAACAGCGCTCAGGAAGGCCAACAGGAAACCGTTTCATGACCTTTTTCCTACAATTACTTTTGGTAGCCTATCCAAATGGCTTCTTTGGAGTAACCCCGTCGGCTTCCTCTGATGCAGGAATGATGACTGTCAAGGGAATATTTGCAGCTGAGTATAATCCTGCTGGTCTTACATGGATTGATTCCTTGGAAATAGGGGTAGCTGGTTCGGGATTGTTTTCCTACTCCATGGTTGGGGCTGCCTATAGGTTTAGGGGTTGGCCTTTGGCCCTATCCATCCACAATACCGGTAATTTTGCCGGATTCCTGTTGGCAGGCAGTTATCTTCAAGCTCCTATGTCCATGGGAGCCTCCCTGTCAGCCTCTTTTGAATTGGGAGACCGCGAAGATAAAGAACAGCATCTTTCAATGCGTTTTGGTTTCCAGTGGCGGGATTATGTAGGTATATCAATAGGTCCCCGTTTGTGGATAGAGCCGGATACAGTGTATGTAGACGGTCTTGCTCAGATAGGAACCTCAATACCTGTGGTTGAGGATTTGGATATTTTACTTGGAGCCGCAGCCTATATTGCGCCTTCCAGATTTAGGGCAGGCGGTGGAGTAGCCTACTCACCGTTCGGTGGCGCCTTGCGTATAGAAAGTGTTTTGAGTACCGATGGTTGGGGATTTGGGGTTAAGTTTGACAATATTGACGACCGTGTAGGAGCATGGGTAAGAAAGGGTTTTGGCGCTGATACTCTGTGGCGATTTGGCTTGTCCTATGTTAGAAACTTACGGAGTAGCCGTATTCGTGAAGTAACGGTTTTCAGGAATCTAGCTCCTCGTATTGATACCGTATACGTATCCGTAGATACTTCAAAAACAAACAGTCACGTTGTTACAAACTCTTCGCCTGCTGTGAGAAAGAAACAGGAACAATTAATGGCTAAAGCAAATAAGCTTTATGCCAAGGAGCGTTATGAAGAGGCTCTGGTTGTTTGGGAGGAAGTGGTTAAGCTTGATTCCTTAAGCGATTTGGCTGCTCGGGCGCGCGAGGATATTGCACAGGTTCAAGCGCTTATTGAAACTCTGGAAAGAATTCGTTCAGGGAAAGATAAATCCCAGTAAAAAGCGCTTCTGAAGTTTTGATGTCAATTAGATCTTCTAAAAATAAGCTAGTCTAAAATTAGCCAGCCAAACCGAAGGTTTGGACAAGTTCAAGTATCCCTTAAGATAATAAAGGATAGTTGTTTTGTCATGAGTTAGTATTAGTTTGCAATTGGGGTATTAGGTACTTGACAGTTCACTGCTTTAACCTAAAATTAGCCATCGTTAACAGTAACCGAGCCGATTTACCGGCAACTCATTAGAACTTTTATATAAAATCTAATCGGGGATTTGCCCCGCTTGCTGTAGAGGATAGATTCATATGTCAGAGAAGACAAGGACATCTGTTTATCAGAATGTAGTCAGGCAGTTTGATAAGGCTGCAGATCTTATGGGACTCGATCCTGAAATACGTAAGATACTGGCTAAAACCACCAACGAGATAATTGTTAACTTTCCGGTAAAAATGGATGATGGGACAATTCATATCTTTACCGGTTATCGCGTACAGCACAACAATGTGTTGGGTCCTTATAAGGGAGGGTTGCGCTTTCATCCTGACGTAAATATTGATGAGGTTCGTGCGCTGGCAACATGGATGACCTGGAAGTCAGCTATTGTGAATATTCCTCTCGGCGGAGCCAAGGGTGGTATTCAATGCAATCCCCATATTTATAGTGAGGGAGAAAAACAGCGCATTACTCGGCGTTTTACTTTTGCCTTGGGTAACAACATTGGCCCTGAATATGATATACCGGCTCCTGACGTAAACACTAATGCTCAGATAATGGCCTGGATGCTTGATACTTACGTTTCCACACGTCCTCCATCTCAGCGTCAGGCCTCTATTCACGTAGTTACAGGTAAACCTGTGGCTGCAGGTGGTTCGGTTGGGCGCGATAAGGCAACTGGTCAGGGTGTGGTGTTTACTATTGAAGAGTGGGCGCGAGATAGGAATTTTTCTCTCAACGGCGCTACTTACTTTGTACAAGGATTCGGAAATGTAGGCTCATGGTCAGCGCGTCTTCTTAAGGCGCATGGGTCAACACTTCTGGCGGTTGAAGACGCTTCAGGCGCTATATATAATCCTGATGGAATAGACCCTGATGACTTGATAAAATACCTTGAAGAAAACAATGGTGCAGTGGCCGGTTATTCCAAAGCTCAGGCTGTAGACCATGAAACCTTTATGAAAACTAAAGCTGATATATTTATTCCAGCCGCACTTGAAAATCAAATAACTGCGGAGACAGCATCATGGCTTAATGTTAAGATGGTTGCCGAGGGTGCCAACGGTCCCACTGATCCTGCAGGTGATGCTTATCTTTTTGAAAAAGGCGTAGATGTACTTCCAGATATCTTATGCAATGCCGGCGGTGTTATAGTCAGTTATTTTGAGTGGCTTCAAAACAAACGCTCTGAATTCTGGGAGCTTGACGAGGTAGATACTAAACTTCGTAAACGTATTCAGGATGGTTATGCAAAGGTGCGCAAGGCGGTTGGCGAATTTAATGTTGACTGGCGTACAGCGGCCTATGTTGTTGCATTGCGTCGTTTAGAAACAGTATACAAAGAACGCGGTATCTTCCCCTGAGGATTTTGTTCTAAAGATTCTGAAGACAGAGGGAAACCTTTATTTGTTTGAAGGAATCCCTCTGTCTTTGAGTATATTGATTCACAGTTAAGTTACCCATAAGCGGCATTTAGAGCTTGTGCGACGTGGGTGGGGGAGGATTTATCTTCTAAATTACATATTTGTGTAAATGTAGGCTTGTTTTTCAAAACTGCTAAAGTGAAATTTTTGTCTTATTAGCGGTAGGCAAAAGAATAATCTTTCAATGGGTCTTAGTTGCATCATCTTTATATCATTGCCTTCATCAGTTGCCTCTGCCAGTTGTCCAGTATTTGATCAACTTTTGCCTATCTTTTGACTACTTTTTGGATAGCTTTTGACTAACTTTTTAACGAAGCAAATATCTGGATTAGATGCTTGGAGCAAACCCTTAAAACCGGAGTCAGAAGTTAAGAAAATCAGCTGTAGACCTGCAGGATTGTTGGAAGTCTGGCTTGACATAATCCTTATGTCGTGTAGACTTACAAGCTAATGGTGAAAGTAGATATTAACGGAAAATTTGTTGACGCCGAAGACAATGCGCGTCTTCGCGATCTGGCTCCAGATGACGCTTTAGCGGCAGTTATGAACGGGCAGCAGGTTGATTTGGCCGTTCCTGTTGAAAGGGACGCTCAAATCCGTTGGCTTACATTTGAAGATGAGGAAGGTCGCGGAATTTTCTGGCACTCAGCTTCCCACCTTCTTGCCCATGCCGTTAAAAGGCTTTTCCCCAGAGCCAAATTAGCTATTGGCCCGCCAATAGCTACAGGTTTTTATTACGATTTTGAAGTATCTACACCATTTACAGAAAGTGATTTGAAGAAAATAGAAAAAGAAGCGCGGAAACTGGCTTCAAGAGGAATGCCCATAAGACGTAGGCTTTTCCCCAAAGCGAAACTGGAACATTATTATCGCTTTATTGGGGAAGATTTGAAGCTTGAGCTTCTTGACGATATAGAAGATAATGAAGTTAGTCTTTATGAGCAGGAAGAGTTCATTGATATGTGTCGTGGGCCGCATCTTGATGATACGGCTAAAATAGGTGCGTTTAAGATTCTTTCTGTGGCTGGCGCTTACTGGCGTGGCGATGAAAAAAGGCAAATGCTTCAAAGAATTTATGCGATAGCCTTTCCGACCAAGGAACAGTTGAAAGAGCATCTTCTTAAATTGGAAGAGGCCAAGGCTTCAGACCATCGCATACTCAATCGTAAGTTAGATTTGTTTGATATTTACGAAGAGGTAGGCCCGGGTCTTATACTGTGGAAACCCAAAGGGACAATCCTTCGCCGCGCAATAGAGGATTTTTGGACAGCCGAACATCTTAAACGAGGATATCAACTTACTACAACACCGCATATTGCCAGAGCAGAGTTATGGAAAATATCGGGACACTATTCATACTATAAAGAGAATATGTTCCTGACCAATATTGACGATCAGGAGTATGCCATAAAGCCTATGAATTGTCCCGGTCATATGATGATGTACCGGTCTTCAAAACACTCCTACAAGGAGTTACCGATTCGATATGCCGAATTAGGTACCGTATACAGAAATGAACGTTCTGGAGTGGTACAGGGATTGCTTCGAGTAAGAGGTTTTACTATTGATGATGGTCATATTTTCTGTACTCCGGAACAGGTATCTGATGAGGTAGCAGGCGTTCTTGATTTAGTGCTTCATACAACCAGAGCGTTTGGCTATAACGAAATTAAAGTTGAGCTTTCTTTGTGGGATCCTGACAACAGGGAAAAGTATGCAGGTTCAGCCGATAAATGGGAACATGCTCAAAAGGTACTAGAAGAGGTTCTTGTAAAATACGATATCCCTTACAAGAAAATGGTAGGTGAAGCTGCATTCTACGGGCCTAAGATAGATGTTAAATTGCTTGACGCTTTGGGTAGGCCGTGGCAGGCTTCAACTATTCAGTTCGATTTTAACCTTCCGGAGCGTTTTGGTTTGTTCTATGTTGGTGAAGATGGTCATGAATATGAAGTAAGGGTTATCCATCGTGCAATTTTGGGGTCAATGGAAAGATTCATCGGCGGTCTTATTGAAACTTATAAGGGTAATTTTCCTATGTGGCTGGCTCCTTATCAGCTGGCTATACTTACGGTTACAGATGCGGCTATTGAATACGCATCAGAGATTGCTGCCGAGTTGATTGACGAAGGAATACGTGTGGTTACAGAGTTTAGTCCCGATAAAATAGGGGCAAAGATTCGTAAGTTTGAAGTCCAAAAGGTGCCTTATATGGTAATTTTGGGTAAGAAAGAAGCGCAAGAACGAACCCTTACCCTTCGCAAGCACGGTGAAGGTGATTTAGGTGTATTTTCATTGAAAGATGTGTTGAAGCGTTTCAAGAAAGAAATAAAACAACGGAGGTGATTGATTAGAAGACGATTTTCCGGGCCGCCGCCCAGACCTAAACGCCGTCATCGTATAAATCATGAAATTAGATCTGATTATGTACGAGTGATTGGTGCGGATAAAAATATGATAGGTATTCTTCCTATGAAAGAGGCCATGCGCATGGCTTCGGCTCAAGGGTTCGATTTGGTTGAGGTATCGCCCAATGCCGATCCCCCGGTGTGCAGAATTCTTGATTACGGGAAATTTCTCTATGAGGAAAAAGCCAAACAGAATATTGCAAAAAAGAAACAGCATTCTGCCGCAGTTCGACAAATGCGATTGACGCTTAAAATAAGTGGGCATGATTTTGATACGAAGATAAGGAAAATGAGGGAATTCCTTGAGGCGAAAGATAGGGTAAAGGTTACTGTAATACTAAGAGGCCGCGAGGTGGTTCATAAGGAACGAGGCTTGGATATGATAGGTCGTATTGAAGAAGCCTTGTCCGATATTGCTATTTTGGAAAACAGACCGCGTTTGGAAGGTACATCAAGGCTTTCCTGGCAGGTAATGTTTGTTCCAGGTAGAAAGAAAAAACCTGTGAAGAAAGACTTTTCTAAGAAGCCTAAGGCTCAAATAGCTGAAGGTAATAAAAAAACTACGGGGCCTGATGATTCTTTAGCGACTGCGACGACGACCGGTAAGGAAGAGGAAAAAGAATAGAGCGGCTAGATAATTAATTGAGGTGTTGTGTTATAATGGGGGTACTAAGGATGGGATTGCTAGAACATATGGTTAAGAAATTAACGTTATTTGCAAGGAGAATAAAAGAAAATGCCGAAAATGAAAACAAAACGTTCATTGGCCAAGCGAGTTAAGGTTACCGGAACGGGTAAGCTTAAGAGATTCAAATCAGGTCATAGTCACTTGCTTGAGTCAAAAAGTACGGTTCGTAAGCGCAGGCTTCGTCAATCAGACACTATTGAAGGAAAAAACGAACGACGCATGAAAAGAATGTTGCCCAAAGTGGGACGTTCAAAGTAGTATAAGGAGTTGAAATGCCTCGAGTGAAGAGTGGACCTCATGGACATGCAAAAGTCAAGAAATGGCGTCGCCATGCACGTGGATATTGGGGCGGTAGGCACTGTCTTACTCGTACCATACGAAATGCCGTTCAAAAGGCATGGGATACAAGCTATAGAGATCGCAGGCGAAAGAAGCGTGAAATGCGTGCCTTGTGGAATATTCGGATTAATGCCGGATTAAGACCTCTTGGAATGAATTACAGTCGTTTTATCTACGGCTTAAAACAAACAAAACTGGAAATATCGCGCAAGGTTCTCGCTCAAATGGCTGCCGAGACCCCGAATGATTTTGCAAAGCTTGCACTAAAGATTAAGGAAAATCTTGATGCAGCCCAACCTAGCGCTTCTTAAAAAGAACGCACTGGCTGAGATTGTTTCGGCAGCTTCCCAAGCCGAACTTGAAAAAATTAAAGTAAGGTATCTAGGGCGTAAGGGTGAGCTTACTGCTATTTTACGTTCTCTTAAAGACCTTGCTGAAGAGGAGCGTAGGCAAACGGGTAAGGACGCCAACATTGTAAAGAACGAACTGCTAACCGTTATTGACGAAAAATTAAAGGAATTAGCTGTAAGTCGAAACACTTATACTTTAGATTTAACACTACCTGGAAGAAAAAGGTTTATCGGTACAAAGCACCCTCTTACGCTTGTTGTTGAACGGATAACAGAAATATTTATAGGCCTGGGTTTTGAAGAGATTCTTGGTCCTGAGATAGAGTCGGAATGGTATAATTTTGAAGCCTTGAATATTCCTGAGGCGCATCCGTCACGTGGTGAAATGTTTGGTCCGTTCTATCTATCCGATGGCTGGCTTTTACGTTCCCATACCTCGCCGGTTCAAATAAGGGTGATGGAAAAAACCAAGTCACCTATAAGGGTGATAGCACCCGGTAGGGTTTACAGAAGGGATGCATTTGATGCATCTCATTCGCCAGTTTTCCATCAAGTTGAAGGTCTGTATGTTGATAAGGGTGTGAGTTTCGCCAATTTGAAAGGCGTTCTTGAAAAATTCTGTCAAGAGATGTTCGGTGCGGATATAAAAACACAGTTAACTCCCTCGTACTTTCCGTTTACTGAACCATCGGCTGAGTTATCTATATCCTGTACTAACTGCGCAGGGGAGGGCTGCAGGGTCTGTAAGCAGACCGGCTGGTTGGAAATTCTAGGATGCGGGATGGTTCATCCTCAGGTGCTTCGTAATGTAGGATATAATCCTGATGAAGTAACCGGCTACGCATTTGGTATGGGAATTGAGCGAATAGCAATGATTAAGTATAAAATAGACGATATCAGGCATTTCTTTACTAACGATTTAAGATTCTTGCGGCAGTTCCGCGAGATATAAAGAGGTGCTAGGTCAAAAAATTCTGGGGGTCGGAATGATAGAAGCAAAGAAGGTTAAGAGAATTCCTTTGTTACAGAGAAGACCCCGAAGATACTTAAGGTTAATGCTTAGTTCCATAATTGCTATATTTATGCTAGTTTCACTGTTCAGTGGAGCCTATTTTAATACCTTCTATAATGCCCAAAAATATTACAAACAAGCTTTAGCCGCTGAAAAAAAACGCAAAGGTGCTGGTAGGGGATTATTTAAGAAATCACTTGAAAAAGCTGTTATTGTTGCGCGAAAGTATCCTGATTCCCGCTGGGTTGATGATGCCTTCTTTCTAATTGCTATGAATTACTTTTGGATGGAAAATTATGAAAAAGCTTTGGTACAACTAGAGGGATATTTGCAAAATTTTCCAGAAAGTAAATATGTTGAAGAGGCAAAGTTTCGTCATGCGCAAACTTTGGTTGAGCTTAAAAGGTATTCTGAAGGTCGTGTCGAGTTGCAGGCAATATTTTTATCTAAACGATACGGAAAAGAGGCGCGATTCATTTGGGCAGAAACCTATGAAAAAGAGAAGGATTGGGAGCAGGCAAAAAAGGGATACGAAAAGTATATTGTACTTTACCCGCGTGGCGATTTAACCAATGCCGCTCAGTTAAGTCTTGCTGAAATGGCCTTAAATTCAGGTGATACTTTGAGAGCTATTAAGACTTATGAAAAATACCTTAAATGGGTGGCAACTTCGAAGGAAAATTTTGAACGTAAGATAACACTTGCGAATCTTTACTACCTACGTAATGATTACGCCGCGGCGCAAAGAACTATAAAAAATATCACAGGGGTGTATTCGGATATAGATATCAAATGCGAATTGCTATTTGCTAAAATTGCTTTATCCAAAGGTGACACAACAAAAGCCCTTAAGATTTTGTCCGCAATTCCAAGTGGCGAGAATCGCGGAGAAGCTTTCTATATTCTTGGTAGTGTTTATGAAAAATCAGATAGCTTGGAAAAGGCGTTTGCTTATTTTGATACGGTTTCAACTTATGAGCAACGTTCTGATTATGCCGCTTTAGCTGAGCGTAAGAAGACACTTTTGCTTTCGCGCATTCAAACGGATACTACTGATACAATTCAAGCTAATCCTGCAAAGGAGCAGTTTTTGCTTGCCGAAACCTATTTGTTGAACCTGGCCGATGCCCGTAAGGCCTTAATTGAGTATGAACGTGTAATAAAAAAGTATCCTGAAAGCGATTTTGCTCCCAAGGCCCTTTACGGCATTGTTTTTCTCAAGAAGTATCATTTGAAGGACACTTCCTGGCTTGAGGATTATAAGCGTCTTCAAGAACGTTATCCCGATAGTCCTGCAGCACTTGAGGCTATGGAGTTATTGTATAATGAAGAAGTATCTGGCGACTCTACATAGTAAGTGTGAACTAGGAACAGGTCTTTTTGGCTTGTGGCTTGAGTTTGATGAGCTTGTTGACGTAGGGCCGGGACAATTTTTTGAATTTACGACTGGAGTAAAGTTTCTAAGGCGGGCTATTTCAGTTGCCGATGCTCAAGAGAATCGGCTTTTATTTGTTTTTCGTGTGGTTGGTGAAGGTACAAAATGGCTTTCAGAGCTTACTCCAGGTGTTGAACTGAATCTTATAGGGCATTTGGGTAAACAGGTTGAAATGCCGCAGCAGGGGCCTGTTATGCTTTTAGGAGGGGGAGTGGGAGTGGCACCTTTGCTTTATTTGGCGCGTACACTCTATCACGCAAAAATTCCAACCTATGCTGTTCTTGCCGCTTCATCTGCTAATCAACTCATTCTAGTGGATGAATTTAGGCCTTTGTGTTCGGAATTGACACTCGTTACAGACGACGGTTCTTTGGGGTACAAAGGTCTCTTGCCTGAAGTTATTCCAAATCTTACAATTCTACCTGAAATTACAAAATTTTACGCATGTGGCCCTGAGCCTATGTTTGTTGCTATAAATAAGCTTTCCCTAAATAAACCGGTGTATGCCTTTCTTGAATCCAGAATGGGATGTGGTGTTGGCTTATGCGTTGGATGCGCAGTTGCCGGTAAAGATGGCGCTTACCACAGAGTATGCACGGAAGGGCCAGTTTTTAAGCTTGAGGACGTTATCTTGTGAATTTTGAAATTGCTGTTGGCGAACAGGTTTTCAAGAATCCCCTTGTACTTGCTTCAGGTACTTTTGGTTATGGTTTGGCTTATCCTGAAGTTATCAATAAGGTAGGCGTTATGGTAACTAAGGGGATTTCAGTGAAGCCAAAGAGGGGAAATCCCCCGCCAAGGATATGGGATAGTCTTGAGACAGTAGTAAACTCTGTTGGTTTAGAAAATGTAGGGCTTAATAAATTTTGTCAAAGCGTACTTCCTTCACTGAAAACGTCAACTCCTATTTTTGTTAATTTAGCCGGTGTGGCCTATGATGATTTTGAAATTCTTCTCAAAGAATTAGGTGCAGATGATAGGGTCGCAGGATTTGAGCTTAACCTTTCATGTCCCAATGTAAAGGAAGGCGGGGTAGCCTTAGGGCAGAATCCCGAAACCGTTGAATCTGTAACAGCGTTAAGCCGTAGCCTTACCGCAAAGCCTTTGTGGGTAAAGCTAACATCAAATTTTTGTGATGTAAGGGCTACCTCAATTGCTGCAGAGAAGGCCGGAGCCGATGCTGTGGTTCTTGTAAATACCTTGAACGCTTTGATAATTGATTTGAATAAGAAGAAGCCTTTCTTGGGAGCGGGGAGTGGTGGTCTTTCAGGCCCTGCGCTTAAACCTCACGTACTCTATATTGTCAGGGAAGTATCACACAAGCTTTCCATTCCTGTAATTGCTTCAGGAGGTGCGTTGAGTGGTTGGGATGTTGCCGAATACTTATTGGCCGGCGCTACTATGGTTGAATTGGGAAGCGTTAATTTGACAGATCCATGGGCGGCGGTTCGTGTTCTTAAAGAATTTGAAAGCTATTGCGTAGGGAAAGGCTTGTCCTCACCTGCAGAGCTTATTGGAAAATTGGAGGAGATATGACCGAATTAATAGTTGCAGCTAATTTGCCTTCTTTTGATGAACTGGCTGCGTTTGTTAGCAAAACCAAAACCCATGTTGATTTTTATAAAATTGACAGTGGTCTTTACACCAAGGTTGGGCCGGATGCCGTAAAACTCATTAAAGATGCAGGAAAGAAGGTTTTTCTTGACCTTAAATTCCACGATATACCTTCGACAGTTGCCCGTGCAGCGGCTTGTTGCATTGAACTTGGTGTTGATATGTTCAATGTACATGCTATGGGTGGATTTGAGATGATGGAGGCTGTTGAAAAACAAACATGGAGCTTGCATCCGGATAAAACGCCGACAATACTTGGGGTAACCATCCTTACCTCTATTGATGAAGCCTCGTTCCATGATTTGTTCGCTTCACCCAAGAACAATTTGCATGAGCATGTAATGCTTTTGGCAAAACTTGCTCAAAGCGCTGGTTTGTCAGGAGTGGTAGCTTCGGCTCAGGAGACTGAAAAAATTAAAGAGGTCTGTGGAGCAAAGTTTGTTGTAGTTACTCCTGGAATACGTTTGCCTGAAGAGGAAATTGGTGATCAGGCAAGAATACAGACTCCAGAGGGAGCAAAGAATGCGGGCGCTGACTATATTGTAGTTGGGCGTCCAATTGTTCAGGCTGACGATCCTGTCAGAATTATAAACCGCTACAAAGAGGAGTTGGCAAAATGAACTCAGAGAAATTACTGCTTTTAGCTAGAGAATGTGAGGCTATAAAAGAAGGCCATTTTCTGCTTCGTTCTGGAATGCATTCAGGAGTTTATGTTGAGAAATTTCATCTTTTAGAAAATCCATCTGTTCTGATAAAATTCGTTAATGAACTGGTAAGTAAGCTTAACCTCTCATTTGATAGAGTAGTCGGTCCGGCTCTCGGAGGAATGATTGTCGCATATGAGGTTGCCAAACAGCTGAATATTCCTGTAAGTTATGCGGAGAAAAGTGCTGACGGCGCTTTTGTTGTTCGTAGAGGACACGGTATTTCAAAGGGAGAAAAAATATTAGTGGTGGATGATGTGATGACTACAGGCGGTTCTTTGCTTAAGACCCTTAAGGCTGTTGAAGAGAAAGGGGGAGAGGTTGCTCAGGTTGCAGTTTTAGTGGACAGGGCGAATAATCCGCCGGATTTATCTTATGTTTCAGCTTTGCGTTATGTATTGCCTGCCTATAGTCAAGAAGAATGTCCTTTATGCAAAAAAGGTGTTCCTTTAATTAGTTTGGGTGGTCACCCGTAACTCTCCTTCCGCAATTATCCTTAGCACCCGTAACACTTCCCTAACGTCTTTTCGTAATATACTTGTAACATATGTATTCTACCTATATCTTTTGTAGTAGCTGTAACGGTGAGACATAACACAAAACTTAGTGATACAAACTAAGCGGAGTATCCGTAATCCCCAGAATCAGGTAAATTTAAAATACTAACTGTTTCATACAGTATTTTTTTGCAAGAATCTATAAAGTAATCGTTACAAAGCCTTATGAATAAAGCCCATTTGTCTTATTGATATTTTGTAGATTTAGCTAAAAGTGAGTTGAAAGCTATTTTGAGGATTTTGTAACTTTTTTAGTCTTTGATACAGGCTTTTTAGCGGTTGATTTCTTGGAAGTAGGTTTCTTTGCCGTAGAAGTTTTGACTTTTTTCCTAGCTGTGGGCGATTTTTTCTTTGTTGTTGACTTTGATCTTACAGAAGGTTTTGCGGATTTCTTTTGTTTGCGAACAGTAGTTTTTGAGGAAGTGGAGGACTGCTTTTTTCGCAAGTTTAGTTCCAGATCAGCGATTTCTTCAACAAGTTTTTTTACTTTAGCATCGTTTTTTATATTTGCAGTTTTTCCTTGCTTGATTAAATCGTATACTATTCCCCCTAGAGCTGCAAATTTATCATGCAGGGCGGTATTTAGGCCAAGTAGTTCAATCCGAAACTTACCGCGTAAGGCTAAATCTTCGGTTTCTTTCAAGGCTGATTTTGTAGCATCTGATAACCAGCTAGTTACTTCGTTCCATAAATTGCTCATTGTACCTCCTTGTAGAGTCCATTTTCGTAAATAAATTTTTCCACAGATTCTGGAACCCAGAACCTGACGCTTTTTTTTGAAGCAATTCTGCTTCTAATCAATGTTGACGATATCTCAATATGAGGTAGGTCGGGGAAATGCACACCGGCTTGCTTGGTCGGAATATTGTGTTTCAAACGAGGTAGTACAATAAGTTCGGCAAGGTTTCTTATTTTTTCCGGCTCACGCCACGTTGAAAAGACATTATACTCATCGTTACCTATTATGAGATATAGTTGGGATGCGTTAAGTTGAGGGCTTATGGTTTTCAAAGTATCTACAGTATAGCTTAGGGAATTTTTGCTTTCCACATCAGATAGCTCAAACCCTTGCTGTTTGGCGATAGCTAGTTTGAGCATTCTGAACCGATCCTCAAATTCAGCGCAAGCTTTTTTATGGGGAGGATTGGCTGCCGGTATGAATATAATTTTCTCAAGTTGAAATTCATCAAGAATCAATTCAGCGTGGATGATATGAGCTATATGTGGCGGATCAAACCTACCGCCAAAGATAGCAATTCGTCCATTTTTGCTCTGCTGAGGGTTCATTTATTATTCGTTATTAATTTTTTTCAACGCTTCTTGCGCCTTTTTATTCCATTTTGGATTTTGGAGCAGTTCCTCAAGTATTGCTTGAGCTTCCTCTTTGTCTCCAAGCTTAGCCTTGCATAAACCTAAATAATAACGGGTTTCATCTTTAGAGGCTTGGGCAAGTGGATATGTGTTAAGTATATACTCAAGTGATATGCTTGCAGCGCGGAATTCATCGAATTTGAAATATAATTTAGCGGCTTCAAGCTCTTTTTTTGCAAGCTTATCGTCAATTCTGGCTAAAAGTTTCCGTGCATCGTTTGCATACTTAGAATCGGGGTAGCGCTCAAGAAAAGACTTAGCCATTTTTTGGGATTCCAAGGTTAATTTTTGTTCCCGATAATAGGGTTCTGATGTTTCAAATACACATTGTGCCGCTCGTATTCTTGCTTTTTCTACGTGCTGTGAAGTTGAGAATTGTTTATAGAGGAATTCATATTCAACAGAGGCTTTTTCAAAATCTTCCATATTATAGTAAGATTCAGCAAGGTAGAATTGCGCGTCTGCAACCTTTTTTTCAACAGGGTAATTCAAAACGTAGTAATTAAGGTAGCGGATTGCATCTTTATACTTGCCCTGTATGAAGGAATTTTTGCCTATTGTATAAAGGCTGTCAGGCGATAGGGGTTCGGGTTTAACTGTTCGCGCCTGTAGGTTTGTCGCCAACAGACAGGTAAGTAATAAAAGGGTAAGCGGGATAAATCTTTTAAGTGTATAATTCATTATTCAACCTCCACCCCAAGCATTGATAAGCGTTTTCTTGCACGCTGTATTAATGCGTTGGATGCGTTCAAGTTTAATTTTAAGACTTCCTTGTAGGCTGCCACTGCTCCCTCAATATCGCCGTTTTTGAGTTTAATTTCCCCTGCCAGAAAATAGATATCGTCTTTCAACATTGGAGATAGTTGAACCTGTAACACTCTGCTGATTACCAAATCAGCACTATCAAGTTTCCCCCGATGTAATAAATCTTGAGCATAGCTATATCCGTTTTCACAGTAGTAGGACTGCAGATGGTAATGTTTTTCGTAGAGCGCTTTCTCAGAGGTAAGAAAGGCGTCGCCTGCGTTACCCAATCTTTCAGTAATTTTTATTAATTTTTCCCATGTTAAAGCCCTGATAGTTGAATCGCCCAATATCTTTAGAGCTAGGCGATAGTAATGAGCTGATCTGCCTAATTCTCCATACTTTGCGTATATTTCACCCATAAGTACATATGCGTCGCTCATATCAATAGCAGAGGTTCGCATTGACTGTTCAAAGCACTCAAGCGCTTTTTCTTTTTCCCCAACCTTTCCTAACTCCAGTCCACGTTTTTTGTAAGCTAAGGCAATACTGTCACGATACGAAGGATCTTTTGCAAGAACTGACTTGAAGTAGGTTTGAGATTGTTGTAAATTAGAAAGACCAAGATAGGTTTTGCCCAAAAGGTACTGGACTTCAGGTGTTTTGATTTCGTCTTCTTGTTTGATAGTGTTTAACTCAGCCAGAGCGCGGGAGTAATCCCTTTTATCTAAAGCTTTTCTTGCCCTATCGGTAGCTCTTGATTTGTTTCCTCCACAACCTGTAGCTATAAGCGCAACAAACAGCAGTACAATTAACTTTTTCATCGGTTGTTTAACTCCTTAAAAAAGCGTTTGAAAATTTTACGCATGGTCTTAGCCGCTTTTTCAGAGGTTTTGTTTATCTTTTCTACAGGGTCTTGATGTTTCTTTTTTTCAGGTAGGAAAATAGCCATGTTTGAAACCACGGAAATTCCCAATACCTTCATTTTTAAGTATACTGCCATTATTACTTCAGGTACGGTGGACATGCCGACAAGATCCCCTCCGGCACTATGAAGAAAGCGTAGTTCAGCTGGTGTTTCAAAGTTTGGTCCTGGTACTGCAACGTAGACTCCTTGTCTGGGTAAAACCTTTTCTGCTACGCAGGCTTGACAGAACATATCCATTAATTCAGGTGTGTAGGTTTGAGTCATTACCGGGAATCTTGAGTCTAGGTCTCCATCTTCCGGACCGCGTAATGGATTATCGCCCATAAGATTGATGTGATCGGTTATAATAACTACGTCGCCGTTCTTAAAATGAATATTCAACCCGCCTGCGGCGTTAGTGACTATAAGTGTTTTTGCGCCAAGAGCGTTCAATGTTCTTAATGGATAGGTTATTTCTTTCATTGAGTAACCTTCGTAATAATGATGGCGGCCTCTCATAACAGCCAAGGGATAGCCGGAAAGTTTTCCAATAAGTAAGCTGCCTTCATGTGTGGGAGCTGTGGTTGTAGGGAAGTGGGGAATTTGAGAATATGGGATGGTTACCGATTCATCAAGGTCGCCAATACAGTCTTTTAAGCCGGTTCCAAGCACCAGCACGGCTTCAGGTTTTAGGTCGGTTGTTGATTTAATAAAACTGAGACTTTCGTCAATATTTACCTTCATCTTGAGATGTCTCCTTTTTCAATCTTTCCGTGATTCTTGAATAATTTTCAATAATCCCTTCCATTTCCTGAAGGAAGGCAATTTTCTGCCCCTTAAGGCTTCGGATACTGGTTTTCAGAGCGTCTTTTTCCAAATTTGCCCGCTCTACAATCTCGCTTGCTTCTTTTTTTGCATCTTCAAGAATACGTTTAGCGTCCTTAAGTGCGTTCTGCTTTATAGCGTCTGCATTTGCTTGAGCTTTGTTAAGAGAGTCCCGTAGCATTTTTTCAATTTGCTGAAATTCGGTAACCAGTTTTCCACTGTCTGCAAGTTGTTTTTTTAGCATCTCCCGTTCAGTGAGGATAATTTCGACTTCTGCGGCAATTTGATGAAGGAATTCATGCACCTGATTAAAATCTGCTCCCCGTAATCCAGTACGGAATTCCTTATTTCTTATGTCATCAGGGGTCAGAGCCATATTGAGAGTTTACCTAGCACAAGCCTGCTGTCAACGCTATAGTTAAAGTTTTCGTCTAGCAAGATTTGCATATATTGAGTTTGGATAATTGAGTATGAGTTCTGTGAGAAGCTCATTACCTTCTTCTTTTGAATCAAGGGCATTTTTCAAAATCATAGCTTTTTGGTACTTTGCCCTTGGAACAAGGGGACTGCTGGGATATTTTCTGATAATGTTGTTATATTTGTTAACTGCTTCTTGCCAATGTCGTATTTTTTCAAAACTTAATGCTGAGAGTAAAAGCGCTTCATCTGCGATAGCCTTATTCTCTTCCATCTTCTTTGCGCGTTTGTAGGCATCGTTTGGGTCACCCCAATATAGGGCGGTTAGGGCGCAGGCGAAGTTTGCAGATTGTTCAGGGGCATCCAATGAAATTTGATACAATAGCAGTAGATCGTTTTCTAAGCCGTTGCCAGGGAATAAGAAGAGCATTCTGTCAATAACGCTTTTAAGGGAGTCACTGTTTCCTTCAATAGCAGCGGTTATTCCCTTAAGAAACAGAATTGCAGTATCCGGTGGATAAGCGTTAAGCTTGTTTTCTGCTTTTTCAGAAGTATTGAGCAGTATTTCCATAGCGGCAATATGAGTCGCATACAAGGAATTGCTTCCATAATTGCGTTCTAAAGTGGTAAATTCATTTAGCGCATTTGGATAGGTTTTTCGTAAAGAGGTTAAAAGAATTGCTCTTTGTTCTTTTCCCTTTTTTGAATTATCGTTTTCAAGAATCTTCACAGCGTTTTCAGTATCCCCAAGAGCTAAATATACTCTGGCGGCGTCATATTTTTGTCCGGCTTTTAAGTATGCTTGCAAAGCGATATTCAGAAGATTATTTTTTTCAGCCAGCTTTGCCATTATTATTAAACCTGAAATGGTTTTAGAGTGTTCAATTGTTTTCTGCATTAAGTCTCTGTCGCCTGTTTCTAAGGCCAGCTGAAATTGCAACTTTTTTGATGTTTTTCCCAACTCTCGTATTATTCGTTCACTACCCATTGCTTCAGCGAGGAGGGTAATTTGTTTCTCGAACACTTCGGGATTCCGGCCCGCTTTTAATGCAGTTGAAATTTCGGCGAGCGCTATGCGGTGTTTGCCTTCTTTTATATAAATATCACACATTAGACGGGCATAAAGCGATGGATTTTTGTTCCTCTCCCTCTCTTTTTTGATGAACCAGGCAGTATTCTTGCAGTTTGACTCTTTTAAGGTAAAAATAATTTGGGTTGCCCAGTCAGGCGATTTTTTATACAGCTCTTTAAGGACGGCTACCCCATCCATCGTGTCTCCAGACATAATTAATCCTTCGCCGTAGCCAAATTTAAGCATCAGGTTTTCCGGGTAGCGTTTAGTCCACTCTAGGCTTTTTTTAGCCAGTCTGTTGCCTTCGTTTCCTTGTCTGCAGTAATATAAGTAGCGGGAATATGTTGCTTCGCTATAAGAAAGTTCCAGTTTCTGCTCCAGAGCGTCAAGAATGCTCAGTTGCGTTAAAAGAGCGACTATGAGAAAGGTCATATTATCTCCATTTTAACTTTAGACATGCGTTTAATCTTCCTCAAGCAATTGTTTCAGATAAGTTCTGGCTACCCGCTTATACTCTTCAGGGTAATCAGCCCTTAAAAATCGCATTAATTCCTTTTTTAACCATAGTTTCTTTTCCGCCTCATCTTTAGTCAAAGAGGGCGAGGCTAAATCTTGCCATTGGTTTCCCAATTCACGCCTTCGTTCCTGTTTGCTTTCTTGTTTTCGTACTACATTCCTGGCGTCTAGTAATTTTCTAAAAACCTGTTCTCCACGGTCAATTAGTTCACGTTGACCGGTATATGCGGCTAACTCTTCTTCTATTGCAAGCATTTCTTCAATAATTCCCTCAAGCATTCCGTCCAATCCAGGTTGACTGCCTTGAGCTTTGAGTTGTTCCAACTGTTGACGTAAGGCGCGTTGTTCACCAAGCAGTTTACTTAGCGCCTGTTTTTGCGCCGCACTCATGTTTGCAGATATAGGTAATGGAAACATGCCCTGCATTTGTTGATTTATGGAAAGTTGTGCAAGGCTCATATTAGACAAAGCTTGCATCATTTGTTCAAGTCCGTTTGCTGCGTTTCCGATTTGATTGCAGCTTTTAGAGTTGCTTTCAAGAAGCGATAAGGCGGTTTGGTCTATAAAATTCTGTGCGCGTTTTCCTTCAGCCATTGCCGAGGCTTTCTTTCCTTTAATTAAAAGATTTTTGAACTCTTCCTGCGCTCTGCCGGCTTGGCTTAATGAATGAAGCGCTTTTCTGGGAATGTCAAAGCTTTGTGATGCTAATTGGAATAGGTTTTCTTTGCTGTTTTCAATAGCCGCTTGCATTTCTGTAGCTTGAGCGGCAAGTTCCAGGTTTTCGCCGTTTTTAACCGCAGGGAGTGTTTTTTCCAACTCTTCGCTTAAAAGCAAGAGTTCTCTTATTAAGCTTGCTGTTTGGTTTGCAAGTTGACTTTGTCGTGAGTTATGCAAGCCCATATTTAACTGCGACAGGCGCATTGCCGCTTCACGGAGATTTTTTTCAAGACGCCCAGCATTTTGTTTGTTAAGCTTGCCATTTCGTAAGCTTTGCTCTATTTTTTTGCTTAAGCGTATATCTTCTTTAGAGAACTTTTGTGAAATATCAGAAAGCTCTTTTCCAAATTTTTCGTCCTGTAATCCTTTTGCCAGTTGTGAGGTTTCTGACGCCATCTTTTTAAGGCCTTTCTCAATTTCCTTCTGTCTTGCCGCCGCGTTATTTTTAGATAGCTGAGAGGCTTCTTTTATCAAGTTGTCTTCCATTTTGGCAAGTGCTTCGGCTTGCTTTGCAAGTTCTGCGAGTTTTTGCTCCTGAAGAAATTTTTCCAGCACGGCAAGCGCTTGTTCCAGTTGGTTCTGAAAATCGTTATTCAGCTGTGAGGTTTGCTCCATCATCTCAGCAAGTTTTTGCGGATTTTCCTCAAGCTTTTTACTTAGCTGCTCCAGTTTTTGTTGCAGTTCCGGCGGCATTAATTGAGCAAGCATTTGACTTAATTTAGTTAGATTTTCGGCGGTTTCTTCATCAAAAGCGCTTCCTTTCCTTAGCTCATCAAGCATATTTTTAGCAGATTGCGCTAGGCTATCAACGTTATTAAGGAGCGTTTTTTCATTATTAATTATCTCTTCCAGTGTCTTTTTCTCATCGTAAGAAAGATTTTGCTCAGCCCTTAGTTTTTGCTGGATTCTATTCAACTCCCCGGCTGCAGTTTCCTGCCTTGTCTTCAAGTTTTGCAGTTCACTGATGGTTTCCTGACTGTGTTCTGTTACTTTAGAGAATATTTCGTCTATTCCAGGAAACCTGATTTTATATGTTTTGCTTTTTCCCCATTTAGGGCCGGATATCATATCGTTATCTGAAACCATGATGCAATAAGTCAACTCGTCGCCGGGGAGCATATTAAGTTCGCTTAAATCCCATCGGTAGTATATAGTGTCTTCGAGCTTGCCACGAGACGACGCTAAAGGTATTTTTATATCCTTGATACCTGACGCTGTGAGAATTATTTTATCTAAGCCGTAATCGTCAAGTGCATGTACGCCTATATTCAAGGTCATATTCCTGTTCAATTTTGTATCTTCAGCAGGTAGGAAGACTTCCACAAGCGGAGTTTGATCTGAATTTATCAGTATTTCAAATTTTCGTTTCAGTTCGGTTCCAGCGCGAGTTTTAAGCGACAGAGTAATATTTTGCGGCCCCAAAATCCTAAATGTACCCTTGAAGTTTTTGCTTTTAACCTTGAGATTGACTGTTGAATCCCCAATGAGTATTTTAGCATAGCTTAAGCTTGCTGAAGCTTGGCCGTCAATGCTTATAATGCTGCCTGGTATTGCCGAAAAGCTTAGTTGAGAAACCAGGTGCGGCTTGAGTTTTGTGTATTTAGGAGGGGTAATCGTTAGGCTAAGTTTTGATATCTCAAAAGGTTGCAGCAGTCCAAGGTATAATTCTTTGCTACTTACCCCAAAACGTTTGAAGCGAAGATAGGTTTCTGAGTTAACCTTTAGGTTGAATTTTGCTTTACTGTTACGGAGTTTAATTCTTTGAGTTTTTAGTTTGTTGCCGTTTTGAATAATCAGATAAACATAGTTCAAATTAACCGGTGATTCAACGGCAGCTGAGATATCTATTCTTTCTCCCGGGATAAGTAATGTGTCCTTATTAAGTATTCTTAATTTAAGTGCTACCTTGTCAGGTTGAAAAACCGCCATTGCGCCGAATTTGATCCTTTGTGAAAATACAAGTCCCAGAATAATTGCAATTAGTAATGTGATTCCTAGCAAAAGGGCTGAAATTCTAAACAGATGTTTTTCTTTCACTAAAGATAACTTTTTTGGGCTAAGTTCTTTCTCTATGCTTTCAATGAAGCTCTTTTGAAGTTCTGTTGAATAAATCTCACGGGGGTTGTTTTTGTTTGCGATATCTGTAGCGGTCGACAGGCTATCTTTCCAAGACTTATCCTGAAACTCGACTTCTCTGGCCACTTCGTAGAGATTCTTTTGTCGTAAGAAATAGAAATATAGAAGCAGTAAGGCAAGTGGTATTATCAACAATATGTAAAAAAGCAATGAGAAAAGCAGGAAGGCAGCAAGCGTTAGAAGAACAGCTGCTGATACCAAGATAAGTAAAGATGACACAAAAACCAGTTTAAGCTTGCTTTTTTTGTGCTGATTTAATTTCTCCTTGAGTTTTAAGCCAATCATTTATCTAGCCAACCGTTATCTCCTACCTTAATTTGACGGCAGTATCGATTTATCATCTTTAACATCCTCAAGTGATAGATATCTTTTTGTTTATTTTCAGAACGTTTTTTTGAAACACAGGTGATTATAGGTTGAAGGCCTAAAAGCGTCAAGGACTTGCTGGGGAGAATTGGTGTTCGTGTATAGCTCTATTAATTGGAATTGTATATACTCTAAGTATAGTGTGTTTTTTTGTTTTAGTATTACTATCTTCCTTAGTTAGACAGGAGGCGGATGTTATGAGGTTGCAGGTGTTGCCGGGGTGTTGTAGGGATGTTACGGGGGTGTTACGGGGGTGCGGGAACTTGACTTTTGGCGAATACTTGCTACGATGCAAGGCTGAATTTATAAACGCTTAGAGGTATTAGGTATATTTATGCAAAGACGTCCCAGAATTGTTGTATGGAGTATTATTGGAGGCCTGTTGGTTTTGGGCGGAATAGGTGTGTTTTTTGAGCTTAAGCATTTAGTACCGGCATGGTGCTTTATTCCTACAATCGCATGTGAGGGACTGGGAATTTGGCTGCTGTTTTATGTTATAAACAGAAATAGGCATCTAAAAGAATCCGGTAGTTCAAAGCGGAGTTTCATACCGTTTGGCATAGCTCTGTTCCTTATAATATTCGGTATAGGTATAGCCTTGACGGCCTTTAACCTTATCCCAAGTGAAGCTTGGGGAGCTGCCGCTTTTCTAATTGGTTTAGGGGCTATGTTTATTTATCGTGCGCTTATTTTATCTGATAACGGGGATACTAAAGGAAGAAAGTGAATACAATCCCTTCCTTTATTGAGTTGCGCAAACCCGCCGAAAGGCTTCTATTTATTGATTTCTACCGGTTAGTTGCGCTTTTTCTTATGGTTCAGGGACACGTGTTTCGTGCGCTTGTCGGTTCGCAGTATACAAAATCATTTATCTGGAAGGCTCACGAATCTGTTCACAAATTTACGGCGTCTTTGTTTTTATTTGGCGCAGGCATGATTTTTATGATAGTTACTCGTCGTCGTTGGGATGAGTACACGCAGTTTGGCAAAAGAACATGGCATAGATTACGCCGTTATGTTTATTTTCTCATTATCGGTATCGCTTTAAGGCTTCCTTTTTTTAGCTTATCTAAAACAATTCGTATGTGGGATGCTGATGTTATGGCTAAGTTGTTTTCTGTAGATATTCTTCATGTTATAGCCCTTGGTCTTATTTTGCTTCATTTCATATGTATGTTAGCGCGAAAACCCAGGCGTGTGCTGTGGGTAGTATTACCTTTGGCTGTAGCGATAATGGCGTTTGCTCCTGTAATTCGTTCTATGCAGATATCAGGCCCTGTCCCTCTTGTTTCATGGATATCTACTCAGTATAAGTCCCAGTTTGTGATTATTCCATGGTGGGGTTATATGTTTCTTGGGGCTGCTTTAGGAACGCTTTTCCCGGATTCAGGTATAATTAAAGATGAACGCAAGCTTATGAATTTAATGATTGTTAGCGGTTTGCTACTCCTTGCATCAGCAATCGCTATCTCGGTGTTTATGAAGTGGAATTTTATATACGCCCAGTCGTATAGACCTGATCAAATGCTTGCCAGAGTTGGGGTTATTACTTCATTTATGGGGTTTTGTTGGTATTTGGAAAGATGGGGGTTGCCTAAAAAGATTCGCAAGGCGTTTTTCTTAAGTGAAGAATCTTTAATTGTTTATGTAACACATCTACTTTTGGTATACGGATCTGTTTTAGGAAAAGGACATGCTCAGCTTATTGGCCATCAACTTGGATTTGGCAGTCTTTTGAAGTCATTTCTGGAAGTTGCTTCCTTTACCGTTCTTTTTACCTGGAGTTGGCATTGGCTCAAGAAAAATAAGTTAAGAACACTCAAGATACTGCAAGCTGTGGGTGCGGCGCTTTTCTTACTTGCGTTTCTGTTAAATCCATACTAGTTCGAGTAAAACCAAACGTTCTATGCTGTTACTTAATTTACAGATGGTCTATTTATTCAAAGCAATAATGAGATTTGCTATACATGATAAAA
>CAZUXE010000013.1:21471-25603 GCA_964624585.1 uncultured bacterium | reverse complement strand
TAAAACAATAAATCTATTTCTTTTCTTTAACCATATCTTTGGTTACTCTCATAAAATTGCTGACAACGTACTCAAAGGCGTCTATTGATTTGTTGTAGTCTTTTGCATTGTTGGATGATAAAGAAATTACAACAACACGATTTGCAATCTTTATGTAGGCTGAGCGTTCATACAATTCGTAGGAGCTTTTCCCTGGCGCGATACTCTTTACTATAGCATAGAGTGAATCGGCAGTTATCAGGTTTTTGTGATTTGAGACCTTTATACCGGGAAAATCGGTTTCAAGTTTTGTGATGTCATCCTTAATCCATTGGGAAATGATTTTGCCTTGTAGAGAAAAAGAATTTGCGATAATCCATGCTGGGGCTTTGGAAAGAGTTGTTCCTACCGGATAAATTACAACGTTTACTCCAATATATGGAGCCAGTTCGGCGTCAAAAATCCAGCCTTTTGGGGCGCCAATGGCATAGGAAAACTCTTTTCCAGGGATAATTCCGCCAGCGCCTTCACGCGGATCAACTTCGGCTGCAGGCAATGTACTTAATAGACCCGCAATCCATAGCAGTAAAAAAAGTCTTTTCATAATTCATACTACCCTGAGTTTTCGTTAAGTCAAGTTTGTTTGTCTCCTTATCTTCTTATCTGAGGAAAGTTCTTGAAGCTCTCTCAAGTTCTTGAGACCATTTCTAATAAAGCCTTCTATCGTATTCATATATTCTAAAAGGAAGATGATGAGGCTAGAGTTGACTTTTAAGTGTGGGTTGTATAAACTAATTAGCAGATTAATTTTGGAGTACAGGAGGTTTTTGAATTCTTACACGGAGGTAGATATGAAGCCTAATTTAATTTGGCTATCTTTATTCCTATTGCCAACTTGTTTTTCTTTGTTCGCAGAAGTTAATCAGATTGCACTTAGTAGAGAGATATCTCATATTGAACGCAGCGCTGATGAATTGATGAAACAGGTTTTGAAGGTTGGCAACCGCGCTTTGCGAAGAAAATTGACAGCAGATATTGATAGAATATATGAAAGCGCTGAGCGGATGCGCCTTTTAGTTTCTGAAAAAGACAGCTTGCCGAAACCGATACGTGAGGGAGACCTTCAGGAATTTATTTTAGCTTTGAAGGATGCCTCATTCAGCGACGCTAGGGTTGATATGATTGCTGAATTTGTTCACTCAAACTGGTTTCGGGTAGTGCAAGTGGGGCAAATGATAGAAGAAATTTCCTTTGGTGAAGACAAGGTACGGGCAATTTTGACAGTCTATCCTCACATAGTTGATCCTGAAAATTCCTATCTACTTTTTGAATACGTCACTTTTTCCGACGATAGGGCAAAGCTAAAAAAAGGACTTATGGAGTTGCAGGCTGCAAATGAAGCTGATTCTACTAATATCATAAATGAAAGCCAGTAACTAGTCATTACTATAATGAAAGAAGCAGAAACTGTAGTTTTTATTGCCCGTCAACATTTTGTTCTACTTAGCTTTTGCAAATAACATCTGCTGGGCTAAAATCCGTTTGTAGGACTTGACGGCTATGATTTTTTTTGTATCATAGAAATGTAATCTTTAGGTCAGGAGGAAATATGGGTTCCAGAATGTGTATTAATTGGGATGAGGACGCATGTAGAATAGATGATGTTTTGCTACAACGACTTGGAGATTTTTTCAAAGTTACCGGAAAGGTAACCAATCGTCTTAAATGCACCCTGCCGCATTTACAGCTCCGTCTTGGTATCTACAATCTTCGAGGGAAAAAGATAATGGAAGATATTTTTCATATTACAGATAGACAACTTAAGCCTAATGAAAGCTGTTTGTTCAAAATGGAAGGGGAATGGAAGAGGGGGATGAAGAGAGTCAAGGTAAGTGTATTCCCTTGCAAAAAGGAGAGTAACTGATGGCTTTGTGGCGTCTTAGGCCTGAGCTTCGGGAGATTAACGAGTGGCAAGATGAACTTCGTATTGGAGGCAAAAGGGCTATCATTCAACGAGGCGATATTATGTTTGTTGCCGGAGAAAATATTACCGATATTACTGGGGTTTTTGGTTCTGCGGTTATTCTTGTAACTAACAACCCATATTATCACGCGGCGCTTTACGATCACGCATGGCGTTTTGTACATGCAGGATGGCCCAAGGTTGAATCGCGCGATTTGCGTTCATTCTATTTGAAAAAAGAGAATGTTATTCTTACTTGGGTACGTCCTAAGCATCCTGATGGTAGAGCGGTAACCGAGGAGGAAACAAGAAGGGCTATTGATTTTGTGGAAGATCAAATTGGTAAATCATACGATGTACTGGCGAATTTGTCGTTTGTTCTTCGAGCTGACGGTCTTTCTGAGATACCGCCGATTATACACAAGATATTTCAAGACCGCAACTGGTTACAAGATAAAGAAAAGTGGCATTGTTCGGAACTTGTTGGAGCAGCCTGGTACGAAGCTGCAAAGGTTACTTTTGTTAAAGATATGAAAACAAAAACCTATCTTTCGCCAGCTGATATTTACGACTCCATTTACCAAGATTTAGTCTGTACCTTGAAAATTAAGGATGGAAAGCCCAAGCTTCTTACCAAATGATCTTATTTATATTACAGCCTTTGTTACGCGATATTGCCATTATAGCAACCTAAACTTATTTTCTTGCAGTGTGATTGACAAAAGTCTATCCCTGCGTATTATGTTTACATGAAAAAATCGATTTTATTTTTATTTGTTTTTACATCTTTTTTGCTTCCACAATCGCTTGATTTTACTAAACTTATAGAGAATTATCAACTTGAAAAAGAAAGTATTGAAGTGAAATTTGCAGATAGAGGGTATAGTAATCTTTCTAAAAAAGAGAATAAAGACACTAAAACCTATATAGATTATTATAATCAAGCTGTAGTTTTAGCAGCATATCAGCTGTATGATGAAGCTCTGAAGGCGTTTGATGAAGCGATACGCTTAAAACCTGATTTTGCTGACGCCTACCTTAGTAAAGGATTAGTTTTAGCAATACTTGGTCATTTAGAAAAAGCTTTGAAGGCATTTGATGAAGCAATACGCTTAAAGCCTAATTATGTTGAGGCCTATTATAGCAAAGGTGTTGTTTTAGGTAATCTTGGTCGTAATGAAGAAGCTTTGAAGGCCTATAATAAGGCAATACGCTTAAAACCTGATTTTGCTGATGTGTATTATAATAAAGGCATTGTTTTAGGTAATCTTGGTCGTAATGAAGAAGCTTTGAAGGCATACCAGAAGGCCATTCAATTAAAGCGTGATGATGCAGATGCGTATTACAATAAAGGTATTGCCTTAGGTAATCTTGGTCGTCTAGAGGAAGCCTTGAAGGCCTACAATAAGGCAATACGCTTAAGACCTGATTTTGTTAATGCGTATAACAATAAGGGTGTTATTTTAGCTAAACTTGGTCGTCCAGAAGAAGCCTTGAAGGCCTATAATAAGGTAATACGCTTAAGGCCTGATGATGCCGAAGCGTATTACAATAAAGGAGCTGTTTTACTTGAATTTGAGCGTTACGACGAGGCTTTTAAGGTATTTAATACGGCAATTATCCTAAAGCCTGATTTGGCTAATGCGTATTATAACCGTGCTATGCTGCAGGTTCAATTAGATAAATTTGATAAGGCGTTAGAGGATTTAAAAAACTATAGAAAATTTAAAGGCAAGGCTTTTGATTCTATCCGCGTATGGGAAAACTCTTATTTTGCGCCCTTGTATAAGGGTAAGTACCGCAAGAGGTTTATTGAAATTGTAGGTCAGCCACCTAAAGGGATGTAAAGTTACAAGTGAAGTTTTGGTTTTAGAAGTATAGCCCGTCCTTTCTTAAACATCTTGTATCTAATACCTAGCTAGTCCGTTTTCTCTCTTGTAAGTGTTGTTTCAGGCGTATTTTGCAGACTTTACCGATTGAATCAAGCACAAATAGCACAAAGGGAACTAATCAATATTAAAACCTTTCTTTCATCCAGCTAGAGGCTTGGCAGCTTGTAGTCTACAAAATGTGTTACAATTCCAGATTTCCATTCCAGAGAATACTTAAACTCAAACCAAAGGTTTGAGAACCTTAGATATCTCATATGGTGCAAGGGTGGAGTTTGTTAAGCAAACTCCTAAACTCAAA
>CAZUXE010000013.1:0-21371 GCA_964624585.1 uncultured bacterium | reverse complement strand
AAGGGTGGAGTTTGTTAAGCAAACTCCTAAACTCAAACCAAAGGTTTGAGTAACTTTTGACTACTTTTTGATCAAGTTCTGACTAGCTTATCCCCACCTTAATTGTTAGCAATATTCTTGATTATTAGCAGTTTCCTTTCAAAAAACTTGACTTTTTTGTATATATAAGTAAGTTTTTATGCTAACCTTAAACCATCAGGAGGTTTTATGAATCCAATGAAACTTTGTGAAACCTGGGATGAAAACTGCTGTAAAGTCTCAGATGTTGAAGTAAAAAAAGCCGGTGATTACTTTGTTGTCACGGGTAAGGTAACAGCAAATAGCGACTTAGAGTGTGTACTTCCTCAGCTGCGTCTCAATGTGAATTTGCTTGATAAGCATGGTCGGAAGATAAGAACAGGTGTTTTAGGACCTGTGCACAGAGGTATGTCTTCTTCCGGCGATATTCTGCACCTTACAGATAGGGCGCTTTCTCCAGGAGAGCTTATGTTCTTCAAACTTGAAGGATTGTGGAATGAGCATATTGAATCGTGCAGTGTTGACGTTAAACCTTATGACGGATGCAAAAAGGGAGATAAGTAATGGCTAAACCTACAGATATACGATTTACAAAGATAAATGATTGGCAAGAAGAGCTTTCGTTGGGGTCAAAAAAGGCAATAATCCAGCGCGGCGATATTGTGCTTGATGCAGGCCCTGGCAGTGCAATGATTAATATTTTTAGCCTTATTATACGTTTGGTTACCGATAATCCATACCATCACGCAATGTTCTACGATGAAGCCGGCAGGGTTGTACATGCGACTTGGCCTACTGTTGAATCTAACTATCTACAGTGTTTGTATCTTAAGGCAGAGGATGCAACATTAACTTGGGTACGTCCTAAGCATCATAAAAAAGAGGACGACAAAATGGTATACACTCCTGTTAATGCTAAAGAAGCTCTTGATTCCTTACAATTTTGTGAAAAACAGATAGGCGATCATTATGATTTGATTGCGAATGCGGGTTTTTTGTTTAGAGCCGATGGTTTGCCTTGTATGCCTGAAGAGCTTTACAGATTGTTTCAAAATCGAAATTGGCTTTCTCGGCGCGACGAATGGTTTTGTTCTGAATTAGCTTCTGCCGGATGGTGGAATGGTGCGAACCTTGCATTGGTTGACGATATGAAACAAAAAGATTTTCTTTCACCAGCAGATATATACGATTCATTATATGTGGACGCGGTTTGTACCTTAATTATTGAAAAAGGCGAAGCCAATCTTTACGTAAAATAGTTTTTGACAGCAACTTAGCGGAGGAGGGCAAAAATATCCTCCTAAAGTGCGTAAGCTTACAATCTCTAAAGCTATATATTACTTAACATAAGTATTGTTTTCACTTATAGAGTCGTTTCGGCCTTGACAAAGGTTTTTCTTAAATTACAATATATATAAGATAGCTTTATGCACGATAAATGTTCCGTGGGATGGGCGCTGGGGGAGTCGGATTCCTCCAGTAAAAGAAGTATGTAACAGAAGTTGCATAACGATGACAAGCTTGGAAGCGAAACTTAACAATGGGTGGAGGCTGCCAAGGAGGAACCATGAGTCGTCAAAAACACATTCCAATTGCAAAACAGTGGGATTCCAGGGCGTGCCGGATTAGCAATCCTGTTTTAGAAAAAGACGGGGATTTCTTTATTGTAAAAGGAAAAGTAATGAACATTACTTCTTACGCACTTCCTCATTTGCAGCTTAGAGTTAGCATATATTCTGCCGAAAACAGGCTTCTTCTGCGTGATGATTTTCACTTGAGTGATCGCAAGCTTCTTCCCGGCAGGCCGGCGGACTTCAAACTGGAAGGAGAGTGGAGAGAGGGAATGAGCAGAGTTAGGGTTGATGTATGTCCTCATCCGAGCAAGTTCAATCCTAATATTGCGCCATCATCTCGAATTAAAATTCGGGAAATAGATTCATACCGTGATGAGCTTATTTTGGGCGAAAAAAGGATGAGTCTTCAGACTGGCGACTTGGTGTTTGTTAAGGCTGACGATGTAACCGATGAAACCATTCTATTTGGCGGAATAGTTAAGTTGCTCACAAGAAGTCCATTTTATCATATGATTATATACGATCATGGCGGAAGATTTGTACACGCAGGTTGGCCAAAGGTTGAAGTTAATAATCTGTGGCGAATATTCTTGCGTAAGCCCAATATTAGTCTTTTTTGGGGCAGGCCTCTTCATCATAATGGTCGTGAGGTAGCTGCTGAAGAGGGGGCAAGAGCGGTTGCATTTGCAAAGCGGGAAATCGGTAAACGCTATGATATCGGTGCGAATATTTCCTATCTGTTCAGATCTGACGGTATGCAAAAGACACCTATGATTTTAAGAAAAGTATTTGACAATAATAATTATTTCCGTAACAGAAGAAGATGGCAGTGTTCCGGTATAGTTTGCGCGGCATGGTACGACGCAGCTGGAATTTTGTTTGGTGATAATATTAATGATATAACTTATCTGTCGCCTGCCGATATCTATGAATCAATTTACTGTAAACTGCTTTGTACTTTAGAGATAATTCACGGTGAAGCCAGATTATTGACCAAGCGTACTGTAGCTGCAAAATTTAACTTTGATTATGAGCATAAGAAGGAGATGCTAGTTAATTAAGTCTCATTACAATCAAAACTTATATTGTTGACTATTTGCGTTGCGGATAAATTTAGTTAAGCAAGTAGTGTATTGAGTATCCTGCGAGCAGTTTGAGCGTTCGCTCTGCCTTGACTGTGCTGTAGAACTTCGCCTAATAGAAAATCTAAAGTAAGATTCCGCGTTTTATAGCGAATGTCTTTGCATTCGGTTACAATCTTTTTGCATAAGGCTGAAAGCTCATCATCGGCTAATACAGATGGGGTATCGTAGTTATTTCCGAATAAGAACTTCTCAAAGGAATAGTAAAAAGCGCGTTGAGGCGCCTGTATTTTCAGCATTTGCCTGAAGAAATCCTCAAAGGCTTTATTGTCCTTTTCTTCAAGAATTATTTCGGTTGCCGATGCACTTCTCTTAATAGCTTTCTGGTATTCAACAATAGCTACGGCAAGTAGTTTTGAAGATAGAGGGAATTCGTTAATCAGCTTATCAAAAAGTCTTGCTTGCGGATGTATGGCCAACTGTTTGGATAAATCATCAGGAATTCCAAGTTCCTTGTAGCGTTTTTCTCTTTCCCATGGATGCAGAGCCATCGCTGCTCGAATTCTCTCAACCCTTTCTTTGGTTAATGCAACAGGGGGAGAGTCGGTATCTGGATACATTCTGTCAGGCCCGGGGAGTAGTCTTTCAAAATCTGTTCGGCATTTGTCTGGCATATGCTGTCGTGTTTCCTGAGGCACAAGTTCGCAAGCCTCTTTTGCCCTTATAATTATCTCTTTAGCGCCGGTTTCTACATCTTCGGCAGAACCCCAGAGTAGAACTAGAGTATCATTTTCCCTAGCTCCAATGGCTTTACGAATATGCTCTTCTTTCTCTATCGGAATTCCAATTTCTCCATGCAGTTTGCCTTCGGCTTGATTATCCAGAACGTATATATTGGGTGTTTCATCCAGGCAGGCGATAACCCTGACTCTACCTGCCAGTTCGTTTGCGAAGTTGAGACCAGGTTGGGTTTTGTGCTTAAGAAGATTTTGCCAGCCAGAAAGATTTACTGCAAGAATCTTTTCCGCTTTGGATGGTATACCGCAACGTTTGCAATCGTCTTTATCTGCAAAAAGATTCGTAAGGTCGTGACATGATGTTTCAATTGTGTCTTTGGTGATGCCGCGTTGATTTAGTTGATGCTTCAAATCAAGTAGCGATTTTTGCCTGAGTGCTTCGTAGTGAGTTAAAGGTCTGATATCAGGCGTTCGCGGGACGCCTTTAATTTCAATTCGGTCGCAGCCTTTTATAGACACATTAACATCTTGTCTAACAGAGCCAATACCGCGCCTTACCCTTCCCGAAGCTCTCAGTAGTCTTCCAAGAAGTTCTCCGACTTCTGCTGTTTCATGCGGAGTAAACATCTCCGGTTTGGTTACAATCTCAATCAGTGGTGTGGAGAGGCGATCTGTTCTGAATATTATTTCATGTCCCTTGTCCTGCACTTCACGGCATGAATCTTCTTCTAAAGCAAGCTGCTGAATTTGAATTTTTCTATTTTTGTAGGGCACCCAGCCGTTGACACCAATTATGGCTGTTCGCTGAAAACCTGTTGGAATGGAGCCGTCCAGATATTGTTTTCTTGTTATATGAACCTCGTCAACCAACTGGCAGTTGAGCATAAGGGCTATTTCAATAGCGTAGTCAAGGGCTTCCTGATTGATTGGGAATGGTGGTGTATCGTCCATTTCATATGTGCAAACATTATCCCTATACAGTTGATAGATGACCTGTTTTTTTGTTTTGAATTCCATAAGCGCCGTACCATCGTAGGTTCCCATTTCTGACAAAGTTGGACGCATATGTCTTAAAATTATTGCATCAGGTTCATCGTTGCGATACCCTACAGGGCAGTGGCAAAATAATTTCTTTTTTGTATTCAACTGTTGGTGAATTTCCAAGCCTGACTTGAATCCCAACTCGCTGTAGAATTCCTTATTGTTAAAATCGATACCTTCAATCAATTTTCTTCGCCAGGCGTTACTCATCTTAGTCCCCTTTTAAGAAATTCCTCTATTTCGGGAAGGCCGCCCTGAAAAACAAGGTAGCCGTCGTGTGGTTCTCTTTCTGTTGTTTCTCCGTTTATCGGAGTAAGCATCATTTTGGCAACCTCTTCTCTGTCGTGCGTGTGAGCTAGTACCCAGCCTAGTTTAATGTAGGCAACTTCAGGCAGCATATTTGAGCAGGGTATTATGCCAAGCTCCATTAAATCCCTTCCGGTATCGTAGACATACATTTGTACATATCCCCACAGGGTTTGAACCGTCATCACTACAGATATGCCCATTTTGCAAGCTTTACGCAGTGGTTCATAAAGCGGTTTATTGACGTGTCCTAATCCAGTTCCGGCTATTACAATTCCCTTATAACCGTTATCAATCAACGATTCAATGATATCGGGTTTCATTGCAGGATAGTAATACACTATGGCTACCCTGTCGTCAAACACCGCGTCAATTTTTACATTTCTGTCTTCTCTTCGCCCTTTGAAATCCCTTCTTATGGGATTTAGGGAATTAGGTGTGCAGGTTGCCAGCGGTATGTCGGATAGAGTTCTGAAGGTTGAACGATATGAAGAATGCATTTTGCGAACCCTTGTTCCTCTGTGCAGAAGGTTGTATGAGTCAGAGGTTGGGCCAAACATACATACCATTACTTCGGCAATTTCTCCATGTGCGGCTGCGTTACATGCGCATCTTAAATTAAAAGCTGCGTCAGAGGAGGGTCTGTCTGAGGAGCGTTGTGAACCAACCATTACGATTGGGACAGGTGAGTTTTGAACCATAAAGGTTAACGCCGCTGCAGTGTGGTGCATGGTATCGGTGCCGTGTCCTATAACGATTCCTTCCGCTCCGGCTTCAATTTCACGTCCGATAGCTTCAGCGGTTTTTATGTACTGTTCAGGCCCCATATTTTCTGAAAAAACCCCAAACAGCTTTTTTGTATTCAAATTACAGATATCGGCAAGTTCAGGAACAGCGCCGTAAAGCTCTCCAGGGGTGAATGCGGGAATTACAGCTCCTGTTCGGTAGTCCAATCTTGAGGCTATAGTGCCTCCGGTACCCAGTAGGGTAACGTTTGGCTTTGCCGCGTCGAATGGAAACTCTTTTTCAGGAATTTTATAATGAGCCTGTTTGAAAGCCTTTTCTTTAATAGAAGTTATGCCTTCTACTGCCAGGCCTATGTTGTAACCTGTATCAAGTTTCAGCACTATATGTGCATCGTCGGCCTGTTCTGCTCTGGGCAGAATAATTCCTTCGTACACACCTTTATCGGTTTCAATTTTTACTTCAGCCCAAACTCTTGCTCCCATACGTTCAAGCACGGCGCGTGCCTTTCCTCTGTAGCCTTTTAACGCATCATCATTCATGTAAGTTTTCCTTGTTTATTGGATCTACGTAGGCGTATTTATCTTAAATAGGGAAATCGTCCACGTACTGGGAGTGATAATATACGTTTGCTTCTAAAAGTCAAGGGTTTATCTTTTGGACTAGTTCCAGAATTCCTAGCCTGCAAGTCTTAAATTCTGCACAGTAAACTAATATCTAGCTTTCTCTTTGGCGTATTTATCCCTCATTATTTCTAGGCAAACGCTCAACTGAAACAAGAACAAGAGCTGCGTCTTTATGTATTTATCCCTTATTACTTCTAGGCAAACCGAAGTTTTGAGAGTATTAAGTGTTTTATATGCTATCTTAATAGGGTTTGTGAAGCAGGTTTGAGACAGTATTACGGTAATAACACCACAAAGTTTACAAAGACTACAAGGTAGGCAAGACTATGACTTGGGTGAATGAAACCCTTGGTTTTGCTATTTGTCTAGTTTTTGGATAAAACAATAGCTGGGGTTTAAGATGTGATTGAGTGCGCTTGCGGTGATGTGTCTAAAAAATGAGGTGTCAGAATCTAAAGCCTTTGGCTTTGGATAACTTTTGATTATCTTTTGACTACCTTTTGATCAACTTTTGACTAGCTTATTTTGCGGTTTCCGTAGTTGTTAGGTAGCTATTGTTGCTCGTGATATAGTATCAAATAGGTCGTTTTGCCCTTATTCTAAAGAAAGCTTCTTGACATCCATCATTGCTTGGCTAAGATTAATTCCAATGTATAATTCCTTGGAAATTTCCCTTGACGGAGAATGAATTTGTTGTTTTGTTTGCCTATCCTTTATTGTATTTCCACGGCTCTAACTTTAATAAATACGGAAGATAGGAGGTATTTGTGCGCTTAAAAACAGCAGGGGCAGTAATTTTACTCTTGGGCTTGGCACCTATGATATGGGCCCAGTATTATTACGGTAAGAACAAAATACAACGCGAAATAGAGTCAACCTATACATACGAAACAGAACATTTTTCCATATATACTGAAGAGGGGGGAGAACCTTTAGCAAAATTTGCAGCCGAAGTCTTGGAGGAAGCCTATGTTAAGCATTCAAAGGACTTCGGTTTTGATATTCCGGTAAAAATACCGGTTATAATTTATAAATCCCAGCCCGATTTTGCAGCTACCAATATTATTCTTGAACCAATTGAGGAATCGGTGGGGGGATTTTCAGAAACTTTTAAGAATCGAGTTGTTGTACCGTTTTCCGGTTCCTACGAAGACCTTCATCATGTACTTTATCATGAGCTTGTACATATTTTTGAGTTTGAGCTTTACTATTCCCTATCAATTTCCAATCTTTTTGCTATAGTGCCGGGTTTTACGCCGCCATTATGGGTTATGGAGGGTTTGGCTGAATTTTCTTCAAATCACGGCGGTAGGGATTCCGATGCTTTTATGCGAGACTTACTGTTATCTAACAATCTGATACCCTTGAAGGATTTTGCATACTATGGTGGCTATATTGTTTACCGCCAAGGGGAGTCGGTTTTTCTATATATTGAAGAACGTTACGGACGCGAAAAGGTATTTGAACTTATACATGCTATCAAGATAAGACGGGGAATGGAAGCTGCATTTGAAAAGGTGTTCGGGATGAATATAGAAGAGTTTGGTAAGGATTGGATGAACTGGTTGCGTAAACGTTATCTTCCCGATATTGTCCGATTAGACAATTCAAAAGCGGAGGTTCGTTTTCTTACCGATCACGTTAAAGAGTATTCCTATTACAACGGAAGCGTTACTCTTTCTCCTTCTGGAGCTAAAATAGCTTATGCTACCAGTAAGGATGATTATATTACAGTTAATGTAATAAGCGCCTTTGACGGTACGCATCTTAAGAAAATCCTGCGGGCCGGTCAATTAGCAACCTTTGAAAGGCTTCCGTTGCTCAGGCAAACCATGACCTGGTCGCCTGACGAGGCGCATTTGGCGGTAATTGGATTTTCTCACGCTAAACCGGCTTTGCTGTGGATTAATTATGAGAGTGCGAGAATTGAAAGAAGTTATCAATTGAAGGTTGACGATGCCTATTCGCCTGCAATTTCTAAGAATGGGAAAAAGCTTGTCTATATAGGTATAAAAAACGGGATGTCTGATTTATACTCCCTTGATTTAAGCACGGGCAAGGTTCAGCAACTGACATTTGATCTCTATGAACAAAAAGATCCTTCATTTGATGGCAATGCAGTTCTTTATGTGTCGGATAAGCCTTTGAAGGATTCGGTATGGAAAATAGGGAGTTACGCAATTTATGAGCTTTTGCCTTCAGGCAGAACGAAAAGAATAAGTCCATTCTTTTCCTCAATAGCGCAACCATACCGTATTGGAGAAGATATTTATTTTATAGGTAAGGATTACCAGTTGTGTAAATATAGTCCAAAGGATTCGGCTACTTCAGAGCTTACCCAGTGGTTTGAAAAAGTGGAAGACTTTTCGCCTGCATCGTCCGGCAAAGCGGCTTTTCTCATCTACCGTGATGCTGGCTGGGATGTTGCCGTACTCAATGGAACGCTAAAAGATTTTGCAAATGGCGCTCTTGCTTTAGATACTTCAGAGTCCAAGTCAGGCTATTTGTACAATATTGAGGAAGTAACCTCTGAAGATTTTGAACCCTACAAGCCTGCGTTTTCAACAGATTATATATATGGCTCAGGAGCCTACTCTTCAATTTCTGGAGCGAACGGTAGCTTCAATATGGCAATAAGCGATATGCTTGGTGATCATCGTTTTTATATAAACGCTAATTTGCATGGTGACCTTTTGTATTCAAACATGTCGGTATCTTATTGGTATTTGAAGCATCGTATTGATTATGCTGTAGGTGGCTTTCAATTAGCCAGTTTTTATTTGCGCAGGGAAGCAGATTCCAGCTTAACCTTTCAAAAACGAGCTAAGAGGGGGCTAAGTAGTCTTGTTTCCTTCCCGATAAGTAAGTTTTTCAGGATTGAGACAGGTCTTGATGCTATGGCGGTTAGCGATCATCTCTATTTTGATTGCGCCTACGATAACTTTGGACGTATTTACTACCGAAAAGGAAACGATACATCTTATACCAACCCGCTTTTTCAGGCAAATGCCGCATTGGTATTTGATAACGCTTTGTGGAAATATTCAACCCCAATGAGGGGAGTAAGAATGCGTTTGGGAGCATATACTTCTTTCCTTTCACCTGATAAATATCAAACCGTTTACGGCGACTTTAGAGGTTATCTTGCCATAACACGCAGGGCCTCAATTGCTTTGCGAACCTTTGGTCAAGCAAGTTTCGGTTCTCAGCGTGAGCGTTCCCATCTAGGAGGAGGTTTTGATGTTCGCGGCTATAGTGCTACCGCGTCAGCCTCTTCTTATGGAAGTAAATTGGGGTTTGCGAATTTGGAGCTTAGGGTTCCGTTTATTGACAGGCTTTCAATAGCGTTTCCACTTCCCATTACTATAGGGGACATTAGGGGAGTTTTGTTCACCGACGCAGGGGTGGCGTGGGATGAAACCCCGCCGGTTCTTTGGGATTCCACCGGACTTGTTGATCTTAAGGCAAGTTACGGAGCCGGATTGCGAATGCTTTTGGGGTATTGGATGCTGAAACTCGATTTTGCCCGTCCTTATGTAAAAGAGCATCCTAGTGATAAGGGATGGGATTTATGGAAGGTGCATTTCAGGGTAGGAGCGGATTTCTAATGCGAAGCATCAAATTACTTATCTCTCTTCTATCCCTTGCAATATTTTCCACAGGTTGTTTTTTTGGATTGAAACCTAGACCTCCTGCTTCAATTGAAGCATCTAAGGTTCCCCACTATGCCTGGGAGACAGTAATAAAGCAACGTTCGTTTCGTTTTACTTATTCGGTAGCTAAGAAGTCGGCAAATTTCCTTATCAAGGGTAAAGGCACTGTTATTTTACCTGACGCTTTAAGGTTTAAGGGTATCTGGCAGATGGGTGATGATGTGCGAGCTTTGGATATAGCAGTGGCAGGCGATTACCAACTGGAAAATCTTGACGGGCAGTGGATTCCTCGTCAACGCAGTGAGGAAGCAAAAATTGTTGAGCAGGCTGACAGGGTTATTCGTAAGGCGCTTATTCGTAAAGACGGCAAGGCCTTTAAGTTGATTTTAGATGACGGTAAAAAACTTGTGTATTCCTTTAAGCCTAACCTTATTTATCTTGACCCTGGTTTTACCAAACGTTTTCACGCTGAACTGGTTGTAGACAGACTTTATCTTTTGGCCGAAGAGATTAGGGCGGCTTCAGATGATAGCGATGTAGTTTTTAATTTTACCATATCCGCGCTAAATGCGCCGCGTAAAATTAACATTCCTTTTGCTAAAAATTTCCGCATATCTTACTATCTTGAACAGGGCTATAGGTGCAAAGCAAAGCGGGCGCTTAGAGCGCGCTTAAACTATCTGGGCAGGGATGTTAAGTTTGAAACCGATAATCTTAATATTAAAGCCTATCTTGCCTTGCCTGTTGATGAAGTTATTTCTAAAGAGTTGGGAAAACCCGGGGACTTGGTAATTCTTGGTTTGAATCTTGATGGCGATGGTCAGAGAATCAATACCAAGGGGCAAAATACCGATATTTTTAGAATTGCCGATACCCTTGCCCGTCCACGTGTTCATTCTGTGGGGGTTGCCTATGATTCATTGAGTCGTCCGGTTCTGGAATTAAAACTTATAGCGAGTGAACCTAAGTCGCGAAACTATGATTATCTTGGTGTAGCGGTAGATGGCGTTTTGTACGAGGTGTTTCCGGTTGACAAGCCTACTAATGTGATTAGGATTGCGAATATCAATACTTATCAAGAGGCGATAGCCCTTGCCGCAAAGTTGAATAAACCCTACAAGGGCAGATTACGCTTCATAAAACAGGAGAACTTAAGGTGAATTTCGACCTTGTTTTAGCGCTATACGCTACTGTAATTATTATACTCACAATTTATGCTATTCATGCTTGGACTATGTTGCTCTACTATCTCTCATCCCGTAAAAAACTTACCCAAAAGGCTTTGCCGCTTAAAACAACTCCCTTGGTTTGCATCCAATTGCCCATATACAATGAAAAATATGTGGTTGAGCGTCTTTTGAAAAAAGTTACAGCCTTAAGTTGGCCAAAGAATAAGTTGGAAATTCAGGTATTGGATGATTCCACAGATGAAACAACCGAAATTTGTCGTAATTTAGTTAATCATTATCAAGAATTGGGTTATCGTATAAAACTTATACACCGCATAGACAGAACAGGTTACAAGGGAGGAGCCTTAACCGAAGGTTTGGCTAAAACACGCGCTAAGTACGTAGCCATTTTTGATGCCGATTTTCTCCCGCCTAAAGATTTCCTCAAACGAACTATTCCTTACTTTACAAATCCCAAAGTGGCGGTGGTTCAAGCTAGATGGGACCACATAAATCACGATTATTCAATGCTTACACGAGTGCAGGCAATTATGTTAGATCAGCATTTCACAATTGAACAGCAGATGCGTAATAGATTTGGACATTTTATGACTTTTAACGGAACAGCAGGCGTGTGGCGTAAGCAAGCTATTAATGAAGCAGGGGGCTGGGATGGGAATTGTTTGGCCGAGGATGTTGATTTAAGTTTCAGAGCGCAACTTAAGGGCTGGGAATTTGTCTACGTAAACGATCTTAAAGCGCCTTCTGAGCTTCCTGTCAATGTTGCAGGATTCAAATCGCAGCAGTTCAGGTGGGCTAAGGGAACTATTCAGGCCGGTAAGAAGTTGATTCCGTCAATCCTTACCAGTAAAATGAGTGTTCTCTCAAAATTTGAAGCATTGATGCACGTTACTGCACACCTTGTATATCCGCTATTGTTTATTCTCTCTCTTCTTACCTTGCCGCTTTTGTTAGTTAGGCAGTCAGACATTGACTATCGCTCATTTTTTGCGTTTATGAGTATTTTTATTGTAGGGGCAATACCTTATTTCTTTTTATATTTCTTGTCCCAGAAAGATTCATATCCCGACTGGAAAAGCAGAGTTCTTGCTGTTCCTTTTGTTGTATCTGTAATAATGGCTTTGTCAATAAATAACTCTATTGCCGTAATTGAAGGTTTTATGGGGAAAGCTTCGGAGTTTGTGCGCACGCCAAAGTTTAACATAACAAAAAAGCAAAACCTCAATAATGCCGTTGCATATAGGCAAAAATTAAAGCCTTCAACCTTTATTGAACTCATTCTAGGCGTATATATGCTTGCTACGGTTATCTATGCGGCTCTAACAGCGCAGCTTTCGATTATTATATTCATTGTGCTGTACGCTTTGGGTTTTCTTTATTTCGGTTTCAGTTCTGTTGCCGAAGTTCTTAAGAAAGACGAAGCTGATGTGAGGGAACCTGTTTATGACAGAGCGGAGAGTTCCTAAAAGAATTATATTGTCCCTGATTTTTCAAAAAGAGCTTAAAAAATATTGTATGTCGTTGTTATGCGACAAGAAAGGAAATAGGGTGTTATGCGAAAATTATTAGCTATAGGCGTTATTCTCATATCATCATCGTTACTTGCTGGTCCAACACTGAGCGGAAGCGGTGATGGATGGGCTGAGGTGGTAATTAATACTCAATCGCAGCAGCCTGTTCTCTTGCGTTCACATTCATCTGTCAATTTCAGGGAGCTGTTTCCTGATGCAGTTTTCACAGAATCGAATGGCTTGCTTTATCCCAGCTACAGGGCAGTGATAGGGGTTCCGCCAGAAGGTGAAGTGAAAGTTGATATAAAAATTGGTACGCAACAGAGCTATTCAGGTATTCAACTTGAAACTACAGGTATTCCCGGTATCGAGGAGTATTCTATACCTGAACAGCAGCCAGATAAGTCGCAGTTTGTAAAAATTACGCCGTCTGCGCGTTATGAAATAACACGATGGCGTGATTACAGGGTAGTTATTGTCGAATATACACCGGTAGGTTATGATCCGGCAAGCGGAGAATTGACAGTTTCCAATCAGGTAAAAATAAAAGTGTCTTTTGATAAACCAAGGGTATTATTTTCAAAAACTGGAAATTTTGTATCGAATAATAATCTTAATCATATTTATGCAAGTGATATTTTAAATTATCAGCAGTGTAGAAATTGGGCAATTCCTGCTGTTTCCAAGATACCTGCGAATCCATTTGCCTCTTCCTCCAATTGGGTCAAAATATCCATGGCTGAGGATGGTATTTATAAAATAAGCTATCATGATTTGCAAAAAGCTGGAGTTTCTTCTTCAAGTATAGATCCTACCACTCTGAGAGTTATGTATCCAAAAAATAGAAAGCCTGGTGAGGCTTTTCCCGATGATTTATCAGAACTTCCGATATATGTTCACGGTCAAAGTGATGGGAGGTTTGACAGAGATGATTACTTGGTCTTTTTTGGAAAGGGAGCAAAAACATGGAATTTTACAGAAAGGGATTTGCAGACTAGTCCATATGTTGAAGAGAACGTTTATTGGTTAACTTGGGGCGCAGCGAAGGGGAAGAGGATGCAAACAAGGCCTGTTCCTCCTCAGGGTGGTGATTTTGATTCTACGGCTGATGTAGTTCTTCATTTTGAAGAAGACCACGAATGTCCAGCCAGGGCAGGAATACTGTGGTTGTGGTCAAAGATTCAGAAAACGACTCAAGATAGTTCTGAAACATTTAAGCTTGACCTTGCAGGTCTTAGCAGTGTGGATACTTTTTCTGCGAAAATTGAAGCTCCGAATAGTGCGGTAGGTTTTAGGGTTTTGGTTGCTCAGGATACTCTTATATACAGGAGCAGAAAGTCAGCTAATCCAATTTATTCGACAGTTAAACCGAATGTACCTGTTTCCAATATCTGGGATTTGACAGTTGAAGTTTCAGGTTCTGGACAGTTGATAGTATATCCCGATTGGTTCAGGATTGTTGGTAAAAAAAGGCTTAGGTTTGACGATAAAGGGTTTTGGGTGTACATGAAAGGCGCTAAAGACTACTTTGTCGAAAACCTTAACTCAACGCCCTTTATTTTGGATGTCAACGATCCGTTTAACCCCGTTATTCTAACCGATTGGAAGATTGAGAATGGTGGAATGAGGCTGCGAACTAGAATAAGGAATACTATACCTATATGGTTTGCCCAGTACTCTAAACTGAGTTCGCCAAAATTAGAGTTGCTAAGCCCGGGTAGTTTGTGGAATGAGAATTGGTCGGTTGATTTTCTTATTCTTACTACGGCTTTGAATATGCAAGCTGCTGAAGATTATGCCGAGTATCGCTTGAAAACTTTACACATAAATGGTGTCGCAACGCCTAAAATCAAGGTTGTAGGTATTGATGAAATAGTTAGGGATTTTGGATACGGTGTAAAAGAACCTCAGGCTGTGAAGCATTTTCTTTCTTATGCCTATCAAAAAGGAGGGGGGAAACTGCTTTATGTATTGATTATTGGTGACGGAACCTATGATTACAGAAACAAGCTCAACTATTCTAATACAAAAGGATTCTTTTTAGTAAATAGCTATGGTTCAAGTCTTAATCCTAATGTTACCGATAACTCCGCATTGACCAGTGAAGTATGGTTTGGCGATTTTGACACCTCAACGCTTTATGCTCCTGAAGTAGTGGTTTCCCGCATTACCGCTCGCGAACCTCGTGATGTTTATACCTATCTGGATAAATTGAAATCATATCAACAAGCATCCGGTGCATGGAGAACAAAACTCATACTTTTGGCCGACGATTTCTATAAAGGTTCCCCTAATCCCGCAGAATGGGACGCTATTGGAAATCATGTTTCAGCTTGTGAGCAAATCAGTACTTTACTTTCACCAGAGTTTGATCCTGTGAAGGTTTACTTGTCAGATTTTTCCTATAAACTCGGCGGAAAGCCAGACGCTAAGTTTGCTTTACTTGATGCCTTGAGCCAAGGCGGAAGGTTTTTCTTTTTCTTTGGACACGGTAAGGGCGATCAGTTGACTCATGAAAAAGTCCTTATGCTAAATGATATACCAATGATTCATAACGGTTCAAAATTGCCTTTTGCCATGTTTTGTTCCTGTGGAGTCGGTCGTTTTGACGATACCCGTTCGGAAAGTCTTGCAGAAGAGATTGTTCGCGCTAAGCAGGGAGCTATTGCTTCTTTGGCTGCTACCAAAGGTACCTCAGGAGGCTCAAATGAAACTTTAGCTAAGAGCTTAGTACATGATTTTAGAAACATGAAGAATGCTAATATTGGTGATTTGTTTTTTTCGCTTACATCCAAGCACGCTTTTGGAGCCTGGATTTACGTTCTTTTCGGTGACCCAGGGATACCTTTCGATTATCCCACTCAATTAAATGTAAGCAATTCTGTTGATAGTTTTATAACAACGGATACGGCTGCGATTTCCTTCAAAATCTCTCAAGTAGCGTCAGATGCACACTGGTCGTCTTCTGCTTACGGAGGTTGGGTATTTAAGAGAGATACCGCTTACAGCTATGATTACGGAAGAAATCTAAGAATTCATACCTATCCTTACTACAAAAAAGGAGAATTACTCTATAGGGCTACCGGTAAGCTTGACGCTAAAGGCGAAAATTTGAAATTTATAGTCCCGCGTGGCATTAAAGATACTAAAACTGCATATTGGTATATTCTTTGTGAAGATTCAGATTCAACATACGTTTTTCGTAAAGACTCTATTGTAGTTAGTCAAGGTAGCGTGGCAATAACTGATAAAACAGGACCGCAGGTAAGATTTTTGGCGAATGGAACTCCCTTGACAGATGGCGATACAATTTCAGGAGCTTTTGATTTAACCGTTGAGTTTGAAGACCCTTCTGGAATTAATCTAACGGGTTTATCAGGGCTGGGAATTGGTGGTGAAGATTCCTTGTCCTTAATTATTAATAAAGATAAATCAATAGATCTTGCCAAATACTTTGAATATCAGGAAACTGCAAGTGGCATGGCAACTAAGGGTAAAGCTACAGTTCCTATTGTACTTGGTTTTGAAAAAAATGAATTGGTAGTCAATGCTGTGGATAATATGAGAAACCTTTCTACACATAAGCTTACATTGTACGCTTCATTTGTCAGTAAATTCAACATTTCTGATGTGCTTGTGTATCCGAATCCTGTTTCTTCAAATGCGGAATTTACTTTCGATTTGAATGCCGCAGCCGACGTTTCTATCCAAATTTTTTCCCAAAGTGGAAGGCCGCTGAGGCGTTTACCTGCCGCATATTATCCTTCGGGATACGGAAGTTATTTATGGGACGGTCTTGATTCCGATGCTCAACCTCTACCTAACGGTGTATACATATTCCGTCTAAGCGGAAAAACCAGGAAAGACGATATCAGGGTTCCAAATTCAGCAGATGTAGTTATGGGCAAATTTATAGTTGTCAGGTAATGCAAAGTTCTCAAACCATACTTTGGCTTGAGTTAACTAAAAGCGACATATTGCCTGTTGGCAGCATGTTTCTTGCACATGATGGGTGTATTGTTTCAACCTTTGTTCATGGCAAGCATCCGGATATTCGTCCAGAGGCTTACAAAATGCTTGTTGAAATTCTAATTGAACGTTCACGGCAGTATAATAAAAAAATAATTCTTTATCATTCAAAGTTATCTCGGACGCTTATCAATTTTCCTAAATATCTAATAAGTTCAAGTGATGAACCTCAGATTTTATCCCCTTTATCTCCTGCAACATCATTTGCTGAAATAATTAAAGATAGTGAAGCGCTTTACGGAAAACTTGCTAAAGAAGAAAAGCGTAAGTTAGTTTTTCAGGCAGTTTACGGTGGAGCGCATCTTTTGTCGAATCTTAATAAGGCCTGGGATGCTTTTACGGAGGAATGGGATTTTTGCCTGACGTCCTTAAACGAACCTTTAGGGGAGAGAATTTCTCCAGAGGGCGATTTGTACCGTGTTAACTTAAGAGCGGCTAAAGATATTGGAATAAAGCCAGAAGTCTTGTTTCAGTGCGTGATGCGGTCAGCTGAGAAAGTTTCATTAGATGTACCGCGAAGAAGAATACGTCTGCTGCCCCAATCGCGTTCAATTGGAATTGAACCGGAAGAGATTCTTGTAGGCACATTTCACCATTCCTTATCCTATAAAGAAAAATTTAAGCCTGCCTACCGTCTTTTACATATTTCTGAATTTAATAAATTGTTGACATTGTGAAATTTGCAGCTATATTTATTTAACTAAGGAGGAAAAATGCTGGTACGAAGCGCTTCGGAAGTAAAGCAGGATACGATTGAGCAGGAGGGAGTTGTTAATGTTAAAATCAGATGGTTGATTTCAAAACCTGAAGGCGCCCCTAATTTCGCGATGCGTGAATTTGAGATAGAGCCGGCAGGACATACGCCGTTTCATTCTCACGATTGGGAACACGAGGTGTATGTTCTTTCTGGACAAGGAGTTGTGAGCGGAAAAGAAGGAGATATTCCAATAAAGGCTGGAATGTCTGTTTTTGTTGCACCTGGGGAAGAGCATAATTTCAAAAATACCGGTAAAGATATCCTTAAGTTTATTTGTATGGTACCGCATCAATAATGACATATATCACTTTGTATGCAAAAAACGTATGCCTAGAATTTGACCAAGGAGGTTTGGATGTCTAATTCTCTTGAAGAATCATTAGTAGATTTTTTCAAGCGTACCAATGTTTCCTGTGCAATAATTAAAACATTGTATGATGCCGATGCTCCAATTAAATTTGATAAACTTGTAAATGGTGTTGAGCAGGTGCTGGAAGGGAATATTCCATCCTATGCTATTGAAGGAGCCGTTAAAGCGTCTTTACGTATACTAAAGGCTACAGGATGGCTTGAACTATCTGAAACAGAATTTCAACTAACTAGCCTGGGTAGCGAACTTGCGGGAAAAATAACGGGTAGGACACCGCTCTAATAATCCCTAACTATATAGTTATATCCTAATCTTAGATGTTGGGTAAGGGAATGATAGCATACGTATTTTCCTTAATATCCCAAACCCTTAAATGTTATCTATTATATTTTTGATAAATAGACTGGTAGAGATTTTGGAATAACTTGTTTTTAGTCTTCTTGCAGGGTAATTACAATTGTGAGGATGTAGATAGTCGCGAAGTCAACTACATTTAATTCCATGTAATTTCCCATCGGCATACATGGCCGCCATTTTGCCAACGACACAAAGTTTCCTTGATTTCTACGTCTTTCCCACCCAAGAGTTCACAACCTCTTTTCATCCATGAGCGAATAATTACGCAGTGGTGTTCTCCGCCGTCGTAATCAGCCAATTCAAGAACAGCCTTTTTATTATCTTCATCAAGCAAAGCTAATTTGAATTCCCCGGAATCATCATAGCGTGGCCACAATTTTGGGGTGCGTTTTAAGGCCTGCGGAATTGAAATAAACATTATCAAGGGTTTGAGTACTCCGCCTAGATCTGTTTCGGCAAGATAGCGTCCAAGGTCTTCAAGAATACTATCATCACCGTTGCCGAGTTCTGTAGATATATGATTGTATATTTCTGTAAGGTGGTCTAGAGAATACCATAAGCGCGATTCAGCTTGGGTAAGAACTTGAACAATATCAGGTTTAAGTTTAGCTATAAAAAGCTCATATTCATCGGCGGTAAATTTTTTGGTCAGCCAACGATTAATTGTATTAAATGAATTTCCACGTACATTAGCCATTCGGCCCTCCGTTCTTAAAATAATATTAACTAACGATGTTTAAGGATATATGGAAATACGATATTGTCAAGTGTTTTCAAAAAGGTAAGATAGGTAAACTGTATCTCCATTCTAGCTAAAAGTTACCTAAAGCTTTGTTCTAAAATAGTATTTAGATTGATAAAGTAAAATGTGTATAATAAATTAAGTTTAATGCAGTAAATAAAGGAGAACGTCATGGTTAAAAAATCTACCGAAAAACTAGAAGAAAAGATTACAAGGATTTGTTGAAATACTAATAATTGGAAGATCTTAAGAAGCGAAAACTACAAGTCACTGCATCTAAGGATTTGAATATTAGATCATATCGCTATCGGTTTCAGAGGCCAGACGATGACTTTCAGGGATTCCAATTTGATACGTGATATGTTTGAGGAATAACAGGGATTTATCCGAAAAGTTCTAAGTCATTGTTAGTCCGAAATGTAATTATCTTTTTTTAATATTTGACTTTGTTAAGTAAGCAGAAGCTTATTGTGTTGTCAAGTTCAAAAAAGTAGGGGCTGACCTTAAGGTCAGCCCGCAATCTTAATTAATTAACCGATTATTGGTATTAAAAACGCTCTGCAATCGACTTACCTTGCATAAACAAAAGTAGGTAGTCGCGGCCACCGGCCTTGGAGTCGGTGCCAGACATGTTGAATCCGCCGAATGGCTGAACGTCAACCAAGGCGCCTGTGCATTTGCGGTTGATGTAGAAGTTTCCCACGTGGAATTCCCGTTTGGCCCGCTCAATTTTTTCGCGGCTCTGAGTAAATATAGCGCCGGTCAGACCGAACTCTGTTGAGTTCACAATTCTTATTCCGTCATCAAAACCCTTGCACTTAATTAGCGCGAGTACTGGAGCAAATATCTCTTCCTGTGCAATGCGAGCGTCATAGGCTACATCGCCAAAAACTGTAGGCTCTAGGAAGAATCCCTTGCCTTCAACGGTATTTCCGCCGGTCAGCAGCTTGCCTTCATTCTTGCCGATATCTATGTATGCCAGAGTATTTTTCAGCGCTTTTTCATTGATAACAGGGCCCATCCAGTTGTCGGTGTTCTTGGTTTCTCCAACTGTAATTTGCTTTACGCGCGGAATCAGCTTGGCAACGAACTCATCGTAGACCTTCTCGTCAATGATGGCGCGGGAGCAGGCTGAACATTTTTGCCCTTGGAATCCGAACGCGGCCACCGCGACACCTTCTACCGCTGCATCAATGTCGGCTTCTTCGTCAACCAGAATACAATCCTTGCCGCCCATTTCGGCAACTACGCGCTTAATCCATATTTGACCTGGGTAGGTTTTTGCCGCGTGTTCTATAATGTAGAGACCAACTTCTTTTGAACCGGTGAAGCTGATGAATCGGGTTTTGGGATGCTTAACCAAATAATCGCCTGCAATTGCGCCCGGGCCGGTCAGGTAGTTCAAGACGCCTGCGGGTAAGCCGGCTTCACGCATTATTTCAACAAAAATCTGACCCAGCATTGGGGAATCAGACGAAGGTTTAAGAATTATGGTGTTGCCGGTAACTATGGCTGCAGAACTCATGCCGACAAGAATTGCCCATGGGAAGTTCCAAGGCGGAATAATAACGCCTACGCCTAGTGGTATATAGCGCAGTTCGTTGTTTTCACCAGGGAATGGGGTTACGTCCTGATTGGGTCCAAGGCGAAGCATTTCGCGACCGTAGAATTCCAGAAAGTCAATGCCTTCGGCTGTGTCAGCGTCAGCTTCTAGCCAATTTTTGCCTTCTTCAAGAATCATAGCCGCGTTTATTTCAAAACGGCGTCGACGGGCAATGTGAGCGGCCTTGAACAAAATATTAGCCCGCTCACGATAGTCAAAGAAGCGCCACCACTCGAACGCTTCAAGCGCGGCCTGCATTGCTTGCTCAGCTAACTCAACGTCGGCTTTTTGGAAGTGGCCAATAACCTTGTCTTTGTCCGCCGGGTTGATGGACGCAAAGGTTTCCTTAGCCATAACTTCCTTGCCGCCGATGAAAAGCGGATAGGTAGTGCCGTATTTTGCTTCAAGTGCCGCGATAGCTTCAAGCTGCGGTTTGCGATTTTCTTCTTTGGAAAAATCCTTGTATGGCTCGTTTTGAAACGGAAGAACCATGATGCCTCCTATATAAGTTGTTTTCAGATTTGCTTGAATCTTATTCGGGAGAGGGGAGATGTCAACTAAACTTGAGCCCCCTCCCCCTTTATCCCCCTCCACCAAGGAGGGGGAGACATGGTGTTGTAAAATTCTCCCACAACAAGGAGTGGAGCATTAGCGTTGAAAGATTCCCCTCCCTTGGTGGGAGGGGTCGACGACAAAGTCGGCGGGGGAAGGGGAAAGCATCCCTCCAACCCCCTACCCTATGGGATATAGTAAAAATGAGTATCCCAGGAGGCAGGCTCTCCACAACGGGGGAAATTTTCGTTGAGTGAGCTACTTCTTAATCCCGTCAAAGCTTAGTGCAGTTTGTTCAAGATTTAGTGGTAACTCACACTTCTCTTTCTAAGGCTTTAACGCAGTTATGAGCTGAAATTCGGGGAAGTTTAATCACATAGATACAACGATGAGCTATAGTTGACCAAGTTTTGCCTACCTTTTGATCAACTTTTGACTAGCTTTTGACTAACTTTTGATAATCTTTTGACTAGCTTATT
>CAZUXE010000012.1:25864-61231 GCA_964624585.1 uncultured bacterium | reverse complement strand
AACAAGGGTTATCCACGCCTTCGGCGTGCCTCCTGAACTGAGAAGGAATTAACCACAAAGTACTCAAAGAACACAGAGTATCCCTTCCCTTGATGGGAGGGGATTAAGGGGAAGGTGTCCTTTATCCCTTTCAGTCCTAACTCCTCTCCACATCCTCCTCCGTAACTTTGTGACCTTTGTGTTAATTTAATTCAGATATCGGTTAAGTTACAAAGTATCAAAACCTAAACCCTGTTAGCAAACCGAACTCGGGATAAAACAGTAATTTGTTTTGATTCGCTCCAAAAAGTACATTCCAATCAAGCTTTGCTTCAAGAGACCAAGTAAATGTCGGTGTTTTGTACAAAGCAAGTCCAAAACCTGTTTTTATACGCATCCCCATTTTATGCTCATCAATATAGTCTACAATAAGCTTGGGGTCTTGCGTCCACTTGAGAATATCTGTTGCACCGGTAAGGGTTTCCTTGGTAAGCTTCTCTGCGTAAATATTAAGCAACTCCTGAGTGAGAACCGGAATAAAGTAATTGTAGGTCAGTTGAATGCCCAGCGGAAACAATACTTTACCGTTGGATAACTTTAAGGTTTTTTGTAAACCCGCTCCAGCTGAAAAATGCACGTAGGGTACATCTTCATTCAACGTAAAAGTCAGCAAACGCATGTAGGGAATGTTGCCTACTTTCCCGGTAACATGATAGGTTTTATAGTGGAAATCTAGATCTAGACCGTAACCAATAGAAGCCTGCGGCTCTAAGCTAAATCCCAAATGCGCGTAACCAGGCAGAGGAATTGCCGGACGCGAAGTGTTCACCTGCGTTCCGGCATTGGGATTAATGTAGTGGTCATCTTCTGCAGGCCAGGCATATAACCCAGCCGCCCAACCAGCTTCTACACCAAATTGCCAAGGCGCTGAAATAAGTAAATTAATAAGCAAAAAAAGGTTCATATTTCCCCCTTTAAGCAAGGTTATTCTCACTATTAAAAAATATTATAAGGAAAGATTGCACTTATTCAAGTGCAGAAACAACTTTATTAGGCAACTTTTTGATAACCGAACGCGTCGTTAAGGTTGAGATATAAAGTAAATTAAGGAGATAAGGAATGAAAAAGCTGTCTATAGCCTTACTTATGACAATTACGCTTTTCGCGGCTAAAGCTTTTGCCGCAGAGGAAGTGGTTTCTTTGATTAAATCCATTTCCAAAACATACAAAAATTTTAACTTTATTGGCGCTACCATGATAAACTTAAACGCGGATACGGATTCAAATCATATAATAGGTTACTCTGATACTTCAATTGTAAAAATAAGCAACGGAAATAATATCAAAATTTATGAAACTAATTATGCACCTGACGGTGTGTACGATGAAGTTACTGACAACAAAGGCAACCGCTATGTGGCTTGTTTTGCCCACAACGGAAAGAATAATGATATAGGAACTATTAAATTTAACGCTCACGGCAAAATGGAATGGGTTCGAATATTCGATTCCGGCGACAAGGATATATCATGGGTAATTACTGTTGACAAAGCTGGAAATGTGTACACTGCGAACTTTAGCTATCTTGGCGAAGACGCCGCTATACGCACCATAAAGTATAATCCTGACGGCAAGATGGAATGGACAGTTCTTTATAACAAGGAAGGGGCTGATAAACCGAAAACTATTTCCTTGAATAAAAAGGGAAACGTATGTGTCAAGTGTTTTTCAGAGGATAAAGGTTTCTACACTATAACCTACGATACAAACGGAAACCAATTGTAGACATTTTCGGAAAAAGAAAATTAGGTAGCAACACGCCATACCGTGTTGCTCAAAGAGGCAAGGGGGCTTAATCTATTGAACTAGGGACTCTTAGAATCACTCTACTGCTACTGCTTCGTAATTACCATCTCCAAGTTCAAGTTCTACATCATCTACTGGTAATTTTTCAACACCTTTAAGCTTTTTTTGAATTGTGTGCGTTTTTCGTACCGCCTTTTGTATCGTTCCTCTAACTGTCTCTAATTGTTTTTCGGTTTTGTCAAGCTACCAAAAAGGCCAACCGAAAGGCTGGCCTTCAAATTCTATACTTGGTGTGTTACGGTGTTACGGGGTTACAATGTTAGGGGTCTACCATTTACCAGTTGTCAGATATTCGTGCATGGAGCGGGCGGCCTTACGGCCTGCGCCCATAGCAAGAATAACGGTTGCGGCACCTGTGACGATGTCACCGCCAGCCCAAACCGCCTTCTTAGTGGTCTTGCCGGTTTCCTCATCTGCAACAATGTTGCCCCATTTGTTGGTCTCAAGACCTGGAGTAGTGCCGGGAACCAATGGATTAGCGCCGTTACCTATAGCTACTACCACTGTATCAACATCTATTTTATATTCTGAACCCTCAATTGGAACAGGACGTCTGCGGCCTGATGCGTCAGGTTCACCAAGCTCCATCTTAAGAAGTTCTATCTGTTTAACCCGACCCTGTTCATCGCCAATATAACGGATGGGATTTACCAGGAATTGGAAGATAACCCCCTCTTCCTCGGCATTTTCAATCTCTTCCTCACGCGCGGGAAGTTCGGTACGTGAGCGACGATAGATTATGTAGGCTTCCTTGGCTCCAAGACGCACACTGGAACGCACCGCATCCATTGCAACGTTTCCGCCACCAACTACGGCAACCCTATCGCCCACGCGTATTGGGGTATCGTATTCAGGGAACTTATAGGCCTTCATTAGGTTAATGCGGGTTAGATATTCGTTAGCGGAGTACACCCCGGCAAGATTTTCGCCGGGTATGTTCATAAACCAAGGCAGACCTGCACCTAAACCAAGATAAACCACATCGTAGCCTTGCTCAAGTAACTCGTCAACGGTAGCAGCGCGACCAACTACGAAATCGTTAATTATTTCAACACCTATTTTCTCCAAAAGCGCACACTCACGAGCGACTATAGATTTAGGCAAACGAAATTCAGGAATACCGTAAACAAGCACTCCGCCCGGAGCATGAAGCGCTTCAAACAAGGTTACTTTATGACCCAGTTTGGCCAAATCGGCAGCCACCGTAAGGCCACCTGGGCCTGAGCCAACTACAGCCACCTTTTTACCGGTAGGAGAAGCCACTTCGGGTATCTCCATTTTATTTTGCTTAAGCTCCCAATCGGCTGCAAAACGCTCCAGTCGCCCAATAGCCACCGCGCCAAAACGTTTTTGAAGCACGCACTTTATTTCACACTGTTCTTCTTGAGGACACACTCGACCGCAAACACCTGGCAAAAGATTGGTTTCGCGAATTTTTGCAAGCGCTCCAGGGAAGTCGCCTTCCTTGATACGTTGTATAAAGCCCGGAATATCAATTTCTACAGGACAACCGGCAACGCAAAGCGGTTTCTTGCACTGAATGCAACGTTGAGCTTCAAGTTGAGCTAACTCAGCGGTATAACCCAGAGCTACCTCATCAAAGTTCTTCGCGCGTTCTTCAGGAGTTTGCTTTGGAATATCTTGGCGGGGAATCTTTGCATCAGCCATTTTGACCTCCTACTGCCGCTTGCCAGCGTTCAAGAGATATTTTCTCCTCGTCCTTAAACGAAGCCAGACGCTTAAGCATAAGGTCAAAGTTAACCTTGTGACCGTCGAATTCAGGACCATGTACACAGGCATAACGGGTTTCACCACCAACTTCTACACGACACACACCGCACATACCGGTACCGTCTATCATTATGGAGTTTAAGGACACCATGGTTTTAATTTCGTAGTGTCTGGTTAAATCGCACACCGCTTTCATCATTATGGCCGGGCCAACCGCTACTACCTCGGCAATTTTTCGTCCCTTTTCCAAATGATCTTTTAACTCCGTAGTTACAAAACCTTCACGACCGTAAGAACCATCATCTGTAGTAATATATACCTCATCGCAGAACGACTTGAATTCATCTTCAAGAATAACTATATCTTTTGAGCGATAACCCAGGATGGCAACAACTTTGTTACCTGCTGCCTTGTGCTTACGGGCAATAGGTAGAACCTCGGCAGAGCCTACGCCACCTGCCACCACAAAAACGTCGCCTTCCAGCTTTTCGATTGGAGTGGGTAAACCCAAAGGACCTACAACGTCGGCAATTTCATCGCCTGCATTCATTTTGCCCATTTGAAAAGTGGTCTTGCCAAGCTCCTGAACATAGACAGTGATTGTTCCGGAATCAGGATTGGAATCGGCAATAGTAATGGGGATACGTTCGCCCTTTTCGTGTAGGCGGAAGATAACAAACTGTCCGGGCTCACGCTTTTTAGCGATTATTGGAGCCTCAATTACAAACTTGTTGACCACGGGATTCACGCGCTCCCGTTCAACTATCTTGAACATCCGGCCTCCTTATTATAAGGTAAGAATTGAATTTGCTACGATTATATGGGTTTGACAGGGTGTGTCAAATGAATACCGGAATGAGCATAATATCCTACTACGCTTAACAATGCAAATAGGAATAAATTTCAAGGAATCCGCGACTGAATACAAACGCCCTCCATAAATTTAGAGACATTTATTGCTCATTATAAGACTTAGCACGCAGAATTCGTCAGCTTTAACTTGTATTCGTCATAAAGTTAATCACTATTTGAATATGGCAACAGAATAATTTAAGAACAAAGCCCTTGATGGGCAGCTTTGAGCTTTTTAAAATATCAGCTAAGAAGGAGGTTTTCGATTAGTCACTTGATTAAAACTTTATGTTATCAGGAATGATAATGTTCTGTAAATATTTTCGTTTGCAAAAGCACAAGTTTCACTTGACGCCCCCCCTTTCGTCCGATAGAATAGAACATGCGTGTTGGAATAATAGGTGCAACAGGCCTTGTTGGCAAAACCACATTGAGGATTCTTGAGGAAAGGAACTTTCCTGTATCGGAGTTAACGCTGTTTGCTTCAGAAAGAAGCGTGGGGAAAAAATTGAAATTCAAGGGCGAAACTTTTGAAGTTATTGCCTTGGAAGACAATTGGGACCTTTTAGCCGATATATTTTTCTGTTCGGTATCTGATGCGCAAACACATCCGATTCTTGATTCTTATAACGGTGAAGCCTGGGTAATCGATAAATCTAAGGTATTTCGTATGGAGCCAGATGTTCCGCTTATAGTACCCGAAGTAAATTGGAACGCGCTTGCCGAAAGCGACTCAAAGATAATTGCCAACCCTAACTGCACAACCATACCATTTGTGATGGCGCTTGACGCAGTGGCTAAGATTCAAAAACCCAAAAAAGTAGTGGCTACCGCCTTGCAATCGGTATCAGGAGCAGGGAAAGACGCCTTGGCTGAATTGAGTTTGCAGAGAGAATATTTAGTCCTTGGTGAAGATATTCCTCAAGACGCACGCGAACTTTATCCCCAGCAAATTGCTGCAAACCTTATACCACAAATTGGCGCGTTTACAGATATAGCTGAGACATCGGAAGAACGTAAGCTAAGGGAAGAAAGCAGAAAGATTCTGGAAGACACAAGTCTTTCAATCTACGCCACATGCGTTCGAGTGCCTATTGAAGTTGGGCATTCAATATCTGTAAGTTGCATTTTTGAAGACAAGGTAATTTTTGACGATATTGCCAATTCACTTGCATCTTATGAAGGCTTAGAACTTCTGCCTAATGGAAGCCTGATTACTCCACGAGAAGTTGCAGGTACGGACAATGTATATGTTTCCCGATTAAGAAGCGCTCCCCACGATCCAAGGGTTATTCATTTCTGGCTATGTTGTGATAATTTGAGAAAAGGAGCCGCCCTTAACGCCGTGCAGATTGCAGAACGTCTTCTTTGAATGGCGCCTTTAACAATCAAGGTATGTTTCTTGGGACAATTTAGGACAAAACAGGACAATCTAAAGTCAAAGTTACGCTTTGGTATGAAAGGCAGCCACACAGGGTTGACTGCACTACAAAGTTCACAAAGAAAATTAATCAACTAACTGTTGCTAGAAAGATATTTCGCCACGACCAAAGGCTTCCTTACGATAGAAGTTACTTCCTTGAATACCCTACGGACATTAAGCGTTCGTAATAGCATAACCATACTACCATGAATGCAGTCTTAGGACGCAAATACTTGACACGCTTCTGATTTTCCTATATACTGTATGTCCATGTGGTTAAGAGGTTCTAATCAGGGGTTCCTGGCTCGTAGGGTGTCAATACTAGTTGAAGGAACTAATCAAGCTAAGGTTCGCAATTTACGCATACCTGTATGGGGACTGGTCATCATTGGATTTCTTGTCGCCGTACTAATGGGAATAGCTATCCCCTCAGCGGCTTCAAGCGCATTTATGTATATCCGCTTAAGTCTTGAAAAAGCCCGAAGTAGAAATTTAACTACCGGACTATCGGAATTGCGTTCGCAAACCGATTCATTGTACGCCACGCTCACGGAAATAGAACGCCATGACATTCAACTTCGAATTCAGGATGAAATGCCTGTTTTACCTGCCGATATACGGGAACTGGGTATCGGTGGCGCTCCAAAACTCAACCCTGAAATGGCCAGACTTAAGGTCATAGATAAGAAACGCTACACAAAATTGCAGGTTTTATCAGGACATGTAGACAAATTGTTGCGTAAAACTGTTTACCAGAAAGAAAGTTTTACAGAAATTACCGATAAATTTGAAAAAGATACCAAACTACGCGATAGAATGCCTTCAATTGTACCCACGCACGGCAGGTTCAGTAGTAGATTTGGTATGAGAAAACATCCTATTTTTGGAATTATGAAAAAACATTCCGGAGTAGACATAAGTAATAAAATAGGAACAGCCGTTGTCGCTCCGGCTGACGGCGTTGTGATTTCTGTTAAACGTATGGGTGGATACGGTCTTGCGGTAAAAATAGATCACGGCTACGGAATTGTTACGCTTTATGCCCACCTATCGAAAGCCTATGTGCATGTTGGACAAAAAGTACTCAGGTATGATACTATAGCTGCTATTGGAAATTCAGGGCTAACCGTTGGCCCACATCTACACTACGAAGTCAGAATTGGCGGAAAAGCAGTTAATCCTGAACCGTACTTCATAGACGCCAAGGAAAAATTACTACAGTACCCCCTACCCTAATCCCCCCTCCTAACGCATCACAATATACATAAACGCCCTTTGCTGGATGCTGGAGTTTTCTAAAAACTTTCGCACACTTTCATAGAAAGGCCTTCGGCTGCCTGTAAGGCAGCTTTCAAAATATATCTTTAATCTGCCGCCAGATAATTCTTTTGCGTTCTTTACCTCTTTTTCATTAACCCAGCGTCCTCGTTCAGCTATAGCGCCAACTCTTGACAAAATACGCCACTTCTGTATACTGATATTGATGTTCAGGCGTGTCAACCTGCTTATAGATTACGGCTCGCATAATAAGGTAGCGAGACTGTCTTTATCGACTGCGATATTATGGATAGTAATCCCGGTTTTATGTCTAATTATAGGAGGAGCGGCCTACGCTATTGCATCACGGGTTAAAATTCAAGTTGATAAGCAGTCTTTAGTTAAGCTGCGTGAAGAAAATAAACTTTTGCAAAAAAAGTACATTGAGCTTTCCGAACAGGTTGATTCAGCTGGCTCTATGTTAAAATCGCTTGCACGACACGACATTCAACTAAGAGTACAGGCAAATATGCAAATACTTCCTGAAGATATGAGAAAAGCAGGCGTTGGCGGTACACCTTTTCCAGATCCAAACCTTAGATCACTAAAAAAACTCCGCTCCCCACTGTATAATAATGTAGAGAACATATCGGAATCAGTAGACAAACTTCTAACTCAAGCGCGTTTCCAAAAAGATAGTTTCCGTGAAATTTATACTAAACTTGAAAATGATTCCTATCTTCGAGACCATACTCCGTCTATTCGTCCTTGCAATGGTTGGCAGTGCAGCGGTTTTGGCAGACGAATTGATCCCTTTACTCGTAGACTACGTATGCACAACGGTATTGATATCGCCAATGCCCACGGCACTCCTATAGTGGCTCCTGCTGATGGAACCGTATCGTACACCGGCGCTCGCGCCGGATACGGTCTATGTGTCAAAATTGATCATGAAAATGGGGTTGAATCGTTTTTTGCCCACCTTTCGGCGATTCACGTAAAAAAAGGCGCAAAAATCACGCGCGGCCAACTAATTGGTTCAATGGGCGCAACCGGTAGAACAACAGGAACTCACCTCCACTACGAAATCAGAGTAGGAGGAACCCCGGTTAACCCTATGAATTATATAATCAATCCTAACATCAAAACTAACAAATAACCTTCCTTGACAAATCTTATTATTGGATTTCTCTGCACACCTTCAAGTTTTCCAGCAGGAAGGTGAAGGAATGAGAATATCGCCTGAACAGGCCTTAGAGAAACTGAAGCGGGGACTGGCTAGATCGCTTTCGGATAACCGGAAGTTTGGTTCGGGAATAGACTCCACACGTCGCAGTGAGCTGGCTCAAGGCCAAACACCATATGCAGTAATTCTGGCGTGCGCCGATTCACGGGTCTCTCCAGAGTTCATCTTTGATGCCGGCATGGGCGATTTGTTCGTGTGCCGGAATGCGGGAAACCTAGTAACCAACGCTGTTCTGGACTCAATCGAATACGCCGCCCTCCAACTGAAGACACCTCTGTTACTCGTATTAGGTCATAAAGAATGCGCTGCAGTGCAGTTGACGGTCAAGGAAGCTCGAAAACCCGGAGCCGCATCACAGAGTATACGCTCTTTAATCAAACTCATCATGCCTGCTGTTAAATCAACCAGACCTTCCAATCAATCGCTAAACCTCAAGCAGACCTGGACAGAAAAAGCGATAAAAGTCAACGTTGAACTGGCGTGTAAGGAAGTACTGAAGCACAAGCCGGTTCTTGCCCAACTCATCTCCCAAAAACAATTTCGGATATGCGGGGCGGTCTACGATACCCAAAACGGAGACGTGGAGTTTTTGTATTGACAGCAGAGAACCTATCAATACAATCCCGGGAACATTTTACCCTAAATCCAGAAAATTCATAAAGTATCACTTCATAACGCGATATACGATATTTTCAAAAAACCCTTAAGTAAGAATTTAAGGATTACTAAAAACTTGAGTGTCGCTAAATTTGGAGTAGTATTCAGCTTAATGAGGAATATTAGCTATGAATAAAGAAGAGCCTAAGTCTTCAAAATGGGTTTGGGGCAAGCCTGTCCAATGGCTATTGGCCGCCATCCCCGCAGCTGTAGTAATTGTTATTGACCAAATAAGTAAATTTCTGATTGTAAAAGCCGCCAACGCTCGGCTTGTTGGCGATTTTGCAAAAACCTCAGGACAATTATGGGTTAAGATAATTCATCCCTTCCTCTACCTTACATTTGCCCAAAACAAAGCTGGCATGTTCAGTATGAATTACGGACCACAAATAATTTATGTAATTCTCCCTATTATAGCCATTTTATTTGTAGCCTTCCTTTTACTCCAAAAACAAAAGACCTCAATTATATTTTTGTTAGGATTAATTATGGGCGGCGGAATTGGAAATCTTATCGACCGCATAAGACTTGGATACGTTGTTGACTGGATTAGCGTAGGACTCAAACACTGGCGCTTTGCCACCTTCAATCTTGCCGACAGCGCAATTGTGGTTTCTGTAATTCTACTGCTTATCTACGAATTCTTTTTTGCAAAACCCGCAGATACGGAATTGCAAAAAAAGGCTGAAGATAACTCAACAGAGCCACCTTCAGCCTAAAAACTTCTAGTTAATTATTTAACCACTAAAATTTTACCACTTGAGACTTTTCCGTTTGCCGCAATCTTGACGAAGTAAACTCCAGAGGATAACTCAGATGGAACAGCTGGCAGTTCGTTTTTTCCAGCTTGCACCTTTTGACTAATGTGAAGAAGCTGTCTACCTGTAACGTCAAACAATCTGGTCTCAACTGCCCCTGCGCTAGAAACAGTAAACGCGCCCATAGATACTCCGGAGTGCGCAATCTCTGCAATATTAAGTTCGGAAATACAGAAATCGTCATCAAGTACAGGGGACTCTTTGATACCCGAAAGATCGCTTTCAAATACGAAAAAGCCGTCGAATCCACAACCCATGCAAAGCCTGTTACCGCTAATTGCAAGGCCATTAACCTGACCGTAAGGCATTTGCAGACTACCGAGCTTGGTTAAGTTTCCTGTTTTAGCTATCTCATACACAAAGAATCCAGATTGTCCGCCAACCCAATAAAGACGATTACCTGTAGCCTCAAGCTGCAAGGCGTTTCCCTCACTGATAGTATGCGTTTCACCAGTGTTTAGATTTATGACTTCCACGCCGCTATAACCTTCAGCTACATAAATAGTTGAACCGCTTACTGTAACATCGTTTGGAACAGCTTTGGTGGAAACTGTTTTAATCAAAAGGGGATTCTCAGGGTCAGAAAGGCTATATATCTTTACGGTTTTATCAGAAGAAGATAGGTAAAGATTTTTGGCAATAGCCTTAATTCCCTTTACGGAGCTTTCCGGCAGAGAAGAGACTTCTTTCAAAATACCTTCAGAATCTTGCTTCAAAACAGTCAGCTGAGAACCGGCGCTTCCAACATAAGCACATCCACCGTAGGCGGCTATAGAGCTATAGGAACCGGAAAGTGCTATTTGCTTAACAAGCTTGAGAGAATCTGGTGAGGAGATATCAAAAAGAGAAACAGTATCGGAAGCAAGCACATAGAGCCAATTCGCATCCAATGCAATATCATCGACATTGCGCAGGGAAACCGAATAACGAGGGAACACCATATCGTCAATGAGTTCGATAATCTTAACTCCACCCCTACCACCAAGCTTCAAAGCCCCAAGCTTGTTATTACCAATCAATACCTTTTTAGCTGAGAAGGAAGGAACAGGAAGATGCGCTTTAGGAGTAAAGTGCGCTTTGGCGGGGAACACCTTTGGAGCAATTACTGCAGGGGTACCATCTGCCGCTACCAAGCTTGCGCCTTTGTAACCTTCAATACAAATTCTCGCCCCTGTTATATTGTCATTGGCAACTAAAGGGTAATAGTTTTTATCCGATACCTCTGTAAGTAAATCCCAATCGTTTTTATCTGTTCCCTTTATCTTCCATATCTTTACGTTAGAGATGTTCTGCGCATCCCAGCAAAGGGCGTATGTTAATCCTTTATAGGAGGTGTAGAATTTATTAGTGAAGCTGGTCAAGCGCAAATTTTCATCCTGCTCGCCTCCGGGAATTAAGGGGTAGGCTTCAGAATATGAACCAGGGGTACGGTAGAGCCACTTATGTTCACCCTTATCCCATGTATTGTGAATTATGACAAAAGAATCATTGCTTGAGGTAATTTCATAACCTACACCGGTAATTGAATGATAAATTTTCTTACCGTTATATTCATACGCTCCTACAGACCAATGAACCGGCCGGCCGTTATCTATTTCATCAATCACCGTACTGTAAACGGTAACGTTACTTCCGCTAACCATGCGGCCGGAAAAGGAATAGGAATTGACGCTGTTTGTTACCTGTATATTCCCACCATTAATTGCACCAGCACTAGTTCCTCCAGTTCCAGCTGAATCGGTACGCATAGCTATAGCAAGTTCGCGATGTACATTGGTTAAATCGTGATCGTCTTCTTTTTCAACCTGATCATAGCGGTCAAAATAAAAATCCACCAGTTTGGGATAACCATGCCTATCCCAGTAGTCGAGTATCATGGAAGAAGCTGTAGGTGAACATCCATAGCTCCACAAAGCGAAGGGTACACCTTCTATCTTTTTCTTCTTTTCAGCTAAATACGCTCCTGATTCTGCACCTTGCCATCCGGGATCATTGATAGTTGAGAGAAATTCGGAAGAGGTAGCAGGCTTCAAGGCCGATAAGTCGTATTCCCGCAATTCACGGGAATGCAAGTATTTGTAGCCTTCATCGGTTGAAAACCGAAACCACTCATCAAGAGGAGCAAGGTAGATGTAGCCTGCAAGCGAAGGATGCAAGCTTGGCCATAATTCCATAGATTTTTGAACAGCCTTTTGTTTATTCACCACCCATGCAGGCAAGCATTGCGCAATTTCCATCACCGGCGGTTTATCGTAAGCAGCGCTCACATAAACCGTTACATATCTGTCCACACCCCATTCGTCATCGTTGGCGTCGTATTCACGATTAGCGTCAAGACAGGCGCTATTGGATAATTCATAAACATATCCGTGAACACTTGGAACACCCTGGACATCTGTGTAAAGTTCGTGGGATAGCAGGACGGCGTTTTCATCTTGAAATTCAGAACGCATCGTCCTTTCTGCAATAGCATCACACTCCGGCGCAGGCGCCATCTGTAAAGATGCAAAGATTAATAGAGTAATTGTATTCACACATCCTCCTAGACATGTATTTTTACTATCAATAGTATAGGTATTTGAATGCTACTGTCAACCGAATGCTGAAAAAGTAATTTCAAGACCTACCGACAGAATTCGCCGTGAGTTATGGAAAGATTTGGAATAATGCCGTAACTAATACGACTCTGACAGCTTAGGGGAATATAACACCGGAAACCAGAATCAATTGTATCCTTAAAAAAGACATTATGTATAACCGAAAGTAAGTAATTTACATAATATAAGAAATACTCAAGAGTCGCAGACAAGAATCTAGATATTTGCTCCCACAGCGGCTACCTAAGGTTAAAAGACGGCATTATTTGGAATAAATTATCTCTGGCCGCGCCGTTCCATTAGTATAGCCTCCGCATCTTCGGCTATAACGCAAAGCGTAGCTTTGAGCGGGGCCTATGGATTTGTGGCTAGTTTGAAATTACTCTTCAAGCATCTTGCCAACATCAGGTACCTTGCGGGCGCCTTCTTCGGCCTTGAAAAATTCACGCTGAGAAAACCCGAACATCCCTGCGAAAAGTACATTGGGAAATTGTCTAATAGTAGTATTATATTCTTTAACTATTTCATTATACTGAAGCCGAGCGTAATTTATTCTATTTTCCGTACCCTCTAATTGCGCTTGAAGTTGTAAAAAATTCTCGTTGGCTTTTAATTCAGGGTATGCTTCCACCACAAGCATCAATCTGCTCAAAACGCTTGAAATTTCTCCCGAGGCCTGCGCATACTCTTTTGGGGTTGCAGCATTATTTAAACTGGAACGAGCTTTGGCTACTTCTATAAATACCTTTTCTTCATGCTTGGCATAGCGCTTAACCGTCGCGACCAAATTGCCGATAAGATCACCGCGTCTTTGCAATTGAGTTTCCACATTCGCCCATTTTTCATCAACGGTTTTCTCAAGCCTTACCATTTTATTATAAGCAGATATAGCTCCCAAAACCACAAAAATTACAATTACGATTATAATAATCCATACAATTGTTTTCTTCTTCTTTGCGACAGGAACAGCAGACGGTGAAACCTGCAGCTCTGGATTAACAGGGACGTTCATTATAACTTCTCCTTATTTTTTGTTTTGCTATCCCTACAGCGGTGCAGTTACAATAGAAAAGTTGATGCCGTTGATATTAGTGAATTGCAACCGGCATAGGGCATCTTTCTGCATCCGCGCAGTACTTTTCAATATACTCTCAAGATACTGGCTATTGCACCTCAGAGTAGGCGAACTCACCAACCTCCGCCTCCGCCTCCGCCTGAAAAACCGCCACCGCCAAAACTTCCGCCTGAAAAACCGCTACTTGACGATGAGGATGACCACGAAGAGCTTGAAGAGGAGCTGCTTCCGCCAGACCAAAATCCACCGTAACGTGCGCCTTTACCCTTACCCCTTACTATGAACGGGAAAATACCAGGTAACAACCAAAAAATAAAAAACGTTAAAAGAATCTTCCAAAACACGCTGCGTTTTTTATTTTTTATCTTAGGCGCACCCTTGGTTCCATTAAGTTCAACATCGTAGAATTTTTGAATATCCTTAGCGTAAACCTGCAGGGCCTTAAATATTCCTTCGCCGTATTCTTGCTTCTTGAAATACGGTTTCAGAATTTGCCGGTATACTTGATCAACACGTGCATCAGGAATAATTGTTTCCATTCCCGAACCGGTAGCTGTAAATACCTGTCTATCACTAATAGCCACCAACAAAAGCAATCCGTTATCTTCAGATTTCTGACCTACCCCCCATTTATTCGCCACCTCTGTCGCGTAATACCAGTGAGCTTCTCCGCTCGTGGTTAGTATAACAAGCACAGCCATTTCAGCGCCGGTTACACGTTCAACTTCCCTGCACAAGTTGTTGATTAAGTCTATATCTGAAGTCGATATAAGTCCTGTATAATCGACTATGTATTGATTGCTTGGAGGCGGAGCAGGGTAGTTATCGGCAAAAAGAGGAAGGCTTAGCGCTAGGCTTAAAAAAATTGACGCGATGGTGAACTTTTTCATTTGGATATAGATTTGCTGCGCCTACGCGCTTTCTTTTTTATAGTCTTAGTTTTTAAGCTCGCAGGTTTTTTCATAGGGGACTTTGTAGAAGCTGTTTTTGTCGCTGTAGGCTGAGATATCTTGGCGCCCATTTTGTCAACATGGAGAGCAAGTTTTTCAATATCTGCAAGATAGGCCGCAAAGAAACTATCGACTTCGTCTTTTTTCATGCGAAGCTTTTTGGCCTTTATATCCAAGGCTTTAAGAAAATTATCGGCATCCACAGGATATAACTTGGCCATTGCAGTAATGACATCAGGTTTTGAGGCAGGCGCCTTTTTACCTGCAAGTCTAATAAGACCGCGAAAAACAGAACTCAGGGTAGTGATTGACGAAGCAATTAAATTCATCATGTCCCTACTGTTGTGAGCAAGCTCAAGAAAAGACTGTCTTAGGGTAATAAGTGAACCTTTCAATTTTTCTTCACATTCCAAACAAAGATGCTCTGTGTTAATTTCCAGTTTTGTAAATGGATTCTGTCCGTAAATTAGATGATGAAAATCGCTCATGTCCAAAAACTCAATAGGGAATACGTCAGACGAAGTTTCCATGTGGCGATGCGTAAGAAACAGTGGAGCCACAATTCCCTTACGATGTCCCTTTCTTACAAGCGGTTGCACCTTGCGTAGAAGCGGTAAATCCAAGGCTCTTACAACTACCATAAGATTAACATTGGAATGTTTGGCATCAAATTCAGCAATTGCCGCTGAGCCGTAAACAATTATGGACTCAAGGCCATCATCTGAAAGCAAGCCTATAAGTTCTGTTAAATAGTTGGTAAGTTTCTTTGTTAATGAAACATCTAAACCAGTAAAATTAAGCTTTTCTTCCAAAACTATACCTCCTAAGGTTATAGAGAAGATAACGCGATAAGTAGAAATGTCAAGGTCGTTATATTGAGATTTCGCTTTATTAGTACTACTATGGCACGATTTTTATTCACCTGATAGCGAGGAACAAACATCGGCTTTAGTTTTGAAAGCTTTGGGTAGACCAAGGCTTCAAGCTGGGAGCTTTGATATTGTCTTTCCTTTTGAACATTAAGCCCTTGGTACTGCCTAGCTTGTTCTGATATTAGGTAGGGATAAGGATAGAGCTAGAAAACTGTTCTGTAATTCTAAAATCGACTATGCGGGGCAAGAGCCAAATCCATTTAATTCAAACTTACAACAATGCTACAGGAAGTAACAGGCTATTTTCAAGATTCTAAGTCCTACAGATAGTCAAATGGAGATTCTTAGTCTAAACCCGTTTTACCTCCAAAGGCAACCATTGCAATTCCGGCCACCATTACAGCCCCACCAATCCACTGCATTAGGGAAACCGGTTCTTTAAGAATGAATTTTGCGGCCACAACCTGAATTAAAACAAAACCTAGTCCGTAAAGAATAGCATAGCCAACATGAAGAGGAATGTGCTTAAGAAGAAGGGTATAAAGGAGCATTGAAACCGTACCGGCCACACCGGCTCCAACCAACCATAGGATAGTATTTTTTAAGCCGTCCGCGCCTGAGGCGTACTTAAAGCCAATCTGACTGGCCGTAAGGGTCAAAAGAGCAGCCACGGCAAGTCCGATTGTTGCAAGAATCTTAACTGATGTATTCATAGCTCAGTCTAGACGGAAAATTTGGCTATGTCAAGAATAGTCACCGCAATTTTTTGAAAACTTTGAGCTTTAGGTTTAGATTTATTTATATGGAGGGCGTTTATTTATTTCGTCATTTCTGAAGCTAAGCGTCAATTTCTGCATGTAATATAAAATTTGCTGAACTCCATTTACTTTCAAATCAAAAACAGACTCTTCACGCTGAAAATTGCATAAACCTTAGCTAATAAAGGTCTAAGCACTTGACAAACTTTGCTCTACCTCTATAATAGACGCACATGACCATTAAATCAAAGGAGGTGCAGATGCACAAGCGACTCATCGCACTCGGTTTGTTGGTTTTTGTTGGCATAGGCCTTCTTGCAGGCTGTGGCGCATCCAAAGAGCTAATTGCTCAAATGGAAGCCGCATGCCAAGCAGCTGACGACGCAGAAGCGCGTTTAGCTAGTCTAGAATCGCAGCTCCAGACACTTCAGTCGGAAAAAGCTGCCAAAGAGACACGTATTACAGAACTCGAAGAGAAAATCGTAGAGCTGGAAAATGCCAAACCTACGCGTGATGGCAAACCCGCTCACGAGCAAGTGAAGTAGGAGGAATGATGGCGAAAAAGTTTTTCCTGCTCGTCTTAGCAGTTCTTTTTGCTTTCTCAAGTGTAGCTTATGGCGCAAAAATGAAGAAGAAGGAAGCTGAGGCTAAACTAGAAGCCTGTAATGCTCGCAAAGCTGCCGCAGAAGAAGGTATCGGGAATATCGATCCTAAAGTAAAAGGACTTCAATCAGAGATCAGTAATCTTGATTCAAAGATTGCAGAACTTGAAGCTCAGCTTGCTGAACTTGAGAAGAATCCTAAATACTGGGGTCGCTATACCGTAAAATCTGGTGACTATCTCTATAAGATTGCTGCTGACGAGTATGTCTATGATGACGGCTCCAAGTGGCCGCTTATTTATGAAGCCAATAACGACATTATTACCGATCCTAACGTTGTACGCGTTGGATGGATTCTTTTCATCCCAGGCGTAAACGAATGGAAGGTTAAGTCAGGTAATTGGCTTTGGAAGATTGCTAATTCTGTAGCAGTCTACGGTGATGGTTCCAAATGGCCCGAAATCTATGAAGCTAACAAAGATAAAATCAACGATCCGGATTTAATTTATCCTGGTCAACTCTTTGTTATTCCTCGCTAATCTTAAAGCAATTTTAGGGGGGAAGACTATTCTATGTCTTCCCCTCTAATTATCTAAATTAATTGTGTTTCCGTGTCAAGAAAAGTTATAAAGCTAAAGGATGTAGACCCGCTGCTATTGGCAGGGGTGGGGGACGAAAACCTCAAGGTTATCCGTAAACAATTTAATGCTCAAATAGTTGCACGCGGTAATAAGATTACAATTGAGGGTGGAAGTGAAGAAATTGAAGAAATTGAAAACCTTATCGGTAAACTGTGTGCAAGAATTTCATCCGGCAAAATTCTAACACCGGAAGATGTTTTTGTAGAAATCAGGAAGGGCAAGGGAAGCAGACGTAACGCGGAAACGCAGGAAGAGGGCGTCATATACACCCCGCGCAGACTTTTGCGTCCACAGTCCCAACATCAGGAAACCTACATAAAAAGTATTGAAAAAAACCCTGTTACTTTTGGGGTTGGACCTGCAGGAACGGGCAAAACCTATTTAGCTGTTGCTAAAGCTGTTGAAGCGCTTTCTAATGGGAAAATCGATAGAATAATACTTGCGCGTCCCGCAGTGGAGGCAGGTGAAAGTTTGGGCTTTTTGCCTGGAGACCTAAAGGAAAAGGTTGACCCCTATCTACGTCCTATCTACGATGCCTTGTCAGATATGATACCTGCAGATAAAATGAAAAGATATTTAGATAATCAGGTTATTGAAATAGCTCCTCTTGCTTTTATGCGCGGCAGAACCCTTTCAGACGCCTATATTATTCTTGACGAAGCGCAAAACACCACTTCTCCTCAAATGAAGATGTTTCTTACACGTATGGGATGGAACTCACACGCTATAATTACCGGCGATATAACCCAAATAGACTTAAGCCGTGGCAATAAGTCGGGCCTTGTTGACGCGGTAGATATCCTAACTGGAGTTGCAGGCATCCATTTTGTTCATTTTGATTCCAGAGACGTTGTACGTCCTCCCCTTGTCTCAGCTATAATAGAGGCGTATGAAAAAAAGTAACGCCATTAGAGTGCTTTCTTTTATTGGATGCGCTTTAGCAATTTTGCTTGCCCTTAACCTTGCTCCATTTATTGCACCTCCGCCTAAAATGGACTACAAAGAAGGCGATCTTGTGGAAAAAGATATTCGTTCGCCTGTTTCTATACCAATGCCAAAAGACTCAGCAAAATTTGCAGCAGAGCAAGACAGCGCCGCGGCAACAGTGCTTCCCGTATTAAGAGTAAGTAACGAAGCCGAGCTTAAGTGGCGAAAAACTCTTCGGAACATGCCATCATCACCTTCCATTGCCAAGGAGCTAGGGATTGAGAACAGGGATTTAATTAGCTCAAAATTACTGGCAGGTGCTGATAGTGTCCTGGCAAGGATTCGTTCTCAGGGCTATGCCCGACAAAAGGAAGATATTCATACTCGAACCGTAGTTGTAATTGCAGATGAGTTTGAATTGGAGGAATCTGTAAATAATATTTTGGGATTCTGGGACGTTGATACATTGATTGAAAATGAAGCGAAAAGGCTTTTTCCATACGACAGACCACGGGCGGCATTGCTTACCGATTTATTAAGAAAAATTGTACTGCCAAACCCGAATTTGGTTTTGGATAAAGAAGAGTTCAAGGCACGGCAAGAAAAGGCAAGAGCAAGGGTAGATACAAAGGAAGGCTACATTGAACGAGGAGAACTGTTAGCTGAAGCCAACAGCAGAATTGACGCATATACCCTTAAGAAAATCAACGCAATTAACGCCGCAGTTGAGGCAAATCTTAGGGTAAGATTTCAAATTTTTGCCCAGCAGAATATCCTCTATTTTTTGATACTGTTTGCGTTAGCTATATCAATATACCTCCTCCGCTTGAGACTGGGGCCTCGAAAAATGCTGTTCATTGCATTTATTATGGTAGTAGGCATAATTCTTAATTTTGTCTTCCGAAAATTTTCCATTTGGTGGTTTCTACCAACTGCGTTCATAGCGCTATCTGCCGCGGTTTTTCTGGAGCCAATATACGGCATACTTTTGGCAAGCGCAACATCCCTACTTCTCTACCTACCAATCCAAACAGAACCGGAGTTTCTTATATATGCCGTTGCGGTTGGTTTCGGAGCTTTGGCTGCGTACCCTTTTATAAAAAAGCAAACGGGCTTTATAGCGGTTCTTGGATTCGTTATTCTTGGCGGACTTCTAGCGCGTTCAAGTTATCTTTTAAGTTCTTCTTCTCTTAGCGCAAAGCAGCTTCCGCTTTGGCTTGCAGGTATAGGTATAAACGGAGCCTTAAACACAATACTCTTCATGGCAACCTTTTTTGTAGCAGAAAGGGTATTCGGCTTCTCTTCAAAATTAACGCTCAATCTTTTAGCTAACCTTAACCGTCCCTTATTCAAGGAATTTGCCTTAAAGGCTGCTGGTTCCTACCATCATAGCATAGTTGTGGGAAACCTAAGCGAAAAGGCCGCATTGGCAATAAGCGCCGACTCTGCTTTGGCGCTTGCAGGCGGATACTATCACGATATTGGAAAAATGACCAAACCTCACTACTACATTGAGAACCAATTGGAGCAGGAAAATCCACACGACAGCCTTAAACCAAGAATGTCAGCGCTTATTCTGGCAAGCCATGTTAAAGAAGGTGATATTCTTGCAAAACGCAACCGCTTGCCTAAACCTATAAGGGACATAATCTTACAGCATCATGGTACTACAAGAATGGAATTCTTTTATCAGAAATCCATTAAGCAAAAATCGGATGATCCTGTTCCCGAATCCGCTTTCCGTTACCCTGGCCCGAAGCCTCAAACTAAGGAAGCAGCCATTGTTATGCTTGCAGATTCTGTAGAAGCCGCGGTTCGCTCAAAAGGGTTCAGCGATAGAGAGAATTTGGCAGAAATCATAAAAAATGTAATCGAACATAAAATAGCGGATGGTCAATTGGATGAATGCGCATTCACAACCAGTGATATCCACAAGGTTCAAACCGTTTTTGCGGCAACCTTAATGGGTATTTTCCATCCGCGGGTGCGTTATGAACAAACAAATAACAATAGAACTAACAACAAAAACACCGGTAAAAAAACAAGCCATTCAAAAGTTGGCAAAAAAAATTCTTAATTCTGAGCAATGCGATAGGGGAATTAATATCGTGCTGACTGATGATGCAATGTTAAAATCCTTAAATAGCCAATACCGGTCGAAAGAGCTTCCAACGGATGTACTCTCTTTCCCGTTTGACGAAGCAGACTTTTTAGGCGAGGTGTATATTTCAATTGAACGTGCTGAGATTCAAGCAAAACAATACGGTGCAAGTCTTGATGAAGAACTTGAACGACTGGTTGCGCACGGCATATTGCATCTGCTGGGCTACACTCATGAGCAGATGAAACCTCTTATGGAGAAATATCTGAAGTGATGTCTTCTATAATTACTCCCTGCAAGGCCATCAGGGCTATGAATGTCTCCGTAACTAAACTTGGGTTATTAACCCAAAATTTGTGGAATGGGCTTGAGGATACCCCTAAAGAAGTTGCTCTAACTACTCGCTTCAAGCGCGTTGTTTTGACTTCTCTCAAGAAGGACAGCTCTAAAGAAACTGCTCCAACGGAAGCAACAGCACACCTTACATATAGTATTGGCAAGGTTATGGATATCAAAACCGCTTACTGTAAGCATATGACAATTGAATTTTGCAGGAGGTACCAAAAGTGATTCCCCTTGTAATTGCAATAGGATTCTTACTTCTGGCAAGCGCATTTTTCTCAAGCGCTGAAACAGCCTTCTTTTCCCTTTCACCTTTAAGGAGCGCGCGCCTGAGTAACAACCGCCTAGTAAACTCCCTCCTGCGTTCTCGTGACCGCCTTTTAGCAACCATTCTTTCAGGCAACCTTATTGTAAACTTTGCGGCAACCTCGCTATGGACTGCTCTTTTAATACAAGCCGCCAAGCATTGGAACTGGAATGAAACGCAAACCTTAACCTTAGGTGTCGTTCTTATGGTTCTTATGCTTTTGCTATTCGGAGAAATAACCCCAAAGATAATTGCCGTACGTTTCCCGGTCAGGCTTTCAAAGCTTTACGCACCGATAATAGTTTTCTTTTCATGGATTTTCTTTCCCATCACCTGGGCGCTTGGCGCATTGGCAAAACTGCTGCGTCGCAGACGTCCAAAAGAGGCGCCTTTCCCAACCGATGAAGAGGTCAAAACCATGATTGAAATGGCGGTACGCTACGGAATTTTACGAAAAGATGAAGAACGAATTATGGAAAACCTGGTTGATTTAGGCGAAAGAACGGTTACAGAAATTATGACCCCAAGGGTTGAAATGAAGGCTATATCGCTAGACACCAAATATCAAGACGTAATGGCCTATATTCGCAAAACCCGAAAATCCCGCTATCCTGTATACAAAGAATCCGCCGACCAGATTGTTGGAATAGTCTATACTAAAGATTTGCTTACTTCGCCTGCACCGATTGAGCTTAAGGAACTGCTGCGTGACCCCTATTACGTACCAGAAACCAAGGCGCTTTCCGACCTTCTTGAAGAACTGCGGCGTTCAGACAGGCATATTGCAGTGGTGATTGACGAATTTGGAGGTACCGCAGGCATAGTTACTCTTGAAGATATCCTAGAGGCAATATTCGGTGAAATTGCAGATGAGTTTGATTCTGCAACTCCCTACAAGAAACAAAAAAACGGAAGCTACATAGTTGACGGATACATTGATTTGGCGACCCTTAACCAATTGTTCGACGAAGCCTTTGCTGAGGCCGAAGATGAGTTTGACCGCCTTTCGGAACTAATTACTCACGAACTGGGTAGAATTCCAAAAAATTCAGATACTATAACCTACAACGGCATTATCATAAAGATACAAAAAGTACGAAACCTGAAGATTGATAAGGTTGTCTTAAAAAAAGAAAAGCCGCTTGAGGAAAGGAGCAAATAATGGATGAATGGCTACTTGTATTAGGAGCTGTATTTATAGTTCTACAAGGGTTCTTTTCTGGCTCGGAAACAGCTTACGTTGTGGCCAATCCGGTAAGGGTTGCTCATCTTTCGCGCAAAACCCGCAGGCAGGAACAGGCAATAGAACTTTTGAAAAATCCCGAATTGCTACTCGTAATGACCCTTATTTGTACCAATATTGCGGTTGTATTATCGGGATTTTTTATCACTACCTACTTTGTGGATAAATTTGAAACCCTTGGAACAGCGCTGGCTATAATTGTAGGTTCGCTTGCCGGACTTCTATTTGGTGACTACCTGCCAAAAACAAGCGCACGCATGAGGGCTGAACGAATGGTCATCTCCACCGCCGGATTTTTCAGCGTAGGTGTACTGCTCACAAAACCTTTTAGAAAATTGTTCAAACGTCCTAAATTTTCAAAACTCAGCGGTGAACGACTTTCAATAACTCGTCCTGATATGCTAACAGCGCTTAAGCTGGGCGAAAAAATTGGAAGTATTGAAGAGAAAACCTCACCACGAGTAGCAAATTTATTCAAAGCCTTTGATACCCCTCTTGCCGATGTGATGATTCCATGGGACAGGGTAACTACACTTCCTGAAAACGTTGACAGGAAACAAATACTTAAAGCCATCACAGAGCATGGTTTTACACGTTACCCTGTAGTTCGCGATAACGAACAAGTTATTGGTATAATACACACTAAAGACCTGCTGCATCCTACTTCAAAACTTCGTAAGCCTTTCTTTACTCGTCCGGGGGTACGCATTACGGAGCTTCTTAAAACCATGCAGAATTTGCGCGAACACATTGCAGTGGTGCTTGATATCAACGATAAGCCCATAGGACTTGTTACCCTTGAAGACTTACTGGAAGAGTTTATCGGCGAAATACGCTCAGAAGAGTAGAACTTTCCGTGATAATGCTTTTAAATAAAATGACCAACCTGCTTTAGCCCCTATCCCCACATTCTCACGAAGTAGTTCATGAGAATAGTGAAACTGAATAAATAGACAAAGCCCATTCCCCTTCTCTCTGCCTTCCCCAAAAAACCTTGAAGAGAAATTCCCGTAACATCCGTAACACCGTAACGCACTAAAAGTCAAAAACTTCGGAAATGTTCAAAGCATACGTAACTCATAGGATATCCTCACGCAACACCCCGTGACACTTCATACCTCTAAACATGATGAATTTAACCGTAAACCCATACACTTTTTACAAATTGAAAGGGTGATGGAATTGGAAAGTTTTTAAAATTTAGCAACTATATGTCTTTCCTATTTTTTGCAAGCCGCGTTTTAAGATAAAAAATACTTGACAAAGGCCTATATGTACTATATTATAACTTTGTTGTAAAGAATTTAGATGCAGGAGGTCGGGCATCGTTAATGGAAATAACAGCGCTCATGAAAAACAAACACAGAGTGCTAAATTGCTTTCTGAGGCTAAAGGGTATTATCAACGGGAGCAATTCGATGAATCCCTGAACAGTATTATGAAGGGTTTGAAATTCGCACCCACAGCCTCTGAAAACGGAGAATACAATCGGCTTGCCGCTTGTATTTTTCTTAATAGAGGTAAGTTGATTCAAGCCAGACTTCACGCCGAGGCTGCACGACGTCACGCAGCCAGAAGTGGCAATCTTAAACTTATCTATACCACAGCATTCACTCTAGGCAACGTTTTCTCAAGAATGAACAACTATTCACTAGCCAGCCAGGTTTGGAGACAAGCCCTGAAACAAGCGGAGCAAAATAACGATACTAGAATTCAAGGGCGACTCTATTTGAATCTTGCTCTACTTGACCAACGCAGAGGAAATCACAAAAGCGCTTTAGAAAAACTTAAAGTCGCAATGCAAAAAATGAAGGTCGCAAACGATAAAATTGGTGAAGCAACCTGTTACAGCAGAATGAGTTTTTACTATACTGAAATGGAGGACTATGAAAATGCGCTCATTGCCTTGAAATCTCTTGAAAAAATTTCTGCAGAGATAGGTAACAAAAATCTTGAAGCTGTGGTTCATTTCCGCCGCGCTTCAGTACATCTTAAGAAAGAAGAGTTTGCAAAGGCTATCCCTGAATTACATAAATCCATAAAACTCTACACTATACTAAAAGATAATAAAAACGCAGCAATGGCAAAATGCGACTTAATTCGGGCATATATCTATCTTGGGCGAACAGAACAAGCGGATGAATTTCTTGAAGACACTATAGAATTTATCGATGCAACAGGACATGAAGCCTGCACAGGAGCCTTAAAACTGGTTATGGCTGAAAAGGAATTAATAGAAAGTAACGCTACGCAAGCTATTCTGTACTACAAGGAAGCTCTGGATATTGCTGAAAGCTTAAAAGACGCCTATCGTTTTAGAGCTTTTCATGAAAGTTTTCTTGCTGCATCCAATAGAGCTTTAGTAGACAAAAATGTTTTCAAGGAACTTTTGCATACTGCACGTCTAGGGTACGCCAGATTTGGTCTGGACAAACAACTCGCGGAAATTCAAGAGTGGCTTGAAAAAACTCCTCGTTAACTTAATAAAAAAGACATAAAGGAGCGAAGATGTCTTCATGCACAAAACAGCAAATTTATCAAGCGATAGCCAATTGGGCGGGAGTTCCAGTAAGTCAATTAAACGACTCAACCATACTTAACGGTCTGGGCGGGAAAAATTGGCCACAAGACGCACCGCCGCTTATCTCTTCTCTGGAAGATGTATGCCAGTGTACCATCAGTCAACAGATCTACGATAATTGGGTTACAGTTGAAGATATTGATGATTATCTCCTTCCCGACGATAGCCAATAGAATTTGCGAATTTGTAAAAACTGCTAATTATTTCAACAGTGATTATAGAACTTTGCAACTACTAAATGGACAATAGGATTTTTATTACGGAAAAATAGAATACAAAGAAACATTCAAGCCCCCGCTTTAATGCGGGGGCTTTTTGGTTATTCACAAGTATGGAGGCGATATTTTCAACTTACTCTTCCATATTACGGATTTCATGGTAGTACTCTATTCCGGTAAGCACCTTAAATTCTACCCTACGGTTTTTGGCCCTACCTTCTTCTGTCTCGTTTGAAGCAATAGGGTTAGCTTCACCGTAGCCCTTAACCACTAGTCTATCTTCGGGGAGTTTGAACTTATCAACAAGATACGCCTTTACCGCCTCAACCCTACCCTGAGAAAGCTCAACGTTATTTAAGAACTCAGGGGTCTTAATTGGTCGGGAATCAGTGTAGCCTGCCAGTTCAACTTGAATGGAAGGATTATCAACAAGAATTTGACCAATTTGGTCAAGAACGGAGTAGAATTCAGGCAAAACTTCGGCCTTACCACTTTCAAAATTGATGTTGTGGAACACTATAACTTCCTTTTCACGAAGCAATGCAAAATCTTTTTCCAGCTTATCATTAGGATTAATGGTTACTTCAACATCTTGAGGGAAATACTTAGGATGTTCCGGTTGTGCGTGAAGCTTGTAATGTCCGCGATAAAGGGAGGGAATGGAATAATTACCTTGCGCGTCGGTTTTAACTTCTCCGCGAATGTCATTTGGGCCTTCATAGCTTATTGTGGCAAGCAGAGCTTTGTTTGTTTTAACGTCAAACACCTTACCAGCAATTGCTCCGGGAGGTATTTTAGAAAGCGGCAAAACCAACTCTGTATTTTGACCGGCCTTAACCTTGGCGGAAGCGGACGCAGGATAGTAATCGAACAATTCAGCTGACACCGATATATCGCCAGGATTCACATCTCTGGCTTCCCAACGCCCTTCAGTACCAAGGGCTTCTTCCGTTCTACAGACACCGGAGGTTTTGATATTCGCAGGCAAGGGCTTTGAGGTTTCAGCATCAACCACCTTAACAATAAGACATCCGTAACAGGGACGTCTTCCAAATGCCGCAATAACCGCCAAACGATGGGTTAGCCCAAGACTGCTGTATGGAGCAATAGCGTAGTCAATACGGTAATTGTTAAGTAAGAGACCAATGCCACCTGTGAAACCGGCCAAAACATTTAACTTATCAAGTGTTTGTGGGCCTGACTGAAAACCAAGGCGTAGGGCAAGAATCTCAAGCGGCCAAAGCTCAGCGCCTGCGTGTACGCTTATGTTATTATCAAGATGCAATCGGATATCTGTGAGAAAGTTGGCTCCTTCAAGGATGTCGTCAAAACTTAGGGCAGCACCTATTACAGCCTGCATGGGCAGTTTATAGCTACGTGAACCATAGAACATCCCAGGCCCAAGGTTCTGCGCGGCAACACCTAAATTAAGCATGGGTAAAACCTTCCAGTGAAAACCAATATCCAGAGCGCCGCCAAAACCAGAGGCGTCGTAGAGGTTTTCGTACATACCCTTAAGGCTTGCCGAAACACCGGTTTTTGCCCCCAACTCTCTGGTATAACTAGCAAGAAAGAGCGCTTCGTAAGCCGTTATGAGAGAATCTGCAGGTACAGGTTGATTATTCGCATCCCAATGCTCAATTCCTGTAGCTGTCGAAAAGTTAAACGCGAAGCCAAAAGTGTTCTTAGGCGACTGAGGCCAAACCAGGGCTGCGAATTCGTCTCTAATACCTTTCAACCACTCATGGTGAGAAAGCATGGCTTCATATGTGTTTAATTGATGCATTGACGCAGGATTCCACCATAGTCCCGTAATATCATTTGACAACCCAATATAGGCGTTACCCATTGCAGCCGCCCGCGGCCCGAAACCCGTTTTTAACAAAGGATGAGCGGTAGCGCCCATACCGTCTCTAAACTGAGCAAAAGTAACTGTAGCAAGCAAGAAGGAGATAAGGAAAGCTCTCTTCACCTTCCACCTCCCTGCGAAAGAGCGGTTTTAACAATTTTAGCAGGCTTGCTTTTTGAATCGTCTGGAACAAACTGGAAGCTGTAAAGCAACACTCCGGGGGCAGTAGGTTTGCCTGCTTCACTTTGACCATCCCAAGGCTCAAAATGCGCACCGGCCTCATAGGCTTTATTTTCTACAACTGTAGCCAAATATTCACCTGCCCTGTTGTAGATTTTTAAGCTTACCTGGCCTGCTTCCGGCAAGCTGAAGTAGAATGTCGTAGAGCCTACAAAGGGATTCGGAAAATTGTGTACGTTGAGTTTTGGAATAACGACTATTGTGTCTTCTGCAAAATCGGTAACGGTATTTTTTATTGAAGAACGAACTGTAACTAAAGCCACAGCGCTCAAGCCGCTAGAATTGGTTCCTGTAAAATTATTACCCACATCTGGCGGAGGTGTTACTTCCAGAATAAACGATTTCTCTGCTTCCTTGCCCACAATTCCAACATCAGGCCTACCGTTGGAGTTCATATCACCCAGCTCGCTATTACCAGCTGCATCAAGTAATTTGTATGTCCAGGCCATATCGGTATCAATAAATCTTATCTCTACATCAACAGTATCTGCAACATTCCCCAGGTTGCGAACCCTCATGGGCAGCTGTACAGAGGTTTCAGGATAGGTTTTAACACAGGTGTCAGGGTTAACACGTAGAGCTAAAACAGTATCGGGATGAACTAGTGTAGTGGTAACAAGCCATGCAGAGCTTGTTGTGGTATCAATTGAAGAGTGGGCTACAACGAGAGTGGAATCTATATCTCCAGCATTAGCGTCAACCGGAATGGTTACATTAACCGTAAAGTTCCGTGAACCTACAGGCACTGTTCCTAAATCAGGCGTTCCGTTTGCATCTGAATCACGCAAAGGCAAACCAGCTGTATCAAGCAGGCCAACAGTCCAGTTTGTTCTAGTTCCTTGGGTAGTAATACCTACAATGTCGGGAGCGTTTCCTGAGTTGGTAAGGGTCATAGAATAACGAATCGTCTCCCCGCGATACCCTGATGAATCGTGATTGGGTGTCAAGAGTAAGGCAGGCGTTGGCGCAATATGAGTAATTATTACAGCCGAATCCTTCACTGTTTCATTATTGGTTGAGTAAATCCATACAATGGTTGTATCTACATCGTTGATAGAGGCATCTGCAGGAGGGGTTATACCTACATGGAAGTTTTTTGTCCCACCCTTGGCGTCTACCGAATCAACGTCAACAATTCCATCGGAATTATTGTCAGTCATGGCTGACCCCGATGCGTCATAAAGCCTTGCCTGCCAACCCGAAGAGGTAGCTTCTGTGGAAATGTTGATTACATCGTTGGCCATTGCGTTGTTGGTTATAGTCAAGTTATAACGGGCTTCTACATTGGGGTAGGTGGTATCTTCCCTATCAGGTTCCACAATTATCTGCGGACCCCAGTAAGTGGTTATTTCAAAGAGAACCGGAAACTCGGCTGCATACTGCCAGTACATATCGGCTTTGTATTGAATAAATTGATTAATTACAGTGTCCCCGTTGGGCGCAATATCTGGAATAGAACCGTTCGAACGCGCCCTAACCCAGCTAGTCCATTCACTGTTGACCTCTGCTGTGGGGCCAGTGCGTGCAAACAGCCTAACCTGTGATGCTCCTGGTGTAGAATCAATTGTTACGAATGCGTCCCAGTTGACTTTTTTTCCTGCATCATAGATGTTGGATATGTATGGTTCGCGCTGTTGTCTATCGTATACATGTCCCATATCGCGGCATTGAGAATGGTGATCTCTGTTACAGTAAAGCTGAGTGTGAGTATTAAAATCAGGACCCCACATTACGCCTGAGGAATCAAATATATCCCATGAGTGAACGAACAAGTCAAGAATTCCATCTTTGTTAAAGTCTGTCAAGAAGCCGCCTGAAAGATTATATTTCCTTGCTCCGAATTCCATTTTGTTGGAATCTGAAAATCCTGCAGCGCTCCCAAGGTAGAGCCAAGGCTTTCCCTTAAAGTTTTCCGACTCATCAGCCTGACCTCTGTAGAAGATAATATCAAGCCAGCCATCTTGATTAAAATCAAGAGCAGCAGCCCCTCCAAAAACAGGACCTGTTTTAAGTTTTATCGGCTTACTATAGCTGCGGGTTCCGTTACCGTAGTAAACGTAGGCCTCGCGTATCGTTTGCGTACCGGTTAGGACAATGTCTAGAATTCCATCATTATTGAAATCGGCTACGGTTGACCCATGGGGATAGGAGCCTAAAAAGCTAAGTGATGAAACATTGCTTTCGTGAAACCCTGTTTGTGATCCCCAATAGATATAGTTCTCCGCTACGTTGTAATTTACTACAAGAATATCGTAGTAGCCATCTTTATCAAAATCGGCCACCTCAAAGTTGTGCCTTGCAATTTTGACTGGAAGATAACTTGCTTTGCGGTTTGAATAAGCACGGTTAGGGCCGCCCCAGAAAATAGCCAGTGCGTTACCGCCGTTTACGCCTCCTGATAGAATATCTATCCATCCATCTTTGTTAAGATCGGCAACATAGACAGCCTCTGTTTGCGCAGAAGCAGGCAGCATAGTAGTATCGGTTGGCGAAGGGCCATCGGCTGTTCCCCAATAAATTGTTACAGCGCCGTCAGGATCAGAGGACTTATCCGGAGAAAAATAGTGGCAAACTATAAGGTCTGCGTAACCGTCTAAATCAAGATCCGCTCCATCAATTTCAGCTCCGTTGTTCGTTGCATACTGTAGGTATCTATCCGTACTATAATCGCCGTCACCTGTATAGAGCAAAATCCAATCGCGCCTTAAACCGCTTGAAGATGAGTTTGGTTTATTGGAAACCACCAAATCAATCCACCCGTCGTTGGTAAAATCAAAACGAGGAATAAATTCAACCGCTCCTGAGTCTGTATCCATATTTGACGATCGAAAAGAACAGTATACGTCGCGTTCATACCAACCATCTGAAAAATCTTTTCTGGTGGTTTCTGTCCAACTTCCCTGCTGAGCAACTAATCCCATGGGAAGCATGAGCGTACATACTAGTGAGAGAACTATATATTTCATCTACTCTCCATTCTCCATCTATTTTGTTTTTAGTACAAAAGGAGTATTTTTGCAGAGCTTGCTACAGTGGCCGTTTTAAGATTCACAAAGTAAACACCTTTTGCAAGCTTGCAATTATTTTCATCGCACCCATTCCAAAAGATACTAATATCTCCTGAAGGTATACTTCCCTTGTACAGCTTGCGAACCTTTCGTCCGCAGGCATCAAATATTGCTATATCAACATCTCTATCTATAGCATTGTGTAAAGAAATAAAGCAGCCGTTAGGCTTTGAATTAACCTCAAGCCCTAAAGCTTTAAGCTTTTTGGGCACACTCTTCTCTTCAACAGCGAAGCCTTTATCAGAAGTCCAGCAAGTTCCTAGAATATTTTCCGACTTACCCGAACGTCCTTTACCGCTCCATACACAAAACGCAGAGTCACCAAGACTCACAACAGCCAATTGCCGTGCGCCAGCCGAGACAGTATCGCCTATGTAGGCATCACTTATTTTCAAATTACCGGCAGGATTATGGGCAGAGAACCTTAAATGTCTTAAGGTAAGCGCGTCAAGACGCATAAGAATATCTGTAACATTTCCGCCAACAGAGATAGTTGGAGCCGCATTAGCTGTAACATCTATTAGCGCGGTTTGCACGTGATCTTTTGCATCCGCACTAAAACCGTAATAAAGGCTATCTGAACTTTGGTAGACATACTCAAAACCAGCCTGTGAAAGTGTAATCTCTGGATGCTGCTCAACATTAGGAGTAGCAGCAACATCAAGTGAAGTAAATGAAGGTGTTCCTGTTTTAGAAACAGCGCCCTTGATATCAACATTTGCCCCGTCGTGGTATTCATAAAGCACCAAAACATTTTTACCGTCGCATTCAATAACCGGCATAGTTTCGTCATTGGGAGTTTCAGCAATTGTATCTAGAACAAAATCACCACCGGTACCTAGCCTAAAAACGCATATATCGTGATTTCCTGCTGTTCTTTCAACTTCCATAACTATCCATAAATCGTTAGTTTTAGGGTCTATACATACATCGGCGTGGCGGCAGCCTGCTGACCATGTATTTGCCCATGAATATTCTGTCCACTGCCAATTGTAGGGCGAAGCTTTTTTATAACCCAGGGTATCGCCTGATTGATACACAAGATGTAGGGTATCATCAAGACCTATTGCTATGCGCGGCGATAGCTCGTTATTGTTATTGGTTCCGGCAGGCTTTATTAAAGCCCAAGTTTGTCCCATGTTGCTTGAATAAGCAAGGTATACGTCGTTATCTGATTCATCGTATTTAACTTCAAACGCTGTCATAAGCCTAACTTTTTCAGGATGCTCTCTAGTTACAGCCATTGAAGGATGCAAGTCATCGTAAGGAGTAACCCCAACACCTTTGATGTTCATGGCAACTACGGTACTACCGGTAGTAAATATGAGCGCTAAAATCAAAACGGCTACGCCGTTAGATTCGTTTTTCATTGCTCCTCCATATTGTTAATTAAATATTTATCTAGTGCTATAAACGTACAATTTTTTTTGCAACACTACGGTAATTATTCTTAAGCAACACGAAAACCACCCTTGGGACATTCTGTATGTATATATCTTTTGTTAAAGTCCCTGAAAGAAGCATCTCTTCAGTAATAACCCTTCCTGTGATATCAATAAGCTTCAACTGCGTTTTTCCGACAAGCGGTTCACTAAATCTAAGGCTTAAGACGTTTTCCCTGAATTTGACTGTGAAGTCTATACCGCCGTCAGGATTATGCGCTGGAATATGCTCTTCAATAGCGCTTCCAGGACCTATGGCATAAAGCTTGCGATCCCAACAACCGATATAGATAGTACCATCAGCACCTATTGCCGGTGAAGAGATTATTTGATGTCCCGCCTTAAAACTCCAACGTTCTTTGCCATCCGGTGAAACAGAGTAGAGCGTGGAATCACAGCAACCAAAATAGGCGTTACCAGATACGTCAACTGCGGCCGAGGATTTAATTATTCCGCGGGTTGAAAAATGCCAAGCTTCCGAGGCATCTGGATTAACACAGTGGAAGGTTGAATCCCATCCGCCTACGAGAATCTTTCCGTTCGGGGCAATAGCCGGACTTGCGGTTATTTTAGAGAACATAAATCGCTTAAAATGCAATGAACCGTTGGTATTAATAGAATAAAGATTGAAGTCATTGGAACCGAAAAAAACCTGATTGTTGGAAATAGTAGGGGAACTTGAGCCGCCACCTACTTCACCTTCCCATTGTTTAGCGCCCACCTGAGAATAGCAGTAAAGATAGCAGGGGCCAGGCCACCAGGTTTGAACATAAACATTATCTCCACTTGCAGCCGGAGTAACATCTATGGAGCCTGCAAGTTTAACCGACCAGTTTTGCTTTCCGTTATTCGGATTTATGCTGTAGAGGAAATCATCGGAAACCACAAATACAGCACCGTTGCATTCAATTGGTGAAGATGATGATGCAAATTGACCCGCTGCCTGAAATCGCCAACGTTCTTTGCCATCTGAATTTACAGCTATTAGCGCCCCTGAGCTAGTGCCAAAACAAATAGCTCCATTTTTTAAGATTACAGGCGCTGAATTAATTGGAAGACCTGCGGAAAAGCTCCATCGCTCTTTGCCGCCTGAAGTAACAGCTATTAATTTTCCAGCACTTGTACCAATATAGATAGTGCCATCTTCTGCAACCACTGGGGATGATGAGGTTGTTGCCCCCAAATCAAACTCCCATAAAACGCTCGCAGTTGAAGGACCGTTAACTGACGCTAAACCTTGATGTTCAACGTTTTTTTGAAACATAGGCCAAGGATGTACAGCAACTAGACCCATGAGTATATAGAACCCTATCATTCTTACTCCCGCTCACTCTATTAACCAGAGTAAATTTATATTAAGGAAAGAATGCAACTTGTCAACACCCCTTAGCATTATTTTCGGAGTCGTAGTAAGTGGATTTCTATTCTCCCTATCCGTGTAAAAATACTGCAAAATGATAATACCTTATTACAAAATCGCTCAAATTTCTATCTCTTTTTTATCGTTACAATAAAAAAAAACAGCGGAACGACTCAAAGGATTTCTTTTTATATTGTTTTCGGGAAAAATTAAAGCATCACGCGCCCAAACCAAAAGTTTATTTCCCTAAAGAAATTCAGCCTCCCCTGCGTAAAAGAAAACGCTGCTCGCCATTACAAGTTGTGTTATGGCCGCGGAACTATTTTATTTCCTCAAACGCAGTTTTACCGAAACTCTCAAAGGAAGCAATTTCGCCTATCTCCTTTCTTGAACGCGCCTGTGGGGTTTCGCCGGGATATCCACAGGGAATAAGCGCCATAACTTTATAATTCTTAGGAATTTGGAATAATTTCTTGATCTTATTCTCATTGAACCACCCAATCCAACAAGCCCCTAAACCCAAAGCATGAGCGGCAAGCGCTAAATGTTGACCGCCTATGCCTGCGTCAATTTCAATATTGGCGTGGCCAAATGCCGCAGCTACCTTATGGGTTAATTCCTTTTTGACGGTCAAAACAAATATCAAGGGGGCACTCTTTAACCAGGAAATAATTGATCTTGAACCCAGCGGGGCAGCCTTTGAAAGTTGCTCTATTTTATTCCTATCCTGCACTAGCACGATATGCCATGGTTGAGAATTGGATGAAGATGGCGCGAGCCGTAACGCCTCCAGCATTTTTTTAATCTTTTCCGCCTCCACCTTCTTGCCAAGAAATTTACGAATACTTCGTCTTGTTGAAATCAAATCAAAAAAGGATGTCCATTTATCCATCTGCAAGCATATTCGGCAATCACAACAAGTCAAACCGCAATTTAGCTGCGCTACTTCACTTACTCTTAAACGCTCAACGGAAAGTAAATAAGCTCTTCAAACTTTCCAACAACGTGGCAACATTGAAGATTGGTATAAATTTGTTGACAACCCACAGAAAATAATGTAGTCTATATAAAGGAATGTCTTTATTGATGAAAAAATATGCCGCTGTAATTATATCGTTTACTGTATTGACTCTGGCTAATTGCATGGCAATAAGGCCTGATGGTATTACTGACTGTAGGTTTTATCTAACAGATGCGTACGCTGACGTTAATAAAGTTGGTTTATTCTATGGGGATATGGTATTTGAAATGAATGTTTTTAATCCGAACTCGGTAGATATAGCAATAGAAAAGATGGATTTAGACTTTTACGTTAAGGGGATTCATGTTGGTTCTAAGCTTACCAAATTAAATAAAGAAATTCAGGCAGGGGATGGAATTGTAATTAAACCGGCAGTGTCCGTAGATCTTTTTCGGCTAATTTTTAGTCATATGCGACTTGATAAATATCACTTTACGCTTAAAGCCAAAGTGTATTATAAAACTCCGTATGGCAATTATTCATCACGCACGACAATTTTTCTCTTTCAAGATAAAGACTTTGACTAGCAAAGGAGTTGAGAATGAAGAGAACTTTAGTTTTTACAGCAACCGCTTTCTTACTGATAATGCTTGCACTTCAGGGCTGTTTTATAGTCAAGCGTGCGGCTCTCAAGAACTGTGAGTACAGGCTTACCGGCACTAGCATTAAAGAAATAGCTCTTAGCTATCTGCGATTAGGTATCACAGTTGACGTTACTAACCCTAATCCTGTAGAGGTAGTACTGGACAGAATGCGTTTTGATTTTTACGTAAACGACAAGAAAATTGGTAACGGAATCTCTAACCTTAAAACCAGCATACCTTCAGGCGAATCTAGAAAAATAGAGCCTATTGTGACCATTGACTACAAAAAAGCTGGTGCGGCTCTAATTTCTCTTATTAAAAGTGGCGCAGCCGCCTACAAACTTGTTGGTACCGTTTATTTTGATTCCCCACTTGGGACAATTTCGTTTCCAGTTATAATTCTGGAACGCTGACAATCTAATTGGCATCTTCATCATTTAGAAGGCGTAACCTATTTCCCATATTATATAAATATCATCAGATATCGTCTTAAATTATACAAATTGAGCGTAATTTATTGTAAGGAAAACTACAATAATAAGATTGGGATGAAAAATATCTCTGGCCGTATTATTTGATTCCTAGTGATTAGTTTCATATTCAACTACCTCTTCCCCAAATCTATCCACTATTGTATCATATCTTGAAAGATTCAGCTAATCCTTAAAGAACTAGCTTATACCTCTTGGTATGTATAAATCCTTAAAACTTCTGACAGCTAAATGCTGGCTCTGCGTTCAGTTGTTTCTTGTAGGACTAG
>CAZUXE010000012.1:3219-25764 GCA_964624585.1 uncultured bacterium | reverse complement strand
TCCTTGAAACTTCTGACAGCTAAATGCTGGCTCTGCGTTCAGTTGTTTCTTGTAGAGCTAGCGTATACCTCTGGGAATGTATAGATCCTTGAAACTTCTGACAGCATAATTGTCCGTCATACCTGCAATGAAGTCCATTACTACCTGTTCAGGTGTAGCGTTTGCTTCACAATCCGTATATTTAATAAAATAATCAAGCTGGGTAAAAACCTGTGGTTTTGTTAACTTGTCAATTTCTTTGGGATTACTCATGTAGGCGTATAATTTCTTAAAAAGTAGCTTGATAATCCCATGCACATTCTCAGTATGTCGAGCCACTCGCGGATGCCTATAAATTTTTTCATAATTAAACTTATACAGCTGACGGACTGCTTGGTTTATTTTTTCACTAAATCCAATAGCGTCAGGATGTTGAGTATTTTCCTCAATTAGATTTTCAACCAAAGTGCCGATTATTTTGCCGTTGGTTTTCCCAAGGGTTGTTTTTACTTCCTTTGGAATATCGTCCTCATTTACCAAATGCGCCCGTAAGGCATCTTCTAAATCCCTGCCCAGATAGGCAACCCTATCAACGATTCTCACTATGCAGCCTTCGAGTGTAGCCGGTTTATCAAGGCCTCTTTTGGCATTGGCTAAATCATCTGGTCTCTTGTCAAAATCAGGTCTTACCAAAGGTTCGGCTGTTTCACCATAATGCGATACTATTCCGTCGCGCACCTCAAAAGTTAAGTTGAGTCCGGCTTTGCGTTTACCTATCAACTTCGCTAAATGGTCAACTGTTCGTAGGGAGTGCAGTTCATGCTCAAATTTCAATCCAAAATCTTTAACCACTTCATTAAGTGCGCGTTCGCCTTCATGACCAAATGGAGCGTGTCCCAAATCATGCCCAAGGGCAATTGCATTTACTAAATCAGAATTCAAACCTAATGCACGCGCAACAGTGGTTGAAATGGATGCAACGTACAGGGCGTGTTCCATCCGAGTAGCAATATGGTCGTTTTCCGGTAGAAGAAAAACCTGGGTCTTATGCCGCAATCTGCGGAATGATAAGCTGTAGAGAATTCTTTGAGCATCTCTTTCAAAAACCGTACGTACCGCATCTTCCGCTTCAGGAATAACCCTTCCCTTGGTTTTAGCAGAAAGTGCCGCTTTGGGATGAAAGAAAATCTTACTCTCCAAGGCTTCCCGACGTTCACGGATAGAATTAGACGCTGTCATAGAATAGTCTAATGATTCAGCAGCAGTAGTCAACTCATCGCAAGAAAGAACTGTGGAAAAAATTATCGCCGCAAAGTACACGAAATGCAATTAAAAAGCAGTATACACAATATCCATCTACATGAGACAGCTAAACTTGACACGTTCGACATACCGATTATTCTAGTAATCATGACAAGAAATTCACATACTTTTGGTCGAATGTTGTTAACCTTTGTGTTAGCGTTTATTCTGGCCGGATTGTCCGAAACAATCTACGGTTTTCTGGCTCACGAGAAAATAGTCTGGGCGTTAGTTTTCCAAGTTGCCGTTCTTAGCGGATTAATTGCCTTCCTGGTTGTTGCATGGAAAGAACGGGGGGCATTGTACGTTATTTTGACTATCACGATAGTTGCCGTAGCGGGCGGTTTAGTTGGCGGGATATTGGAAAGCAAAGTAGCCCAAATATTGATATTCTTCATAATGCAAATTATATACCTAGCTTTTATTCTTATTGGCGACGCCATGGGACGTCCACGCTTACTATTGAGAACATTATTTGGAGCTTTGGCCGGTTTTGCTGCCGGTATTGTTTCGTTTGGATTATTCGGTGTATTGGTTGAACGGGTAGGTGGTTTCTGGATTGCTATACAGAGTAGCCTTGCATTTATTATGGAGTTGGCTTTGTCTGTAGCTGTTGGAACCTTTATTGGCAGGTTAATTCTAGGAGAACGAGAAAATATAAAACCGGAGGAGATAGAGCAATGAAAAAAAATTCAGGCTGGTTTAGAGTATTATTAGTATTAGCTGTCGCCTTTGTTTCGGCTGCGATTCTGCATGGACTTCTGCAGCATCAATGGTTTTCAGGAATGGGACTGCAAGTGGCCTTCTTGGCAGCTGTTTTAGGTTTTATTGTGCTAACCTGGGATGAACAAGGCTTCTTTTACGCTTTGGCGGCTAGTTTGATACTATGTGTAATAGTCGCCGTTGTTGGTTCTTATCCGCCATCACTCATTGGCAGATTGTTCCTCACCTTATTCTACTTTGTGTTATTCGGCGGCTTGATGTTCCTCGGCGACTGGGTAAGCAGACGTAACTTAGTGCTTAGAGCTATTGTAAGCCTGGTCGGCGGTGTAATGGCCGGTGTAATTATGATTTACTTGCTTCCCCTTATTCACGGAATGAGTCAAGCCAGAACCTTTCTTCTCAGAATGCAGGGAAACCTTGTCAACGTCATAGAAACCACCGGCGGAGTCGCCGTAGCTATTTTACTTGCAAGATTGGTTTCAGGCAACAAGAAAGATGATTAATTTTAACAAAAGCTACAGGTTAAGGACAGAATCTATACAATTAAAGTAAACATTGTAGGATTAGCCTTTCTATAAATCAAATCAGGAAAAGTGTTTACTAAAATAATAACTGCATCTTTTAAGAAAATAATTCCCACAAAAGATGAAATTGTAACTGTTTCCCGACAGTAGTTATTTGTCGAAAACCAATATGAGCGTTATAAAATAAGCTAATAAACTCAATAAAAACAAAAAATACAGGCTCCGTTGATTATTCCCTAATTTTACTGCTATAGGTTATAAGAACGCTTTAGTTCAATAAAAGAAAAGCCGGTCTGTTTCCAGACCAGCTTCTTACTTTAATAGTTTACTTTATTCTAGTTAAGAATAACAGTTTTGGCGGTTCTTGAGAACTCAGGAGTGTATAGTTTAATAAAGTATACGCCAGGGGCTGCATTCCAACTTACGCTATGCTGACCGGCTCCATAACTGCCTGAAAAATCACTAACTACGCTACCGGTTGCATCGTATACCTTGATGCTTACTATGCCAGCCTCCGCTAAACTAAAGTTCACCGTATTGCCTGAAACAGTAAGCACGCTCTTCTCTAGCTCAGGAGCTTCAACTACACCTGAATAGCTGAAAGTCTTAGAGATAGGATCATGACTGATGTTATCGTTTTTAACTTCAGCCCAGAAAGTAATTGTATATGAACCGTTGCTAAGGCTTACGTCAGCAAAGCTTGCTGTGAAGGTGTCGTTTGCTGCAAATTTGTGACTAACCGTGTCGCTCTTTATTATTGCATTGTAGCTGTCGTCCTTAATCGTGTAGATAAGTTCACACTCCGTTTCAGCTCCAGCTCTTTCTGCATACTTGGCTGAAGGAGCAAAGTTGTTAAGTTGAGTGTCTAAAGGCGCTACTACCTCGAATGGGGTTACATCTACGCCCATCTCGGTCGTAAACTTCTTGCTTCTCTTGTTATTCGAATTATCTACATCATCGTCATTCTCTACAACAAACAGGGCTTCGTATTTTTTACCGCCTTCCGCTGTAAAATTCTTGAAGCTTACTACAGTATAGCCAGGGTATAGCTGCTGATTGGGATGCACGTTTTCATATACATCCTGCTGAGTTGCCACATCTTTAATAACGCAACGAACTTTAGCTTTTACTGTATCTTGGGTGTTATTGTAGACCTTGCACTTAGGTTCAAATGCCTTATCCGGCTCTTCTTTGTCATATGGACGAATTATGCCGGCAAGTTCTAAATCAAGTGCGGTTGCGGCTCCTGAACCAACAATTCTAACGCTATCTATTTCCAAATACCAATACCAATGACTTCCAGGACTTGTTTCATCATAAACGAAGCGAACTGCCATAGCGTCGTTTTTATACATACCGATATGTATTGTATCACGCGTGCCGTCAGGGTATCCATGATTGGTAGGGTAAGTCGCGACTGCCTGCCAACTTGTACCGTTGTACACTTCTATCCTAGCTTCACTTGAGCCCATATCACGAAAACATATATTGTATTCGAGTGTAATTTCACCGTAGGACGAACCATCAAAATCAGGTGTTTTAAGCCAATTATCGTCGTTGTGGGCGCTAGGTGGGTGATTCCCGTCATCATCGCAATCAGCGCATTTCCCGCCGGCGCCGGTGTAATTGCTTCTAGTTGGATTACTCGGATTACCTAAAGGATGCCAGTGGGTATTAAAGTTCCAGTTATCAGGGCCTGCAACAGAACCTGTAGTCCAACCGGCTGGAGGCCAGGTTGTGCCTTCAAAGTCTTCAGATACCAAGGTGGTTTGCGCAAACAAACCGGGAACGAAGATAGCTATTGCAAGAACCGCGATTGCGATTCTTGAAAACGTTTTACTCATTAGTTCCTCCTAGCGTAAAAAGTTATAGCCACATTTTTACTATGGGCGCCCTTTGAGGTCAATTTATTAAACTCCCTATAACGCCCTACATCGTATAAAAAAATATAACGCTTTTTATTAGAATGTCAATACCCCCTAGACGGTTTTCTTCCTTATTATATTAACCTTGCTTTTTTGCATTCTTCATTGCAAGGATTTGCAAAAGTTGTTTCTACAAGAAGACATACTTAATAAAGTATAGAAGATACTGGTTTGTACTTCCCCTGGAACATGAATTGCAAAAGTCTCCCAAAGCTTTGTTTTGAAAGTTTGACTCCACTTTTAAGATTGTTTCGGATAGTCTAGGAAGCTAATTATCTAAAGCAAGGATAATTATAGACTAAAAAACTTCTGTATAGGAAAGAAATTCGGATTATTCTACTGGAAGTTTTTGCTGCAAGGCCTGAATGCTTGCAATTCATAACAGCATAGCGCAATTTATTCTTCCACGCTTTAGGACTATTTATTGTGGATATAACTTTAAGCAAGAAATGGATGTTTCGCGGATTAGGCTTTTTTTAACCTTGCAAGAGGAATCATACCGGGAAAAGATTCTGTGTGTTGCTGAGGCAACATGCTTGCAGGTAACTTGGGTTTTGGTTTAACAAGTAAGAGAACAGGCAAAATATCGCGACAACTACAGGCTTGGAGATAATGGGGAGATGATGGAAGTTTATGAAACTGCAAAACGTATTGCGAAAACTACAGGCTTGCAGGCACCCAGAGAGAAACAAGGGCTGCAATTACCTTAACTAATCTAGTATCTTTGTACATTTCCATAAGTTCAGGATAAATAAGCAGGGAAACCCATACTATTACAGCTACTATCAGTAAACCAAGTATCAGGCCTACCAAAAACCCAAGCAGTTTATTAAGCCATCCCAAAAGAATAGCTTCAAACAACTTAGTCAAAATGAACACTATCAATGCGGTAAGCGCCATTACTGCAATGAAGATTAACGAAAAGGCAAGAATATTTCCAAACGCTACCGAATTCAGTTTAGGGGCCAGTTGCTGAGCAAGCAATGGGGTATAACGCCATCCGAGAAAAATGGCTCCTGCAAAACCCGCAATTGAGCCAAGTATTTTTACAGCGCCCTTTATCATACCCGAAATTCCGGCTATAAGCAGTAGAAGAAGAGCTACACCGTCAATTATCAAATAAGTGCTCAAGTCAACCTCTGTTTAAGCATATTTTGAATTTCCCTAAGTTCCGATTTCACTAATTCAATCACCCTCTCTTCAACCCTGCACAAAGGCAATTGCGTCTGGGCAGATAAGCTCATAAGAGCGGCCAAACGCTTACGCGCGCCTGCAATAGAATAGCCTTCTTTGTGAATTAACCTGTCTATCAGCTTAACCAATTCAATATCACGTTGAGAATATATCCTTCTACCTGCTGAATTTTTACGAGGGGCAAGCCAACGGAACTCCTTCTCCCAGTAACGAAGCACATGCGGCTTGGTTAAGGTTAACTTCGCTGCTTGAGTAATTGTATAAAAACGCTCCTCATCCATGGTATTTTCCTCTAAAGATACTTGCTTGCTTTGGAAAAGTGGAATTATGTGAGACCTTTATTTTAGGAAAAAAGTCAATTCTTACAGCTCTGAGAGTATGGTCAATATTGGATTGAAGGTAGGCTTGGTATAGGATTGAGATTGAGATATGGGATAGCTGAGCGCGTCGAAGGGTTGGGCAAAAACTGTCTGCGCTCATTAGCCCATTTCCTCCTTAAGGGGACGCGACAACAATTTGGTAATTTCCTTTTCAGGACAAGCATTCCGAAAAAGAATCCTGTATGTTGCATCAGTTATAGGCATTTCTACGGAGTACATCTTACTTAGTTTACGGGCAATTTTGCTGGTTTCAACCCCTTCTGCCACCATTCCCAACTCTTCAAGTATCGCTTTTAAGTCCTTACCTTTTGCAACAGCAAGACCAACCCTATGGTTACGGGAATTGGCGTTCCATACGGTGGTTACAACATCACCCCAACCTGCAAGACCGGCAAATGTGGCAGCATTGGCTCCCATTTTTACGCCCAACCTGCTTATCTCTGCCATACCTCGCGAAAGCAGGGCCGCAAGCGTATTGGTTCCTGCCCCCAAACCTTCTGCTATTCCACAAGCTATAGCTATAACATTCTTTAACGCGCCTCCAAGCTGAACACCCTGCACGTCATTTGATAGGTAGGTTCGCAAATTTTCAAAAGAAAAAAGTTTTTGCGCCTTCTTGGCCATTGCCTTGTTTTCAGACGCGGCAACAACAGCAGTTGGATGTCCTTTCAAGACTTCTATGGCAATCGAGGGACCTGAAAGTACTGTTAAAGGATTTTTGGGAAAGAATCCTGCCCAAACCTTATCAGGCAGCAGTCCGGTTTTACTGTCAATACCTTTAATTAAGCTCACAGTTAATTGAGGAGGCTTAAAATCGGTCGGCAGTTTTTTCAAAGTAGAGCGCAAGGCCTGTGAAGGCAGAGCTAAAATCAGAACCTGGCAGCCTTCCAGTGTTTCTTTCATATCAGCTGAGTACGAAAGCTCTCTTGGAATTTTTATGCCCGGCAGTACCTTTGGCATTCTGTAGGTTATCTGTACTCTCTTCACCCTGGGTTTATTATATTCCCATAATTTTATCTCATGTCCCTGACGCGAAAGCATAATCCCAAGGGAAGTACCCCATGAGCCTGCCCCAAGAAAAGATACCCTCATTTTTTCCACAATCTTTTCCACAAACCCGCCCTTGGTTCCTCATGGGCAAGGATTCGCTTAATGTTACCGCGATGCGCCCAAATAACTACAAGAGAGCATAACGCAGCGGCAATGATAATGGATATCTCAGGCATCCAGGCATTCCACGCTGTTATGGTCAAAGGCAGGCTTGCCATACTGAGAATAGAAGCAAGGGATACATAGCCTATTCCGAGGAGGAGAATAATCCACAAAAGCAACGAACTTGCTGTTGGCAAGGGAGCTAAAACTAAAAAAACAGCCAAGGTGGTAGCCACTCCCTTACCGGCCTTAAAACCAAGCCAGGGCGAAAAAATGTGACCAAAACCCGCAGCAGCGGCCACTCCTGGATAAGGCGTAAGCTTAAGAGCGATAAGTGCCGGTATTGCCCCTTTTAGCGCATCCAGAACACCTATAAGAATTCCCCAACCGCTTCCCAAAGCCCTTATTGCGTTAGTTGCCCCAATATTGCCCGATCCAACTTCCTTGATATTTATCCCCTTGGCCTTGGCAACAAGATATCCTACGGGAATAGAACCAAGTAAAAACGCTCCAAGACCAATAAATATTGTAATCCAGACAACGGAGGTCATCTCTTCACCCTCTGCGTGGTTTTAAGCTTCAAATTCGTACCTTCAAAACCAAAAGCCTCGCGTAATCGATTAGTTAGAAAACGCATATAGTTTTCTGTAATTTCATCCGGTTTGTTTGTTTCAACAAGAAACAGTGGCGGCGCACCTACTTTCTGAATTAGCCTATATATCTTTACCCTTCGTCCTGGCGAACGCTCTGAGGTTATCTGCTGAACGAATTCACCTAAAACCTCTTTGGAAATCCTCAAAAACCGTTTTTCAGTAAGTGCACTCACTGTAGCAATCAATTCATCTAAGCCCTTCTCCATTTTGCCAGATATAAGTACCCTAAAGAACTGCTCCATACCCCGCAGCTCGTATGAGATATCCTCAAGCTTGTTTCGCAAAGATTGCCTGTCGAATAAGTCAATCTTGTTGAATACAAAAATCAACCCCTTGCGTTTTTCAACAACTTCGGCTGCCAGGCGTTTATCTTGCCGGGTGAGTCCTTCTGTTAAATCTATCAACAGCAAAATGATATCCGCCCGATTTATAGCCTTACGAAGTCTTGTGGATGCGTAGTATTCAACATTCTCTTTAATTTTTGTCCTTCGCCTCAACCCAGCAGTATCAACAATTCTCCATATTTTTTTACCAACCTCAAGATAGGTATCCACAGGATCGCGGGTAGTTCCCGGAATAGCATCAACCACGGCCCGTTCTTCACCTGCTAAAACGTTAAGCAATGTTGATTTACCGGCGTTTGGGCGTCCGGCAATCAATATCTTGACCTTTGGTTCGGCCTCATCGGCTATATCAAAAGTAAGTCTTTCGCAAATGCTCTCAAGTACCTCGCCAAAGCCAATTCCATGCTCAGCAGAAACCAAAAACAGCTCCTCGCCACCCAATATATGGAACTGATGATGTTCCCATTCAGCTGTTTTTACATCCGATTTATTCGCAATCACTATGTAGGGCTTATTTTCTTTTCTTAAAATTCCGGCAAGCATTTTATCACTGGGATGTAAACCTTCTTTGGCATCAACTGTCAAAAGCACCAACTCCGCCTCTTTTATAGCCAGCCTGACCTGATGGGTCATTTGCTCTTCCAGTGGAGCCTGCGGGTTAGGAATGAAACCGCCTGTGTCAATTAAGGTGAACGATTTATCCAGCCAGTTTACAATTCCGTACAATCTGTCTCTGGTTATTCCCGGTTCCTTTAGGGTAATAGCCTCGCGTCGACCGACTAACCTGTTGAAAAGAGTGGACTTGCCAACATTAGGCCGTCCTACCAGAGCTGCCACAGCGTTCATGCTTACTCTATCTCCTAAGTTAAATAAAAGCTAAGCTTCAAAAACAAACTTGAAGTGAATTGTCAAATATTTCTTTCTGTATATTAATAATATCCGTATTATGCCTATAAGTCAACCATAGGCTATGGCTTTAGGGCTTGCTTGCCAGCTAAATTCCGGCGATAATGTTAACCTAGTGACCACGGTAACGGTATTGTGGATAAAAAACATCAAATAGGCAACTTGTCCTAGCTCAGCAAGCTGGCGACTGTATCGTTGTGTATAAAAAGCATACGTGTTTCCCCTTTTCTTCGGTTATAATAACATGCTTCTTTAATTTAATGTAGAACTCCGCTAAACGCCCTCTTGTATTGACATCTTCAAACAATCACTGTAATATTCAAGGTTCGTGGAGGAATCAGGGGCTGTAGCTCAGCTGGGAGAGCGCCTCGTTCGCAACGAGGAGGTCGACGGTTCGAATCCGTTCAGCTCCATTTTAATGACTGGCATGGTTCCAAAAAAAATGTTCCTGACACGCGGAGTTGGTCGGGCAAAAGACAAGCTTGCCTCTTTTGAGGCAGCGCTGCGTTATGCAGGTATTGCGCCATTTAATTTGGTTAAAGTATCAAGTATCCTTCCGCCAAATTGTAAAATTATCTCACGTTCAAAAGGAAGCGCAATGCTGGCCCATGGCCAAATTGTATTCGTGGTGATGAGCGAAAATCAAACCAACGAACCGCATCGGCTTATCAGTGCATCGGTCGGAGTGGCTGTCCCAGCAGACCCAAAACAGCACGGATACCTCTCTGAATATCACTCTTTTGGCGAGAGAGAAACCAAAGCAGGGGAGTACGCCGAAGATTTAGCTGCACAGATGTTGGCCTCAACACTTGGAGTGCCATTTGATATTGATTCAAGCTATGACGAACGCCGCGAAGTGTGGAAAATTTCAGGGAAAATTGTCAGAACACGACATATGACCCAAACCGCCGTGGGACACAAAGACGGTTTGTGGACAACTGTATTGGCTGCAGCAGTATTTATACTCTAGCATTTTCTTGAAACGTAGACTTGCAAGCATCTTCCGCTTCGATCCGCTACAAATCACTCAAAGCTCCCGTAACACCCCGCATAATACTATCCGCAACTTCACTTGTAACATCTCATTCCTAACACCCCGCAATACTCCCTCCGTAACACTGATTTCTACCTAAACCTCCGGTTGGCTTTAAAAGTTCACTGTTGAACGGAGTAGGCTCCACCTGTTCTTTATCTGAAAGATAAACAAATATTCAAAACTAAGGCTTTGGCAGTTGCAAACCTTGTCAGCCTAAGCATAATTACACTTGTGGATAGCTCAGTGGAAAATTCTACAGGTTTTGTTGAAAAAGAGTTCCACCGCATAGTTTCCAGAAAAATGATGGGCAAGCGGTTAGATCTCTACATAACTACTTCGGGCGTAAGTGTTTCACGTTCTATGGTGGCAAAACTTATAAAAAGCGGTAAAATTACAGTGAACGGAAAGGCTGTGAAACCTTCGTTCAAACTTGCCGAAGGCGATAAGGTCGATGCCGTGTTTACAGTACCGGATAGAGAGATAGCCCTACAGCCTGAGGAAATTGCGCTTGATATCGTTTACGAAGACGATGATATTATCCTTATTAATAAGCAGCCGAATATGGTTGTGCATCCTGCCCGCGGTCATCTTAAAGGTACACTTGTGAATGCCCTTCTTGCGCATTGCAAAGACCTACCGCGTGGCGAACACGGTGAAGTGCGTCCCGGAGTAGTGCATAGACTTGACAAAGACACAACTGGGCTTATTCTTTTTGCTAAAAGCTACGAAGCGTTGGTTAATTTAACCCGTCAGACCTCGGCCAGAACCATGTATAAGGAATACGCCGCCCTAGCATGGGGAAAATTTGAGCTTACCGAAGGTAAAATAGCTGCACCTATTGGTCGTTCAACCCTTGACCGCAGAAGAATGACGGTAACGCCCATATCTTCAAGAGAAGCCGCTACACGGTTTCTGCTAAAAAGAGTTTACGCCGGCTGTGTATCTTATTTACGTTTGTGGTTGGTAACCGGCAGAACTCATCAAATAAGAGTTCACTTGCGGCATTACGGACATCCGGTCATTGGTGATTATGAATATCAGGGTAGGCAAGAAATACATCCCGCTTCGGCAAATGAAGCCGAGGTGTTAGATGGGTGTCTGAAAAGAATTTCAAGACAGGCGCTTCACGCAAAAGCGCTGGGTTTTAAGCATCCTGCAACCGGTAGACAGATGCGTTTTGAATTAGAATTGCCCAACGATATGCAAAGTATAGTGGATTTCTTGGAGGAATATGAAAGATCTCATAATTGTTGAATCGCCCACCAAGGCTAAAACCATTCGCAAGCTTTTGCACGGCAAAGTAAGCGTAATATCCAGTAAAGGGCATATAATGGATTTGCCTAAGTCGCGTCTGGGCGTTGAAATTAAAGACAATAACTTTTATCCAGAGTACATAAAAATCAGAGGGAAGGCTAAAGACATAAAAGAAATTCAAAAAAAGGCAAAGAATGCCCGAAAAATATACCTCGCTCCTGACCCTGACAGAGAAGGTGAGGCCATTGCCTACCATCTTGCACAAGTGATAAACCACGATGATATCGTTAGAATAAGGTTCTATGAAATAACAAGTCAGGGTGTAAAAAAAGCATTGAAATCTCCCGGTGCAATAGATAATCTGCTGGTTGACGCTCACAAAACCAGAAGGGTACTTGACAGATTAGTAGGCTACAAGGTTTCCCCGCTATTGTGGAAGATGATTCGCCGCGGTCTTTCGGCGGGCAGAGTGCAAACTGTGGCCTTAAGAATTCTGGCAGAGAGGGAAAAAGAAATAGAAGCATTTAAGCCGGAAGCCTACTGGACAGTTAAAGGTATTTTTGAAGTCGCCGGTGAACAATTTGAAGCCGAGTTGCTCAAAATTGACGGTAAGAAGGCTGACAGGATAAACGAAGAACAAATGCTAAAAGTAAAAAAGTTGTTCGCTAACGGCATGAAGATTACGGTTTCCTCCTTTGTTAAGGATGAAAAAACCTTTACTCCTCTACCTCCCTTCAAAACATCTACCTTGCAGCAAGAAGCATCCACGCTTCTACGGTTCGCTCCCCGCAGAACTATGAGAATAGCCCAAAGCCTCTACGAAGGCGTTACTCTTGAACGTACCACCGTTGGTCTTATTACCTATATGCGTACCGACAGTTTGAGAATAGCTCCTGAATTCATAGAAACTACAAAGGGACATATTATTGAAACCATCGGTCAAGAATACGCCAATCCTCGCGCTTTTAAGGATAAAAAAGACGCCCAAGCAGCTCACGAGGCAATACGTCCCACAGGACTTTCCCGTACTCCTGATTTTATTTCTTCCTATCTTGAAAGGGAGGCCAAAAAACTATACGATATTATCTACCGTCGCTATCTTGCCTCACAAATGTCCGATTCCCGCTATGAACGTAGAGTCGTAGAAATCACTCACGAAGGACATCTTTTCAGAGCGCGTTCCTTAAAACAGGTCTTTGACGGTTTTGAAAAACTCTATCTTAGGGAAAAACGCGAAACAGATATCCAGCTTCCTGTTCTTAAAGAGAATGACGAGCTTAAATTGGTTGAACTGATTGTTGAAAAAAAGCAAACTCAGCCACCTGCGCGTTTTACCGAAGCTTCCTTAATCCGTCGGCTTGAGGCAAATGGTATCGGTCGTCCTTCAACCTACGCGGCAATTATGGGAACTTTGGCAAGCAGGCATTACGTAACTAGAGAACGTTCTACCCTAATTCCTACTGAACTTGGAATTTTAGTCAATGACCTTTTGATACCTAGATTCAAAGACTTGTTCAATGTTGAGTTTACTCGCAAAATGGAAGAGGAACTCGATCAAGTGGCTGAAGGAACCTACGACTGGCAGAAAATTTTGCGTGAGTTTTGGGAACCATTCTCAGCGCTTCTTGAAAAGGTTGAGGCTGAAATACCTGAAATTAAGCAAAAGGTAATTAAGGAAACCGGAGAAGTTTGTCCCAAATGCGGCAAACCTTTGATTGAAAAATGGGGACGTTTTGGGAAATTCCACGCCTGCTCAGGTTTCCCCGAGTGTCGTTATACTAAACCTATGAGTGAGGAGCAGGAGGAAAAAACCGAAAAAATATGTCCTGAATGCGGCGCTCCGATGGTTATAAAAGTAGGTAAATTCGGACGCTTTCTTGCCTGTTCAAGGTATCCTGAATGCAAGTATACTTCACCTTATATTCTGCCTCAGCCTTGTCCTTTGTGCAGCTCGGACGTACTTGAGCTTCGCGGGAAAAGAGGCAAGTTCTACAAATGTTCTTCCGACGATTGTGTTTTCTCTTCGCCCTATCCTCTTTCTGACGAATTATGTGAAAAATGTAACAACTATATGGTAAAAGCCCCTAAAGAAACCTACTGTGTTAAATGTAACCCTGAAAAGCTTAAGCCAAAACCTAAATCAACTAAAGCTAAGAAAACAGAAAAGAAAACGACTGCCAAGAAGAAGTTGAAGAAAGACTAAATGTCTAAACGAGTTTCTCTGCAACCCAGTCTTCCTAAAGACGCAAAAGATTTTATGCGCTACTTAAGGGACGAACGCAGGGCCTCTGAACACACCTTAAGAGCCTATCGTAAAGATTTGTTGCATTTTTTAGACTACATCAAGGAATATAAAGCTAAAATGGACATTTATGCTGTTGACAGGCAAGATGTACGTGGATTTATAGCTATGCAGACCCGCTTCGGTTACTCTAAACGTACTATTCAACGCAGGTTATCGTCCGTCAAGACATTCTACAAGTTTCTGTGCCGAGATGAACGTATTTCACTTAACCCTGCACGTTTGGTTAAAGGGCCAAAGCTTTCACGTCGATTACCGCAAGTCTTTACACAAAGGCAAATAAGTGATATTTTCGAAAATTTAAAAGGTGCCGACCACCAACTTCTTCGCGACAGAGCAATTATCGAACTTCTCTATGACGAAGGCTTACGCATTTCCGAACTTGCCGGTTTGGATATCTCTGACATAAACTTTGCCGCCGGCGAGTTGAAAGTTTTAGGCAAGGGTTCAAAGGAACGTATTCTTCCTCTAAGCGCAAAGGCATCAGAGGCATTAAAAAAATACATAGGTACCAGGCAATCAGGGGCTTTGTTCATAAAAGAAGATAGCGGAAAAAGAATAGGTGTACGCGATTTGCGTCGTATTGTGAACTACTACCTATCCCAACTGCCTTCAACACCTGCAGTAAAACCACACGCGTTGCGCCATTCCTTTGCTACCCATCTTTTGGAGCGCGGCGCCGATTTACGAGCGGTGCAAGAGCTTTTAGGACACGCTTCTCTTTCCACAACTCAAATATATACGCATGTTAGTGTCAAGCGTCTTAAAGAAATTTACAAAAAAGCGCATCCAAGGGCGGAGGAAGACTAAATTAGTGCAAAAGTCAAAGATAAGGTTAAAGACAAGGCGGATAAAAAGGAAGGAAATTTTGCCAAAGCGTTTTATACTGCTTGCTGTATCCGTCATTAGCTTATTTTTTATTTATTAAGGAGGAGTAAATGCCTAAAATTCGTTCAACCACCGTTCTCGGTATGTTGGATATCAAACGTAAAATTGCCGTTATAGGTTCAGATGGTCAAGTAACTTTGGGAGATACGGTAATGAAACACAAGGCTCGTAAAATCCGCCGCATAGGAGAGCGCATACTTATCGGTTTCGCCGGTTCTACAGCCGATGCCCTGACTCTTTTTGAAAAGTTTGAAGCCAAGGTATCGGAATTTCCAAGTAACCTTACGCGCGCCGTAATTGAATTGGCCAAGGAATGGCGTATGGATAAGGCTTTACGGCGTCTGGAAGCTTTTATGGCCATTCTAGATCCAGAGCACGCCTTCGTAGTTTCCGGTTCAGGCGATATAATTGAACCAGATGATGGTATTGCGGTTATAGGTTCAGGCGGTCCATACGCTTTGGCAGCAGCGCGAGCTCTTAAGGCACACTCAAAGCTTGCGGTGAAAGATATTGTAAAAACCTCTCTTAAAATTGCAGGAGAGATTGGCATTTACACAAACACGGAGGTTCATCTTGAAGAAGCTAAAGGCTAGGCCGATAATTGACAGACGAGCGCTATTTCTGCTCGGCTTATTAGTTGTCTTCGTGTTATCATTATCAGGCTGCATAAATCGTTATAATCTGGAACCTTGGGGTAGGGAGCCTGTAATAAAGGTTTTAGTTGCAGAGAATCTGCAGTCTGTGAATATAGAAGCTAATGGTTCACACACTCTTTCCACACCCAACGGTTCAACCCCTGTGTTGGGCAATGGCGCAAGCTGGCTTATATCTAACACTGCAGGGCAACTTTCCGTAAGCTTAAACTCAAAGGAACATTTAACCAATCCAAAACTGCCTATAAAAATAGCTCCCGACAGAAACACTATCTTAAAACTTAACGGTCAGCCTTATAGAGGCTGGCTCGCGATAACAGCAGGTACTTCGTCAGGATTTAATGTAATAAATCTACTTCCTTTGGAACAGTATTTATGCGGAGTGGTTCCACGTGAAATAGGCACGGGGTCAAAAGATATCCTACATGCAGTGGAAGCTCAGGCAATTTGCGCACGCTCATATGCTATTTCACGATTTGGCGGACATCACAGGCAAGGCTTTGATGTTTATGCCGATACCCGCGATCAGGTTTATTCCGGTATGAGCAGGGAAACGGAATGGTGTACAAGAGCTGTGAACAATACCCGCGGTATGGTGGTTCTTTCAGGAAATAAATTGCTTGACGCCCGCTATTCCTCAACCTGTGGAGGATATACAGCTAACTCCGAAGACGCCTGGTCTTCAGCTATTCCTTATCTTCGTTCCGTACGCGACGCGCCCTTTCTTTGCAGGCCCTACTGCGCTAAATCTCCGCACTTTAACTGGAAGAAGGCTATTCCTAAAAAGGATTTTTATTCCAAAATTCAGCGGATGATTCCTTCAGGAGCGCGTATAAAATCATGGTCTCTTGACATTAATCCAAAATCGCATCGTGTTGTAAAAATGTATGTTATCTCTAACAAAGGCAAACATACAATCAAAGGCTCCACCCTGCGTTCGGTGTTCGAACTTAAAAGTCAGTATTATAAAATAAAACAATCGGGTAATAAGATGGTTTTTGAAGGACACGGTTGGGGCCACGGTGTAGGTATGTGCCAATATGGAGCTATGGAAATGGCGCGACGTGGTAGAAGCGCGGTAGCCATTCTGCGGCATTACTACAGAAACGCCTGGGTTGGCAAATTGTACGATTAGCTACCTAGACAAAGCTTCGCTTGGTAAAGTTAGGCACATAGGTAAGGCATTAACCTTCTCCTGCAGTGAAACTTTTGAGTACGGATACTTTTTATAATAAGGTATAGAACCTACAGAAACGAAGTACTCTCTTAAGCTCAAACCTTTGTTTAGATACAGGTATTACGCTAATAACAACCCAAAGTCAGAAACTTGGAGAAACTTTAAGCAGATAGATGCAGAGTTTTTTAAGCTTACAGGCGTAGGGTACGCTTCATAGTAGTAATTACTTCGGCAATCTTTTCTTTTCCAAGAGAAAGCAGTTTGCTGAATTGTTCATCTGATACCGGTTCTCGTTCAGCAGTCATTTGAAATTCAATAAGTTTTCCGTTATCTGTAGCTACAATATTGGCGTCAAGTTCAGCTTTAGAATCCTCTTCGTAACAGAGATCTGCATATACTTCGCCATTGACAAGGCCAACACTTATTGCGCCAATGAATTGGCGTAGGGGAAGGCTGGGAATAAAACCTTTGGACTGAAGCTTAATGCAGGCCGAATAAAGTGCGCAAAATCCAGCGCATATTGAAAGTGTTCGAGTGCCGCCGTCGGCTTGCAGAACGTCACAGTCAACTATAAAGGTGTTCTCACCTAATTTCCTAAGATCGAAACCCATGCGCAACGAACGGCCAATGAGCCTTGATATTTCGAGGCTTCTGGATGAAGGTTTACCTTTACGCGACTCACGTGGATTACGTCCGGGTGTAGAGGCCGGAAGCATAGCATACTCAGCAGTAATCCAGCCTTGTTCCTTGCCTTCCAACCAGGAAGGAACCCCAGGTTGAAACGATGCCGCGGCAAGCACACGAGTATCGCCAGCCTGAGCAAGACATGACCCTTGAGCAAATTTAAGGTAATCCAACTCAAAAGAAAGCGACCTTAAATCTTCCGCCTTACGTCCATCAATTCTCATAGGGGATTCTTTCTACATATAAGGCAATAGACCTTTTGCAATTTGCTAGAGTTAACAACTTATCAAACATTTGCAATATTCTCTTTCAGCTCTCTTGCTTCACGCTTACGCGGGTTACGTCAGCTATTTCCGAACCAAGGAAACGCTCACCTACTATACGGAAATTTGGCGAAAGATCGGTAAGGTAAAATCGGGTTAAACCACGATGGGATGAAGAACGTAAAAGCCCCATTTTGGAAAGTATATCGCGTGCGGCCCTTGCGGTTTCGTCGCCTGAATCCACGAGATTTACCCTATGATTAAAGAAATTATCCATGGCCGGTTTTAGAAGCGGGTAATGCGTACAACCAAGAAGAAGGGTATCAATATTGTCTTCTTTGAGAGAATTCAGGTATTCAGCAATAATCTGACGGGTAACGGCTTTATCTGTCCAGCCTTCTTCAACCAGAGGCACAAATAGGGGCGCAGACTTGGCTATTACACGTACCGAGGAATCAGCTGCAAGAATGGCGCGTTCGTACTCTCCGGCAGAAATAGTGGCGTTTGTTCCAATTACGCCGATTCGTTTATTTCGGGTAGTTTTAACCGCTGTTCTGGCTCCAGGCTCTATCACTCCGATAATCGGTAACTTATAATCTTTTTTAAGAAAAGGCAAAGCAGCCGATGTAGCTGAATGGCAGGCCACTATAACCATTTTTACACGACGCTCCAACAGGAAATCAGTATCCTCACGGGCAAAGCGACGAATGGTTTCTGCGGATTTGCTGCCGTAGGGATAACGCGCCTCATCGCCCAAATAGACAATATCTTCTGCGGGAAGAAATTCTCGTATAGAGCGCACAACTGTAAGACCACCTATTCCAGAGTCAAAAACCCCTATAGGCTGATCGGAACTTAACTTATACATACTTTTCTGATGTCCTCTCTTTCTTTATTCCCTGACATCTTTCATTTAATAGTGAAATACGGCAAAAACGATACCAATCTCAATCACAGGCTATTGACATACTTTTGAACGCCCAGAGCAACCCCTGATGCGATTTTCTGACGATATGCAGGTTGACGGATTTTTTTCTCCTCTGTCGGATTTGTTAAAAATCCGCATTCCACAAGAACCGCGGGCATTGAACAGCCTTTGAGAACATAGAACCCTGCCTGATTTAGTCCCCTGTCCTTAAATTTTGTCTGCGCTGCTGATTTCTGTTGAATATAGGCGGCAAGCTCTTCTGATTCTTTTTGAAAACGGTTTGTCAACAAGGTTGCAATAATATCGTTCAAAGTTGCATTTGGGTCATAGGCGTTCTCACCTATATCGTATTTAAGCGACGCATTCTCACGTAGTGCTACGTTTTTTGCATAAGTCAGCCGGTGCATTCCCAAAAAGTAAGTTTCAATTCCGGAAGGCGCGTTTGAGTTATTGGCGTTAAAATGTATGCTAATAAACAAATCAGCCTTTTTTGAATTGGCAAACTTGGTACGCGATTTAAGGGAAACATATTTATCGGAAGTCCGTGTCATATAAACTTTATGTCCTTGCGCTTTTAGTAAAGCTTGCAGACGTTTGGCAACATCAAGCGCCATAGCCGCTTCCTTGGTACCCTTTCTACCCAAAGCGCCCGGGTCTTTGCCGCCATGACCAGGGTCTATCACAATAACCAACTTCTTTTTCGCAACACTTGCAGCCACCTGAACAGCCGGTGTCGTTGTTGTTTTTGCTTTAGATACAAAGGTAACCTTTATTCCATTAGTTATGCCTTTTGGAGTAACAACTACATCCTTAGTCATCTTCAAGGTAATTGTAGTGTGGTTGTTGTTATTTCTTAAGGACGCTTCTTTAATCAGTCCTGAAGCGACTATGCTTTTAGGAATAGAACCTACCGGCAGCTTAAGCGTTACACTTGATGCCGAATTCTCAATTACATCGCACGATACAGGGCCTGAGGCAAGAATCTTAATAGTTGTTGGATCAGAACCTGAAAGGATAATTTTTTCAATTTTCACACCATCCGTCGGCTTAAGTTGTGAAGGCTTAAGATTGAAAATAGACTTTAGCATAGATACAGGTATGAACAGATTGACTCCATCCCAGCCTATTAGTTTAGGTATGTGAACTGCCGTCTTATCTACAATTACGGTACGGTTCATTGCTGTAAACACATAATCGTGACCATTGTACTTTAAGACAGCCTTCTTTTTTTCAGCAACCCATGTAAATTTTGAGTTTGTCTTAGAAGCAAATTCTGCAAGGGTTACGGCTTGCTCTCCGCCATAAATCACGGTATTAAACGTCTTTGAAGCAAAGGTTACCGTCCCTGCATTAAGGGAAAAAACAACAGCTAAGCCTAGAAGTAGGATTCTTATTGGTCGGATATCGATAAGTATCTTTGAAAAAATGTTCATAATATCATACTCCCATTCGTCTCTGTTCCCTGTCCATAGCGCGTTTTTTTAAGGTTTCGCGCTTATCGACGGTTTTCTTTCCTCGACATATGCCAACCAGAAGCTTGGCAATACCCCGGTCGTTAAAATAAAGCTTCAAAGGCACCAGAGTATAGCCTTTCCGCTGGGTTTTTCCGTAGAGCTTCCTTAATTCGTGACGGTGCATAAGAAGTTTTCGTCTGCGAATTGGATCCGGAATATCAAGCGATGCCTGCTTATAAGGCGCAATGTGCATTCCCACTACGTAAGCTTCGCCATTCTGTATCATACAGTAAGCTTCAACAACTGAAGCCTGATGGTCACGCAGCGATTTAACCTCTGAACCAACCAGCACGATTCCTGTTTCTATAGTATCTTCTATGTGATATTCGTGACGCGCCTTGCGATTTTCGGCAATGATATTCATATAAAAGTGTATGCGGGAATAGGGCTTATGTCAACCATTCTATAGAAACTTTATCTTAAAACACTGAGTAAGTAAAACTATAAAAACTTGATCAAAAGGTGGTCAAAAAATAGTCAAAAGGTAGGCAAACTTATCTCTTCATAGAGTATTCTTAAAAATTCCATCTAACACTACTATAGAACAAACTACAAAGCGCACAAAGAAGGAAGCTCGTCATTACGACCAACATGACCGCTAGGGTAAACGAAGGGAACGCTGAAGAGAGAGAGAATTAGGCTTGAGCACTTTGTGATTAGTCGCGTCAGTAATAAGACCTTCCATACTCCACAATAACAGAATGTTCCGCTTATGCTTGGCAAAGAACCCGCAGCCTAGGTTTTGTTTAAGCTTTGTAATGGTTCGTTATCGGCATTCTTCGGCCAATACCAAAAGCGCGGGGAGTAATTTTGAGAATTAACGCTGCCTGTCGACGTTTATGTTCATTGCGGTCAATCCGATTAATTATGTCGTGAACCACTTCCTCATCCATACCTTGCGCTATAATTTCAGCAGATGAAAGGTCTTGTTCAACATAGAGTTCGAGTATCTTGTCTAACACTTCATACGGCGGCAAGTCATCCCTATCGCGTTGATTAGGAGCTAACTCAGCTGAAGGCGGACGTTCAAGTATACCTGAAGGTATCTGGTCGGTGCCTTCCCGATTGTTGAACCAGTTAGCTAATTCATAAACCATGGTTTTAGGCACATCGCCAATAGGCGCCAGACCTCCGGCCATATCACCATAAAGGGTAGCGTATCCCACAGCAAGTTCCGATTTATTGCCCGTGGCAAGCGTTATGTAGCCAAATTTATTGGCAAAGGCCATAAGTAAATTCCCCCTTATTCTTGCCTGAATGTTTTGTTCTGCTATTCCATGCGAGGTTCCGGCAAAATAATCGCTTAAAGTATCAAGATAGGCAAGAAACAAGTCATCTATTGGAATAGGTTCGGTTTTGATACGTAAATTGTTAGTTAGAAGCAAGGCGTCCTTAAGCGCCAGTCGTGATGAATATTGGGAAGGCATAACCAAACCCAAAACGTTTTCGGCCCCCAGGGCGTCAGCGGCTAATGCAGCCACAAGAGCGGAGTCAATGCCTCCTGAAACCCCCAGGGCAACCTTTTTGAACCCGTTTTTATGAATGTAATCACGAATGCCCATTTTCAAGGCCAGCCAAATTTCGCCGGTTTCATCCGTTTCAGGTTTAATTCCCGTATTTTGAGTGGAATAGATAAATAAGTCTTCTTCAAACCCCTTTGCCAAAGCGAGCAATTTTCCATCTTCAGCCATTACAAGCGAACGACCGTCGAAGAGCAAATCATCCTGAGCGCCTGCGGAGTTGACATAAATTAAAGGAAGAGCGGCTTCTTTTGCTCTCTGTGCCAATAAATCAAGTCGTGACTTAAACTTACGAGCATAGAAAGGAGAAGCTGAGATATTGAGAATTAGATTAGCGCCCTTGGCCTTCATATTCTCAGATGGCCCATGTTCCACCCAGATATCTTCACATATGCTAATTCCTAACTTCGTTCCGTTCTCCAGTTTAACTATAGCATCCTGACCAAGAGAAGCCGAGTCAAAATAGCGTTTCTCATCAAATACGTCATAGTCGGGAAGATAGGTTTTATGAATATAGCGCTCAACTTTCCCATTCCTCAAAACTGCCGCCGAATTCCACAGTTGTCGTTTTACAGATGCGCGGGCGGAAAGGTCATAAAGATTATATCCTTGGGTTTCCGTACGTGCAGCAAAATCCACACAACCAACAATCACAGGGCTGTTACCCACAACGGCTGCAATTTCATCAAGTCGCCGCCTCTGCTCTTCAAGAAAATTGGTCTTCAAAAGCAAATCTCTAGGCGGATATCCGGTAAGACAAAGTTCGGGAAAAACAATTAACTCAACGTCATGTTTATAAGCTTCGCCTATCCAGCGGATGATTTTTTGACTGTTAGCCCGCAAATCGCCTACAACAGGATTAATTTGGCATATAGCCGTTTTAGGACATGTATTCACGATGGCAGTATAGAAAGATGCAGGGATATGTCAAGCCATCCTGCGAGTGGAGCCTTGCCTATTACTAATTTTAAGTGGATAATGGAAATGAAGTCTTCAGAACACGCCAGGTACAACGAAATGGAGTAAAACCCTATGTTAGGTAACAATAGCGCAAAGTTTTCAAAGACCGCAAGCTACATAAATCAAAGATTTGGGTAACCTCTAACTTTTAGATAGATGATTAGCTAGGAGAGAAGGCTAACTGTAACACCATGTTGCTGCATTATTTACAATCCCTGATAGTATGGAGCGTGCCGGATTTTGGATAACTGTAACACTATATATACTGCTGTACTATTGACTAC
>CAZUXE010000012.1:0-3119 GCA_964624585.1 uncultured bacterium | reverse complement strand
CGTACTATTGCAAAGTAGGAAGAAGAAAAGGGCTTGCGAAAGTGTAATTTTAGACTATAGTGATTAATTATATTCAGGGAAGTGAATTATACGATAATTAGGTAGTTTATGAAAGATATAAGGCAACCATTAGACTGCAAGAAACGTCAAAAACAACGAATGGCAGAAAAAACAGTAGCCGCCACTCTAGTCAGCGAACGGTTAGGCAAGAATGCGCCTACCAGAGTAGAGGTACGTAATGATAAAGAAAAAGCGCTTGAACGGGTTTATTCAGACCACGTTGCAATGGTTTACAGTATATGTTACAGAATGCTTAGAAATCGCGCAGATGCGCAAGATGCAACGCAGGATGTATTCGTGAAGGTATATAAGAATCTCGACCGCTTCGCGGGAAAATCTAAGCTTTCTACATGGATTTACCGTATTGCCACAAACCACTGCATTGACATTTCAAGACGCAGGAAACTGCCTACTGTTGAGTTGAAAGATTGGCTAAGTGCGCCAAAACGCGAACATTATACGAAAATGGAACTTGAGAAAGCGATTGTGGAATTACCGCCCAGTTATCGCAAGGTTTTCGTACTGCACGACGTTCAAGGCTTTAGACATGCAGAGATTGCAGACATCCTCAAAATAACACCGGGATCGTCAAAATCACTTCTGCACCGTTCCCGAAAGCTCTTGAGGGAAAAGCTGGCGGACGTACGGAGGAATTATGAGTAAATACTTGTCTAAACAAATTTCAAAACACCTTTCTGATGAAACACTTTCGGCCTACCTTGACGGTGATTTGAAAACTTCGCTTCAGGGACGGGTACAAGCTCATCTTGATACCTGCAAGGAGTGTTCAGCAAAACTTCAACAGTTAAGTCATATTAAAACCCTTGCAGAGAATTTGGAAATGCCGGAGCCTCCTCAATGGATGCTGGCAGGTATCAAGGAACGTATAGAGCAAGATAAGGTGAAGCAATACGGTTATCATGGCGGATTCTGGAAGGGTATTCTAATTGGAGCTTCCGCTTCGACGTTTCTAGCATTGTTCTTTATGCTTCCAACATTCCTTAAATCGCCAAACCAGATGGTTGCGGATTCTAATAATTCAGCAATAATTGCGATTCAAACTGAACCCCTTGGTCCACCAGCAGGGTTAGCTACAGCTAAATCGCTTAGCTCATCTCTTAAAAAGAATTCTCACAGCGCACCGGCTTTACTTGAAGTTCCCGATACTCATAATGCAGCATCATCAACATACCATCTTGCCTCACATGAAAAACCAAGCAATGCACAGAAAGCGGAGTATGTATTGGTTCCACTGGATGATGAGGCAAAAAGAGAATACTATCAAGTTAGTGATAATAATAGGTATCCTTTTTTAGAAAACGGCTTGACTCTTTATCCCAAATACCACGACAATAATAATTCAAATAACAAGCCGGTTAATACAGCTGTGGTTTCAGCTGAAATTTATAAGTAACTTTATTACATCGTTTTACAAAATACAAAGAAGAGGAACGGAGAACCTTAGTTAAAAACGAAAGGAGATGTAGTATGAAAAGAATTACAGCAATTTCTCTTGTAACACTTATTGCAATCACAATGCAGGCAAATGTTCCTGCCGACGGTTTCAGTGAAGTTGCAGATAAGGTTGTTCCGGCAGTTGTTGGTATTACTGTAACTAAAGAAATAGCGACAGATGCTGGTTTTGGCTTAGGGCCTGGGATAGATAAAGAAAATATACCTGAACAGTTACGCGAGTTCTTTAAGTATTGGAACTTTGATATGCCTGCCCCTGCTCCACGAGAGGTTCCAGGATCAGCATCAGGTGTTATATACGATCCAGAGGGTTATATTCTTACAAATAACCATGTTGTTGAAGGCGCAAGTTCAATAAAAATAGAACTTGCAGACGGTACTGAGTATTCTGGTGATGATGTTGAAGTTGTAGGTACAGACCCTGAAACCGATTTGGCCGTACTGAAGATAAATGCCAAAACTTCATTCCCATACGTCAAATTATATAATTCTGATAAGGTTAAGGTTGGTGACTGGGCTATAGCTATCGGGAATCCCTACCGGTTGGAGCATACGGTTACCGTTGGGGTCATTAGCGCTAAAGGACGCAAAAACGTAGGCATATACGGCGGGCCATCTTATCAAAATTTTCTACAAACCGATGCGGCTATTAACCCAGGCAACTCCGGTGGGCCTCTATGTAACGTAGACGGGGATGTTATAGGTATAAACACCGCCATTCGCACTAACGGTCTTGCCAATTCAGGTATCGGTTTCGCCATCCCTTCCAATATAGTTAAAAAGGTAGCGCGTCAGCTTGTTGAAAACGGTAAGGTTTCACGCGGCTATATTGGAATATATCTGCAAGAAACCACTCCTGACTTACTCAAAGCCTTGAATTCCGATAAGCCAGGTGTCCTTGTTACGAAGGTTACACCTGATACTCCGGCTGATAAGGCTGGCATTAAATCAGGGGATTTGATAACCTCTTTCAATTCTGAAGATATTAGCTCTGTTGATCAATTGCGCTGGCTTGCCGCCACAACTTCGCCCAATACTCGTGTTCCCATAACAATTCTACGCGACGGAAAGAGCAAAAAATTAACCCTCAAATTGGCTGAACGGCCTTCGCCTAAAGAACTTTCAAGCAACACTGGACATATTCTTGAACCTGAACCTCAAACCAGTAAAACTATCGGTGTAAAAGTAAAAGATATAACTGATAAACAGAAAAAAACCTATGATGTTGACCATGGAGTGCTGGTTGAAGCAGTGTCTCCTGGCAGTCTAGCCGATAAAGCGGGTATATTACCGGGAGATATCATTATAAAAGTCAACAAAACCCCAATTAAAAACGTCTCAGATATAAAGAGACTGAAAGGTAGTTTGGAAAAGTCGGAAGTAGTACTTTTTCAAATTAACCGCAGAGGACACACGCACTTCCTAACCATCCGACCCTAGAAAGACCACAAAGAGCCGGGGCTGCAAAAGCCCCGGTTTTTTCGCAATAGTGAGTTTAGAGCAGGAATATTGCAGATGTTGCCTACTCCTTTTCGTAAGTTTTCACAGTTTAAGAGCCTCTACCCTACTACCTGCAAATTACAGGC
>CAZUXE010000011.1:35415-62719 GCA_964624585.1 uncultured bacterium | reverse complement strand
CCCATTGCCCTTATCAAAGCTTCGGGTACTAATTTGCTTAAGCAATTTACTTAGATAAAGCAAATATTTACAATAATCTTAACTCTTTCCTAAATAAAATTGGATAAAAATACCCCCCTCAAGAAACAAATATCCTAGCTTTAGAAATCTCAATTTAACCGATAAAAACTAGTATTGCTCATCTTTGCTAACATTGTAGTGCATCTTCCTAAGCGCCCACTTCAAACCCTCACCAAGATTTGAAAGAGTACGTATATCACTGAGATCTACTCCCAAGTGAACAATAGTTTGAGCGACTTCGGGCAATATTCCGGTTACCACACATTCGGCACCCAGTAATTTTACAGAAGAAATTGTTTTTATCAGGTGGTTCGCTACCGCCGAATCTACCGTTGGAACTCCGGTAATATCTACTATAGCTACTTTAGATTGGGTTTCAGCAATCTTTAAAAGTAATTCCTCAGTTAAACGTTGCGACCTATGAGTATCCAAAGTCCCTATAATTGGAATAACAAGAACTCCATCCCAAACCTTTATGCTCGGAGTTGAAAGCTCCAAAATAGCTTTTTGTTGATTCTTAATAAGATCCAATTGCTTAGATAATTCGCCCTGCTTAGTCTCATTCTCGTTTCTTTCATACAGCAGCTGCTCAGCCAAAAAGTTAATGGCATACTCCACCTGAGCAAACTCATCTTCTGTAGAAATAATATCGATTTCAACATCATAACTACCGGTAGTCAATGCAGCCAAAACGTCAATAAGGCCTTCAACGCGGCTTTTTTCTACTCCAATTGTATTCTTTGTATTCATAACTCCTCCTTAAAACACACGTAAGCTTGGTTTTTATAGTCTTAATAAAATTTTCAAGATGTATAGTATCCTAACATATTGGAATCACACATCTCTCAAATTCTTTAAGCTTACTGGCAGCGTATGTATAAATACCATTTTGCACTTGTAAGCAACATCTTTTTTATGGAAATACTCTAATCCTCAATCTATCCGGTTATTTTAATCCTTATCCAACCAAACCATAGCTTCTTCTTTAGTTGCGGTAAAAATTGAGGAATCAACATTAGAAAGCATTTTAAGTATCAAACCAGCCATAATACGCAACTTCATTGAAGCGCCAACAATAGCCAGTTTAGCAACTGGCAAGTTGCCTGCAGTAGTTCTAAAAATCTCACGTATCTTGGGAGGAACTTTCTGCAATTGACTTATATCCATTATAATTTTCACTTTTGTGGTTCCACCACAGAATTTGTCATCCAATTCCTTATACATATCGCGAACTCTATCGGCATCTAAGACTCCACTCAAGTCCATAATAACTTTATTCGGCGGCTCCAAAGTATACGTTGATCCCATTTTTTCTCCTAATTTTAAGCAACTTCCGTTAAAAACAGAGCTATCTTATCCTTTTACTCCACCAAGCTCTTATAAAGCTATCAGGTTCCTCATAGAGTAATCAAGTGATAAATTACCATCTTTAACACTAATTAGTGTACTTATCATAGTTTAATTGTCAAGGCAAAATATCCGAAGTCTTAACCGTTAAAATTTCTAACAGATTAAGAATGGCATCTACCGTTTTAATAGACTTTTATTTTTCTTCAAGAAACTAGTAGTTTACGGCAATAACTTTTAGAAAAAAAGTATGCCCCTTCCTCCGAATTTATTCTATAACAACCTTTTGAGTACAGTGTCTGTTTTCCCCCATTACAGCCTGAAGATAATACACCCCACGTGCAAAACCGGAAATATCTATCTTAAAACGCGGACTCGTCATTACTTCCTTGTATACGCTACGTCCAACAACGTCATAGAGAGTAAGCTTTACAGGTTCACCAAATGAATACGCAAGAGAAATATTAAGAGCATTAGCGCCTGACTGTATATTAACCTCAATAAATTGCACTTTAGGAGAGGTTTCGGAACTTTCCGCGGTCAGCTGATTGTCCGGCTTATGCCAATTTAGGTAACTCGTAGATTCAGAAGAAATCAAGGTTATGAAGAAAAGCAATAAACTCATGACTGTATGATAAGCAATTTTCATACCATACCTAGGAAGAGAAGTCTAAGTTCTGAAAGCCTTTTAGGGTGCGCTGTAGCAAACTTTGAGGATTCAGCGCTTAAAGTAAAATTATACAAATTGTAAATTTAGCTTAACTCAATTCCCGCAAGAAAATCAATTTATCTGTATTATACCAACCGATAATCAGAGATGTGTGGCACAACAAATAGATAAAGCATTTGGTTTTATGAATTGCTATCTTTTCTTTCGTTTTCGCTTCTTTTTTGCGCCTTCATTTTCAGGAAACAAAAACTTCATAGCCTGCTTTATAGTTTTTACGGTATGGAACTCAAGTCCCTTTCGAACATGCTCCGGAATCTCGGCAAGGTCTTTTTCATTCTCCGCCGGAAGAAGTATCGTAGTTATTCCTGCACGTTTTGCACCCAGAACCTTCTCCTTTATACCTCCTACTGGAATAACCCTGCCTGTAAGGGTTATCTCTCCGGTCATAGCAAGGTGAGGGTCAAGAACTTTTCCTGAAAACAAAGAGTAAAGTGCCGCAGTTAAAGCAAGACCTGCCGAAGGTCCATCTTTTGGAATACCTCCAGAAGGTATATGGATATGAAGGTCAGAATTGGAAATATCTATATTCGAAAGCTTCATTTCAGAAACATGACTCCGCAGAAAAGACAAGGCTGCTTGAGCGGATTCCTTCATTACGTCCCCAAGAGAACCGGTGAGAATAAGTCCCTTGGAGCCCGGCATAACAGCAGCTTCTATAAATAGTATTTCTCCGCCCACAGGCGTCCAGGCCAAACCTGTTGACACCCCTATTGTACCTTGTCTTGCGGCAAGCTCTGAATAAAACTTTGCATGCCCTAAGAAACGGGACACATCCTTAGCGTTAATTACAACCTTGCGCTTGCGTCCCTCGGCATGGCGACGAGCAATTTTACGCACAACAGAACCTATTTCCCGCTCTAAGTTCCGTACCCCTGCCTCACGGGTGTAGGCGCTAATGATTTTATATATCGCATCATCTGTAAACTTAATATCAGAAGATTTAAGTCCGGCTTGCTCCAATTGTCTTTTTACAAGATAGCGTTTGGCAATTTCAAGCTTCTCTTCATCAATATAGCCATGAAGTTCAATAACCTCCATACGATCCCTAAGAGCAGGAGCAATAGTTTGTATAACATTAGCTGTTGCAATAAACATTACCCGCGACAAATCGAAGGGAACTTCTATGTAATGATCGGAAAAGGAATTATTCTGTTCAGGGTCAAGAACTTCCAGAAGGGCTGATGAGGGGTCTCCCCTAAAATCGGCGCCAACCTTATCTATTTCATCCAGCATAAACACAGGATTATTGAAGCCTGCAGTACGTATGTTTTGAAGTATCCTACCCGGCAATGCCCCCACGTAGGTTCTGCGATGTCCACGAATTTCGGCTTCATCATGAACCCCACCCAATGACAGACGAACAAATTTTCTTCCCAAAGCGCGGGCTATGGATTTTCCAAGTGAAGTTTTACCAACTCCAGGCGGCCCCACAAAGCATAAAATAGGCCCCTTAGAATCAGGCTTTAGTTTACGGACAGCAAGGTATTCAAGAATACGCTCTTTAACCTTCTCCAAATCATAATGGTCCTCGTCAAGTATTCTGCGTGCGCGCTTGATATCAAGATTATCCTTCGTTGCCTCTTCCCAGGGTAGGTTAATCAGCCAGTCGATGTATGTACGAAGAACTGTATACTCCGCTGCAGCCGAAGGCATTAGGCTTAACCTATCTAATTCCTTCAAGGCGGTTTTTTTAGCCTGTTCCGGCATGTTTTTCGCCTCTATTTCCTTCCGAAGGTTATCGATTTCTGCAGTACGTTCGTCTTTTTCGCCCAACTCTTTCTTAATAGCCTTCAACTGCTCACGCAGAAAATACTCCCTCTGTGATTTGTCTACCTCACCCTTTACCCTGTCACGTATCTTCACACCCAGTTCAAGAATGCCTATTTCCTTCCCTAAAAGTGTATCCAAACGCTTAAGTCTTTCCTTCGGAGAAAAGGTTTCAAGCAACTCTTGCTTTTCCGCAACATCAAAATTCACATATGACGAAACAAAATCCGTAAGCTTATCAGGTTCATGGATATTCAAAACTACCGACATAAGCTCTTCGGATAAGTAGGGAACCATAGATACCAGTTTTTGAAAAGAAGTGCCTACATTTCGCATAAGGGCGCGAGTTGCATTATCTTTGCGCACCTTTGATTTCACAAGTTTTATTTTAGCCGTAAGATAGGGTGTTTTTTGAACAAATTTTTCTATTTTAGCCCGCTGAATCCCTTGAATAAATATCCTCAGGGTTTCATCAGGATAACGTCTCATTTTAAGTATAAGTGATACTACTCCAACTGAGTACAAATCCTCAGGAGCAGGATTTTCAATCTCAGGATTCTTTTGAGTAACTATACACACCATTTTATGACCAGCAAGAGCCTCATCAACCAGTTTCGTCAAAGCAGGATTAGATATCGCTAAACCTGTAGCCAGATTCGGAAATATCACACCCCCCTTTATTGGAAGAATTGGAAGTGTTTCTTGAATTGATGCGCCTTCCGGTATGCCAGTTATAGATTCATCAAACATTCTCTCTCCTAGTCAATTGGGATTTCAATAACATTTGGTTTGCTTCGTGGTATAAGAATCTGCAAAACTCCATTATGATACTCAACTTTTGCCTTCTCGACATCAACATCGGCGGGAACTGGAATCTGCCTTTTAAATATTCCGTAAAATGATTCCAGCTTATAGAAATGAGTAGCCTTTGAAAAGAAGTCCGGTTCCTTTCTGGAACCCTTTATTACAACATGTTTATTTTCTATACTTACTTCAAGCGACTCCTTGGAAACGCCCGGAGTTTCAACTAATAGGCATACAGTATCAGAAGTAAGTATCAAATCAACCCTTGGATACTCATCATCACCCTGAGGAGATGAGCCATCCAACAGGAAATAAAATTGCCCTTTATTCATATCTCTCCTCTACAAATAAGATAGACGGTTTCGCTTCCAATCAACAGCAAGCACTACAGGATATTGGAAACCATATAATTTCGCAAGCCCTTAAACTTCGCCGCATATCCACAACTCCATTTTTCAATCTACAGAGTTATATATCATAGTATCGAAACCGCCACCGGCAAGCTCCTAAAGAGCGTGGGGGCCATTCCCGCCGGCTGGATCACATAAGCGATTACTTTGCGTATTCCACATTGCGAACTTCCCGAATTACCACCACTTTAATATAACCCGGATATTTTAGTTCATTCTGAATCTGCCTTGCAATTTTAGAACTCATTACCTCAACGTCAAGGTCGGAAACAATATCCGGCTGAACCAGTACCCGCAATTCGCGCCCAGCTTGTATTGCATAAGATTTTTCAACCCCCTCAAAACTAACAGCAATGCTCTCAAGACGCTCCAGCCTTTTAAGATAGGCCTCAAGGGTTTCACGACGAGCGCCCGGACGTGAACCAGATATAGAATCGGCAGCGGCAACTATAAATGCGTATGGACTTTCCATTGGCGCTTCTTCATGATGAGCGGCAATTGCATTAACAACAAATTCGTCCTCACCGTATTGGGCGGCAATTCTTGCGCCAATTTCGGCATGAGGCCCTTCTATGGAAACCTCCGCCACTTTACCGATATCGTGAAGTAATCCTGCTCTAGCCGCAATTTGAGGATCTAGCTTAAGCTCTGTAGCCATATTCAAACACAAATGAGCTACCTCCCGTGAGTGCTGCAGAAGATTCTGACCATAACTGGAACGATATTTCATCCTGCCCACATAATTGTAGAGTTCGCTATGAAGACCAATTATGCCCAACTCGGCTACCGTTTCTTCGCCAGTTATCTTGATATGCTCAAGTATTTCCTTCTCCACTTCGTGATAAACCTCTTCAATACGAGCAGGATGTATGCGTCCGTCTGCAATCAACTTTTCAAGTGTAATTTTGGCCTTCTCGCGCCTGATTGGATCAAAGGCGGAAATAATAACCGCACCAGGGGTATCATCAACCAATACTTCAACCCCTGTAAGGGTTTCAAATGTACGTATATTTCGGCCTTCTCGGCCTATAATTCTGCCTTTCAGTTCTTCTGAATTAAGTTCAACAACAGATACCGTACTTTCAGTCCAGTGAGACAGGGACACCTTCTGAATAGCCTGAGAAATTACCTCTTTTGCAGCTCTTTCAGCGTCTTCTTTAGCGCGCTCCTTGATATCCTTGACCATCTGAAGAGCTTCCAAGTCAGCCTGCTTACGCAGGTTTTCCATTAATTCCTCTTTAGCTTTTTCCTTACTAATTAAGGCGGTTTTTTCAAGTCTCAAATTTTCTTCTTCTATAAGTTGGTCGTAACGTTCAATTTTAGTCTTCAAAATCTTCTCAAGGTTAGCCAAGTACTTTTCATTTCTAATCAAGGCACTTTCACGTTCAGTCAGATAATGACTACGTCTTTCAAGCATACCTTCCCTATCTGACATCTTCTTTTGTGAACGCTCTAAATCCCTGCGTTCAGCAGCCATTTCTTTTTGCAAACGTTCCTTTATCTTAAACCAACGTTCCTTAGACTCAACTTCCGCCGACTTAAGAATTCTTTCAGATTCCAACTGGGCTTCTTTAATTATTTGACCGGCGCGTTCTTTGCTGTTGGCTATACTGCGAATACTCACCAACTTGAATAAAAGAAAACCAATTATGAAACCCGCAATTAAGGCCCCTGCCCCTATTAATATCAAATTCATAGAGCAACTCCTTCAAAGGCATCCAGCGTGCCGTGGCAACGGGTGTCTTGGAACCCAGGATATATGAAGGGGTTCAGCAAATCGAATCCTGAAATTCCGGTTACCCGGATTCTCAATTCATCAACGCTTCTCCCCAATCCTTGAGCGTTGGCTCAAGACAATAATCCGCCACCACGAACACGTCAGATAGCCTAAACTACTTCATCTATCTCCTGAATAAGATGCTGGAGTTTCTCACGAACCTCTTGCTCAAAATTTCCCCGCTGATTATCAAGCCTGTCCGCCAAATCAAGGGCTACAAGCAAAACCGAACGGATAAGTGAGGTATTAAACTTTTCTTTCTTTTCACAAATCAATTTATCAACCCACAATACCAATCGCCCTAATCTTTCAGGGGTAGTATCGTGCTTCACTTGAATTTCATAACCCGAAATTGTTACTTTATCTACAGCCATACATCTTACTCGGGATCTTCCAATTTATCCAATAATGCTGCAACCCTTGATGCTGCGGCGTCCTGGACGCGCTTCAATTCGTCAATCTCACTCCGCAGCTGGCCGCATTCAGTTTCAAGTTCCCGAACACGCTGAATTAAACCCTGTATTTTTTGTCTAAGCAGCTTAAATTCAGTTTCCATTACCTTCACGCCCTCTAATAACTGCATTGAACTTATTTTTCACCTTCTCTGCAAGATGCTTCATCAATTCATCTAATTCATCCTTAGAAAGATTCTTCTCCGTAGGAAGAAAACTCAATCTTAAACCAAGATTTCGTTTTCCTTCAGGAAGCGGATTTCCTGTAAAGCTATCGAAAATATCAACCTTACTGCATATTTGACCTGCTTCAGAGCGAACAAATTGCATAATCGTACCTGCATCAAGATTCGCATCAATAAGCAAAGCCATATCGCGTTCCAATTTTACAAACTTAGACAAGGGCTTAAAGAACGCGTCTTTACACCCTCCTGCTTGCATAAATATATCTATGTTCAATTGGCAGTAATAAGTCATTACTTTGATGTCAAATTTATCCAGAAAATTTTGGGATACCTCACCAAGTTCTCCCACAACATTACCGTTAAGAAGAATTTGACAAGCCTGCCCTTCGTAGAAAGTCATCTGCTGCTGTTGAAACTCAATATCTCCCAATTGAAACCTGTCGAAAAGCATTTCGACAATACCTTTTATGTCATAGAAATCTACGCTCTCCTGCCTTTGGTTCCAACTAAGCGGATAGCGGTTTCCAGTAATAAGAATCGCCAAACGCATACTTTCATTAAACTTACCGACATCTTTCCAATAAACATTACCTATTTCATAAAGCGAAATATCTGAATTACCAAACCTTATATTTTCAGCAGCGGCATTTAGCATACCGGTAATAAAAGACGGACGCATCAAAGCCATACGCTCAGAGAGAGGATTAGCAAGTTCTATCAAGTTATCATTATAAGTATCAGGAATACGCTCCCTTGAAACAAGGCTCAGAGTATAACTTTCACTCAAACCTAGGCCTGTAAGAAAATCCCTTATCTGTCCTATCCGCCTGGTATGGGGATGCAATTTACCTGAAACCTGAGTATTGACCACAAGGGAGGAAGGTAATTCATCGTAATTACCCAATCTCAACACCTCTTCAATAATATCTACATCTTCTGCAATATCGTTTCGGTGCGATGGCACAGTTGCAGTAATACAGGTTTCATCAAGAGCAACCTTAAAACCAATAAGTTCAAGATTCTTTGCCGCAATTGCTTTATCTATAGTTGTCGCCGCGTAAGCGTCTAATTTTGAAAGGCTTAACTGAACCTTTCCCTTGTTTTGCGTATCACCGTACTTGAATTCAGCGCTAACTGTTAGGCTGGGACATAAGTCAGCCAAAATATCTAAAAACATCATGGCGCCAAAACGAACCATTTCTCCATCTACGCCTGCGGCAAATCGTTTGCTTGATTCAGAATGCAGATTAGTATGCTCAATAGTATTCCTGATTGCATTCGCGGAAAAATGCGCGCTTTCCAGAAACAGGCGGACTGTAGCCTGAGAGACTTCTGAGTCCGCCCCTCCCATTACTCCGGCCAGAGCTAATGGATGTTTGTCGTCAGCAATCAAAAGGCATTTTTCAGATAACTTGTATTCTTTATGGTCTATTGCCGTAAATTTTTCATTCTCCCTTGCCCTTCTGACCTGAACAAGGGAACTACCTATTAAGCCTGCGTCAAAAGCATGCAAGGGTTGACCGGTAAGGAAGGTAACATAATTACTTACATCAACAACATTATTTATAGACCTTGCGCCAAAAGCATGAAGACACCATTTAAGCCAGAAAGGCGACTCCTTTACTTTGACATTTTCTACAAAATAGCCATAGTATTGTAGTACGTCATCTTTAGCTTCAATTTTCAACTTAAAGGATTGAGCGTCATCGGCAACAGGAAGTTCATCTACAGAAGGAGGAGTAAACTTATCGCCCCATTTGGCGCCAAGTTCCCTTATCAAACCGTAAAGTGAATACAAATCCCCCCTGTTAGGAGTAATTTCAACATTGAGAACCGTTGTTTCTAAAAGTTCTGTTAACTGCTCCCCCAGTATGGTTCCGTCAGGGAAAGTAACTATAGAATCATCATCCATACCTAAATCCCTACCAGTAAGAACCAAAGCATTGGCATCAGGATAGTGATTGATGACTTTTTTTGCAAGTTGACTTCGACCAAGAGCAATACCTACTATTGTTTCAGCAGCTATAGGAATGTGCGAAAAAGCGGTGTAGGATGCACCACCTGTGCTAACCGAAAGCATAACTCCATCATCCAACTCTTCCAACAAACCGGTAACCTGAGCGACCTTAAGGTCTGGATCATAGGGAAGTAATTCAATAATCTCTTCAACAGGAAAACCAACTTTCCCAAGATAGGCAGCTACTTCATGAGCAGAAACATTTCTGCCGGTAACCTTTTCAAGCAAACATAAAGGTAATCTCATACCTAAGCTTATCCGGTTTTGAATAAAATGTCAAGCAGCGACGCTTAGCAAAAGACTTATTTCTGCTAATTGGGGACAGATAAATGCCGAATTCCGAAATTTTTTAGATTTTTTTTTTGACTAAGCGCGCGCATAAGCTATCGATAGGATAACCGAAATTCTCAAAGATACTAAGGAAGATGTTTTTATGTTTCCGAAAGAACAAACGCATAAACATAATAAAGCTGTTGGAAAGCGTTGGAAATTAGAGGTAGAGAAATAGGGAATTATCTTAACTTAAAGCTATAATCCCTGCCATAACTACCTTATTTTGCCAATAAATAACAGCTAACTGACCCGGAGTTATTGCGTTGATATCTTCAAGAAGGATAACCCTATCGCCTTCAATACGACATGGAACTTCAGGAGTGGCGTAACGGATTTTGCAGCTAAGGGGCAAGCTAGAAAAAGAGCGTTCCGTAAAACGATTGATATCGGTGATACGAAAAGAACTTGCCTTAAGTGCAGCACGCGGCCCCACAGTAATTCGATTATTTGCTGCGTCAATCGCAAGAACAAACAAAGCTTCTTCAGAAGATATTCCCAACCCCTTACGCTGTCCAATGGTATAATGCCATATTCCTCTATGTTTGCCCAACACTTTACCATTGACATCCACTATATCCCCAGCTTGCGCGCTAAGATGTTTCTGAAGAAAATCTTGTGTATCGCCAGAAGGAATAAAGCATATATCCTGACTTTCTCTACTCTCCACCGGCAAATTATTTTCTTCAGCAATCCTACGTACTTCGTCTTTGCAAATATCGCCTAAAGGAAAAAGTATGCGAGAAAGATTTTCGGCAGGAATCAGGGACAGAAAGTATTCCTGCGTTTTAGCGCTGTCTTTTGCCCTAGTGAGAAACAGTTCGCCATTAATTGAGGATATCTTAGAGTAATGTCCGGTAGAAAGATAATCGGCTCCAAATGCGTTAACTTGCTTAAAAAAAGAACCAAACCTTATAGCTCGATTGCATACAGCACAAGGATTAGGTGTTCGCCCGCTTTGATATTCAGACAAGAAATAACTAACTACCTTGCGTTCAAATTCCGCTCGGATATCAACAATAGTATGAGGAATCCCTATGCTACGAGCAACCGCTATAGCAGATTGAACAGATTCACGGGAACAACAACGTCCATCGTCGCTCCACATACGAAAAGTAAATCCATGTACATCATAACCCTCCTGCTTAAGAAGAAGGGCCGCTACAGCCGAATCCACCCCTCCGCTCATTCCGAGCAGAACTTTCTTTCTCACACCTTACTTTCTATAGTTACCAGCTCTCAACAAATCTCAAAAGGGTTCTGACTCCAAAACCGGTAGCCCCTTTGCGATAGCAGGAATAACTTTTATCTGCTTGTTCCTTGGACGCAATATCTATATGCACCCATGGCTTGCCGCCGGTAAAATACTCAAGAAATTTCGCTGCTGTAATTGCGCCTGCGCCACGACCACCTGTATTTTTAATCACAGCTGTAAGGCTTTTTAATTGCTCTTTGTATTCATCAAACATAGGCATAGACCATAGCTTTTCTCCGGTTATAGAAACATTTTCCATAAAAACATCACGCATTCTATCGTCTGTAGGAAATATTCCCGCAACCCTGTTACCTAAAGCCACAACTGAAGCGCCTGTAAGTGTTGCAATATCAACTAAATAAGATGCTCCCAGTTCGCGAGCGTATGAAAGAGCGTCGGCAAGAATCAGACGTCCTTCCGCATCGGTAGAAATTATCTCAACACTTGGGCCATCCATACCAATGACTACATCACCAGGATTCTGGGCATTAGCACCAGGAGAATTCATAACAGCAGGTACAATACCATATACATTTTTCTTAATGCCGAGCTTCGCAATAGCCAGCATGGCTCCAACAACAGCCGCTCCACCACCCATATCGCCTTTCATGGCTTCCATTCCAGAAGATGACTTAATAGATATGCCACCTGAATCAAACATCACTCCCTTACCCACTAAAGCAATCCAGGGATCGTTATCACCGGCTCCCTTGTGCTTTATCTCTACTAAACGCGGCATGTGAGCGCTGCCTTTGGCAACTCCCCATAAGAGATTCATTTTCTTTTCTTTAATCCAGGTTTCATCGTAGGAAGTAACTTCAAGACCAAGTTCAGAACCGGCTTCTTTGACTCTCGAAGCAAACTCTACTGGAATCATCACATTACTTGGTTCGTTGACAAGATCACGAGCAAGATTTTGACCCCAGGCAATTGCTTCAGCCCTTAAAATTCCCTGTTGCATTTGCTCAAGTTTTGCACTCTCATGTTCAACAATGACAAGTTTACGAACCCGAGGTTTGCTCTTTTCTTTATCTATCTTATACTTATCAAAACGATAGGCGGCCAAAAGCGAACCCAAAGCTGTGTCTTCAGACGCCTGAGTCGGATTCATTCCACCAATTCCGGCACCATGAACTATAGTTGCCATTTCTGTTAAATTAAGTTTCTCAGCCTCCCATAAAGCAACCGCAGCAGCGCGTCTTGCTTCCTCAGGGCCAAAACTATCCTTATCACCCAGCCCAAGCAACAAAACCCGCTCCGCAGGTATCTTGGCAGCTGTTCTAAAAACAAGCGTCTCACCAAGCCTACCTTGCATTTCGCCGGCTTTCAAAGCTCTGGATATACTCCCCCCTAGTGCGGAATCCACAACGCCGGTAACTCCAGCAGGCTCCCTAACCCCTTTGAAAAGATTTACCACCAAAAGCTGAGTTTGGAATTTAGTAACATCGCCTTCTTTAAGGTCAATTTTCATGAACATTTTCTCCTGTTAAATTATGAATTCAAACTTGAGTATAGGGAGGCGTCAAAGGATGTCAAACACTATCTGTACTACAAAGGACGTAAGAAAATAAAAAGCTGAGTTCAATAAATCAAATTGGAACACTTTTTTGCAAAAGACCACCATGCTCCTTTCATAACATAACCTACGATTTTAGGACAGTTTTAGGTATTAGCTAGGAGGGCAAAAAGGCTTGACTTTGCTGCAGTTAGACGTAAACTTAATGCTCTATTTTAATTATGAAATCGCTTTAAGGAGGTATATTAATGCCTAGAGTTTGTGAAGTTTGCGGAAAAGGAGATCAAAAGGGACACAACATATCCCACTCCCACAAGGTTTCCAACCGTCGATTCAAACCCAATCTTCAGCTGGTTAAAGTTCGCAAAGGCACTAAAGTACAAAGAATGCTAGTATGTACTAAATGCCTTAAGGCCGGCAAAATAGACCGCGCCTGAACTTTAATTGGGAGACTTTTTATGAAAAAGCTCATACAATTAGCGCTTCCCCTACTACTGGCTATTCCCTTAACAGGGGCTGAAGCCCCTTTAAGGACGCTTAGCACAACAGGAACTGCCGAAGTCAAGGTCTCGCCCGATATTTGCTACATGAGTTTCACTGTGGAAACTCGTAACATAAGTGCATCCAAGGCTTACAATAATAACAATAAGCTGATGAATAAAATTAACGCGTCTATCAAAAATTTGTCAATTCCAGCAAAAAATATGCAAAGCGTAAACTTTTCCATTAGCCCTGAATACCATTGGGATAAGCAAAATAAAAAGATATTCGATGGATATTTGGTTTCCCATATCCTAACTGTAAAAGTTTACAATTTGGATAAAGTTTCAGACATTCTTGACGCAGCAGTCAAAGCCGGTGCAACACGAGTAAATAACGTAAATTTCACCGTTGAAAATCCCAAGAAGTACCTTGCCAAAGCCCGTATTGAAGCCATTAGGGTATGTAGAAAAAAAGCTGAGGCAATGGCTAAAGAAGCCGGTGTCAAACTTGCAAAACCTATAACTATCAGCGAAACTCCTCTACAAAATAACTACCAATCCTATGCTCAAACCAATATAAGGCTAGATGCCTCCTATGCGGAAGCCGCTCCAGTTACCGCTCTTGAGGCCGGTGAAATTAGTCTTTCCTATACAGTATACATAGTTTATGAGATTCAATAATGGCTAAAAAAGTCCTAATAACCGGTATTACAGGATTCGTCGGAAGTCATCTTGCAGAATATCTTTTACATAGAGGCGATTGTACTGTGTGGGGTTCCTACAGATGGCGCTCCCGAATGGAAAATATTGACGCTTTTAGGGATAAAATTAACCTGATTGAATCAGATATACGTGACGCCATTTCCATGAAGCATTTGATTGAAGAAATTGAACCTGACTGGATATTTCACCTCGCAGCCCAAAGTTATGTTCCTATGTCATGGAAAGCGCCATTGGAAACACTTTCCACTAATATTGAAGGCGAAGCAAATCTTTTTGAGGCCTGCAGGAAAGCAAATTGCGATCCTTTTATTCACATTGCCGGTTCATCAGAAGAATACGGAATGGTATACCCTGACGAAGTGCCTATAAAAGAAACTAATCCACTACGCCCACTTTCACCATACGGCGTCTCAAAGGTAGCCCAAGATATGTTGGCCTACCAGTATTTTCAAAGTTATGGTCTAAAAGTAATAAGAACCAGAGCTTTCAACCACACTGGCCCAAGACGAGGCGATGTATTCGTGACTTCTAATTTCGCGCGCCAGATTGTAATGATTGAAAAGGGGAAAAAGGAAGCTGTAATAAAGGTCGGTAATCTGGATGCTGTACGAGACTTCACAGACGTCCGCGACGTAGCTCGCGCCTACACCTTGGCTCTTGAAAAAGGAGAACCGGGAGAAGTTTACAATATTGCATCCGGAACGGGAATAACCATTAAGGAACTTCTTAACAGCTTACTTAAAATGGCACAAGTGGAAATCAAGATTGAGCAAGATGATGCAAGAATGCGTCCTTCAGATGTTGAATTACTTATTGGAGATGCTGAGAAATTTAGTAACAAAACCGGATGGAAGCCGGAAATACCATTTTCCCAGACACTGTCTGATATTCTGGACTTCTGGCGCGCTCGCCTATAGCGCCCCTGAGGAGGAGAGTGAACCCTGCCCACACCCCTGCTAACCCTAAACTCAGAATATTAATAACAGGTTCTAGTGGATTTGTAGGGAAACTTTTAGCTGAAGCAGAGGCGCAAAGAGGGAACCTAATACAGGGAATTCATCATCCTGATGAAAATCCAGATTTGAACTTCAACTCTCAAGGTATTAATCTTAAAGATTCAGGAAAACTTTCAGAACTCATCAATACTTTTAGACCGCAACGAGTCTATCACCTTGCGGCTCTGTCTTCTGTAAGAATGTGTCAGGAAAATCCTGTTCTATGTTTTGACACCAATCTAACAGGAACCCTGAATCTACTAAACATTCTATCAGAACTGGCAGAAAAACCACGTTTTCTATACACCTCTTCTGCTGAAGTCTACGGTAAAATGAATAAGGTCTCCACCCAGCTAACGGAAAATGATAGACCGTCTCCAGCCAATATCTATGGCTTGAGTAAACTGAAAGCTGAAGATATCTGCCAATTCTACTGTAAAGAGTATCAGATACCTGTACTCATAGCCCGTAGCTTCAATCATACCGGCCCCGGACAGGCGCAGCGATTTGTCTTTCCCCACGTTGCCCGTAGCCTTGTTCGAATTGAAGCTGGTAAAGAACCGCCTGTTCTCAAAATGGGCAACCTTTCCGTAGAAAGAGACTTTATGGATGTTCGCGACGTAATAGAGGCATATATGAAGATGATAGACAAAGCTACAACTGGTTCTATATATAACATTACTTCAGGAAGATGTATCTCTATTGAGGAGGGAATAAGGATGATGGTTGAAATTTCAGGAATTAACGTTAATATAATACAAGAAAGCTCACGCATGCGACCATACGATATCCCCAGGTTATCGGGCAATGCGAAGAAAGCGTTAAAAGATTTAGGTTGGCGTGCAGAAATCACGCTGGAACAGACATTTAAGGATTTACTCTACTTTTGGAGAGTAAAGGAAGGCGTATTATGAAATTACATGCTTTCGGCGCCAGGGGAAGTCTCCCCGCTCCTTCAACAAAGATATTTAAGACCTCGCTGTATGGAGGGAATACCACTTGTTATCTACTTGAAGCAGGGCCGTTTAGAATAATTTTAGACATGGGCTCCGGCGCACGAATGCTGGGTAATTATCTTATGAAACAAGGTATCATTGGCAAAGACTTTATAATTCTGCTAACTCATTACCATTCAGATCACACGCAGGGAATTGGATTCTGTATTCCACTTTATATAAAAACCAACACATTCTTCCTGCACGGATTTACTCCTGAGGGCAGGGAAAATATTGACCCATTGAGAAATGTGGTTCTGCAAGCCCTGGGAGAACAACAAGCCAGTCCATTTTTTCCTGTCCCCCATTCCTTGCTTCCGGCACAAAAAATCTATAACGCCCACAATCGTATCTTTTCAGAATCCTTCCATTATCTGCATAGAGATGAAAAATATTTCTTTATAGCCGAGAAGGACTCAACTGAAACCGGCAGCATTGACCCTAAAGACATTGTTAAAATAACAACTATACCCCTACATCATCCTAATGGTTGCCTAGGATATAGAATTGACTATATGGGTAAATCTTTGGCATTCTGTACAGATAATGAACCTCTTGCATACACTAATCGTCAAATAAATACTATCGGGAAAGATGCAGACATGATTGTACTGGACGGACAGTATACTTCGGAACAGCTTTCAGGCCCAACCCAGACCTTCGGTCATGGAAGCCCTGAGCTATGCGTTGATCAGGCCGTTGACTGCGGCGCCAAGAGACTCTTGATTACCCATATGGATCCAGGTCATGATGACGAAAAGGTGATGGAGATGGAAAAAGATTGCAATAAATATTTTGAAAACAAACAAAATCAGGGTAATCTTGGAAAAATAACTTTCGCCAAAGAAGGCGAAAGCTGGGACATATAAACTCAAGAAAAATCTGAATGCCAAAAGATAGAAAACTAAAAATTCTTGTAATTAATTGGCAAGACTGGAAAGCGCCTCAAAAAGGCGGAGCAGAATTTTATCTAAAGGATGTTATTACCCGTCTTGCTAGTTTTGGGCATAAAATAACTCTTCTTTGCTCATCCTATCCCGGAGCAAAACATCGGGAAATTATAGATGGTATAAATATAATTAGAACCGGTTCCCGTAATACCTTTAACTTCCATTTATACGGAAGACCAATAAGGGAATTCTTAAGGAATAACGATTTCGATGTTGTGCTTGACGATTTGAATAAAATTCCTTTCTATACCCCGTTATGGGCGGGGAACACACCGGTAGTTGGAATAGTTATGCATGTTTTTCGCAAACAGATTTTCAAGCAAACAGGCTTTCTTGCAGGTTCTTATGTCTATTTAACAGAACAGCTTATACCGAGAATATACCGAAAAGGGTTATTCGGCTGTGTTGGAGAATCGGGAAAGGCGGAGCTAGTAGAGATGGGAATGAAGCCTGAAAGAATAGTCCCAGTTAGAGTTGGCGTAAACAATGTATTCAAACCTGGTCCTTCTAAAAGGGAAAAATTAATTGTAACCGCAACACGACTTATGCGTTACAAATGCACTGATCATATCTTGTATGCCCTAGCGAACTTACGTCAGCGAGGCATAGACGTAAGTTGCGAAATAGCTGGAACAGGCGAAGATTATAGCAGATTAAATAAAATCATTACTCAACTTGGCTTGAAGGATCGCGTAAAACTGCTAGGCTGGGTTCCTTTTGACGAAGTTGTACATTTGTATCAAAGAGCTGCTGTAGCGGTTCAACCATCTGCCAAAGAAGGCTGGGGCTTTTTAGCAACCGACGCCGGAGCTTGCGAAACACCGGTGGTTGCAGCACGTGTACCAGGACTGATGGATTCTGTATTAGATAAAAAAACCGGCTTTTTGTATGAACACGGCAATATTAACGAAATGACTGATTACTTAGAAAAATTACTTACAGATGAAAAATTGCGCATTTGGATGGGAAAACAGAGTCGCATATGGGCTAAATCGCTCACATGGGAAAAAGTAGCTAGACGAGTTGAGAAACTGCTTATACATGCAGTAACGGGGGTTTAATGAAAGAAAAAATTCGTAAACAAATCTTCTTTTGGGGGAAAATCCTGCTTGCGGCAGTATTTATAGTAATAATAATTCTCAAATTTGACCTTAAAGAGGCCTGGAATAAGATATTAAATACGAACCCTTTATACATAACAGCTTCACTTGGCGCATTTCTAACTTTTCTTATCTTCCTCACTTTAAGATGGCTCATTCTATCTAAAGCACGGAAACATACATATGGCTTTTTCTATCTATTCCGTAGCCTCGTTATTCATTTTTTCTTCAATAATATTCTTCCGTCAACAATAGGCGGAGATGTGTATCGTATTGTGGATACAGGCGGCAAGAAAGGCGCTGGAGTATCATTTTCCGTCGTGTGGATGGATAGAATGAGCGGACTTATAGGTGTGTTCGCATTTGGTTTTCTTGCAAGCATTGCATATGCTGTAATGAGCGGCAAATTTATTCTAACGCTCATTTTTGGAGCAGCCTTCGCTGTAGCTACAATTATTGTACTGGCTTTTTTATCTAAGAAGATTAACGATTGGCTCTCCCCAAGATTATCAAAAATACGAATATTTAAGTATCCTTTGGGTGAGAAAATTGCATCCGCGTTTACGGAAATAACCCATTACAGAAAGCATAAAATCGCTCTTTTCTCTGCAATTCTACTATCTCTCGGGGTACAAACAAGCCTGGTCGCAATTTGGTACCTGCTCTTCCTTGGAGTTATCGATGGAAACCATAAAATAAATCCTATTGATATGAGCAGTTACACCACCAGTGAAACAGATAAAGCGCCAGTACTGTCAGAAGATTCCTTAAGGATTGATTCGAAAATGACAGATATATCGAAACCGACCCAAGAGAACACAAAAAACCCTACATTTATTCATTTTATGGTAACCCTACCGGTAGTAAACACCACTGCCATGTTTTCGGTTGGAGGCTGGGGGGTACGGGAAATGACCTTCGTAAACATTCTGGCGTCATTTTCTGTCAAAGTAGACAAACACTCTTTCCTTGCCACTTCATTTTTGTTTGATATAGTTAATGTATTTTTCGGTTTAATAGGTGGGGCGCTCTTGTTGCTTAGAAAAAGAAAATCTAAATTAAAAAAACCAGACTAAAAACACCACCCTATACTACAAAAACATCACACAACTTAACAGCAAGATATAGAATTAGTTACTGTAGAAAATTAAACTAAACACGGCATTATTTCAACTTCGGATAATTATATAAATTTATGTATAGACATACTTAATCTCTTTTTCGCTCATTCCTAAAGAATTTTCCGAAACTTGATAATAAGCACTACACTTACCTTAAAAACTTAGAGAAGGTCTTATAAATAGACTATATCGGAAATATGCACTTTTTATACTCAAAATGCTTGGGTAACTGTAAAAAATGAGGTAAATTGTAAGTTTTCTACTTGACATTGAGCAATAGTAGATTAAGATATTGTCTTTCCTTGATAATGTAAGTATGGGAAAAGCGTACTATATCGCGAGGCGAGTTAGTTTAACTTTTCTCTTTAAGTAAAAGGGGAATACCGCCTCTGAAGTATTAGATTCGGCTTTGAGGAGAAAATTTAAGGAGACGAAAACAATATCAGTCTTCTATATAAATTAAGACAGGAGTTGAATGAATGGCAAATAATAAAAAACCAATCAAGACCATTGAAAATCTCGAAAAACGAATTGAGAATATTGAGATGGCCCTTGCCACTGCGGCAGGCGGCGACTTTTCCGCTAAAATACCTATTGATATTGAATCTACCGATCCTTTAACTTCTATAGAAACCGGTATCAATCTTCTTATAGCAGACATGGGCGAAGAGGTTCACCAAAGCCAAAAACGAGCTGACGAATTGCAGGATAAGCTTGATCTTATTGAAAAACAAAGACGAGCAATTGAGGAATTATCCAACCCTATTATCAAAATATGGGACAAAGTTTTGGTTCTACCACTAATAGGAACGCTTGACACTCGTCGCTCACAAAAACTTACAGAAAACCTGCTCACAGAAATTGCCGCCACCCAAAGTAAAGTAGCTATTATGGATATAACTGGAGTACCCACTGTTGATTCTGCTGTAGCCAATCATCTTCTCAAAACCGTAGCTTCTGTAAAGTTATTGGGGGCTGAATGCGTAATAACCGGTATTCGTCCCGACGTTGCTCAAACAATAGTGCATCTTGGGCTGGATTTATCTGAAGTAGATACTCTTTCTAACCTGTCCGAAGGATTGAAATGGGCGCTTAATCGCTTGAATATGCGTATTCTTGAAAGGAAGTATGAATGAACATAGAAACAAATCCCATACCAATTCTAAAACTTAAAGATTTCCTTATAGTTTCAATACAAAGCGATCTACATGATAGAATGGCAGAACAGCTTCAATATGATATACTAAAACACATTTCCGAAACCGAAGCCAAGGGAGTAATTATTGATATATCGGCGCTGGAGATGGTGGATTCTTTTATAGGCAGAACCTTAGCCGATACAGCACGCATGGCTTCTACTCTGGATGCAGAAATTGTGCTAGTGGGCATGAGACCCGCCGTAGCTATTACTTTAGTTGAACTAGGGCTATCGCTTGGAGAAGTCCAAACCGCCCTTAATCTTGATGACGGTTATGAGCTACTTAACAAAGCCATAAACAATAAATACCATCAACACGCAGAAGAAGACGAAAATATTGAGCTTAATGAGGAGGCAGGAGAGGCTTTGAATGGTAGTAATTCAAATTAAAGAAGAAGCTGATATTGTCCGTGCCAGAACCGAAGCTCGCTCTCAAGCTAAAGATTCTGGGTTTGGACTTGTGGATCAAACCAGAATTAGCACAGCTGTATCAGAGTTAGCAAGAAATATATATGTATATGCCACAGAAGGTGAAGTTATTATTGAAAATATCTCATCCCCACATAAAGGTATTAAGATTACATTTAAGGACAATGGCCCAGGGATTGAAGACTTAGACTTGGCTTTAACCGATGGCTGGTCTTCAGGCGGAAGTATGGGCAAGGGACTCCCCGGAGCAAAACGTTTAAGCGATAATATGGAAATAATAACAGAGCCTGGAAAAGGCACAACCGTTATAATTGAAAAGTGGTTGCAATGAACGATACTGCAGAATTAAAAATTGAACTTGACGCTCATATTCCATGGGCAACCGGAGTAGTTAGACGTTTTGCCGAAAAACTTGGCTTTAGTAATAAGGAGTTGGGTGAAATTGACTTATGCGTAACAGAATTAGGCAATAATTTACTTCTTCATAAAGCAATCAATGGTAAAATCTCCTTCAAAGAATTCTCTCAAGACGGACTCAAAGGCATTGAAATTAAGGTTTGTGATGAAGGTCCGGGTATAAAAGATATTGACAGCGCATTACAGGACGGAAACAGCACCGCATCTTCAATGGGTAAAGGCTTGGGGGTAGTGCAAAGAGCGGCAGATGAATTTGAAATCCATTCCGACACTAAGGGTACAAAAATCAAACTACGTAAATACCTACCCTTACCTGAGGAATCTATTCCTTATCAGAATATCGGACTAACGGTAAGTGTTTCAGTAAGAACTCATCCTCAATCAACTGTTTGCGGCGACGGACATGTTATCCGCCACACTGCTACGGGAGGAAAAACGCTTCTTTCAGTAATAGACGGCCTAGGACACGGTGAAAAAGCTCGCATTGCTGCACAAACGGCAGAAGCATACCTGCATTCAAACTATAAAAAACCGCTTACACAAATACCTAAAGAACTACATAGAGTTCTACACAGTACCAGAGGAGCAGTTGTAGGAATTGCTCTGATTGACGAAATTAATAAAAAAATGGATTTCATAGGCGTGGGCAATATCAGCGCCCGCCTTTGGCTACCTGAAGAGAAGGTTTGGACAAGACCTGTCTCCATGAGCGGTACTTTAGGAGTTAGTTTAAGACCACCTCGAATATTCTCTTATCCTTGGCAAAAGGGAAGTATTCTAGTGATGCACTCCGATGGTATTCTTGACCGTTGGGAATTACAAAATAGTGAATTAAACCTACCGCCAGTTGAAATATCTAGCTTAATCTTAAGAAACCACTGGCGCAAAAATGACGACGCTACTGTCATGGTTGCCAGATAAACATGTTTTATAAATTTGGGACATAATCGTGAATCATCTTGATTTTTCAAATAACGGTTTATGCACTATTGTACTTAAAGGACTACCAAGCCCTAAAGAAATAGAAGGCTTAATTGAAAAGTATGTATCCAAGGTAGAACTTGAAGCCTATCCCCTTCGAATTATGCTTATTGATATCTCTCATATGAGGCATATGGGCGCACGTTCAAGACAGGTTTTCTCAGAATTACTTACCCAAGCGTCAAAGCACTACGGCGGCAACGTAAAAATTATTGTTGCCGGAGGTTCTGTCAACCTGCAACGTTTTATAGAACTTTTTTGTAAAGGAATTGGTTTCAAGGAACACAGTCATTTCTTTAGAACACTTGATGAAGCTAGAGAATGGATAAGCCATTTCCTTAAAGAATCAGAACCCTTGGCAGAAGCAACCAACTAACAGACTAAGTTTCTTTAATCTCTTACCGCAATTAGATTTATAAAAAAGCTTGACTACATCTGTTCCCCGCATAAAATAGAGACTACGGAGGAAAAGTATGAACGAACAGTCTAAACCGGTTAGAAGAATTGACGTTGAAATAAAATCAGAACAAGCCGAAGGTATCTATTCAAACTTGGTTTTAATTGCCCACTCGGGTTCTGAATTTATTCTTGATTTTGCCCGCCTGTTGCCCGGACTACCAAAAGCCAAAGTAATGTCGCGGGTTATTATGTCACCCCAACATGTAGAATTATTACGAAGAACCCTTGAGGAAAATATAAAAAAATACGAGGCACGATACGGAAAAATTGAAGTCAACGAAAATCCCGGAGACTCCGGAAAAGAAATGGGCTTTACTGGCCCGAATTGAACCTAATATATTGCACTGGCTGGGGAAAATAGGAACGCTTGAAAACACTCAGCTTTATTTAGTAGGCGGTGTGGTTCGTGATAAGTTCTTAGGCAGAAAAACCCTGGATATTGACATCGCAGTTGACGGAGATGTAAAAAAGCTTGGAACTAAACTTGCAGCAGAACTTGCTTCCTGCTTTGAATACCATGAGACTTTCAAAACAGGAAGCATCAAAGGCCCTAACAATCTTCACATTGATTTGGCCATGACCAGAACAGAAAAATACCCTACACCCGGACAACTTCCACTTGTAAAAAAAGGAACTATTGATGACGATTTGTTACGTAGAGATTTCACAATTAACGCCATGGCCATCTATCTTAATCAAAATGGAGATTTAGATAAAATTCTTGATCCCACAAATGGTAGAAAAGATTTAAGCAAGGGACTAATAAGAGTACTCCACAATAAAAGTTTTCAAGACGACCCAACAAGAATATTCAGAGCTGTTAGATACTCCGTACGATTTAGCTTCAAAATTGAGCCTCATACTGCATCGCTGATGCGAAACGCCATTAAAAGAATTCAATATTTATCCGGTGAGAGAATACTCTACGAATTAAGATGTATAAACAAAGAAAAGAAATCCATCAAAATAAATATCTTCAAAAACCTGCTTGAGCATGGAATTTTAGACTTTCTTGGGAAACCTTTAGTCAAATTTTCATGGCAGAGTTTTGATAAACTACAGACTGAAGAGAATTGTGAATTCCTCTGCCTTTTCCTTTCCCATTTCAATTATGAGAAACTCTCTAGGCTGCCGCTTTCAAAAAAATGTCTCAAAACTATAGAAACACTACAAAAACAACAAGAGATATTCTCGCAACTAACTTATATTTCTATCCCGTCAAAGATATTCTTCTTTTTAAGAAATTTCGATGAACGAGGCTTAAGGATACTAGCCGAAACCTCAGCATCTAAACAAAAGGATAAAATAACCGCCTACCTTGACTTATACAAAAAAGTGATTATAAACACTACAGGGGACGACCTTAAAGAAATGGGACTCCCTCCCGGGCCCGGCTACCGCAAATATCTTGATAAATTGCTGGGCATAAAAATTGACGGCTATATAAAAGAAAAAGTTGATGAAATTAATATGTTGAAAAATTGGATTAAAAAGGAAAAAGAATGAACTTCATCTCAAGAATAACTGACCCCCATTACTGGACAATTATTCTACTGGCTCTACCCGGTATGCTTATGGGCTTGACTTTCCATGAATTCGCCCATGCCTGGATGGCCAATAAACTTGGTGATTCAACAGCTAAAATGATGGGTAGGCTTTCACTAAATCCAATGAGACATTTGAGCCTTGTTGGAACTTTAGCTATTATTTTTTTCGGATTCGGCTGGGCAAAACCTGTTCCAATATCGCCTGATAATTTTAACAACAGAAAAAGAGGAACCATATTGGTTTCACTAGCCGGCCCTGCCTCAAACCTTATTCTAGCCCTTGCGTTCGCGGCAATCAGTAGAATTATTGCCCTTACACCATTTAGCTTAACATCTTTCGGAACTTATCTTATCGTAATCCTTGGCCTAGCGGTCTTCTACAATGTAATATTGGCTTTGTTTAACTTAATCCCCATACCTCCACTTGACGGCTCACAAATATTCTTCTCACTGATATCACTAAAACACATTAAAGTTGTGTTATGGCTACAAAAATACGGATTTATATTACTCATAATTTTGATGCTTTCCGGTCTTCTTTCTATTTTAATAGTTAAACCGGCTTTTTTCTTAACATCATTTATGATTGGCAACAACCCTTTCAACATACCTTCATTTTAAGGATACAGTAATGCCTAAGAAGAAAGTTACAAAACCTAAAGCTAATCAAAATATCAAATCAAGGAAAAACGATAACAGTGATATTTTAATTGGCCTCCTACTTCTACTACTGGCAATATTCATCGCAATCAGCTTACTTAGCTATACCCCACAGGCAAACCTTAAAGCCCCTGAAAATTGGGGCGGTTCACTAGGTTGGTGGACTGCCGGTTTTCTGTATAAGTGGTTAGGTATTATCTCATACCTCCTTCCTATATTATTGATTTTGTGGGGATTCAACAGACTATTGCGTAAGCCGGCTAAAAAACTTACTCTGAATACATTAACGCTCATAGGTTTTGGATTCCTTCTCCAAATAACCTTAGGATACTTTTTTATTGAGAAAGCGAGGGTTTCTGAGGAATTTGCACTCTATAATGTAGCAGGCCCAACTAAGGATTTAATAAGTCTTGGGGGCAAAATAGGAAACGATGTATTTCTAAAACTTACATCTCTGGTTGGAAAAATTGGGTTGGGCTTTATACTTTCTTTTCTTCTTCTTGGCGCAGTTGTTTTGATTTTTAACATCAATCTTCATGAATTCCTTCTCAAGGCTATAGATAAAGCCAGAGAACACCGTGCACAGATGACTGAAACCGCCCTTGAACGCAAAAGGCAAAGAATTCAAGAAGAGCAAAGGCTATTGCAACAACAAACTCAAGAAAAAACCGCTCTGCTGACCGGACAACAGAAACAGCCTCCTAAAACGCTTATTAAGGATAATAAGGACAATTCACAGCATCAAATGGAAAAACCTTCCCCTGCCTCCCCTCCCCTTTCCAATGTTCAACAACGAATTCTCAAACCCAATATTCAGGAAGTCTCGGTAAAGGAATTGCATCTCGCGGAACTTCTTGATCCTGCATCTGAAGATTTAGCCAGACCACCTGATCAAGAAGCAAAACATGGCGCTCGCCTACTTGAATCCAAGCTGGAGGAATTCGGAGTTCACGGCTCTGTAGGCGATATAATCCCTGGACCGGTTATTACCCGCTACGAATATCATCCTGCTCCAGGCATTAAAATATCCAAAATAACAGGCTTGGCTGATGATTTATCTTTATCCTTGAAAGCTGACCGAATAAGAATACTACCAATACCTGGAAAATCTGCGGTTGGAATAGAGATTCCAAACAAAGATAGAAAAACAGTAGGCTTAAGGATGATTGTACGTTCCCCCGATTTCCTCTCCTCAAAAAGCCCACTAACCCTTGCTTTGGGTACAACTATTACTGGCGCTCCTCAAATTGCCGACCTTGCCGCAATTCCACATCTATTAATCGCAGGTACTACAGGATCTGGTAAATCGGTATGTATTCACAGCTTACTCACAAGTATGCTACTAAACTCAGGTCCAGACGAAGTAAGGTTCATGGCCATTGACCCTAAACGTCTTGAACTCCCTGCCTATAATCCTATTCCTCATTTTATTCAACCGGCAATTGTAGATCCGCGCAAAGCAGCAAATTGTCTTGAGTTAGCTGTCAAAATAATGGAAGAACGCTATAAAGAATTTTCAAGAATCGGGGTTCGGGATATTTCAGGATACAATGCCCTTTCTAAAAAACCTAAACCATACATAGTAGTTATCGTAGATGAACTTGCAGACCTAATGCTCACTGCTCCTGGAGAGGTAGAACAACGCATTATTCGACTAGCTCAAATGGCCAGAGCCGTAGGTATCCATTTAGTCCTTGCAACTCAAAGACCATCGGTAGACGTTATTACAGGACTAATTAAGGCAAATTTTCCCGGACGAATAGCCTTTCAAGTAGCCTCTAAAACGGATTCAAGGACAATACTTGATATGAACGGAGCTGAAGCCCTCCTAGGTAAAGGCGACATGCTTTTCCTCCCACCAGGGAAAGGCGAACCTATAAGACTCCACGGCTCCTTTGTTTCCGCACCTGAAGTGCAACGCATTGTGGAAAAACTTGCCCGCTCACGGCTTAAATCAATTCTTTACAATATAGGACAGGTAGACGAAGAGCAAGCCTTAGAATACACACAAGCAATTATCTCTGCTGATCTGCTTGATCCTTTGCTTGACCCAACAGAGACGCTTTATGAGACCAAGAGACAGAAACTTTCGGAAATAATAGGTGCATCCGTGCTACAAGCTATTGAAGGGCAATACTATCCTCCTCTTGACGAATTAAAACCTATTAAAGAACGAATGGAGCAAAAAGCCGAACTTGGAGATGTGGATGATTTCTTTCCTGAGGCTGCAAGACTTGTAATGAGCCATAAAGAAGCCTCTGTTTCAATGCTTCAAAGAAGATTAAATGTAGGTTGGGCACGTGCCGGCAGAATAATTGACCAACTTGAGCAAGCCGGTATCGTTGGCCCCTATGAAGGCAGCAAATCCCGTAAAGTAACTATTCAATCGGACGCCGAGCTTGAAAAAATCCTGAAATCAATATCCTAAAAAGCGCCAACACCAATTTTTGACTATCTTTTGCATAAGTAAAGTTTGCTTGATAGGCCTAAGACGATGTGTTCAGGAAATAGCACAGAGTAGTCAAATCAAGGATTTTTCTACTGTTTGAATCTCTTAATATGTAGAGAGATGGAGTTTGTTTTACAAACTCCTAAAC
>CAZUXE010000011.1:6744-35315 GCA_964624585.1 uncultured bacterium | reverse complement strand
AGAGATGGAGTTTGTTTTACAAACTCCTAAACTCAAACCGAAGGTTTGAGTAATTTTTAACTATCTTTTGAATAGCTTTTGACTAATATAAAAAAGCCCCTAACACCTAAAAAACCCACAACTAAATGACTCATTCTCACCTGGAAACTATAACCTATTTTATTGACAATTGACGATAGAGCCATATCCTTTAGAAAAGGAGGCTGATGCGTGCGTAAATTTGTTCTTATTATAATCGTCGCTTTGACAACTCTCAAGGCTGACCCGTTCAATACTCTTTCAGGTTACACCCTAGCTCGCGGAGAAGGATTTATTGGTCCAATTCTAACATGCTCTCTTCCGCTTAAAGGCGAAGAACAGATGCTATTCTACCCCGCTTTACTGGCAAGCTTAGGATTTTCAGAAAAGCTTGACGCCACTATGATGCTTGACGCTTCCACAATTTCAGGTGAATTTCGTCTTGGACATGTTATGTTTGAAGGTAAATATAGCATAGTGGAGTCTGACAATTTGGCCATCTCCCCTTTGTTGAATCTATATGTACCCATGGATAACAATAAATTTTGGGCCATAGCCCCAGGTCTTGCAGCAAGCGGAAACCTAAGCTTTTTTTCAATACACGCCAATTTGTTTTACCATCTGGAATTCAGCACACCCGCAAGCCGTAGCAAGTTAATTGCTCTTATCGCAGCAGAAGCGCCTCTAGGAGATGCCTTTTCCATTTACACCGAACTGAATTCTTTTTATTCTTTTAACGACAAACCCACTATTGAAATTTGGCCAGGCATCAGCTGGGCGTTAAATGATAAACTCGTTATTTCAGCAGCTTGTGGATTTTCACCTACTTTTGATAAGATAACACCCGGAATTTCTGCATACTTTGATTTGCATCCGGAATAAAATCGACATGTTCGTAATTCTTAGCCTGTGTATAAAGAAATTTACTAATATAAACTTAATGAAGGCAATTTAGAACTCAAGGAGGAACCTTGCGTAAAGTTTTTCTTTTTCTAACTCTGTGGATACTTACGTTGAACGCACGTCCGCTCTACACACTATCAGCGGAAGTTTTTGCACCTAACGACAACCATCTTGCAATAGCAATACCCTGCAAAATTCCTTTAGAAGATTCCGGTTTCACTATGAATCCACAAATTACAATAGGCTACGGTCTCCCCTATGACTTTGACGCAAGCTTGTATTTTAACCTTTATATGAACTACAGTGGCGGCAAACCTGCCACCGTAACCTCAGGCCTTACAGATCCATGGATTGAAGGTAGATACAAACTAATTTCAACAAAACACTTTACACTCACCCCTGTTCTGGATATAAGTATTCCTCTTACAGGCAATATTTCACTCGCTCTAGGACCGGGCTTGATGAGTAGTGTGAACTTTTCCAACTTTAGCTGTCATTTTAACGCCAGCTCAGCATTTTCTTTTTATGGAGAACGGAAAGAAATTAAATTCCTGCTTACTCCTGAATTGGAGATTTTTAATTACTTCTTTGTATATATTGAAACCAAGGCTTTTCTCAATTTAAATACTTCTGACAAAACTCCGCAATTTGATATCTTCCCGGGCGTGAGTTATTCCCCATTGTACTGGCTAACCATTACAGGAAACATTGGCTTTTCCCCAAAGTTTGATAATATTATACCTGGCATTGCAGTTCATGTTGACGTTTAATTAAGACTAGAAAAAACTATACTTCCATTTTCTTTTTATACGCTACGATATAGACTTTAAGGAAACTTTAATATCTTCATAAGAAAAAAGGGCGCAAAAGCCCTTTTTTTAATTACCGCTAAGGATAATCTAGGAAATCTGAAGATCGTAACTTCTTAACTATAATTATCGCTTAATTGTTATGGATTTGATTGTATCGCCAGCCCTTAGCTTTTGAACAACATCCATACCTTCTGTAACAATCCCAAACACTACATAATTACCATCAAGAGTTGGTTGAGGTGCAAGACATATGTAAAATTGGCATGAGCCAGAATTTAGCGAAGGCCCACGCGCCATACCCACCGCACCTAACTCATGCGTCATAGTGTTGGGCTCAAAATCTATATTATAACCTGCATTACCGGTTCCATTACCCAGCGGATCGCCACCCTGAATAACAAAATTAGAAACATAGCGGTGCCATGTTAAACCATTGTAGAATCCGGCATCGGCAAGACGAATAAAATTGCGTACCGTTTTAGGCGACTCTGCTGAATAAAGCTTAAATTTGAACTTTCCCTTGTTAGTTTCAACAAAAGCAACTTCATTTTCACTAAGTTCAACTTTAGCATCTTTAAGACGCATAGCCATCTCAACCCTGTCCTTAGCGCTCATAGAATTGGTATTAGGCACATTAACCTTCCTTAAACAATTGATAGAAACAGCCGCCAGCAAAAAACTAACGGCAACTGTAATCAGAATACGGCTTTTTACGTTCTTCATTTGCTTATATGTATACTACGAATTGTATCTTGAGCGCGCAATTGCTTCACTACATCCATACCCTCATGCACCTTTCCGAAAACAACATATTCTCCGTCAAGATTGGGAAGCGCCTTCAAGCTAATATAAAACTGACATGACGCACTGTTATAATCGCTTCCTCTAGCCATAGCCAAAACACCTTCTTCGTGCTTGCGAGGATTCTTTTCGAACTGGATATTGTAGCCTGAATTCCCGGTTCCGCGCCCTAAAGGATCACCGCCTTGGATAACAAAATCGGAAACATAGCGATGCCAAATAAGATTATCGTAAAATCCACACTCAGCTAAACGAATAAAATTTCGCACAGTAAGAGGGGCATCTTTTGAATAAAGTTCCGCCACAATAGTGCCTTTGTTAGTTTCAATAGTAGCTTTCTCAGAACCAGTTAGTGCGATATCCACATTGCGGACTTCCAAAGCACGATTCACCCTATCCTGAGGTGTTGTTTCGGCTGTCCAAGAACTACGAACAATTCCAAAAGGACCTGCTTTTTTCGGTGGCTCGGCTTTCTTACCTTTTCCACAAGCTGTCAGAACGACAAGCACTAGAAATAGCGGAGTTAGTATCTTCTTCATAAATATCCTCCTTGTAAAAGTTTCCAACAATAATACGTATATATGCGAAAGGGTCAAGGCAGAAAAGCGCTTACAAGAAAAGTTGAGCATACCAAAACTCTGCCTTAAGGATAAGGTAAAGCTTGGAACTAAAATTAAGTCCTCACTATTAAACTTGACACTTCAAGGGCATACCGTATAATTCGCCGAGAGCGAAAGAGTGTGAAATTGTGTTAAAAGCGCGCTTTTCAAAAAGGAGCAAGCCTTTTGAAACAGGATTTATTAAAAGAAATAAGAGAAGCCGAAGAAAAAGCGGCAAAGATTATTGCAGCTGCCGAAGAAGACGGGCAAAAAGGGCTGGAAAAGGTCTCTTCCCAAACTGCAAAACAGGAAGAGAATCTGATTAAAGAACGGGAAGCTACCCTTTCAAAAGCTCGCCTTGATGCCGAGAAAGAAGCATCTAAGGAAGCCGAAGAGTTAAGAAAAAGGGCAAAAAAAGAAGCCGAAGCTCTTAGAAAAAAGGCTCAGTCGAAAATAGATAAAGCTGCAACTCACGCACAAAAAAGGATTTTACAGCTGTGGGAACAGCAAAAGTAGAAAAAGTTTTAATCGCGACCCACATAGCTGAACGCGATAATTTGCTGCGAAGGTTGCAGGAAGAAGGTCTTCTTCACATTGCTGACTTTCCAAAAGAAACAATGGAGCAGGGAGCAAACGAAGATAACAAGCAAACACCGGAAGACTTAAAACAAACCCTTGCTTCACTAACACAGGCAATCCATTTTCTGGCAGGCTACGCCCCTAAAAACAAAGGCGGAATGTTTGCATCCAAACCTTCGCTACCTGTTGATGAATTCCGTAATAGGGTAAAAGAACTTGACCTTGATTCTCGTTTGATGAAAATTAATCAGCTTAGTGAAAAAGCCTCCCGCCTTGATGCAGAATCCAGAAATATTAAAACTGAGTTGGAAACACTTGCTCCATGGGAAACCCTAACTCATCCTCCTTCAGAATATACTTCTCTTAAGCGAACAAATGCACGCTTTATCTTTATCTCAAGTCAAGAAGAACGAAAAGCTCTATTGAAAGCCTTGCAAAATTTAACTATAGATATTCAAACCATACTAACCGAAGCGGACACCGAATATGCGGTGCTGTTATTTTCAAAAGATATTACTTTAGATGTAGAAGATGCCTTGAAAGCAACAGGAATTAAGACAATTATACTCAAAGGATTCTCTAAAACTCCAGCTCAGGAAATTGCATCTCGCAAAAAAAAGCTTAAAGAAATAGAGGCGGAGAAGCAAGAAATTAGACGCCAAGCTATTGAGATGACTAATGAACTGTCTGGACTGCAAACAGCAGTTGACCACTTTGAGAATGAAGAACTGTTATATAATCAGCATGAAAAATTAGGAAAAACTAACAAGGCTGCCTTCATCACAGGCTGGATTCGTTCGTCAGATAGAAAAGCTCTCAACAAATTACTTGCTGGTTTTGGAGCCACAGAAATTCGCAGTGTTAAACCCGATAAAGGAGAACAACCTCCAGTTGCACTGCAAAATATTTCCCCTGTCCGCCCATTCGAAATGATTATGAAAATGTACGGCACTCCCGACGGCGCGGAAGCAGACCCAACACCTTTTATGGCTCCCTTCTTTGCCCTCTTCTTCGCCCTTTGTCTAACGGATGCAGGTTACGGTTTGGTAATAACTCTCATTACCGCGTATCTAATTTGGGTCAAAAAAGTACGCGGTGATTTGGTGTGGATACTATTCTACGGTGGTGTGCTAACAATTGTTACAGGCGCTGCAACCGGCTCCTGGTTTGGGAATATGCCTGATATGCTGCAAATACCTTGGCTTATGCACCTTAGAGACTCACTTACCTGGTTTGACCCATTAAAAGACCCCATGCCTTTCTTTTACTTATCCCTGGGTTTAGGTTACTTTAATATGCTCTTTGGAATTGGAATAGCTGTTATTGACGGCTTACGCACACGACGTTTTGGACCAGCTTTGTTTGAAAGTCTCCCATGGTTCATAATATTCCTTGCAATACCCTTAATGATTGCAACCTCTAAAAATATTGCCCTGCTACCTGTTTCGCTTTTCATTCCCTTACTGATAGTAGTTCTTGCAAGCCTAGCAACAGCAATTGTTCTCTCAGAAAGGCCGGCTAAAACCTCTGTGACCAGCGCAATACTTTTTTGGATACTGGTTACATCGGCCTTACTTGCGGCAAGTAAGGGATTTGGTTTTCTTCATCTACCCGGAATTTACATAAAAGCCATTCTTATCGGCGCAGCATCCAGCCTATGGTTCTACACATTATTTAAGGGACTATCCGGAAAAACATTAAAAGTACCCGGATTAATTATTGCCTCTATCGCGCTTGCATCTATTGTACTTTATGTCAGTGGAATACTTGCATCGAATCTTTATCTTGCTTTAGTATTTATATTGAATTTAACATTCGGCCTTTCATTGCTCAAAGGCTGGGGGGGACGGATTATTTGGGGAACCTACAACGTTTACTCCAACACAACAGGAGTTCTAGGAATTGTACTTTCATACGTAAGGTTAATGGCCTTAGGTATGGTAACCGCAGGTGTTGCCGCAGCGTTTAACCAAATTGCATGGATGTTTGAAGGGATACCTGTGTTATCTGTAATACTTATGCTTATCGTACTAACTGTAGGCCACGTCTACAACCTGGTGATGAGCGCATTAAGCGGATTTGTTCATACCTTACGTTTGCAATATGTGGAATATCTGCCCCGCTTCTTTAAGGGTGGCGGTACTCCATTTGAACCATTTGAATTAAAAACACGTTACGTCAAAGTGACAAGGAGGACCTAAATGGGATCTGATCCTGTAGGCATGGCTATTGGTATACTCGGCGCAGGTGTCGCCGCTATTTTAGCTGGTATCGGCTCAGCCATCGGCATAGGCTACGCCGCAAAAGTAGCTAACGGTGTTCTTGCAGAAGACCCTGATAAATTTGGCTCACTATTCATATTAGTGGTACTACCGGGTACCCAAGGATTTTATGGATTCTTAGCTGCATTCCTTATCCTAAGTAAAATGGGCGTAATGGGAACCGCCGGAGTAGCTAATATGGATTTGTGGACTGGAATTCAATTCCTTTTTGCAGCCCTTCCTATAGCCTTTACAGGCCTATTGTCAGGAATTCATCAAGGTAAAGTTTGCGCAGCAGGTGTTGAAATGACCGCCAAACGTCCTAAGGATTCAACAAAAGCCGTTATCTATGGAGCAATGGTTGAAACCTATGCCGTACTTGGTCTACTAGTAACTATCTTCATCTGGCTCGGTATAAAATAAAAATAGTATGGCTGAAGATAAAGTAAGCGCCAAAATAATTACCGACGCCAAAAAGAAGGCAAAAGAAATTGAGGCTGAATACGCACAACGAATAGAAACACTGAATAGACAACAAAAAGAAACAATAACCGCATACAAAGAGGAAACAAAAAAACTAGCTAAACTTGAGAAAGAACGTATCCATAGAGAAATTATCTCAGAAGCTCGCTTGGCGTCAAACAAAGAAGTTTTAACAACCAAGCACGAACTCATTAACACCGTATTAAAAAAGGCTGCCCAAGATTTCACTCGCGCCCGTTCTTATTCAACATTAATTGCAAAAATTGTCAAGCAGCATGGAAAAGGAAGTATAATACTTCTTTCAGAGTCTGACAAAAAGAAATTCAAGTCTTCAGCCTGGGCTAAAAAATCAGAAACTGCGCCAATAATGGGCGGTATCATACTCAGAACACCAAAATACGACCTGAATTTCAGTATTGACGCCGCCTTTGAGACATTAGGCGAACAACTAACTCTTGAAATATCAGAAATTCTTTTTTCAACAGCAGGCAAGAAGTAATTTGGAACTCGAATTATAAAGACTTACAAAAAGGTGTACAGAATTGATGCCTTTGATGATAATAGACTCAAGAATCGTTGAGCTATTTGCAACCACTTTAGACTTTAAGGAACGGTGGATAAATAATGAAATGGCAAAAAAGTATTAGTTAGAGAACCAAAAAAGATGTCTTATTCATTAAATTATGATATTTTCTACTCATCATTGGCTTTTGTAGTAGGCATAATTTCCCTTTAATTTACGTGATATCAAGATTAAATGGTTCGGGATTAACATCAAGTGGAATCAATATACTGCGTGGTTTATAATTAAAAATGCCGGAAAAGAGTATTATTTCACTGCTGATGCCTTGAAATCGCAAACCCATACAAAACAAATCTACGATAAACTTAGCCAACTTATTGACCCTACCAAAGTATGGTAATTGAATTAATTGCTTTTCAGTGAATAATCTTGTTCAATGCTAATTCCCAAATAAGTTTATAGAAAAGTAACAACAAGTTCCATCAATCAATTTAACCAATTGCCTTAAAACAACTTACGGATATTTATAGCCTCAAAGAAGTTAAGGACATAAATAAAACTCTACCCTCAATTACTTGACAAGTCGTGCTGTTTGCGGTAGACTTCGCCTCAGTAAACTATTTTTAAGGAGGATTAAATGGCTCTTTTGGATGACATAAAAAACATTATTGTAGAACAGCTACATGTTCCCGCAGAGAAAGTTTTGCCTGAAGCTAAGTTCATTGATGACCTTGGCGCCGATTCACTGGATACAGTTGAGTTAATTATGGCATTCGAGGAAAAATTCGAAATCGAGATCCCGGACGAAGACGCCCAAAAGCTGGAAACCGTTGGTAAGGCAATAGAGTATCTTGAGTCCAAGCTTAAATAGTAAGTTTTGACGGCATAAGGACTCTTATGAATCGTCGAGTAGTAGTAACGGGCGTCGGTTTGCTTACATCACTTGGGCACGACGCCCCAACCTGCTGGCAAAGACTTCTAGCAGCAGAGAATGGTGTTGCCCGAATTACGGCATTTGACCCATCTGAGCTTGCCGTCCAGATTGCAGGCGAAGTCAAAGATTTCGATCCTACAAAACGTATTGACTTTAAGAAAGCCAAACGTATGGATAGATTCGCCCAATTCGCGCTCTGGACAGCTCATGAAGCGGTTGATGATTCTGGCATAGAATTCGATAAAGAAAATCCGGAACGTTGCGGCGTAATTATAGGCGTCGGAATGGGTGGCATACTGATTTGGGAAAAGGAACATGAGAAGTTCCTGAGCAAAGGACCTAAAAGAGTTTCCCCGCTTTTGATACCTATGATGATACCCGATATGGCATCAGGAATGGTATCTATTGAATATGGAATTTGTGGCCCTAATTTTTGTACGGTATCGGCCTGCGCGTCAGGCGCCCACGCTGTCGGCTCAGCCTTTCAATTACTTAAACAGGGAAAAGCTGATGTAATGATTACTGGAGGCGCGGAAGCTGCAATAAGCGGGCTTTCCATTTCAGGTTTTGCAAATATGATGGCACTATCTAAACGCAATGATGATCCTGAAAAAGCCTCAAGACCATTTGACGCTGACCGCGACGGCTTTGTTATAGCCGAAGGTTCAGGCATTTTAGTTTTAGAGGAGCTGGAACACGCCCGCAAACGTAATGCCAAAATATATGCAGAAATTGCAGGTTACGGTCTATCTGGAGATGCCTACCATATGACAGCCCCCCACCCTGACGGAATCGGTCCTAAGTTGGCCATGAATATGGCTCTTGACGAAGCTGGACTTAACCCTGAAGATATAGACTATGTAAATGCGCACGGCACTTCAACAGAACTTAACGATTTAATGGAATCAAAAGCTATAAGAGGCGTATTTAAAGAACACGCCGACAAATTATGGGTTTCTTCGTCAAAATCAATGCTGGGACATCTTCTTGGCGGCGCTGGAGGCGCTGAGGCAGTAATTACATCCCTTTCTATCAATCAAGGGAAAGTCCATCCAACCAGAAATTTTGAGAATCCTGGTAAAGATTGTGATCTTGATTATGTTCCAGGTACTACCAGAGAGAAAGAAATCAAAGCGGCAATCTCTAATTCTTTTGGATTCGGCGGACACAATGTAACCTTGCTTATTAAAAAATTCCAAAAATGAAATTTATAGTTTGTATAAAACAGGTACCCGATACTACCGAAGTACGGGTAAATCCTGAAACTAACACCCTCATTCGTGAGGGTGTTCCTTCAATCGTTAATCCATTCGATTTGTATGCGGTTGAAGAGGCATTACTACTTAAGGAAAAAACCGGTGGAGAAGTTATTGCCATTTCGATGGGTCCCCCGCAGGCAGAGAATGCCCTTCGCGAAGTTATCTCAATGGGTGTTGATAAAGCAATACTTATATCGGACAGAAAATTCGCAGGCGCCGACACCTGGGCCACATCAATAACCCTTGCCGCCGCAATCAAAAAGATTGGCGAATTTGATATTATCTTTACCGGTAAGCAGGCAGCAGATGGTGATACTGCTCAAGTAGGCCCTGGGGTTGCCGAATTTTTAGATATTCCCCAAGCCACATTTGTACGCAAAGTGGATGGCATAGATACAAATTCCAGAACTATAGCCCTACAATCGATGTGGGAAGAGGGTTCTGAAAAACTAGAATTGCCTCTCCCCTGTTTAATTACAACGGTGAAGGAAATCAACGAACCTCGACTTCCTAGTCTACGCGGAAAAATGACCGCTAAGAAAGCTGAAATTCCTGTTTGGGGCTTTGACGACTTAAATATTGAAGAAACACAGGTTGGCCTTCAGGCTTCTCCAACACAAGTAGTCAAGGTATTCCCTCCTCCTCCCAGAAAAACAGGTGAACTCCACACAGAACTGGAACCTCAGGACGCGGCAAAAATTATTGTCGACAAACTTCAAGAGAAGGGGATATTCTAATGGCTCTACGTATTGATAACGATACATGCACATTATGCGGAGAATGTATTCCCGCATGTCCTTTTGGCGCACTTGAGATTAATAATGACAAACTTTTTGTTACTGAAGCATGTACTTTATGCGGAGCTTGCGTTCCTGTTTGCCCAGTTGGTGCTTTAGAGATTGAAGAGGTTCAGAAAACGGCCAATGTGAATCTTGATGAATGGCGCGGAATTTGGGTATTTGCAGAACAGCGTAGAGGAAAAATTCAGACATGTTCATACGAATTACTTGGCGCAGCCAGAACCTTAGCTGAAAAATTGGATGTTCCGGTTACCGCTATTCTTTTAGGTCATGAAGTTGAAACACCTGATTCCTTGTTAAAAGCCGGAGCTGATACAATTTTATTTGCAAAACACGAATCGCTCAATCATTTTGCCGCAGAACCTTATTCGCAAGTTTTTTCAGACCTTATAAAAGAGCATAAACCTGAAATTGTACTAGGAGCAGCAACCTTTATTGGACGTTCGCTCCTTGCACGTATTGCAGTAAAAGTATACGCTGGTCTGACCGCCGATTGCACTTCTTTAGATATTGATACCGATAGACGACTCTTGCTTCAAACCCGTCCCGCCTTCGGTGGCAATATAATGGCTACCATTATTTGTCCTGAGCATCGTCCACAAATGGCAACCGTACGTCCTAAGGTAATGAAACCTTTATCTGAACCTTACTCCTCGCAAGGAGAAGTAATTGAAGTTCCAATCACAGCTCAGCCTAACAGGGTTAAGTTCCTTGGCTTTGAAATGGACGATACCTCGCATCAAAACATAGCCGAAGCAGACATCATTGTTACAGGCGGACGCGGCTTGCAAGCTCCTGAAAATTTCGCTATGATTGAGGAATTGGCAGAGCTTTTAGGAGGCGCTGTTGGCGCATCAAGATCGGCAGTTGATGCAGGTTGGATAAATTATTCCCATCAAGTAGGCCAAACCGGAAGAACTGTAGCTCCCAAACTTTACATTGCCCTCGGTATTTCAGGGGCAATTCAGCATTTGGTTGGGATGCAGTCTTCGGATTTTATCATTGCTATTAACAAAGACCCAAATGCTCCTATTTTCAAGGTTGCCGACCTAGGAATAGTTGGCGATATATTTGAAATAGTACCTAAATTAATTAACGAAATTAAAAGCCGGAAAGGGGTATAACCCTTCCGGCTTTACTTTTTTCATGATGCGGAGAAGGGACTATGGAAACAAGCAGTTGTAAATTTGCAGGAAAAATTCTAATAGGCGTTACGGGAAGAGCCGGTTCAGGCAAAACCACTTTTGCTCGTATACTTACAGAAATAGGTAATACTGTATATAAAGAAAAAACAGAACATCTGGAAGCAGATCCAATAGCATGGGAACTTTACGAAAACCCCACAATTAAAAAAAATCTTAATGAAACCTTTGGGAAAAAGATTTTCGACAAAGACGGCAAGCTGAACAGAAATGTCTTAGGAGAAAAAGTGTTCAACAACACGTTAGAACTTGATAAATTGAACGCAATTATGCATCCTGCCTTGCTTGGAGAATTAGATTACCGAATTAAATCTTCTACAAAAAAAATAATAATACTTGATGCCGCCTTACTGCTTGACTGGCCAATTGCAGATAAATGCAACTTATTGATTGTTTTAGAAACCTCAGATGAAACAGCTATATCACGACTTGGATTAAAAGGAATGCCTGCTAAACGAGCAAAGTTAATACTGGCTTCACAGCGTCCATTGAAAGATTTCAAAAAAAAATGCCACCTGACGCTTAAGAATAATCTTGCCCTTCAAGACCTGCGCATCAAAGCAGCTAGGGTATGGAAAGAGCATATACTACCCTTACTTGTCTAAAAACTACCGCTTATAAGGATTCCTGCAGGGCAAAAAGAGATTCTATTCCTTAAAAAACAGCAAGTAATTAGGCAAAACTAGTAAGTTTAGGGATACGAAAATTTCCCCGCCTATAATGATTATCTGTTTGAAACTTTCACATAACCTTATATAATTCAACATTTATACCTTCATAAATTCCAGATAAATACATTGACAAGGCTCTGTTTATGGATAGTATCATTGATATGAAGTTGGTTTTTGATTTGTCAAAATCCGGACGTCGAGGATTCACTTTCGGCAAACCGGATATAGCAGAAAAAGATATCGCAGACTTTATCCCCCAAAGATACATACGAAAAAATCCAGCAATGCTTCCCGAAGCTTCAGAATCTGAGTTAGCAAGGCATTATATTCATCTTTCTTCCCTAAATCACCATGTTGACAAAGGTTTCTATCCCTTAGGGTCATGTACAATGAAGTATAACCCCAAGATTAACGAAGAAGTCTCTCGGCTACCGGGTTTTGCTTCCTTGCATCCACTAACCCCTCCTGCGGTAACGCAAAACGCATTAAAATTGATGTATGAGTTGGAAAAATATCTTTGCGAAATTTCCGGCTTTGATACTGTTACCTTGCAACCTGCTGCCGGCGCTCAGGGAGAATTATGCGCTAACTTGATTGTCAACGCTTATTTTGATAATAAGGGCGAAAAAAGAACCAAAGTTCTCATACCAGATTCAGCTCATGGCACAAATCCTGCCAGTGTAAATTTAGCTGGATTCCATACCGTTACAATTAAATCCACCCCTCAGGGACTTATAGATATTGATGATTTAACTTCAAAGCTTTCACAAGATGTAGCTTTAATTATGATTACCAATCCCAACACATTGGGATTATTTGAAAAAGATATTGTAAAAGTTCTCGATAAAATTCATTCAGTAGGCGCATTAGCTTATCTGGATGGAGCAAATCTGAATGCATTGATGGGAATTGTACGCCCCGCGTCAATGGGGTTTGATTTGATGCATTTCAATCTTCATAAAACCTTTTCTACCCCGCATGGCGGCGGCGGCCCAGGTTCAGGCCCTGTTGGCATGACTGCCGAACTGGCACGATTCCAACCCATACCGGTTGTTGCAAAAAATGGAGAGAACTTTACCTTAAATTATGATTTACCTGATTCAATTGGGAAACTGCATGGTTTTTACGGTAACTTTCTGGTTATGATACGCGCCTACACCTACATCAGAATGCTTGGCGCAAAGGGCATATCACAAGCGGCACGCAACGCTATCCTCAACGCAAATTTCTTAAAGAAATTACTTGAAGATACTTTGGAAATCCCTCATAAAGAGCATTGTATGCACGAATTTGTCGCCTCAGGTAAACCTTTACGCAACTACCACTTAAAAACCACAGACTTAGCAAAACGCCTTCTTGACTACGGATACCATGCACCTACCATATACTTCCCCTTAATTGTTTCCGAAGCATTGATGTTCGAACCAACTGAAACAGAGTCTGTTGAAACACTTGAAGGCTTTGCTGACGCAATGAAGAACATAATGCAAGAAGCCAAAATTAATCCCGAAATGCTTCGTCAAGCTCCCCACACTACACCTGTAAGGAGACTTGATGAGGTTCGGGCTGTTAAGGAATTAGATGTTTGCTTCAGACCTAAGCGAAGAACGCAGGACTGAGATTTCTGCAAAAATAGCCAAACAGGTGGTAAAATTCCGCCTAACTCCAATGGCTATAGTACTAATTGAAGCCTTCAAACCCTTAAGTTTTGTGGGCAATCAACTTTTAGTTTTTTTTGCCCCCATGGTGGGCGCTTTTACAACAAGTCCGATATATGATGAAATCACCGCCTTTTTTGAAGATCGTACTAACCTTGAACTCCTGATACAAAAAATTGAAGAACATGAGGCAAATTGGGGCGCTGAAGCAAAGAAAGCTAGGAAATTAAAAAAAGAAGCCAAGCAAGCAAGGAGAGAGAAGCGTGGCAAAAGAAAGTAAAAAAACACCTAAGAAAGTTGAAACTATCCTTGCAACTGACTGCGGTTCTACAACAACCAAAGCAATTCTCATCGAAAAGCAAGGAGATGAATACCGGCTGGTCGTTCGTGGAGAAGCCCCTACTACAGTAGAGGCTCCTTTTGAAGACGTCACCAGAGGCGCACTTAACGCCATTCGTGAAGTTGAAGAGTTAACCGGAAAGAAAATTTTGGATGGCGAAAAAATAATCAAGCCTGCGAAGAACAAAAAGGAAGGCGTTGACGTATACATTTCTACTTCCTCAGCCGGCGGTGGCCTGCAGATGATGGTCGCTGGTGTAGTTGTAAGTATGACTGGCGAAAGCGCCGCTCGTGCCGCTCTTGGAGCCGGAGCAATCGTTATGGATGTAATCGCCTCGAATGACGGAAGACTACCCCATCAAAAGATTGAACGCATTCGTCACCTTCGTCCAGATATGATTCTTCTCTCTGGAGGTATTGATGGCGGAACCATTTCCCATGTAGCAGAGTTGGCCGAACTTATCAAAGCAGCCGATCCTAAACCGCGGTTTGGAACAACCTATAGCCTTCCTGTTATTTATGCTGGAAATAAGGACGCAAGAAAAATTATTCTTGACACCCTTCAAGAATCTACGGAATTGGTCATTGTTGAAAACTTACGCCCTGTGCTTGAACGGGAAAATCTAGGACCTGCACGCGATAAAATTCACGATCTTTTCATGGAACACGTCATGGCTCACGCTCCAGGTTATAAAACCCTTATGGCATGGACAGATGTTCCAATAATGCCTACCCCTGGTGCAGTGGGACTGCTTATAGAAAGGATTGGGAAACGTGAGGAAATAGATGTCCTTGGCGTAGATATTGGCGGAGCAACTACCGATATATTCAGTGTATTCGCAGAATACTCTTCAGATGATGAAAAGCCTGAACGAATATTCAACAGAACAGTAAGTGCAAACCTGGGAATGAGTTACTCCATATCCAATGTACTCGTAGAAGCAGGGACAGAAAACATCATACGTTGGATTCCCTTCGAGGCTGACGTTGCAGATCTCAGAAACCGCATCAGAAACAAGATGATTCGTCCAACTACCATTCCGGCGTCACTGGAAGACTTAAAAATGGAACATGCTGTAGCTCGTGAAGCCCTACGGCTCGCTCTAAAACAACATAAAACCATGGCAGTGGGACTTAAGGGTGTACAACAAGAACGCTCTATTGCCGATGCCTTCTCCCAAACCTCTTCAGGAGCAACCCTTGTTAATATGTCGTCTCTAGCACTAATTGTAGGCTCAGGAGGCGCTCTTTCTCACTCTCCACGCCGTGTTCAAGCAGCAATGCTTATGCTTGATGCTTTCCTACCCGAAGGTATTACACGCCTCGCCGTTGATTCAATATTCATGATGCCGCACCTAGGTGTACTTACCGAAGTTAATGAGGAAGCTGCCCAAGAAGTATTTGAAAAGGATTGTCTGATACCTCTGGGAACCGCTATTGCTCCTGTTGGACAAGCTAAGGAAGGAGCTAAATGTCTAAGGGTTATATTTAAACCGGAAGACTCAGAACAAGAAGAGATAACTGTAAAATTTGGCGACCTGGTCAAACTTCCGCTTGATGTTGGCAAAAAAGCCATTGTTGAGCTTCATCCGGAAAAAGGCTTTAATCTTGGTGAAGGCTCTGGAAAAACCGTAACAGCAGAAGTTTCAGGAGGTCAAGCCGGAATTATACTGGACTGTAGAGGACGCCCATTCATTCTGCCTGAAGATTCCAAAAAGCGCATAGAAGCCCTTAAGCGTTGGGCTGACGCTGTAGACATGTATCCTGCTTAATTGGAATCTACTATGAATATTGTATTATTATTTCTATTAGGATTCGCTAATTCTAATAGTTCCGTTGACGGCCCATATATAAATAAAATTACCCCACAGCCTTATGACAACTCATATCAGATACTCCTACAGGCTGAAACAATTGATACTCGCATACCCACAACTCTTTCTGCTTCTGATTATTCTGGGAGTAGATTCATTGTAAAATTCCAATCTGATTCAGAAAAAAATTCACTACTTGCCACAAGCAATTTAACAATTGAAGGCTACATACCTAATCATGCCTACTTGGTAACTGCTAATAAGCACACAATCAAGAATCTCTTATCTTCTGGACGTATCACATGGGCATCTCAATACAAACCTGAATGGAAACTTTCACCTTATATTTACTCTGAACCATATCCAGAAACACTGCACGTTTGGCTGTTTGATGATGCTGATGTATCAAACGCAATTCGGCTGGTAGAAAAGTCTGGTGGAACAGTTACAAAATCTCACGATGGTTCAAACAAACTACTTTGGATTTTAATAGATAGAGATTTACTTAACGATATAGCTTCCCTTGATTGCGTTCGCTGGATTGAACCCTTTCACGCCCCACAATTTCTAAATGATAAGGCTCAATGGGTTCTGCAAAGTTGGCAAAAAGATAACCGTAGCCTATGGGATAAAGGACTGGATGGAACAGGTGTTATAGGCTCTACAGGCGATGGTGGAATAAATACAAACCACGTGATGTTCAAGGATTCAACTGTCAATATTACCACTTGGGGAGACTTCCCAAACCACAGAAAAATAATTGCATACAAACCATCGGCTACCGGAGCAGATTTCGGCGATTCCCGACAAGCAGCCAATTTCCATGGTACTCATACTGCAGGAACCGTATGCGGAAATGACGCGTATTGGAATGGAACATCCGCTTATGACGGAATAGCCATTAATAGTAAATTATACTTTATTGACGTTGGCAATTCATCAGGAGAGATTGCCTATCCTAGTGATTACAACGATATGTATGCCATGCCATGGGAAGGCAATGATGCCGGACGAGCTTCTTTTATGTCAAACAGTTGGGGAACAAGAAGTCCTAAACGTTCCTACGATTTAGCTTGCCGCCAAACAGATGAATTTGTATGGAACCATCCTAATTTTTTAATTCTCTTTGCCGCCGGTAATGATGGCTTAGGCGGAGTAGGTACTCCTAGCACCGCAAAAAATTTGGTATGTGTTGGCGCCACCTCTAATGGAGTAGCAGCCAATGTTGCGACAGGCTTCTCCAGTGTGGGCCCAACAGATGACGGACGACAAAAACCAGCGGTTGTGGCTCCTGGACAAAATATCTACTCAGCTCACGGCGGAACACCTGACGGCTATCGAAGTGAGTCTGGAACAAGCATGGCTACCCCTGCAACTGCAGGTGCAACGGCTTTAATTGTTCAATATTTAAGAGAAGGTTACTATCCTACGGGGATAAAAAACTTAGCAGATAGCGTAGAACCTTCAGCCGCATTACTTAAGGCAATGCTTATAACTTCCACGATAGTGGACTTCTCTGCCATCTCAATACCTGATACTAAAGTGGGTTGGGGCAGGGTTTGCCTTGATTCGGTGCTGTATTTCAAAGGTGAGGATAACCGCCTGTACTTCCACGATAACAATTTGGGAATAGAAACAGGTGACGAGGCCATATACTACCTAGACCTTAAAGATAACGATTGGCCTCTTAGAGCAACTTTAGTTTGGTCTGATGCTCCAGCAGAAATGAGCGCTGCCAAAAAAATTGTTAATGATTTGGATTTAGAAGCAAAATCGCCAAGCGGCAAAGTATATCGTGGGAACGTTTTTTCAGCCAATTATTCCGAAGATGGCGGTACAGCGGATAATACTAATGTAGAAGAAGCCTTACGCATCAAGTCACCAGAAAAGGGCATTTGGACAATTCGAGTTATCGGAAAAAATATTCCTAAAGGTTATCAGCCTTACGCTCTTGTTTTAACCGGAATGCTTTCTACAAAACCTCTTCCTAAATATATCTCTGGAGGAGTCCGGATAGATGACGCCAAAGCTTCAACTCCCAATAATGCCTTAGATCCCGAAGAATCCGCAACACTATACCCAAGAATAATAAATACTAATCAAACAACAGGCACTAATATCTGGCTGAAACTTATTTCAGGTTGTGATAATCTGACCATAAATACTAATGAATGGGTGGATTATGGAACTCTAGATTCTGCAGGCTGGGCTGAAGGCTCAGGTTTCAAGGTTTTTCTTTCCAAAGATGCTCTCCCCAATACCCCAATCAATATAACAGGTCTTCTCAAAGTTAACGGCGGAACACGCCTTGACACCATAAAATTCTCTCCTATAGTAGGTAAAGTAGGAATTAATAACACTAATAACCTTAATAATACACTCTGTCTCTCCACTAATTCTTTATATATAGGTAAATCTTCAATTCAATTAGAGCTTCCTGAAACCCAACAAGTTAGCCTTGAACTATTTGATGTAACAGGTAGACGCGTTAGCATACTCGCAGATAAATTACTTAACGCAGGAACTTATAGCTTCGCATTGGATAAATCTTTAGCTTCCGGAATATATTTTATTAAACTGACAGGAGAAAAACAAACCGTTAGCGTTAAATTTATTAAGATTGCCGAATAAAAAAGGAGTTATAACACCCAGGAGCAATATTCCCTAAACAAGAGATACGTTTATTAAAATATTGATTTTTAGGGTTAAAAACTTTTATCGATAAATAATTAATTAAAATCAAAGAAGGAAAGGAGTTATTGACTATGAATCTCCTTCTTATAGCGTTACTGATGGGCGGCGGGCCAATACCTATCAGGACTAATTTCATCCCACAAGTAAGCATAGATCAACACCTCATCACCTTAAAAAGCAGAACTATTGATACAGAACTCCCTTCTGTCTTAGCCGATTTCGACAATATGGAAACACCTGTTCATTTTCTTGTGCATTTTTCAACACCAATAAAGGCCTCTCACCGTCAGATACTTGAATCAAACGACTTTCATATTGAAAGTTATCTACCTCACGGCGCATTTCTCGTCAAAGGAAGCCCTAAAGATGCAAAAGCGCTAAAAACTGAAGGAGTTATTGATTGGTTTGGCGCATATCTTCCTAAAGATAAAATAGCTCACTCTCTTAAGAATTATTCAGGGGATACGACTATTGAAATAATGCTTTTTGAGAACAGCAACTTTAATCAAGTGATAGATGCATTAAAAACTATGGGTGCTACTATTGATAATCCATTGGGAGATGAATGGAATATTAAAATTACTGCAACTGTTAATTCAGAACAGTTCATAAAAATTGCCGCAATAGATGCAGTCCGTTGGATAGAACCACGGGTTGACGTTGAACTCCACAATAATCGAATCCAGTGGGTAATTCAAACATGGGAAAACAATAATCGTCGAATCTGGGATAAAGGACTTCACGGAGAGGGAATAATTGGTTCAACCTGTGATTCTGGAATACGCACCGATCATATCATGTTCCGTGATTCTACTATTGATATTACAAAATGGGGAGATTATCCTAATCATCGCAAGATTATTGCCTACAAACCAACCACTAATATGGTAGTTTTCGGTGACGAAGGAGGAAGTATCCGCTGGCACGGCTCACATACAGCTAATACAGTTTGCGGCGATGATTCATACTGGGAAGGTACATCAAATTACGATGGAATGGCGCCTAAAGCACGTAACTACTTTATGGATTTTGACGGACGCCTCACAGGATTAACTGCAGATTACCGTACTATGTATGAACCTCCGTATCAGGGAAACAGCGCCGGCAAAGCAAAATTTAGTTCAAACAGTTGGGGAGACAAAGTAGCAGGGTATACCTCCCATTCATGGGAAACAGATAAATTTATTTGGGAGCACCCTGATTATCTTATACTTTTCTCCGCAGGTAACGATGCTACCTATATAAGCTCTCCTTCCACCGCAAAGAATATAGTTACAGTTGGAGCTACTATGAATGGAAGCTCCGCTCAAGCGCCCGCAAACTTCTCAGGCACTGGCCCTACTCCTGACGGCAGAATAAAACCTACTGTAACGGCTCCAGGTGTTGATGTTATGTCAGCTAGCGGAACCGGCAGAACCGCCTATCAATCCATGGACGGCACAAGTATGTCCTGCCCCGCAGTTGCTGGTGCAAGCGCTCTGCTTATTCAATATTTAAGAGAAGGTTGGTATCCTAGTGGAGCGAAAAATTCTGCAGATAGTATTGAACCTTCAGCCGCCTTACTTAAGGCCATGCTTATCTCATCGGCGCTAAGTGATTTTAACACACCTACACCAAATGGTAAAGTCGGATGGGGAAGGGTAGCCCTTGATTCAGCACTGTATTTCTCAGGCGATACGAAAAAACTATATCTTGATGATAACAGCACAGGTTTACAAACAGGTGACTTAGTTGCATACGAAATCGGAATTCAAAGTGATTCTGTACCACTAAAAGTTGTTTTAGTATGGACTGACGCCCCACCTGAAATGTCAGCCTCAAAACAACTTATAAACAACATTGATTTAGAGGTTTATACTCCTTCCGGTCAACTGTATTCCGGTAATAATTTTAAGAATAATTACTCTCAAAAAGGAGGAACACCTGACAATACAAACGTGGTTGAAGTTGTCAAAATCGAGGCTCCAACTTCTGGAACCTGGTCTATAAAGCTTAAAGGAACACAAATTCCTGAAGGTCCCCAACCATATGCTCTGGTAATTACTGGAGATCTAGACTACCATGATATTAATCTATCTCCTGCTGGAATGCAGATAGACGACAAAACAGGACTTAAACCTAACAGTGGTCTTGATGCAGGAGAAACTGCAATATTATATCCACAAATAACCAACTCTGGCTCCTTTGATGCCCAAAATGTTATAGCCAGACTTTCAACTGACGAAAAGAAGATTGATATTAAAACAAAAAGTGTCAACTACGGTAATATTTCAGCAGGTAAATCTGCTAAAGGTACAGGTTTCACAGTATATGCTGCAAAAAATCTTCCTGATAGCCAAAAAGTATCGTTTACTTTAGATATTGAGGCAAATGGCGGAAATTACGTAAAAAGTTTACTCTACTCAATATTAATCGGAGTTGGCATTGAAGAAAGTACTATTGAATCCTTATATTCTCTTGAAGCTACTGATAGTCCGTTTTCAGAACATATTGCAATACGACTTGCAGTGCCTGTGCAAGAACCACTAAAGGTTGAAATTTTTGACAAAACGGGGCGTAAGATAAAAACACTGCTCAATAACCCCAACCATCCTGCTGGCATAAGAGAATACACTTTTCCAACAACAGACGAAATGGGAATGCCAATACCTGCAGGCATATATTTTATTCGTATGACTACTGCTGAGAAACAAATTACCTGTAAAGGACTGCAATTAAGATAGAAAATGTCTAAACCTAACACTACTATTCTGACTATAAATTCCGCATCCTGCAATTGACTAATAAAGATAATAGTGTAATATGTAAGGATTAACTAATTGACAATAAAAACCTATCTTATGTATAGATTATGGAAGGTTTTTAATAAACTAGAGACATAAAACCTAGGAGGAAAAATATGAAGCAAGCATTTGCTTTATTACTATTGCCGTTTGTAATGATGGCTGTAACTGATCCTAAAATAGAGGGTCAAGTAACCACCACTGCAACCTACCTCTATAAAGATGCCGCAATAATACATATGCCCTGCGGTATCAACATTAATACTCATGACATAAATATACCACTTACTAAAGATCTGATGATTTCCGACGCTCAAAAGGGCACCGGTACATATATAGTAAAGTTTGATGGCCCTATCTATACCCATGAACGTAATGCTTTGGAACAAACAGGTGCAACCATAGTAGGCTATCTTCCTAACTATGCCTACCTTGTCCGTATGACTAACAACCTGCGTTCTCAGGTAGAAACCCTTTCAGGTGTCGAATGGGTTGGCACATATCATCCAGGATATAAAATATCCCCTGAAATCAACCTGAAGGAAACCTCCCCCAAAACAATGAATCTACTGCTTTACGCAGGAACCGACGGCGATGCGCTAAAGAAAACTATAGAAGCTGCAGGTGGAACCGTTCTGGGATGGATGGCCAATAAATGGAACACCTTTGTACAGATTAATATTGCCCCTGTCAATATTCCTAAACTAATGCTTATCCCTGAAACAGAATGGATTGAAGATTACAACATACCTGTTGTATTAAATGGACAAGCTCAGTGGGTACTCCAAACCTTTAAGAGCAACGATAGACGCGTTTGGGACAAAGGCTTAAAAGGTCAAGGTCAAATTGTCGGAACCCTTGATTCCGGTGTTCGCACTTCACATAACTTTTTCCGCGACGCAGCTGTTCCAATAACTGATTTCGGAGATTTTCCGACACACCGCAAGATAATTGCTTACAAAAAACCAGCTTTGGACGACCCGAATAATCCTAAAATAACATTTGGCGATGAAATCGGACACGGCACCCATACAGGTGCCTCAATGGCTGGAAACGACGCCCCTGCAGGCGGAACAAGTATCAATGATGGCCTAGCTCCGGAAGCAAAAATTTATGTTCTAGACGGCGGCGGCGGCGGTCAAGGAATAGTTCACGCTAAAAGTCTCGAATACTCCCTTACCATTCCATATAAAGGCAACAATGCCGGTGGCGCCCGTATTATGTCCAATTCATGGGGAAACCAGAAAACTCGCGCTTACGATAAAAGCTGTATGGAAGCCGACCAAACCATGTGGGATTACCCAGATTATCTCGTCATGTTCGCTGCAGGAAATACTGACAAAGGCCCAAATACTGGTTCTCCAGGTAACGCTAAGAACGTAGCTTGCGTTGGCGCATGTATGAACGGCCCATCTGCCAATATAACGGGTAACACAGGCTCTAAAGGTCCAGCGCTTGACGGCAGAATTCGCCCCGACTTCGTTAGCCCTGGTATAAATATTAATTCAGCTTCAAAATCTGGAGACGCAGCCGAAGTATCTTATAGCGGAACCAGCATGTCGACTCCTTTAGCTGCAGGTATGGCCGCTTTGGTTCGTCAGTACTATGTTGACGGTTACTATCCCTCTGGAACCGCAGTCCCTGGCGATACCTTCACCCCGTCCGCTGCATTACTTAAGGCGACTATAATCAATTCCGTAAACACTGATTACGCCCTTTATAAAGCTCCACATGAAAAAATTGGTTGGGGACGCCCTGCTATAGACAATGCTCTTTACTTTACTGGTGATACTAATAAACTTGCAATAGTTGATTTCAAAAAAGGTCTAGGAACTGGCTATCAATTCGTTGGAAAAGTAGATATAGATGGCTCAGATAAACCTCTCAGAGTAACTCTCAACTGGACAGACTATCCGGGAAAAGCATTCTCCTCCCCTGCTCTTGTTAACGATTTAAATCTTGAAGTCGTCTCCCCTAGCGGAAAAATTTACAAAGGCAATCATTTCGCAGAGAATGTCTCCGTGGAAGGCGGTGAATTCGACAAGCTAAATCCTACGGAAAACGTATTCGTTGATTCACCGGAAAAAGGCCAATGGAAAATTAAAGTTCAAGCAAACAACGTTCCCTCTGGCCCACAACCTTTTGCTTTGGTAGTAACCGGCGAATTAAACAAACAACTCACATCTATTGCAGTCAACGAAATTACTGTTGACGATAAAGGACAGGCAACCCCAAACGGTACTATGGATCCAGGAGAGAACGTTACTTTATATGTATCTCTTAAGAATGCTGGAAGTGAAAATTTATCAAATGTTTCCGCTACAATTTCCACATCTTCTCCACACGTAACTGTCAAAGACAATAGTTCAACCTACGGCTCAATTAATGCCGGCGAAGCCAAGAAAGGCGACGGCTTTGGAGTGTCTGTTTCCTCTAGCGCTCCAATTAACACTGTTGTTAAGTTCGACATTGAACTTAAATCAGACCAGATAAACAGCTCTTTAGGTAGCTTTGAGGTCATAATTTCACCTAAATTTGATTGGATAACCCATGACGTAGGCAATGTAAAACTTACGGTTACCAAACAAGGTGGTATTGGCTTCCTTGGCGATAAACCTAACGATAAAGGCGATGGTTTCCGTTATCCAAAAACTAATACTAAATCATGGCTATATCATGCTTGCTTCGCTGCCGGGAATAACCAGGCATATGTAAACGATAGATTCTATGGTGAAAACTCCAGCCAGAAGAATGGAAAAGACTGGGTTGTCAGTACAAACCCTGATGGTTTAGTTATTCTAACCGGTAACCCTAAACCTTCTAACCAAAGCACTCAAGCCATATACACAGACGCTGGTAATTCAGCCGCCAAAGGACTACGTGTATACCAATACTCTTACGGATTTGCCAATAAGAACTATGTTATCTTACGTTTTGTACTACACAACACTGGAACAGACCCATTATCTGGAATGTATGGTGGTGTTCTTGCTGACTTCGATATGGGCGATAAATCTAACTTAAACCACGCAGGCACCGATCAAACCTTAAAACTAGCCTACATGAAACAGGATGCTACCGACAATCCCCACATAGGCATTATGTTGCTTAAAGGTACAAAATCCAACATCTCTATACTGCGTAACCCTGATTGGGTTTATGATAAAAACGGTATGACTTGGACGGAAAAAAAGTTATTTGATTTTCTGAATGGAACAAATAGTTTTGCCTCTAACCCTGATACTTCCGACTGGTCTCTTGTAACATCTGCAGGTCCGTTTGACCTTGCCCCCGGCGCTACCGACACGCTGGCATTTGCATTTCTGGCTGGAAATGATTTAACAGATATCAAAGCTGTTGCCAAAGATTGTCAAAAAACATGGGATTCAATGAAGTTCACCGGTATAGCAGAAAATCCTACATCTCCCATACAATTAAATTTAACCGCTTCTCCGGAACTCTACACTGGCAAAGGAACTCTCCGATTTAGCCTCCCTGCTGCAAGCAATGTATACCTAAATGTATACGATATCTCTGGCAGTAAAGTACGTTCCTTGGTTTCAGATAATCTTATTGCAGGAAACCACGAAGTATATTGGGACGGTAAAGACGATTCAGGTGCTTCAATATCTAACGGTGTCTACTTCATCTCTCTCTCTACAGATGAAGGTTCAGTAGTAGGTAAAATTGTAGTTACCAAATAACTGCCAAAATTTCTTTAATTTCAAAAGAAGGGGCATTAGCCCCTTCTTTTTTATTTTATCCTAACGAAAATTATTGACTTAGGAAAAATGCGAAATATACTTGCATATGAGAATTGCTCAGATATTATGGAGGACTAAATGCCAGCCAACCTGACACCTGAATACAAACAAGCCGAACAACGTTACAAAGAGGCTATAACTAATTCTGAAAAACTGGACGCCCTGCGGGACATGCTTGCAAAACTGCCTAAACATAAGGGAACAGAAAAAATGCAAGCGGATTTGCGTAAGAAGATATCTCGACTTGAAAAAGAACTCAAGCAAAAACCCAAAACTGCTACATCACGCAAAGAAAGAATGTACAATATCTCTAAACAAGGAGCAGGCCAAGTAGCCTTCTTGGGAGCTGCTAATTCTGGAAAATCATCACTTTTTTACGCATTAACAGGCGCTGAATCAGTCATAGCTGAATGGCCTTATTCAACGCCACATCCGGTTGTAGGCATGATTGTATTCGAAAATATCCAATTCCAACTTATTGATATGCCTCCAATGATTGCAGAACACACCGATCCATGGCAATGGGGAATCCTAAGGAACGCCGACATAGTTCTGGCTACATTTCAAGCATCTGATAAAAGCAAAGCTGACACCGATATTGTGGAACTCAAGAAAGAAATTGACAACTATCGATTGCAAAATGTAATATGGATTGCTACTATGATAGATAAACGTAATGACGAACCAATTGAATACTCGGTAGAATGTCTTCATACAGCTGCTGAGCAGTTGATAGGATTGGAAAAGGTCTCACAGGCAATATTTGATAAACTACATATAGTGCGCGTTTATACTAAACAACCTGGTAAAGAAGCAGACAAGAACGACCCTGTGATATTGAAAAAAGACTCCGTACTGCTTGACGCTGCACATCACCTACATAAAGATTTCGCCAAAAACCTAAAATACGCCCGCTTGTGGAATAAAGAAATGGATGGAATAAGAGTCGCCCGCGATTATATTTTACAGGACGGTGATATTGTTGAATTCCACATCCGTTAATCTACCAAATTATTAAGAAGTCGAAAACTATCTAATTCTTGCAAATCTTCAAATAACTCATCAATATCTTCATAGGCGGTAAGATCAAGGTGCATGGGGGTAACGGAAATAAATCCAGCCTCAACTGCCTCTGTGTCTGAACCCTCCATAGCCACACTACACATCTCACCGGAAAGAATCAAATGCCACTCACCATTCTCGTCCATTTTTTTATCAACCACATCTTTGTATATGCGCTTTCCTAAACGTGTAACTTGAACCCCCTTAGGCTCTCCTATAGGAAGATTAACATTTAAGAATGCAAGTTGTCCGCAATCTATAAGCATTTTGCATAAATCATGAACAAAATCCAAAGACGCTTTTGCTATTTGAAAGTGATCCCTTGGACCTGAAACCGCCACTGCCGGATACCTTAGAATTCTACCCTCCATTGCCGCAGCAACTGTTCCTGAATAAAGAACGTCATCTGCGAGATTGTAGCCAATATTAATTCCAGATACTACAATGTCTATTTCCCCTTTCATAAGAGAGTGGTGAGCCAAAAGAACACAATCTGTAGGAGTACCGTAGATAGCTGTATGATAGAGATCACGTTCTTCAATTTTTACAGGTTTTCCAATAGTCAAACTATGAGAGGCCCCAGATTTCTCACTAGCTGGAGCAACAACCCGTATTTTCCCAAGAGAATTAAGAATTCTTTCAAGCGTCTTAATCCCTGCGGCATCAATGCCATCATCGTTAGTCAGCAAAATTTGCTTCATATTTTAATTTTATAAAATCTGCAATAGAGGTCAACATAAGAGTAATTGACAAGCGCCACGTTTTCGTTAAGCTTTATTATGAGCATTTGGGGAATAATTTTATCGTTAATCGCCACTGCATTAGCCACTACCGGAGCCGTGCTTTTATTCATTGGCTGGAGCAAAAAGAATAGAAAAATACCCGCGACAGCGTTTTTTGTTATAGCAATCACCTGTGGGATATCAGCGGCGGTTTGCCTACACCTTGCCGCACGCTTAGGGCTACTGTGGTAGACCCGGATATTTCCTTAATTGTCCTAAAAACATATTCAATTCTTGACTTTCATTATCCACACCGTAGAATTAGCAATGCGTGACGTAAGCAAATTCGTTGAAGAGTCCATACAAAAACTAAAGGATGAAATCAAAGAAACAGCTATTATTGCTTGTTCAGGCGGCGTAGACTCAACTACCGCAGCCGTACTGGTAAATAAAGCCATTGGTAAACAATTGGTCACTGTATTTGTGGATACCGGTTACCTGCGTAAAGGTGAAGCTGAAAAAGTACAAGAACTACTGAAAAGTCTTGACCTAAACCTCCACTTCATTGATGCCTCAAAGGAATTTTATAAAGCCCTGCGTGGGGTTAGTGAACCTGAACGCAAACGAAAAATAATTGGCAACTTGTTCATCAAAGTTTTTGAACGCGAGGCAGAAAAAGTTGGAGCAGATACCCTAATCCAAGGCACTATTGCACCTGACTGGATTGAATCAGGTGGAGAATTGCGAGATACCATAAAATCACATCACAATGTTGGCGGCTTACCAAAAGATATGAAAATGAAGCTTGTAGAACCTCTACGTGATTTGTACAAGGATGAGGTTCGCAAACTTGCAAGACACATGGACTTAGAATTTGCAGAAAAACAACCATTTCCAGGCCCAGGCCTTGCCGTAAGAGTACTTGGTGAACCAACAGAGGAACGCACAAATATCCTTAGAGAAGCTTGCGCAATAGTAGAAGAAGAGCTTGAAACTGCAGCTAGGCGTAATGAATGTGAACTCCCATGGCAGTACTTTGCTGTACTTCTTCCGGTAAAAAGCGTAGGTGTCCGTGGCGACGTAAGGGCCTACGGCGAAACAGTTGTAATCCGCGCCGTGCAGAGCCTTGACGGCATGACGGCTTCAGCCTCAAGATTGTCTTTTGATATCTTGGAACGAATTAGTGTTCGTATCACAAATGCTATGCAGGAAATTGTACGTGTAGTCTATGACGTAACCCACAAACCTCCTGGCACTATTGAGTGGGAATAACAACAAAAGATGATAAAGATTGACGTTGTAGATAATGGAGGCCAGTGGACGCATCGTGAATGGCGAATGCTTAGAGAACTGGAAGTGGATACAAAAATAATCCCCAACACCACACCTGTTGACAAAATTGACACTGACGGTCTGCTCTTCTCAGGCGGAGCGCCTCGTATTGGTTCAGAAACTCTCAAGCTGGGATTGGCAGAAGAGTATCTGGATAAACTTAATATCCCTATTCTAGGAATATGCGTTGGTCACCAATTTCTAGCCCTACATTTCGGAGGCTCCGCAGGACCTTCCAAAATTCCTGAGTACGGTAAGCTTGAGTTGATAATAACAGAACCTAGCGATTTATTCAAAGATTTACCCGAAAGATTCACAGTTTGGGGTTCTCATAATGACGAAATTTACGAACTTCCTCCAGAATTCACAACCCTTGCCCATTCTAAAGATTGCGCATTTGAAGCCATTAAACATAAAAATAGACCTCTCTACGGGGTTCAATTTCATCCTGAAGTAGAACATACCGAATATCATTACGAAATATTTACAAATTTTATAAATATTGTGAGAAAATTCAAAGGATAGAATTCTTAATTAGTTGACACTTTGATGAAAAAA
>CAZUXE010000011.1:0-6644 GCA_964624585.1 uncultured bacterium | reverse complement strand
TTACGGTTGACATTTAGCCTAAGAGAGCTAAACTTTAGGAAAGTTTAGGCGTGAAGCACTTTGAACTTAGAGAACTCTACAGGATAGTTCTCTAAAATTTAACAGCCCCCGTAGCTCAGACGGATAGAGCGATGGTTTCCTAAACCATAGGCCGTGGGTTCGAATCCCTCCGGGGGTATGAAAATGAGTTTTAAGACTTTGAATTCTAAGGTCTTATGAAATTATTAAACAACGCGGATTTTTACCGCAAAGTGAACAAATTGGGGTTCCGGTGATTTTGTAAAACAAAATCGCAGGGCAAAAAGTAAGGAGTTACATGGCTAAAAGAGCTAAATCACCATTCAGAGGCGGACATAAACATATTCATAGAGAAGACGCCTTTACTCATACTGTGGAAAAAATTGTTGCATACTTTCAAAAATCACCATTTCAGGCAATAATTACAAGTTTAACAATAGTAGGTATAATTGTTTTTGGCGCAATTTTACTCAACCGTATTTCATCCGACACCCCCAATGACAAAGCCCCTCCCCCTGAGGCATCATTAGGCTTAATGAATGCCATACAATTTATGGTGCAAAATCCGCAGGTTACAGAAGATTCTCTTCGCAATATCGCCATGCGTTACCCTCGCACCATCCCAGGTCAAAAAGCCCATTTTTACCTTGGACGTGTTCTTTATGAACAGGAACGCTATGCTGACGCTTTGAACGCATTTGAAACCTTTGAGAAAAAGTATAAAAATAAACAATCATTTCTTAAAGGAGCAGCCTTTTATATGCAAGCAAACTGTCTTGAAGAACAGGGACTTTTTGAACAAGCTGCAAAGAAATATTTGGAGCTGGAAAAGAAATATCCAAAATCAGGATTTATTTCTTTCGCTAAATTGCAAGCTGCCAGAAACTACATTAGCGCAGGTAATTTGGATAAAGCTGAGAAGTTGCTAGAAACTATGCTCAAAGATTATCCTAGAAGAACTAACTCCGAAATTTATTCTTATGCAAAAGCTGAGTTAGGCAAAATAGACGCTATTCGCAACAGGTTCTAATCCTTAACCTAAGACACTGCACCATCTAGATAAGGATACAGCTTAAGGCCCATAATTAACTGCAGATAAAACCTATGTTTTTGCTACTTATGTAGGTTAACTCGCGTATATCTTAATCTATGGAAAAATCGCACGGAATTATAGTAATGCGTCTACCGCAGGGTTTCGATAAATTAAGGAATGGTATCTACCGACTCAATCGCCTGTTTTTTATAAATTCTCACTCCATCAAGAAGATACAATAACTCTTCTTGATTCGCTTCAAACGACAGTTTAGCCCGCTGTCTTTCATCTAACTGGGTCTCACTGGTTGTTGTATCAGAATTAATAATTGTACGTTCAACATAACGCTCCCCTTCAACTATACCGGTAGAGAATCCCATTCTATATATTCCAAGAAGACCATTTGATATGGAGTCATCATAAACAACACCCAAAGAATCACAGTAATCATTTAATACAGGGTTAGCTGAAACCTTCCAAACACGCATAGCCTCTGATTCAATATCAATCTCCTCAGCAGTAACAGTACCTGCAAGAAACAACGAAGCTGCATCAAGGGTAAATATCATACCTTCTATAAAACCAAGTTGATAGCTACGCTCTGCAAGCGCATACCGAAGTTCATTATCATTCTCACATGAAGACGAAGTCCCAAGCAAGATAATCATGAAACCTAAAATTAAGGACGCATACTTTTTTCTCATTTATTGAGTATAGACTACTTACCCTTGATGTCAATTATTGACACTACTGTAAATGGATGTATTATTGATTAATGAAATTCTCCTCGCTATTCTATTTATTATTGATTCTTGGGGCTTTGAGCCTTTCAGGATGCAGGCAAAATACAGTAGAGCAAACCAGGTTTCCCATGGACACCTATGTAACAATCAAACTGTGGGAAATAAATAAGCTATCAGAAAGCCAATGCTTTAATTCAGCTTTTGCAGAAATTGATAGCATTGAAGACCTAAGCTCCAGATTTAAGCCCAAAAGTATTGTTACAGAATTAAATAGAACCGGACGTTGCTATTCAAAAGAACTTGCATATCTAATTTCACAGCTACTAAAAGTTAGCAAACTTTCATCAGGAGCATTTGACCCAACCATTGCCCCATTACTTAAGTTATGGGGCTTCTATGATTCAACCGATACACAAAGAAAACTTCCAGATACATCGGATCTAAAGAAAACCATGCAATTGGTTGATTATAGAAACATTACAATTCGTGGTGATTCCATATTTACACAATCAGTAGAACTTGACCTTTCAGGAGCAGCTAAAGGTTACGCTGTTGACAAGGCTGTTAAAACTCTCCAAAACTTAGGAGTAACAACCGGCCTAATTGACGCAGGTGGTGATATAAGATGTTTTGGTAAAAAACGGGAAGGCTGGACTATAGGTATCAAGCATCCTTATCAACAAGACTTGCTAGGAATAATTACTATTGTTGAAGGAGCTGTTGCAACCTCTGGAGACTATGAAAATTTTATTGAGATAGACGGCGTCCGTTACCATCATCTAATAAATCCAGCCACAGGCTACCCTGCTAGGAAGGCGGTTTCTGCTACAGTTATTGCAAAAAACGCCCTTGAAGCCGACGCATGGGCAACTGCTCTTTTCATAATGGCAGCAGACGGAATAAATTTACTGGATTCAATTGATGGCCTTGAAGGTATGCTTGTTCTTAAAGATACTACTGTACTGACTACCAAAGGTTTCCCTGAAATAAAAAAGCCATGAAAGAAGCAATGTACTACAGTAGGGAATCGGACGGAAAAATCCGCTGTGAGCTATGTTTTCATGAATGTATTTTAGACAATGGCGAACTTGGTTTCTGTATGGCCAGACGCAATCTGGGAGGTAGATTAGTTGCTGAAACCTACGCAGCTGTGGTCAGCGGACATCTTGACCCTATTGAGAAAAAACCACTCTATCATTTCCACCCTGGCTCTTCAATCTTCTCAGTAGCCGCCAATGGCTGCAATTTAGCATGTCCTTTTTGTCAGAATATAGAGATATCACGGAAACGAACCCGCTTTGAAGAGATTCCTCCCAAAAAACTTGTTGAACTTGCAAAAAAAACCGCATCCAGAGGTATTGCCTATACTTATACAGAACCGCTGATATGGTATGAGTATCTTTTAGATACTGCTCAACAAGCACACAAAGAAGAACTCTACAACGTAATTGTATCAAACGGAACAATTAATGAAGCTCCCTTACGAAAACTCCTACCTTATATTGATGCCGCCAATATTGATCTTAAAGGAGATGCGGAATTTTACAAAAAGGTGCTAAAAGGCGATAGAGAAAGCGTTATCAGAACCATAGTTATGTTGCATCAGGCAGGGGTTCATATAGAGATTACGAACCTTATTATACCAGACGTAAATGATTCAGCGGAAGCTTTCAATGAAGTTATTTCATTTATAGAAGGTTTGGAACCAACTATTCCACTGCATATATCGCGTTACTTTCCTCACGCATCCTTTAGCGCCCCGCCAACTCCTGTAAAAACAATGCTAGCCGCATACGAACAAGCTAAAAGCAGACTACCCTACGTTTATCTGGGTAATATTATGCTACCAACCGGTCAAAACACCTACTGTCCCGAATGCTCTACCCTACTTGTCGAACGTACCGGTTACGGCATACTTCTAAAGAATATTAAAGAAAATAGCTGTGAAAACTGCGGCAGAAAGCTTGACCTGATTCTGTGAACCCTATCTTCAAAAAAGGTGACATCTTCGTTGTCGCTATACTTGCAGCATTAGGTGTATCCAGTCTAATCTTGATACTATTCATTCAAAACAAGTCCAGCGCAAAAAACATAAAGATTGTAAGCTCTGAAGGAACTATGGTTTTCGCTTTAATTGATACTACAGTGGAGGTAGAAGGCCCCTTGGGTATCACAAGAATAACGGTAGAAAAAAAACATGTATGGATAAGTCAAGCCAGCTGTCCAAGAAAAATATGTATGCGTCAAGGGAAAATCTCAAAGCCTGGAGAAAGCCTTGTCTGCCTACCTAACCAGATAGTGGTTTCCATTGAAGGCTCAGCTAAAACAGACGCTGTAAGCTATTGATAAGATGAATGCGGGTGCTTCAGGAAACCTTAATAAAGTTCTAACACCAAGGCAACGCAATTTAGCGCTTTTGGCAGGATTATCCGTAGCTCTTTATACGGTAGAGAACTTAATTCCACTACCTATCCCATGGTTAAGAATAGGCATAGGCAATGTAGGAGTTCTTCTTGCCCTATATATGCTCTCCCCTATGGATGGCTTTCTGGTTCTAATTCTAAAGATAGTTGTAGGTTCCTTGTTCTCCGGCAGATTCCTTTCCCCCTTCTTCCTATTCGCATTAGGTGCAGGTGTATCCTCGTATTGGATAATGGTTTTCTTCAAAACTATACTTAGGAATAAAGTTTCAGCAATAGGCATAAGCGCAATTGGTGGAGCTGCTCACAACACACTTCAATTAGGAATAGCCTACCTTATTGTAGTTAGAAGCTTAAACGTATTCTACCTTGCTCCCCTACTTATTATTCTTGGAACAATTTCAGGTGTAATTGTCGGCATAGTAGTTAGCGCTATTCTTCCTCGTTTGAAATTTCCTGCAATTGACTCTAAGGCATCTTAAGGTAGAATTAAATATGGTTGAGAAAAAAAATAAGGAAACAAGAAGCCAAAGGCTTGCAGGCACACTATGGGGAGCCTTACTTGGGACACTGTTAGGAACAGCCCTCTCCTCAGCGCTTGCCCACGTACTTAAACCAGAATCGCTTATGCGTAGTTTTCTTATTCAAGGAATTACTATCGGGATTCCAAATTTCGATACTACATTAGGATTTTTTCACATCTCCTTCGGTTTCAGCTTCCGTTTTACACTACTCTCAGCCTTTTTCATGCTCTTGGTCGCAGCCCTTATGCTCTTCATCCCATTTAAGAAAAACAATTAGCAAATACAAATTCAATCTTGAGGAATGGATTAGAGGTGAACTAAGAAGATATCTGTATAGTATTTTCTTGCTTTGAGACTTAAAAAAAAGACCGACCCGAAGGTCGGCCTTAGAATATCAGAATTGATAACCCCTATTTTTTGAAAACCTCTTTAAGGGTATCCTCAATTATGGACATAGCAGTATCAACATCTTCACGAGTAACAACTAGTGGCGGAATGAAACGAATGCCTGACGCGCCACACCCAAGGATGATAAGTCCACGCATAAAGGCTTGACGAACAATAGCATTGCGTTTTTCAGGCCAACCCTGACGAGTATCCTTGGATTTTACAACTTCAACAGCAAGCATCAAACCTCTTCCACGAGCGTTATCAATATTATCCCAACGCTGCGATAACTCTTCTAGTTGTTCCTTGAAATAAGCGCCAACAGTAGCCGCATTTTCAACCAATTCCTTTTTAAGAAGTTCAATTGTGGCAATAGCCGCACGACAAGCTATAGGGTTACCGCCAAATGTAGATGCATGGGCACCAGGCTTCCAATCCATAATTGAAGACTTAGCGACAGTTGCTCCAATCGGCATACCGGATGCAAGTCCCTTAGCTATTGTAACGATATCAGGAATAACCCCATCATGTTCAATTGCAAACATCTTTCCGGTACGCCCCATTCCTGCCTGAATTTCATCAGCAACGAATAGGATACCGTATTTGTTCAAAAGAGCCTTCAACTTCTTCATGTATCCGCTAGGAGGAACGTTGTAACCACCTTCACCCTGAATAGGTTCTACAAAAAACGCTGCAACCTCTTCAGGAGGCAACTCACCTTTGAAAACTACGTCTTCAACATATGATAGACATGCGTACTTACATTTAGGAAACTCAAGCTTGAACGGACAACGGTAGCAGGTTGGATAAGGAATATGTATCACTTGTGGAACAAGCGGAGCAAAATGCTGACGCTGTACGTATTTAGATGATGACAGGGAAAGCGCTCCAAAAGTACGTCCATGAAAAGCCCCATAATAGGCCACCCAATAAGGACGCTTGGTTTTATAACGCGCTAACTTCATTGCCGCTTCTACCGCTTCGGCTCCGGAATTAGAGAAAAATACTTTTTTATTCATCCCGCCCGGGGTTATCTCAACCAACATTTCAGCAAGCTTAACCTGAGGAGGATAGTAGAAATCGGTTCCTGACATGTGATGAATTTTCTTAGCCTGATCGCAAATGGCATCAACCACCTTGGGATGACAATGTCCTGTAGCGCATACTGCAATTCCTGCAGCAAAATCCAGAAAACGATTACCGTCAACATCCCAAACGTTAACCCCCTCACCGCGTTCAGCTGCTACCGAATAGATACCGTCGCGTGTGTAGGACGGAGATATATATTTTTTGTCTTCTTTAATTATGGCCTCAAATTTAGGCCCTGGGAGTTTTTTAATATTAGGTTTCGCCATGTTGCCTCCAGGTTTTCTAACTATAGATACTTTGCAGCTTATAGCTTCACTTTTCAAAAAGCGGATTTATTGTATCTATTAAAACAGTGGAGTCAAGGATAACTAGAGCCATATTCAAAACGATTTGCAGGAAAAATAAGTTGATCAAAAAGTAGTCAAAAGTT
>CAZUXE010000010.1:33981-63816 GCA_964624585.1 uncultured bacterium | reverse complement strand
CCCCGAAGCGCTCAGTTCGAAAAGTAGTGTTGTTGCAGTAGGTTCAATATTGTATCGTAGGGTTTTAAGTTATTGCATGCGTGGAGCTTTTCCTTAGCATCTACTTAGAGCATTCGGAAGCTTTCACTTGACGTAAGGCTTCGCATCCTTATTATGAAGTTATGGTTTCAAGTGAAAGCAATACAGTTAATGTTGCTCATGTATTTAATCAAATCTATCAAAATTTGCCAATTCCGGCAGCGGTATGGGGTTTTAAGGGAAAACTGATATCGTACAATGACGCTTTTCTTAAATTATTTTCATATAGCCAAGACGAACTTTTGAGTAAGGAATTTACCGAGCTTATAATTTTAACCGATGATACAAATAAGTTGCTTAAAAGCGTTACACAGGGGGAGAAATTTCAGTCGCTACATGGATTTGCCATGGTTTTTGACGATAACCCCTCGGCAGGTGCGGTTTCCCTTTTTCCTCTAATAGAGCAAGATAAGATTATTGGAATTATAAGTGTTATCACGGTTTTACCTCATGTGCCGCAAGATAAGGATGTTCAAAGGCTTAATCTTCTTGAAGCCTATGAAATGTATAAGTCGCTTTCAGAATCTGCCTTAATTGGTGTTTATGTGTATAGTGAAGGTCGTTTCCTATATGTAAACAAACATATGTCGCGTATAACAGGATATTCGATAAATGAATTGACTTCTATGCATACCGGTGATATTGTAGCGTCGGAAGATCGTGAAAATTTAGAAAACATAATTACAGAGAGGAAAAACTTTGTCAATACTTCACATAGCTATTCCTTCAAAATTATTCGTAAAGATGGTTCCCAAGCCTATGTTGAAGTATATACGCGAACTATAACCTATAAAGGTCAGCCGGCTAGACTTGGGCATTGTATTGATGTAACCGATAAAGTTCAAGCGCAGGTGCGAATGCGAGCTTCAGAAGAGCTATCCACTTCAACTATTAATTCTCTGGAAGATGCTATCTGTGTAGTTGACCGGAATATGAATATCTTAATACATAACTCTGCGATGAGTCGATGGATAGAAAATCTAGGTATGAAACTTGAACGTGATATTGTAGGCATGAATTTATTCGGAGTATTCCCATTCCTTGATTCAAAAATCAAAAAAGAAGAGTATAATAAGGTGTGGAGGACAGGAGAGCCTTTATTTACCACAGAAGAGAATATTTTTTCCGAAAAACTGGTTGTGACCGAGACTAAAAAGATTCCTGTTAAAGATGAAAATAATGAAGTAACACGAATAGTTACAGTTATAAGAGATATTACACAAAAGAAGTATACAGAAGAGTTACTTAAAAGTGAACGAGAAGCCTTTTCCATAATAGCAAAGGCTTCAGTTTTGGCTGTGGATGTTCCAGGTATTTGTAATAAGGTGCTTGAAGGCTTAGTTAAGATTTTGAATTTTGATACCGGTTCGGTTCAACTATATAATCAAGCGAATAATACTTTGGTTTTGAAGGCTATGACTGGTATTTGGGGGGATGGGCCTATTGAGGAGAGTACTCCGATACAAGCCATAGATGATGAAAAATATCTTGCGACTTATGTTGCACGTACCAAGGAATATGTTTTTGCACCTGATGTTAGTAAGCATTCATTATATGCTCGTTTCAAAAATAGATTTGCAGTAAGTAGAATAAAAGCAATAATTTCTTGGCCAATTACAGGTAGCAGAGGCCAACTGTTGGGTGTAATACACTTGGCGGGTAAAGAGGCAATGCAGATTCCTAAACAGAATAAGCGGTTTTTTGAGTTGGTTATAAGAATGTTTTCAACAGTGCTTGAACGAAAACTTGCAGAAGAATCGCTTCGGGAGTTGGAGGAAAAATATTGTATCCTATTTCAGGGATTAACAGATGCGGTACTAATTTACGATCTTGAAGGTGTTATAATTGATGTTAATGAATTGACGCTTAGTTTATTTGAATGTAGCAGGGAGGATATTGTTGGTTCTAGAATCATGGAAATACATCCCGAGTACGAGATAGAGAAGTTGAAGGCTTCATTTGAGGAGATAAAAAAACGAGGAGTGGCTTCATTTGAGATGGAGTTTCTTAAAAAGACAGGAAAGGTTTTTCCGGCAGAGGTATCGTCAAGTCTTATTGAAATAGGTGGTAAAAAGGTTATTCAGGGAATTGTAAGGGATGTTACAGAAAGGAATTTGTTAGAATTACAAAGGCGAATTAAGGTCAGCCTTCTAAACGATTTGCGGGAAGCTAATTCACATGAAGCTTGCTTGCAATTGGGGGTTCAAGCGATAAGGGATGCCGGACTTTTCAAAAAGGTGCTGATGATTTTACTCAACAATGATGAAGAAAAGATTGCTTTTGTAGGACAGATTGGTTTGAAAAAACAAGAATTTGAAGAAATGCGGAGAATAGTTTCATCCAGCAAGCGGTTATTTTTACAAACTTTTCCAAAAGAGTGCAGGATAAGTAATTCATTTTTTATTCCTTGTGAATTAGGAGAAGTATTAATTGAGAATTATAATCATGCAATTCAGCCTGAGGAATCGTTGCATATATCTGCTGATTGGCAATCTGATGATAAACTGTTCGTACCCATGTTGGGAAGTGATGGTTCAATTGAGGGCTATCTTTTGGTTGATGCTCCTTTTAATGGAAAACGTCCAGGCAGGGAAGTGGTAGTTTATCTTGAAGATATAGTTGACGTGGTGATTCGTCAGATTCGTGATTTGCGAAGTATGAATGCTATTCTAAAGAGCGAAAAGAGGTACCGTATACTTTTTGAGAATGCAGATGATGCCATTTTTCTTATGAAAGACGGGGCGTTTATAGACTGTAATTCTAAAACCTTTGACTTGTTTGGATACAAAAAGGAAGAACTTATTGGTAAAGCTCCTTATGAGTTCTCGCCTCTTTTGCAACCTGACGGTTTATTGTCGGAACAAAAAGCTCAGAAATTAATAAATAAAGTTTATAATGGATTTACCCAAAGGTTTTACTGGAAACATCTAAGGCGAGACGGAACAACTTTTGATGCCGAGGTATCCCTTAATCGTTTGGAATTTAGTGAGGAAGTAATGATTCTGGCAATAGTCAGAGATATTACTGAACGAAAACGGGTTGAGGAAGCGCTTCGGGAATCTGAAGAGTTTAGTCGTGCGGTTATAGAGCGTTCTCCATTGGCGGTATCTGTGAGAGGTAAAACAGGTAAGTTGTTGAGCGTTAATGATTCATGGTGTCGAATTTGGGGAATTCCTCATGAAGCGCTTCTTGAGGATTTAACACGTGAGCGCAGTGAATTTCAGTTTGATTCCACAGATAGTTATCTTGGCAAATGGCAGGCTGAGATTAAAAAAATATATTCGGAAGGCGGATATCTTCATATTCCCGAATTGGAAATAAAAAACCCTCGTCCTGGCGCAGCTCGGTGGATTTCGCACCATTTTTACGCCATAAAAGATGCTGCAGGTGAGGTCAACAGAGTAGTTATCCTTACAGAAGATATTACAAATAGGATAAATACCGCCGCAGCCCTTGAGGAAAGTGAGGAAAAGTATCGAAATTTGGTTGAGCGTGCCAATGACGGTATTGTTATTGTCCAAGATGGTTTGCTTAAGTATTTGAATCCGCGTCTTGCCGAAATGCTCGATTATTCTGTTGAAGAAACTTTAGATACAGAGTTTCATCGTTATATATCTCCTGCCGATTTGTCTGCTGTGCAGGGAAGATATAAACGTAGGTTGGATGGGGAAGACCTTGAGTCGGTTTATGAAGTTGTTTTGGTGGCCAAAAATGGCAGGAAGGTGTATGTTGAACTTAATGCAGGTAGAATAGCTTTTCAGGGACGACCTGCGGATTTGGTTTTAATTCGCGATATTACTGAACGCAAATTTGCTGAAGAAACTTTGCGGGAAAGAGAAGAACTTTACCGTACCCTTGTTAATTCAGCCGATGAAGGCATAGGTCTGTTGGATATAAATGAGAAGTTTATTTATGTTAATCCCAAGATGTCGGAGTTGTTGGGTTACTCGCAGGAAGACTTGATAGGATTAAGTTTCCTTGAGTTAGTTGTGCCTGAGGATGTTGAAGTTATTCAAAATGAAACAATTAAAAGATTGCGCGGAGAAGCTTCTCGTTACGAAATAAGTATGATTCATAGAGATGGCACACTTAGAAATCTCTTGGTAACAGCTGCCCCTATATTTGATTCCTCAGGGAACTTTTCGGCTACCTTAGGAGTATTAACAGATATTACTGAATTGAAGAAGGTTGAAAACGAACTTCGTCTTCGACTTATATACCAAACCGCCCTTACTCAGGTTATGAATAAGTCGATAGCGATTGATAGCTTTGATGACTTTATGCGGGATTGCCTTGAAATTCTTGGCAGTACCTCCGGTGTAAGCAGGGTCTATTTTGCTAAAAATCATGCTCAGGGCAAAAAGTTCGCCTTTCTTAATCAATGGGTTGATAAAGGATGTTATAGAATGCCGGAGAACGCTTTTCTGTTTGACGATATTCCATACGTTAAGGAAAGATTACTTTCTGATGAAGTTGTGGCCCTTGAGATATCATCCCTACCGCCGGAGGATAAAAAAGTTTTTGAAAAAGGCAGTGCGCTTTCAATGCTTATTGCTCCATTGTTTCTACGTAACGGGTTCTTTGGTTTTATTGGTATGGATGAATGTATTGCCCATCGTCAATGGAATACTATCGAAGTAGAGGCTTTCAAGACTATTGTCAGAATTATTGGTACTGTCATAGATCGTTATTTTGAGGAACAGGAAAGGTTATTGGCTGAAGAAGCTTTGGCAGAGTCGGAGCAACGTTACCGTACTCTTGTAGAAACTTCGGAAGATATAATATTTCTTTTGTCGCCTACTGGGCAACTTCTCTACGTTTCGTCTGCAATTGCTAAACTTGGTTTTACAAGCGAGGAGTTGATAGGAACTTTGCCGGATTCCTTTATTAACAAGATGCCACGTGATGAAATGGTTATGATGGGTGCTATTTTCTCAAAATCATTAAGGGAAAAGTATGCGGTTCAGGAAGTAGACTGCGAGGTTTTTGACGCTAATGGCAAAAGGCATTGGCTTGCTATAAGTTGGAATTGGATAAAGGACGATAGGGGAAATGTTATGGCTGCACAGGGGGTTGCTAGAGAAATTACCGAGCGTAAAGAAGCTGAGGAATCTTTACGTTTGAGCATGAGTTATGAGAAGGCTTTGTTTGAGCTGTCATCTCAATTTTTAAGCGAAGGCATATCGAATGATACCGCTAGTGAATTTTTATCGCGTTTGGGACAAGTTACAAACGTCAGCAGTGTTTATTTATTTACTAATCGAGACGGTGACGAAGGAAAAGTATTTATGATAAATAAGCACTGGTGGTTACGTAAGGAAGAACAGATTGAAGGAGAATTCCCCGAGAAGATTTGCTACGCCGATGGTTTTGAAAGATGGTTCGAGAAACTTTCTACAGGTGTTCATATACAGGGTCTTGTAAAAGATTTTCCAAGTAGTGAAAGGGAATATTATGCCGATAGAGGAGTGCTGTCTGTTTTAATTTTGCCTATATTTGTGGAGGGTAAGTTCTGGGGCGGTATCGGTTTTGAGGAGCTAAAGCGTGAAAGAGAATGGACGCTTGAAGAGATGAGGCTTTTATGGACGGCGTCACAAATTTTCTCCTCGGCTCTGGCTACAGATATAAAATCCAGGCAGCTTGCAAAGTCATACGAAGAGCTTCAAGATAGAGAGAGTCAGATTATTGCATTAAACGTTAAGTTGGTACAGATTGAGGAGCAAGAAAGACGTAGGATTGCTAGAGTACTTCACGACGAAATAGCTCAGCAGTTAACAGGTGTATCTTTGTTGCTTTCGACTCCTGAATTAAACGCTTTGCAAAAGGAAAAGGCCAATTTAGAAGATGCAAAACAAATGGTTATGGAAACACAAAAATTTATTCGCGATTTATCGTATGAATTGCGTCCTCCAGCATTAGATAATTTGGGTCTTGGAGCAGCTGTTAGGGCATTGGGAAAATCTGTTGCCGAAGGTATGGGAATAAGTTTTGTAATTCGCGGTGAAGATACAATTCCAAGGGCTGATTCTGATACCGAGATAATGCTTTACAGAATAATTCAAGAATCTGTTAACAATGCAATTAAACATGCCGATGCTGATGAGATTGAAATTGTATTTGCATATGAACAGAATCGCTTGATGATATCTATAAAGGATGATGGTGAAGGTTTTGATGTGTCGGAAACACTTGCTAAGTCTCAAGGACTAGGGCTTAATTCTATGCGTGAGAGGGTGGCTTTAATTGGTGGTGAGATGAAAATTGAATCAACGCTGGGTAAGGGTACGGAGTTACGGATAGAGCTTGAAATTGATAGAGAGTTGGGTAAACTACCACAGGAGGAGACCTAATGTCTGATACTATAAAAGTTCTTCTTATCGACGATCATACAGTTGTACGGAAAGGAATCCGTGCATTGCTTGATAGAGAAGAAGATATAGAAGTAATTGGGGAAGCTTCGGATGGATTGAAGGGTGTTGAGACTTGCATTGAACTTGAACCTGACGTTGTGGTTCTTGACATGCAGTTGCCTCTTTTATCGGGAGTAGAGGCGGCAAGGAAAATACGCGAGAAGGTTACTAAAACGAAAATACTCATTCTTTCCATGTTTGATGACGAAGAGTACATAATAGATTCATTTAAGGTCGGGGTTTCCGGTTACATTCTAAAAGATGTAGTAGTTTCTGATTTAATAGGAGCGGTGAGAAGCGTTTATGGAGGTTCAACTTTTCTCTCGCCTTCGGTTTCGGAAAAACTTCGCAGGCAATTACAGGGTTCTGAATTGCGTTCTTCGCGCCATGGTCCCGATAAACTAACTGCCAGAGAACGTCAGATTCTTAAGTTAATTGCTGAAGGTTATACAAGCAGGCAAATTTCGGAAATACTCAAAATAAGTTTCAAAACGGTTCAAACTCACAGGGCGCATATAATGGAAAAGCTAAATGTGCATTCTACAGCCGAATTGACTCGTTATGCAGTGGCTAAGGGATTAGTTTAGCAGAACCTTAACTGCCTATGTTTTGAAAATGCCTGGGGGAATGTAATTGTCTAAGTCCTTTGACTTACGTAGCAGGGTAGGGTATCTATAGTATTGACCTTAGCTAAGTTTAGTCCACAATAAAATATGTTCATGTGGGAAATATAATAATAGAAAAGGGGCTAAATGCATAGTCGCTGTTCTCAATTAAAAACCTCCTGCACGACTGTTTGATGACGATAAGGTTAATAATATTCAGGAGCGCCTATGAAACATAGTATATATATAGATGATGAAAATGGACTTCTGCTGATAAGTTTAATTGGACGCTGTAGTAATCAGGAAATTAAGCTATTGGGAGAGCGCGTCAAGTGGATTCCCCCCAGAAAATGTTCTAAAGCTATTCTTGATATATCGGAGCTTGCTTCTTTTCCAGATCAGGAAGGGCAAGATTTATTAATTCAACTAATGGGCAACATTGGCGTAAAAAAAGTTGCTTTGGTAGGCAGTCGCCCTGAGGTAAAAATGGTAGGGGTGGTGTTTATGGATTCATTAAATAAATATATGAAAACAGCTTTTTTCCAAACTGCTGACAAGGCAAAACTCTGGTTAGATGAAATTTCGATGAACTAAGAATGAAAGTGTAGAATATTATGACTTCTAAGGAAACAAGGGTGATAATGGTAAGGCAAGTGGAAGCTTTTGATGCTGAATGTGAACGCTTTATTGAAGAGAACTGTTGGAATATTGCAGGTAACGGTAAGCTAATACTAATGATTTCTAATGAACGCAAAATTGATCCAAGAGATAGTGTTCATATAATAGGCACTTATCATCGTGTAGTAGAAAACGAATGGGAAAGTGTTAGGTTTTTCAAAAATACAGGTCGCGTTGGTTTGTCTTACCTGCTGGAAGATGAGTTTTAAGAAACAATATTTAACTTGAGACCATGGTCTATTCTAGCGATTTTTATTATAAACAAGTTGTAATTTTGCCCGGAATACTTCACAGAAATAATCAGGTTCGGTAGGTGATATAACAATAGTTTGAATTCCTTTTATGACCAGTGAGTTGTCTGCATTTGTTGCGTAAGCTGTAAAAACGCCCCATTGATTGTTTTTGAATATTCCGAAATATCCAAATAGTCCTACATTGCCTACTATTCTCTGAGTGAGCCATTTGAAGTTACCATCGGTTTTTTCAATTGTTTTGAAGTTTCTTAAGGGGAACTTCTTTGCTCCCATAAATCTTCTTTTTACTATAAGTTCATTGTCTGTGATTATGTAGGCAATGGGTGAGAATCCGAAAATAAAAATGATTATTAAGGTAAAGAGAGTCGGAGCAAACCAAAGCATCCACCAAGGAGCAGTAAAACTCCATTGTTTAATTGTTGGAATAAAGGGAATAGTGAACATAAATATTGCGCATACAAGCATGGCAATGAAGTTTATTCTTACGATGAGGTCAAAAGGCATTGTTCTAAATTCCATGTTCAATCTCTCCTGTATTCTAAATAACAGATAAGCAACAATCTTTTGGTTGCTTAATGCGTTTCGGTCTACTTATTATGTATATTAAATAGATGAACATCCTATTGCTTTACAGATGGATTGTTCATTATCTCCGTCAAAGCGGTAATAAAACGCTGATTTTGAGCCTGAGTTCCAATAGATACTCGTAATGCGTTTTTCATTCCAACAGGGCGTACAATTACTCCCTTGCGTTCCAATGCTTGATGTATTGGAGCAGTTTCCTGGGGAAATAGCACGAATATGAAGTTGCCGTAGGGAGGAACATAGTCAAGCCCAATTTTTTCAAGCTCTTTTGTTAGGAATACCTTTCCTTTTTCGTTTACCGCCTTGCTTTCATCCCTGTGATTCTTATCGTCAAGCGCTTCAATGGCCGCAACTTGTGCAATGCGGTTCACAGCAAAAGGTAGTGAAACCCTTCTAAGGTTTTGAATTATTTCTGGCGTAGAGAATCCATATCCAACTCTAAGGCTGGCAAGTCCATAGATTTTAGAAAATGTCCGCAGTGTGATTATATTGTTGTCTTCGTGAATATATTGCAGTGAATTGGGGTAATCCATGCTGTCTACGTATTCGTAGTAGGCTTCATCCATGACTATCAGAATATTATTTGGAACTTGGGCAATAAAATTGTCCATTTCCCTGCTGTGAATTAGGGATCCAAGGGGATTATTCGGATTATCAACAAAAATCAATCTTGTCTTATCGGTAATTGCTTCAAGCATAGCTTGTAGGTCATGCTTATAGTTTTTTACAGGAACTACAACAGGCCTAGCTCCTGCAATATGTGCGGCTATGCGATACATAACAAAGCTAATGTCACTCATAATAACTTCCGCTTCGGGTTCCAAATAAGTAAGGGCGGTATGTAGAATAAGCTCTACCGATCCGTTGCCAACAATTACCTGATTTGTCGGAATGTTGTTGGTTGCAGAGAGCTTTTCAACAAGGTCGTGACATGAGTTGTCAGGGTAGAGATGAATTTGGTTGAGTACCTGTGATATTGCAGACACTGCCTTTGGTGAGGCTCCAATGGGGTTCTCATTAGAGGCAAGTTTAACAATTTCTCCAGATATATTATACTCTCGAATTAACTCTTCTGTAGGTTTCCCAGGTTTATAGGGACGTATGTTATTAAGAGAAGCGCGTATTTTAAGCACTTAATCCTCCTAATGGATTCTTTTAATTTTTCTTTTGTATTCAATATACGTCCAAAATAAGACCTGTCAAGCATGCAGCTGTCTTAAGTTAAATAGCTAATTTAGTAATAAAATAAAGGAAACTTACGGATTGGTTTCTTGACATCTTTAATTAAAGCAATATCCTTAAAGGATAGTAGCGGAGTGAATAAAATGGGAAGATGGATTGTATTACTGATGGCGAAATCATCTGTTTGCAAAAGCATTAGATAATCGTAGGAGGTTAATTGATGAGTCCCAACACAATAATGTTGATAGTGTGGGTTGTTGTCGCTGTAGCGTTTTTTATAGGAGAGATGGCTACGGCAGGCTTTGCCCTGATGTGGTTCGGAATTGGCGCTGTTGTAGGAGCGTTATTTGCTTTTCTTAAGCTTCCTATTTGGTCTCAATTGTTAGCGGTTACAGTCGTTTCCTTTGTTTTGTTCGCATTATCCCGTGTGTTCTTTAAAAAAATTACAAAGGGGGCTCCTCAGGAAGGAATTGCCGGAGATAGAATGATTGGTAAAACAGGGATAGTTATTGAATCAATAAATATGCTTACTTCAAAGGGTTTGGTCAGAGTTGAACATGAAGAATGGCGCGCCCAATGTATCGAGGGATACGACGATAAACCTATTGAAGTTGGAAGTAAGGTAAAAGTTGTTCGCATAGAAGGCGTTCGACTGATAGTTAAACCCAAGGAGGAATAAAATGGGTATTCTGATCACTTTGATCATAGTAGTTCTTGTTTTTATAGGTATAATTGTTCTTTCATCTCTCAGAATTGTTAAGCCATGGCAAAAGGGATTGATTGAAAGATTAGGTAAGTACGTGCGTACGGTTAATTCAGGTCTCAATATGGTTAATCCATTCTTTGAAAAGATAACTTTAGTTGACATGCGTGAGCAGGTAGTTGATGTTCCTCCGCAGGAAGTTATTACTCAGGATAACGTAGTAGTTACAGTTGATGCAGTTATCTACCATGAGGTTACAGACCCTGTGAAAATGACCTATAATGTGCGTGATTTTCGTTTGGCTGTAGTTAAGCTGGCTCAAACCAACCTTCGTAACGTTGTCGGTGACTTGACACTGGATAAATCACTTACATCTCGTGAATCAATCAATACCAAGCTTCGTGAGGTGCTTGATGAAGCTACCGATAAATGGGGAACCAGGGTTACCCGTGTTGAGCTTCAGCGCATTGAACCGCCGCGTGACGTTACCGAAGCTATGCATAAGCAAATGCGTGCAGAACGCGAAAGACGAGCCATGGTTCTTGAAGCCCATGGTGTTAAAGAAGCTACTATTAGTAAGGCCGAAGGTGACAGGCAGGCACGAATTCTTAAAGCCGAAGGCGAAAAGCAATCGGCTATATTACGTGCAGATGGTGAAGCCGAGGCTATTGAACGGGTAGCCAAGGCGGAACGTTTTAAGAAGATTGCAATAGCTGAAGGTGAAGCCGAGGCTGTTAAGGGTGTTTATGCCGCCATACATGAAGGTAAACCCACTAATGACCTTCTTGCAATTAAATATCTTGAGGCTCTTCAGTCGATAGCTCAGGGTAGAGCGAATAAGGTCTTCCTGCCTTATGAGGCAAGCAATGTGATGGCCTCTATTGCAGGTATCGCTGAGTTATTCAAAGACGATAAGGCTTTAGGCAAGAAACCTGTTAAATAAGTCGATTATCTAAGTTTAAGCTGCGACTTGTAGCATTGTTGCCTGCGGGTCGTAGCTTTTTTCTTTAATAGCGTCCTGACGGGTTTTATTCGCATTTCAAATGTTGACATTCTATAAAATCAATTATAATTAAACATAGAGTAAATATAGGAAAAATTATAGTTAAGTCGAGGAGGTATGATGAATGATAGGAAATTTAATAAGGGAATGGTAAGGGTGGCTGTGTTTTATGACGGAGGGTACTTAAATGAAGTAAGCAATTACTATAAATTTTATCACGATAGAAAATCGCGAATATCTATCCATGGAATTCATGAATTTGTGCGTCAAAAGGTTGCCAAATTTGAAGGTCTTGATGCTCAATATGTTCATATAGTTGAGGCGCATTATTTTAGAGGTCGTTTCTCAGCCGATGCCGCTGAACATGCAGGTAAACTTAAGGCGGAGCGCATGTTTGATGACGTTTTGATTAGAGCGGGTGTTGTTCAACACTATCTGCCTGTTGATGAACGTTCGTTTCGTCCTCAGGAAAAGGGCATAGACGTTTGGCTTTCTTTGGAAGCCTTCGATTTAGCTGTACATAAAAGACTTGATGTTGTAGCGCTTTTAGGTTGTGATGGCGATTATGTGCCTTTGGTTCGAAAACTGAATGGTATAGGAACCAGAGTAATTCTTCTTGCCTGGGATTTTAAGTATACAACTCCCGATGAAAATATTAGGGAAACCAGAACTTCAAGGGCCTTGCTTAACGAAGTAACTTATCCAATATTGATGAATGAAATTATTAATGAGGGTGAGGGCAGAGAAGATAAATCTGTAAATACACTGTTTATTGAGGGCTAATTAGAGTTAAGCCTTGCGAACGTTTTGTCCTTTGGAGGGAATACTTCATAACTCTGTCAGTTGTGATATTTATTGATACATCAATAGCTGTTATATCTCAATATTAAACATAGTGAAACAAACTCTTGCATAAATTTAGAATTGTACAAGAAGTTCGGAACATATATCTTGATGATATTGCGCTAATAAGGGATAAAGAATACATACTGCTGCAAGGTAAATCGACTTCATCAAAAGTTTGTTCGCTAATAGTTAATTAAAGAGTACATTTTGCTCAATACGGCTTGCTTAGCTGATTTCGACTTCAAAATACAAGAAAAGGCTTGTGGAATAATTACTCTCTTTTTTAACCTAAAGTGAGTGTATAGTTTCCGTATTTCCCTCTATTACTAAAAGCTTAATTGCTTGTAGTATTTTATCTCTTGTTTTATAGTAATCAGTTTGGGTCAGGGGTAATGGTTTTTTCTTTGGGGAGTTCTGTGGTGCTTACCTTTGGGGGATGCCCGAACATTTTTGAATACATTTCCGGGTAGCTGTCTTTTCCGCCTGTAAGCATCAAAGTTAAAGGCATGGCCATTCTGGCAAGGTTAACCATTTGATTAGAAATATCCTGAATTTCCCATTGAGAATGAGCATCTGAACGCAGGCGCGAAAAATGGTAGAATTCCCTTGCATTCATGGTTATAAGTACACGTCTACGATGGGCGTTTGTTAAAGCGTAGGGGGCAGCTTCAAGATTTTGCTTTGCAATATCGCGATACAAATTAGCGCTTTGTTCCATAATGCGGCGGAAATCATCGGCTCTTTTGATATTTACTATCGATTCAGGTAGAGTGTAGCCCAGTTCAGGGGTGTAGGCTTGAGGAGACAGGGAAGTCATGCGATGCCTTTTTAATTGGGCAAAACAAGAGGCGGAACAAGTTAGCTCAAATGTAAGTGAAACATGTTCAAATTCACGTAGCATAGAGTCGTAGAGTTCGGCGCGTTCAAAGGCTATTTTTATCAATTCAAGCTTTTGTTCATTAGGCATATTTTCAACAGTTTTCATACACGAAGCGTATGAAGCGTCGCTTACCCTATGCAGCAGGGCGGCTAGAATTCGACGGTCGGCTTCATCGGTCGCCTTAATTAATTCTACATCAGCCTGAAGTTCATGTTCAAACTCTAAACGCTTGGCATAAGTACGCAATGCAGGGTAGGTGTCGCGGTCAAAGTCATTATCTTGACAGAAAAGAAGTATGGAGGGTGCGATTGTTTTAACTTCATTGTAGAGTTTTTGTCCAAGTTGCTTTACTTCAATAAGTGGATGTGAGGCGAAGCGTCGAACCATTAGTTCCAGTTCTCTTGCATTAAGGGTCATTCCCAGCTGACTTTGTGTCGCTAAGGAGGCTATGTAGCGGGCGTCTTCCTTTGCCCTGTTCGCTAATTCTCTTTTGTTATCCGCCAGGGTTGGGTCATGGTCGGCATGGTAGGTTTTTAGTTCATCAAATAATGAATGATAGAGCGTATTCTGCATCTCAATTAGGTTCTTGAATTCGTTTTCCTTGGCAAGTTTGGCAATTTCGAAAGGCAGTATGTAATCATCCTTAAGGGTTATATAGCGTTGAGATTTCTCGGTATATGAGGCTAGGCGGAAATTTTGCAAGGCCTCCACAGCTAAACGTGAGATGCCGATAATGTCAAAGTTGAGGCAGGTGTGTTCGGCTACAGAATGGTGTCCCATCTCAAAGATAATGGTTTTGTTAGATTTCCGTGATTTCTCCACCTCTTCCCTTGATTTTTTACGCAGCTCATCAACTGGTTGTGGGTAGCGGCTTATACGGGCGTATGCAGCTGATAGGGTTTCAGGAGTAACAGGAACATTGGTGTTGCCTTGTTTTAACTCCCTTATGATGGTAGTATCCAAATTGTAGCCAGCAAGGATTATTTTCATTGTTGGATGATACCGAATTAGAACTGAAGGTCAAGGTAGGCGATTGATGTCAATATCCTCAGCTGCTCAATTGAGTTTACCATTCTCTCCAATCGTCCGTCCTCACGATATACTAAACGGTATAATAATCCCACTGTCGAGAGTTGATCAACTTTTGGATAGCTTTTGACTAATTTCTGACTATCTTTTGACTAGCTTTTTAGGGACGCATAGCATATAAACCTGACGATATCGTAGCACGAATTGCCTAAAAGAAGAGGCCGACTATATGCTAAATAAGGCTTTAACATAGCAGTCGGCCACCTTTGACATCTGGTTAAATTGCGTTTTGTATAAGTCGCTTATCGTCGTAAGACGCTTTTATTCAAGCGCTTAGCTGTGTTAAAGAGAGGCGCGTTATTCGTCGTCTACCAAAGTGGAGGTGTCACCAATGTCTTCGCCCCATTCCTTGGCGCGTAACACGCGGCGCATAATTTTACCAGAACGGGTTTTTGGCAAAGATTTCACAAATTCAATTTCCTGAGGCATAGCCAAAGGCGACAACTTTTTGCGGATAAAGTTCATTATGGAAAGTTCCAACTCGTCAGACGGCTCATTGCCCGGTTTGAGTGCCACGAATGCCTTAACTACTTCCATATTAATTTCATCAGGCTTGCCAACTGCAGCGCTTTCAGCCACAGCAGGATGTTCTAATAAAGCGGATTCAATTTCAAATGGCCCAACAAGATGTCCGCCGGTGTTAATTACATCATCATCTCTGCCTACAAACCAGTAATATCCGTCTTTGTCTATGGATGCTCTGTCGCCGCATACGTACCAGCCGTTGATGAATTTAGAATCGTAGATATCCTGTTTTTTCCAGTAGGTGCGAAACATTGAAGGCCATCCAGGTTTTAAGGCAATAAGGCCGACTTTACCGGGGTCTGTAATAGGTTCGTGGGTCTCTAAATCAAGAACTGTCGCTTTAATGCCAGGGAAAGGTTTACCCATTGAACCAGGTTTTATTTCCATATCAGGATAGTTGGTTATAACCATAGCGCCGGTTTCTGTTTGCCAGAAGGTATCGTGAAAGGCTAGGCCGTAGGCTTCCTTTGACCAGATTACTGCCTCGGCGTTTAGTGGTTCTCCTACACTGCACAGATGTCTCAGGGATGACAAATCAAACTTTTTAACGGTGTCTTTGCCCTGTTTCATTAGCATACGTATTGCTGTTGGAGCGGAGTACCATACGCTTACTTTGTGAGCGGCAATAAACTTGTACCAACGCTCCGCGGTGAAACCTGCATCCAATACACATTGGGTAACGCCAAGCGACCAGGGGCCTATAATTCCATATGATGTTCCTGTTACCCAACCCGGATCAGCTGTACACCAGTAAACGTCATCATCATTCAAATCCAGAACCCATTTAGCGGTAACGTGTTGGGCAAATATTGATGAATGTACGTGTAGCGCACCCTTAGGTTGACCTGTGGTTCCTGAAGTATAGTGAAGAACAGATGGAGTTTCCAAATCAGCGGCAAAGCTCTCAAATTGTTCAACTTTGTTCGCCTTTTCTAAATTGAACAAGACTTCATAGGACTCCATCTTTTTAGGTTCGCCTTCAACTATGACTACTTTTTCCAAAGCGGGCAGGTCGGCGGCTATTTTACGAAGTTTGAAGGCGTGTTTTTTAGTTGTTAGAACTACTTTAGTTTCAGCGTTTTCTAAGCGGGTTATAAGCGATTCAGGGCCAAAGGCTGAAAATAACGGTTGGGCAATTGCTCCTAACTTGAGAATTCCCAAAAAGGATATGTAGAGATCTGGAATTTTGTCCATGAACAAACATACCCTATCTCCGGACTTAACACCCAAGTCCTTTAGATACTGAGCATAGGTGTTTGAGAGGATACGAATATCATCAAAGGTATACTTTTTGACAACGCCGTCCATGCCTTCCCAAATCAAAGCCAGCTTGTCGGCCTTGCCTTGTTTGCAGATTCTGTCTGAGCAAAAGTAGCCGATATTCAAAAAATCGCCTTCTTTGTATCCCAAAATTTCACGTGCTTGAGACCAATCAAAGGATTTATAACGCTCCTCGTAATTTCCAATATTACTCATTTACTGCTTTCCTCCTTAATTAAATGTTCTAGTTTAACTTCATCAATCTCTTATAGTTAATTACATCTTCTCAATTCCCTAAAGTCAACTAAGTACTTTATTCCCCCTATGTTATGGATTTTGTTGCTATCTTTTATCATTGCTTACATTTTGTGACTGTCTAGTTTACAAGCAAGTGTAATTTATACCTTTTTACTCTTGCAGAAAGGTAAATCTGTCTTAGTATAGGCTTTTGTAATCTTTTCAATTGATATAAATACTTAAACCTTTGTACATTAATCAGCTGCTGGCATGTCGGTTTTTTCAGCAAGCCGTTCTTTTGCGGCTTTGAGTTCTGCATTATCCGGGAATAGTACTATCTTTGCCGTTTTGCGTGGGTTTGCCATAAGCATATCAAAGCCTTTTTCGTATTCCTCAAGCGCCGTAATGTGGGTAACTACAGGAGATATATCAAGTCGTTTACCTGACAGTAGACCTCGCATCCGATACCAGGTGTCGAAGACCTTCCTGCCATTGATACCGTGTATTTGTGCGCCTTTGAATACTATTGAATCATTATAGTCTATTGGAACTTGAGCTTCGGATGCTACTCCAAATGCCGTTATTCTACCGCCTTTGCGTAAATGAGTAAAGGCTTCACGTATTGGTGTTTCTCCGCCAACCATCTCAAGTGATATATCAACACCGTATCCTCCGGTTTGTTGCAATACGAAATCGCGGCGTTCTTCAAGAGATGTTTTCTTAATATCCAGGATATGGTCGGCACCCATCTTACGGGCAATATCAAGGTTGTAATCTGAAAATCCTACAACAATAATTTTGGCAACGCCGCAAGCTCTTGCAACACCTGTTGCAAATAGAGCTGTTGGTCCATCGCCAACTATCACCATCGTTTTCCCTGCAACATCGGCGTTCTCGCCCAAAACAGCATATACACCGTTGCCTAAAGGTTCTTGAACACTTGCGAACTCTGGCGGGATAGAACGGTCGTTCACCCAGCAAACTCGTTCGGGTAGCATTACATACTCGGCGAATACTCCGTCGCGATCTACACCTAAAATCTCCATATTTTTGCCAATATGTCGTTGCCCCAATAGCGATTGCAAATCGCCAGGGTTAAAGATATGGGTTTCAGACGAGATATAGTCGCCTTTTTTGATATTTTGAACGTGTGAACCTATTTCGACTACTTCGCCAGCCACCTCGTGGCCTAATATCTGGGGTAGGTTGACGGAACCTATTCTCCGGTCAGCCCAGGCATTCCATTCATATATATGTACGTCGGTTCCACAGATAGATGCAGCCTGAACCCTTACCAGTACCTCATCGGCACCCAGTGTTGGGATGTCCACATCCTGTAATTCTGCACCGCCTCTCACCGGTTTAACCTTGACAACGGCTTTCATCTTTGGCATATTATCTCCATTAATTCAAAAGTGTATTTAGGATTATCTTACCGAAACAGAAGATAGATGTCAAGCCATTTACTATCCAATACTCTTAAAACAGTATTATTTTCTTAATTGTGTAATGAAATTGAATAAACTGGTCAAAAGTTAATTATTGACATCCATTGTTAAGTTATAATGGCCTTTAAGCTTAGTGTTATCTGGTAATTATGGGAGATTTCCGGAACACATCCATATTACAAGTCGTTCCACACAGATTTTTCGGCTAAGCTTTGGAATAATTTAATATATCGGAGCCAGAGAGCGTAATTCAAAAGTTTGCGTTATTGAGTCCGTTTTGGATTGTGATGCGGTTTCGGTCATTGAATAAACAGAACTTTTTGAGTGAATGTGGTATGGTTTGCATTAATTCTTACAAAATAAATCCCTTCAGCTAAAGTAGCGCCAGTATCATCGAGGCCGTTCCATGAAACAAAATGTTGACCTTTTGATTGAACTTTGTCCAATAAATTACGAACGCATCTGCCGCTTGCATCCCAGATGGTTAGACGGATTTTATGTCTTGACGGCAGGTTATAGGAGATTAAGCTTGACGGGGTAAACAGGTTTGGGATGTTGATGGAAATATTGTTTGTTTCCGTAATTAATGCGTCATTTATAAATACCTTTTTAGGTCTACGTGGAGCTTTAATATTCACAATGGCTTCGTACAAAGTATCAAGTCCTTTGGGCAGACTATCGGGTAAAACATACCAGCAGGAGGAAAGAGGCTTAGGTTGATATGCTCCCCACCCGAAATTTAAATGCCATTCGTTGGTAGTTTGGGTTTTACGAAGCCCATCACAAACCAAAGTATGTCCTCCTTTGCTTCCAACAATTACTATTATTGCAGGCATGGAGTCTTTCATATTTTGTTCCAGCACTTGGTAAAAATTGCCGCTGTCGCCCGTGCGGAAGTCTGCTGTGGTGAAATAGAAGTGCTTTTTGAGTGCATCAGCGCAGACGCTATTTGTAAAAACCCCCGAACCCTTGCTGCTATATACGGTTTTGGTAGAAACACCGCAGGCGTAGACCAAATTGGCGCAGACTTCGTCAGACGGATTGCCTTGATTATAATTAATCCATGGAATAGACGCAGCCGGAGCATCTATTGGGATTGTTCTTCCAAGGTATTTACTTACGTAACTGTCGCTTTTTTCAAAAATTACTGAATCAGGATACTGCCAGAAATTAATTATTTGCCCCATAGCAATGGAGGGACATCCGGCCAGACAGCGTTGGTTAGTTACAGGATCCATTGGACATTTATTATTATACGGAGAGGACTGAGTCCATATCGATTCCACCCATCCGCCATATTTAGTTTGGCCTGTAGGAGGCCAAGAATTGCCTGCGTCAAGGAAGGGTGTCTCGTCCGTAATTAAAAGTTGCCAATAGTGGCGGTAAGCCTTAAGTTTTTCTTCAGGCATTTTATCTATGAAGCTCAGTCGCAGGGTTAGGTCTTCTTGTATCATATTGTAGAGTATGTCATTTTCGTCAAAAGAAAAGTTTTCATACTCTGAGTAAGCAATAATCGGAGATACATTGTCATCTGCTGCGACTACTAGAAATCCGCAAGGCGAAAGTTCAAATACCCATGCCAAGATTTCATCTTTGTTAAATCCTGGAATAGTTTGATAATTGGTAATATTCAGAATACAATTAGACGTTTCTATAGTAGCTAACCTGTTGTTCATTAATTGAACTTGAGTGCTTGCAGCTTCTTTGATTTTATTAAATTCCAGCGATTTAGTTATTGCTTCTGTTGCGATAACTAAAACGAGCAATACGATACTTAATACACTATTTTTCACAAAGCCTCCTCTGAAAGTTTTATTTAATCTAACTATTAATCTCAGCTTGTCAATATCTTTACATTAAGAGGAATGGCAATAAAATTATCAATGGCTATGTATAATGTGCGCCGTAGGATAGGGGTTGAGTTTCTGCCATGGGGATTAGCTGAGGCGCGAATGATTGAAACCTTGCTTGCGCTTCAATCAGGGGAGAGAGTGCTGGAAGTTGGTTCGTCTTCCGGTTACAGGATAGAGCGTTTTTTGAAGAAAGGGATTAAGGCATGGGGGATAGATGCTGATAGTCAGGCTGTTCAGGAAGGAATGAAGCGTCAGTCAACAGTAACGCTTATTAAGGCTGATGCGGAGGATTTGCCATTTGAAGATGGTTTTTTTGATAAAATTCTTTCGGTTCATCTTTTGGAACATCTTGTGAATCCGGTTTCTGCTGTGGAAGAGATGGCGCGTGTATTAAAGCCTTGCGGTTACGGAGTGATTGTTGTACCTTGTGAACGTATACGCGGTGATACCGCTTTTGCAGGATGGATAAAGTTCAAGAACATCCACCTGCATAAATTTAAGCCTTCCTCAATCTCAAAACTTTTATCAAGACAGTTTGAAATTGTGGAAGCATTTTTTCATACTATGATTCCTGGCCAATTTAAGCCAATGCCTTTGGACAGAACACCCCTACTTTACTATTTTTCTCTGGCAATGATTCTGAAAGTAAAAAAGCTGGGTTGATATCTATAATTTACCTAGCAGACATCGGGTTTGCAAAAGTTTCAATATAATGAAGTAAGCTGATATTTACGCTGAGAACTTATTATTGGGCCTCAACCTTATTTCAATTTTCTCAGGATAGTAGTAGTGTCAGAATCTTATCTTTGGCGGATAAATCAGGATAAAGCCAAGTTGGTTTCAAGGCTTCCAAATCCTCTGCTGGTGTCCAACCTGAATGCAGGGCAAGAACCTTTATTCCATATTCGTGGGCGGCCTTGATATCATTAGGAGAGTCTCCGATGAGTATTAGGTTTTCCTTGGGAATTTTTTGATAGGCCTCAGCTTCTCCGCGTTTATGAGAAAGTCGACATATTTCAGTACGGTTGTCTGATTCGTCGCCGAATGCGCCAAAGCGAAAATATTCGGTTAATCCCGCGTGTTCCAGTTTTATCAATGCGCCCATTTGACAATTGCCTGTAACTAAGCCAAGTATTACATCCTCTGCCTTCAGTTTATCCAGTATAGCAGGTACTCCTGGACAGAGCTTGAATTTATCCCACGAAGCCAATTTTTCCCGCAGCATTTTACCGTATAAACCTATTAGTTCAGGGAATTTCTGTATAATTTCTACTTCAGTGAATCCCTCATTTCCCATAAGCTTACGTATCATGCCTAAATCGGTTGCACCGATGAAAGATGCGTCAATTATTCCTCCCCGCGTTCCAAATACATGCTCAAGAGCATCGCCCATAGCGTCACGCACTATAGCGCCAGCTTTAAGTAGCGTACCGTCAATATCAAAGAGAATAAGTTTCATAAGCGGCAAGCTTAATGGATATTAGGTCAATGTCAATATTTGTGTGTGTTTGTATTTTTACAATACTATTCTCTCTTACTGTTTTATTTTTAGTTAAGATAGAGTTCAGAACTTTTTTCGATACTTTAGACGCTAGGAAGTCGCTAACTGTAAATTATCATAATTCCAAGGTAGAGAAGTATAGTGATATCTCTAAGTTTTTAGGGTTAGAACATTTATTTTTGGTTTTATGGTTTGTAGTGTAGGCAGACTAGTGAGCCGCAGTTTTCTCTTATTCTTTTGGCAACTACTTCACATTTAATCTTCAAAACCAGAAATGCTTCTTGAGAAGCGTCAATAAAACTTTCGAAGTTGGCGTGTCCTTTGGCAATAACAATATCAGCCGTCTGCATTGCTTTTCTAGCCTCAGGATTCAGGGTCTTCCAGTTTATACCTAAATCGTTACTTCCGGTAGTAATTAGCTGTTTGCTAGGAAATCCCATGTTTAACATCTCACTTACCGTAACATCGTTCAGGATAGGGCTTTCTTTAGCTATGAAGATGGTTTCAGGTACTCCTAGGGTTTCGGCACACAGTCTATCCAGCAGAATTTCACCTGCGTTATCCACTACATATACCAATTTTTTAGCCGTTTTGACTCTTGTTAGTAATTCATCTGAATCATCTCGTTCAAATGAAGCGTCTTTTAAGAAGCTTTTGACTTCCTGAGTATTGATTTGGTTTTGTGTACCAAGGTCGATTAGGTTTCCCAAACAGGCGGCCAGCAAAGCCGTTTTTTGAGGATTATTCGACTTAGCTATCATTTTTTTCACAAAGGGGAGAATTTCCAGTATTTCCTTATTATGTTTGGCCTTCTCTTCTTTATACGGGTCTGTGCCGTTGGAGTATATCAAGCGGAGTAGCTCAGTTGAGTAGATATTGGGTGGCAAGCTCATAGGTATTTGGGGAATTTGATTGCGTGCTTTTCTAATTAAATTGTCAAACTCATCTCTAGGAAGGTGAAGCGCTTTTGCGCTGCGTTCCAGTTGGCGCACCAGGCAAGGTATGCAGCGTGGATCTGATTTCAAGTTTCTACCTCTTTACGTCTTTAAGGGTTTCTTTTCAGCTGCCGGAAACAGTACGTTGTTCAAAATGAGTCTGTAACCCGGCGATTTTCTGTAAAGTTCAAGGCTAGTTGGTTGTTCGCCTACACGATGTGCGTAGTCTTCAGGGTCGTGGCCTCCCAAAAATGTGAAAGTCCCTTTGCCCCTGTTGCCATGTATATACTTAACCTCTTCTGTTCCTTTAACTTCCCCTAAAATCACCACATCTCGTTTTATTTTATGACGGTTAAAACCGGTATTTTGTCCAAGGAATTCCTTTACGAGCGCTGTGTGGTCTTGAACAAGCATACATGGAACAGGATCAAACTTGGCAGAGAAGTCAAACAATGAGAACACCGAATTTTCTCCACGGGAGGCAGCGCTTTCAGTTACGTCAATATTGGAATGTTCATATATCCAAGGATCAGTAATTAGTTGAAAGTTTTCAAAAGCGAAAGTTACGGAGTAATCTAATTTATTCGCGTAATCTTTGTCTACAGGAGTACCATCAAATATCTGAGGAACAATGTCTGTTTTGGCCGCAGCAAGCGCAATATCATATGTGTCGGTAGCAGAACACATTGCGAATAGAAATCCGCCTTCCAGTACGTACTTACGTATTTTTTCAGCAACCGCAAGCTTTAATTTAGCAGTTGATGCAAACCCCAGTTTCTTAGCCATGGCCTCGTTTATAGCAACTTGATTTTTATACCAATCTTGATTACCGTAGGAGCTGTAGAATTTTCCGTATTGACCTGTAAAATCTTCGTGATGCAGATGCACCCAGTCGTATTCACTAAGCTTGCCGGTAAGGACTTCAGGATCCCACAGAACATCATAGGGTATTTTAGCGTAGTCAAGAACCAGTCGAACAGCGTCGTCCCATGGGTCTGCAGATGGAGGCGCGTATACGGCAATTTTGGGCGCTTTTTCTAAAAGTACGGCGTTCATGTTGCCCTCTTCAATGACTGTTCTGATAGCCGCTTCTTGCGTGAAATCAATGTCTGTTGCCTTTACTCCTTCCATAAGGCATTCCTTGGCATTAATCTCATTTTCTTCAAATAAAAAAGAACCCCCTTCGTAGTTAAGAAGCCATTCTACCTTTTCACCTCGTTGCAGCGCGTGATAGGCGATGCCATAAGCTTTAAGGTGATTGGTTTGCTCAAGATCCATTGGAATAAGCAGTTTGCCTAGCATCAATAAGTTTATTAAGATAACTGAGTTCAAGGTATAATCCGTGTTCCTGTTTCGGCCTTCATGCCTTTTATTAGGTTTGTAGGGTCTGTAATCAGGACTTCTTTCCCGCCATGTTTCAAAAAGTCTATAGCTGCTTCAATCTTTGGGCCCATATTCCCTGGTGGAAATTGTCCTGCTTCAAGTAAGCGAAGAGCTTCTTCAAGATGAATTTTCTCCAAACCTCTCTGGTCAGATTTGCCGAAGTTGACGTAAACTTGTTCTACTTGAGTGATAATAATTAGCATATCTACGCCAAGATTTGTAGCTAATAGTGAAGATGCCCTGTCCTTATCAATAACTGCGGCAATTCCATCAAGCCGACCTGCTTTTTTTACCACAGGTATTCCTCCTCCTCCCACCGTGATTACAGATACCCCTTGTTGAATAAGTCCTTTTATTACCGGAAGTTCCACAATCTCAAGTGGTTTAGGTGATGCAACTACCCTGCGCCAACCGCGACCGCGGTCTTCTTTCATTTTCCAACCCAATTTTACGCTAAGCTTGTTAGCTTCTTCAATTGGATAAGCCGGGCCTACAAACTTTGTAGGGTTTCGGAAGGCGGGATCTTTATCATCCACTATAACTTGAGTAAGCAGAGCGGCAATTTTTCGTAAGTTGCCGTTTTCCACAGATGCGTTACTTATGCTTTGAGCTATGAGATAACCTATTGAACCTTGAGTTTGTGCGTTGGCTGCGTCTAAAGGCAGGTTGGGTAAATCTTTGAGTTGTTCATGCGCTAACTGGGACATAAGCATTAAATCGCCTACCTGTGGGCCATTACCGTGCGATATGGCTAGACGCCAACCTTCATCCATCAAGCTTGCAATCTGTGTAGCTGTTATTTTAAGTACCTGACGTTGGTCTTCAATGGATGCGTATTTTTGTTCTTTACGCTTCAAGGCGTTTCCGCCTAGTGCAATTACGGCAGTTCGTTTTTTTTCAGCAGTTTCGGCTGCATATTGTGCAGGATGATTCATCCCGAATTGTATGGATTAAGCTTAAGGCGTCAAGTGAGTAAAGTGTTATTCAATAATTCCGCATTTTTGCAAAAATTAATCAAAACTTATAGCTGTCGCATTATTATCATTTTTTTGACTATCAAGCTTTGGCCAAAGTGAATATCCGCATAGGAATAAGATATCTAAAGCTGTTCAAACATTTGGTCTGGAGTTTAGAAGAGTACTCCGTGTTCTCTCTTTGCGCGTCGTCTCAGGCATACTCTGTTTCGTCAAGAACTCCATCTTTTCTACTTGTTTGATAACTTGTCCATCAATAAAGGTAGGTTTAGTATTTGGGAGTTTTGAAGTAAAATTTAACTTCTGATACTTTTAATTGTCTAATTGAAAAATTAAACAAAGCTTACGCGTGCTTTCGGGTTGACTTATTCTTATCTGCAGTTAAACTTATTAGTCGTAGAGAATGATGTACAAACAACGCGTAGCGTGGAATTAGTTTACAACAAGGTCATAAAGACCGTCTAAATTTGGATGGACAAGATGAATTTTGAAAACAAGCACCTTCCGGCAAAGAACGCACCTCCTAAACTTACGCCACCGGTTGACGTGGTACCTGTAAAAAAAGGCAAATTATTCATATCACGTACGCAATGGATTATTTTCGGTATTGCAATACCTTTATCGTTTTACGCGTTTTTGATGGGAATTGGTTTTATAATTTTGGGTGTGGCTAAAGCCGGCTTGCCCGATCCAACGGAACTACAAACCTACAAACCGCCTTTATCGGCCAAGGTTTTTGACCGTAACGACAACCTTATTCATGAGTTCTACATAGAGCGTCGTGATCCGCTGCCTTTGGATAGCATTCCGCCAAAGCTGGTTCAGGCCTTTGTAGCGGTGGAAGACGAACGTTACTACAAACATTGGGGCGTGAGCTTGCGTGATTTGATGCGCGCTGTTCTTGTGAATATCTCTGCAGGCAAAATAGTGGAAGGCGCCAGTTCAATATCTCAGCAACTTGCCAGAAATATGTTTCTTTCTTTTGAAACATCTCTTATGAGGAAAATAAAGGAAGCGGTACTGGCAGTGGAGCTTGAGAAGATGTATTCTAAAGAAGAGATTCTGGAAATGTATCTGAATCAGGTAAACTTTGGACACGGCGCTTATGGAGTGGAAGCGGCAGCTCAGCGTTATTTTGATAAGCACCTGAATGAACTTAGCACCGCTCAGTTATGCTTTCTTGCAGGGCTACCTAGAGGCGGTCCTTATCATCGCCCATACGATAATTTGAAACTTGTACAGAAACGCCGTGACCGTTTCATAAACGCTCTCTATAAGGTTGGAGGAATAAGTAAAGTCGAGCGAGATTCAGCCCTTGCTGAAAAAATTATATTGGCCGAGAGAAAATTGCCGCCGGCTGAGGCTCCATATTTTGTTGAAGAAGTGCGTCGATATCTGGAACGCAAGTACGGATCAGGATTTATATATCGCGAAGGTGTCTATATTTATACTACGGTAGATATAAAAATGCAGCGTGCTGCGAATAAGGCTGTTGAAGAGCATCTGTTTGAACTGGAACACAAAAAAAAGCTCAAACACGTAAAGGCTGATTATGATACGGTAACATTTACCGGAGCTACCTCTGCTCCCGATTACCTGCAAGCTGCTTTAGTAGCAATGAATGTACGAACGGGAGAGGTTTTGGCAATGGTTGGCGGACGCGACTACAAACAATCGTCTTTTAACAGAGCGACTCAGGCCAAACGTCAGCCGGGTTCATCATTTAAGGCTTTTGTATATACGGCAGCTATTGATAACGGTTTTACCGCTGCAGATGTTGAATTTGACGCGCCGGTTTTGGTAAGAACAGGACGTTCCATATACGCTCCGGCTAACTGGGATAGAAAATTTTACGGCCCTATGACCCTACGAGATGGACTTGCGCAATCACGAAATCTGGTTGCAATACGTCTAACTCGCTACGTAGGCCCTGAATTGGTTATAAAGTACGCGCACGCCATGGGTATAAAATCGCATTTACGCCCTGTGCTTTCTATAGCTCTTGGCGCGGTTGAAGTTGCACCTATTGAAATGGCTACCGCTTTTTCATGTATTGCTAACGGTGGTTTCAAAGTAAAACCAGTATTTATCCGTCGTATAGTAGGTAGAGACGGCGAAGTTATCGAAGAATGGTATCCCGAACAAGGAGAGCAGGCGATATCATCCCAAACTGCATTCCTTATCGCCTCTATGATGCAAAGCGTTATTAATTCAGGTACAGCGAAGGTAATCCGCCGAAAAGGGTTCAAACGTGTGGCTGCAGGGAAGACAGGAACTACAGATGATTATACCGATGGATGGTTTGTAGGGTATACCCCTGAGATTTCATGTGCGGTTTGGGTTGGTTTTGATAAAAAGAAAACAATCTATCGTGGAGCCTCAGGCGGTTCATGTGCAGCTCCAATATGGGCTAATTTTATGAAAGCGGCAACCGATAGCCTGCCCCAATCGAATTTCAAAATGCCGGAAGGTATTGTGACCGCTGATATTTGTATGGTTACGGGGCAACTTGTTACTCCCGATTGTCCGGGTTATCTTACCCGCCGGGAATACTTCCTGGAAGGCACTCAACCTACGATGCCTTGCCAATACCACAGACTACTCAAGCTTAAAGAAAGCGGTCGCGAACAATTCTATCAATTAGACAGGCGGAGCGGTTTATCTCCTGCTTCAACATCACCATAAGGAATATCCGGTTATTATTGCCCTTATCAAGATACTGAAGTTGAATACACCCTTTCAATATATCTCCCTCTTCATAACGAACAAAAGTATCTTCTGCAGCAATGCCAAAAATTAATTATCAAGTAAGGCAGTCGCCATTTGAATTACAATCGGCCTACAAAATTCTCTTAGACAAATGGGGACATCAAAATTGGTGGCCTGGCGATTCTCAACTTGAGATTATTGTAGGAGCTTTGCTTGCACAGGTAACTAATTGGAAAAATGCTGCTTTGGCTGTAGCAAATCTTAAAACCAAAGGTTTTCTTGATGATTCTATCCAGTCTTTTCAAAACTTGCTGGAGCTTGATGATGCGGAGCTTGAAAAGCTTATTAGACCATCGGGTTACTTTCGTCAAAAATCGCGTCGCCTAAAACGTCTTATAAAATTCTTATCAGCTAAACTTGCTTTGCCGCCTTGGAAAATACCTGTCAGTGATATGGAAGCCTGGCGAAAGGAGTTGCTTAATATTAAGGGATTGGGACCTGAAACGGTCGACTCAATACTATTATACGGTTTCAATTTACCTGTTTTTGTAGTAGACGCATATACACGTCGGATACTGTTTAGGCATCGTATAATAGATGAAAAGGCGACTTACGAGGAGATACGGAAATTGTTTGAAAATAATCTCCCCAAAAGGAGTAGCATTTATAATGAATACCATGCGCTTATCGTTCGTTTGGGCAAGGAGCATTGCCGTACTGCTCCTTACTGCTGCGGCTGTCCCCTTGCTGGCTAGAGGAAACAAAAAACAAGAGTTATCGCAGTCGACATTCCTGACCTACTATCCTGATTCAAGCTATGAACTGTACTTAAAGTATAGTCCAAAGGCTAGGGTTGAGCTTGAAGAGGAATTTTCATATCTTTACGGAATATATCTTTCAGCCTATGCGGTAAGGCGTGAACACCTTATAAAAGAGCTAATAAAATCGGCTGACGAAGGTTGTCTTAATGCTGTGGTAGTAGACATGAAGGACGATTTCGGATACTTACGTTATCCATCTTCAAATCAAATAGCCAAGAAAATTGGAGCAATTCGTCCAATTTTTCAGCTGGATTCTTTTCTAACCCGTATGCACTCCCATAATATAAAGGTAATAGCTCGTATTGTGTGCTTTAAGGACGAACGGGCGGCTTCTTATTCCAAATTCGGAGTTCGTCGTAGCGGAGGAGGACTATGGGCGGATGGAGGTGGTGCACATTGGATGAACGCTTTTGAAGAAGAGACATGGGGGTATTTAGCCTCAGTTGCCGCAGAACTGGAAAGATTGGGGTTTGATGAAATTCAACTGGATTATGTTCGTTTTCCTACCGATGGTGATGTATTCAGTTGTATTTTCCATTCACGTAAAGGACGCATTAAGGAAGAAGCTATAGAAGGATTCCTCAAGGTCGTCAAGGATAGTGTTAGTATTCCACTTTCAGTTGATGTGTTTGGATATGCCGCATGGCGAACCCTCAAACTTGAAGGTCAGGAATTGGCTCGTATAGCTAAACATGTGGATTATGTATGCCCTATGCTTTATCCTTCCCATTTTTCCACCTCTTTTCTTAAAAAGTATCCGTATCGCGATTATTGGGTATATCAATCAAGTGTGGCCAGCGCTTATCGTTTAATGGGTAACGAACCTACTGGCGTGGTTGCCTATATTCAAGGTTTTTCATGGCGGGCAAAAAATTTCGGCGCCCATTATATTCTTGAACAAATGAGTGGAGCGGCAGGCGCCGGAGCGCAAGGCTTTATTGTATGGAATGCTTCAGGTAAATATGCACCTACCTTTAAGGCTTTTAGAATGGCGCAAAACTTGCTGAAAAGGACAGATATTCCGAGTTTCCAAGAAATCCGTAAGATAAATATACCGCCTCCAGTGTTATATGAAATGCCTCCCATACCTCGTACTCGTAACCCAATCCGAAACTTGTTCCTCCCCATTCGCCTAGGTGGTAGCCGGAACGGTAACCGGCGTGGACAATGAACCCTGAAGTTCCTACATTATCCTTAGGTTTTAAGTAAAGCTTGAACTCTCCACCTAAAGCTAATACAGGTAAATCGTTTATCGGCCACATTAAATCTGAAGACAAAAGAAGATGGCTTTTTCCAAAAGGAAATTTCAAAGCCAGCCCCCCCTTAATAGTTGTGGGAGCAAGTTCAAAATCATTAATGAATCTTCGCGGCGTTCCCAAATGCTGTAGGCTTAGTCCAAAGTACAGATATTTGGTTGGGTTGACCATTAATCCAAAATCGCCAAGTAATGAATAAGCGTGATAGTTATGGATTTTCGAGGCAACAAATTTACCTACAGCCCCAAAAGAAAGGTAACTGCTTGCTCTCCAACCGATACCCAAAGCTCCTAGAGCGTCATAGATCTGAAATTTCCCTGTAACATTGCCATACCGGTCACGTATGGTATCGCTAGTTGAAAGATAGCCACCGGCAAGTCCAATGCCAATTTGAGGTCTTGAAGAAACAGGAATTACCAATGCCCCGCAACCGTAAGTTGCAGAACCGTATAGGCTTACGAGCATCAATGTTCCGTGGGCTCCAAAGTGCATACCCATACCGGCAGGATTGTAAAACATGGCGTTGGCGTCATCGGATATGGCTGTAAACGCCTCGCCCATGGCAACAGGTCTTGTTCCCACTCCAAGTTTAAGAAAGGGCATACCTACAGTAACAGCTT
>CAZUXE010000010.1:0-33881 GCA_964624585.1 uncultured bacterium | reverse complement strand
GAGGTTCATTATTATAATGCTGATGTTCATAGGAGCGCCTCGCCCATAACGCGCGACCAAATGGTCACGACAGGTCTTGTTCCCACTCCAAGTTTAAGAAAGGGCATACCTACAGTAACAGCTTGAGCTGGCAGTAGTAGGGCGAGGTTCATTATTATAATGCTGATGTTCATAGGAGCGCCTCGCCCATAACGCGCGGCCAAATGGTCACGACCGGCTTTGCTCCCACCCCAAGTTTAAGAAATGGTGTAGCTATTGTGATTGGCTGCGTAGCTAATAATACCTCAAGATTTATCATGCCTATGCCGGTATTCTATGGAAAGATTTCGTTCTTTCATAGCTGAGAATCAGTTTCAGGCCAAGCATATACACGAATGTCCTAGTCTTAAAACTACTGTGGGAAAGTTGATTATCGGCCTTCATTCTCTTGAGATTGCCGCAGACCGCGGGAGTAAATTTAAGCATTGCAAAACAATAATTTCTGTCTTCTACGGTTAAAGTCTACCATAAACAGACAATTGAAAGCTTAGGGATAAATTTTCCACCGTATGAAAGCTTTGCCTCAATACCCATACTTAATTTTTTAAAGGCATATAATGCAGAAAGTGAGGCATTGCCTGCGACTCCAAAACCTTTGAGGTGTTCCTTATAACCATCAATATCCATGACAAGGTCGCCGTATCCGTAAGCAGCGGTGCCTCCCAGAGATATAAGCGATTTAAGTTTTTTTGCTCTAATGAAACAATAGGCTAAATCGGCGCCTGCTCCTGCGGTTAGGTGCAAGTTGTATGCAAAAGAGGGGTCGTATGAGAAAAATTGGGCAGGTGCAAGAAGTGAAATCCTTGGCCTGAATGCAAAGTCTTCGGTAAGGTTTAAGTTTACAGCGGCGTCAAGTTTTAATGGAACTCCCTTAACACCTCCTGCCGAAAAAGGAGATAAAAGATAGCCTAAAGATACACAAAATGTATTCGTCATCAGCCCAAATTCCGGTTGAACAAAGACTACATATCCATTATAGGGCGATTGAATCAAGGCTTTTGTTTGCAAACCTGCATAGAAAGCAATATCGACTGATTGCGTGTTTTGAATAATTGTAGCCACCATTTCAGGGCCAGCCATCAATGCTCCAAGATTGTCTTGTGCAAATCCAGCTGTTGAAATTTGACCAAAGCTGCCAAGTAAGAATAATATAAATGCACCCATAAAACCATTATAGGTGATGGCGATAGCTTGTCAATAAATTCTATAAGAATACGCCAATAGCGATAGTAAACAGGGGCGCGGATGCACCCCTGTCAATAATAGATATATCTTGGTTGGCCTGTAAGCCGAATTCTGTCAATAACGGTCATTTATCTTAACCCAGCGTGTTACCACGAGGTCTGTGCAGCTTACCCGGAGGATGCGACAGAAAATGTCGCAAAGCGGGCAACCTAATCCTCCTGCTTAGCCTTGCTCCTGGTGGAGTTTACCATGCCTGTCATGTTACCACAACAGCGGTGCGCTCTTACCGCACCCTTTCACCCTTACCTGTATTCAGAACAATTCGGAATACATCGGCGGTTTGTTTTCTGTGGCACTAGTCAAGGATTTCTCCTTCCGGCCGTTAACCGGCACCATGCCCTGTGGAGTTCGGACTTTCCTCTAGACACTTATATGCCTAGCGACCGTTAGGCCAACCTAAGTATTGTAATATTAGACGCTTATTATGTCAAGGGAGGAAGAAGCGTGTTTTTGATCAATATCTTTCTTTTGGCTTCTTTGTAATTCAAGGGTTTTCATTATAAAAAGGTACAGGAACTTAGGGTGAACGGATACATAAAATATTACTGTGCTTATTGTTGACGAAAGAACAATAGGTTATTTATCTGTGTAGTTTATAGTTTTTCTGGTTCGTAATTTTCGGGCTGTTCTTTTGTTAAACGTATTATAATGGTTTTCGACAGATGAGTCTATTTCGCTGTAATCTGCTCAAAAGTTCTATGGATATGTAATATTGGAGAATCGTTTTTTTCAACTATCAAGAGTATAATTAAGCGTTTAGCTTGACATTAACGGAATTCGGCGTATGTTTTGCCGATATGTTGCCGGATTACGAAATCAGGGAAAAATCTTTTCAAAAAACGAGGGGAAGGTATCTTTTAATAAAAAGGTGTCCTGAAAAAGAAGGGATATTCTGAAGGATAAAATGGTGCTTGATGAAAATCTTGTTGTAGCTATGAAAACTGCTGCCAGAAAGGTTGCGGCGAACGCCTATTCGCCATATTCTGGTTTTGCAGTTGGTGCTGCTGTTTTAGCTTCGTCGGGTAAAATATATGCGGGTTGTAATATAGAGAACGTCTCCTACGGTCTCAGTATTTGTGCCGAACGGGTAGCTGTCTTTGCTGCTCTATCAGATGGTGAGCGCAAAATTAGAGCGTTAGCTGTATTTACGAATACCGATGGAGTAACCCCGCCTTGTGGCGCATGTCTTCAAGTAATTGCCGAATTTACCGATCCTGATTTCAAACAAGGGGATATCCCAATTCTTCTTTTTACAAAAGTAAAAGAACGCTGGTTGAGTTTTAATCAGCTTTTACCTGAAAGATTTGATAAAGAAAACATTAATCCCAATTATAAGGAGAAACCATAATGGACCAAAAGAATGTCGATGAATTGCTAGCTAAAGCAAATAAGCCAGGCAAAGACGCCATGGTTATGCATCCTCATTATAAGGGTAAGATTCAGGTAACCTCTAAATGTTGTGTGCGTAGCCTTGACGATTTTGCCATATGGTATACGCCTGGTGTTGCAAAGCCGTGTCTTGATATACGCGACAATCCGGAAAAGGTGTTTGAACATACCAATAAAGGAAATATGGTTGCGGTTGTTACTGATGGAACCCGTGTTCTTGGTTTGGGCGATATTGGTCCTGAGGCCGGTTTACCAGTTATGGAAGGTAAGGGGCTTTTGTTTAAGTATCTTGGTGGTGTTGATGCCTTTCCTATTTGTTTGGATACTAAAGACCCCGATAAAATTATTGAGACTGTTCTTTTGATGCAGCCTACGTTCGGAGGTGTTAATCTGGAAGATATTTCTCAACCAAAGTGTTTTTATGTTCTTGATGAACTTCGTAAACGCGCCCGTATTCCAGTGTGGCATGACGACCAGCAGGGAACCGCGGCAATAATTTACGCAGGGCTTATAAATGCCCTTAAATTCGTGGGTAAGAAAATTGAAGATGCCAAATTGGTGTTCATTGGAGCTGGCGCTTCTAACATTCGCGCTGCTCATGTGGCCATTGCCGGTGGCTTCAAACCTGGGAATATTATCCTTGTTGATTCCAAGGGAGCTATTCATAAAGGCCGTACTGAATTGGCTGAGAAGTATAAGGAAAAGTGGGAACTTGCTCAAATTACTAACGATGAACAGGTTACAGGCGGTCCTGCCGATGCCATGCGTGGTGCTGATGCTGTTGTTGGTGCATCTACTCCAGGTCCAGGAACAATTCTTCCCGAATGGATAAAAGGTATGGCAAAAGATGCTGTGGTTTTCCCTTGCGCTAATCCTGTGCCTGAAATATGGCCCTGGGAGGCTAAAGAAGCTGGCGCTGTTATTGTTGCAACAGGTCGTTCCGATTTTCCGAATCAGGTAAACAATTCATTGGGATTTCCAGGTATCTTCCGTGGTGCGCTTGACGTTCGGGCAAAAACCATTACCGATGGTATGTGCATTGCCGCAGCTAAGGAATTAGCTAAAGTCGCAGAAGAAAGAGGCTTACGTGAAGATTATATTATTCCTTCAATGGATGAATGGGAAGTTTTCCCTCGTGAAGCCGCAGCAGTAGGCATGAAGGCGATTGAAGAAGGTGTTGCCGGTATTACTAATCTAAGCTATGATGATATAATGAAGAATGCTGAAGTTATTATACGCAATGCCCGCGAATCTGTTCAACTTCTTATGAAAGAGGGACACATTCCTCCAGCGCCTGAAGGGGTATAGATAATATTACATCCTGACGAAAAAAGGCCGGCTTAAGCCGGCCTTTTTTATATGTGGATAACTCTTAAACTTGACATCGTACAGAAGTTTTTTATACTAAATTGTGTGGTCTAACTAAGGAGGATGAGATGACGTCTATTTTAGTCCTATTATTTACTCAAATTCCTTTACCTTCATTTGAAAACCATGAGTTTTTTTATAAACAAGAAGGAGTGAACGAAAATGCAATGTTCTTGGGGGATTATTGGGATAGGGGACACGATTTTGATGTTCTCAATTATGATATAGAAATGACAGTAGATATCCCCAACGACTCTATTTGGGCTAATGTAACCATTACTATTGAAGCGCTTTCAGACACTTTGGATACCATAGGTTTGAATTTTGATACTACTTTTACCATTGAATCAATAGAAGATATGGCTCTTCAATCAATGCAGAATAGGGTAAGAAAGCTCAATTGGGTAAGAACTAAGGATAAGTTGTTGCTTATTTCTTTAGGTAAAAAGGTTCATACCTCAGAGACTCTTTTTATAAAGATAGCTTACCATGGAAGGCCTTATTATACTCGCCAGACTGGAGGTTTGTCTATTGATACAACTACAGAGGCACGTTCAGTAACTTTTACTCATACGGAACCAAAGGGAGCAAGGAACTGGATACCGTGTTATGATTGGCCTTCGGACAAGGCGACTTTTACTCAACGTATAATCGTACCTGCAGGTAATATTGTAGTGGGTAACGGGACCCTTGAATCGGAGCTTAAGTCGGGCAACTGGTGGACTTATGTATGGAAGGAACATTACCCTCAGCCAACTTATCTTATCGCTTTTGCTGCAAGTAAGAATTTTATAATTAAAGATGATTTCGCAATACTTGGTAATCAAAAAGTACCTGTAAAATTATGGTTGCTCAAGGTAGATGAGGGAGAAGAATCTTCATTTGCTAAAACTCCGGCAATGGTGGAGTTTTTTTCAAAGATATTCCCACCGTATCCTTTTGCTGATGAGAAGTACGCCCAGGTTGATCTTGGAGGTAAGTTGCGAGGAGCGATGGAGCATACAACTTGCACATTTACAGCATGTTATAGGGGTGATTTTGATTTCTTGATAGCCCATGAGCTTGCGCATCACTGGTGGGGAGATTGGATAACCTGTGCTACCTGGGCGGATATATGGCTTAATGAAGGTTTTGCAACCTATTGCGAAGCCTTGTGGTTTGAGCATGATCGCGGAGATAGTATATACGATATACATATGAAGGAGATAATGTTACGTTATTTTTACATGAAAGACTTATTCCAACATCCTTTGTACGATACAGTTTTCGGTGGTCGATTTGATGCGATTTCATACGATAAAGGCGGGAGTGTTCTGCATATGTTGCGTCAGCTTTTGGGGCGTCAGAAATTCCTGAATGCCCTCAGCGCATACGCTTTAGAATATGCTAATTCGATAGCTACTACTCAGGAGTTCCAGGAAGCGGTGGAAAAGTCAGCAGGTCAAGATTTAGATTGGTTTTTTGATGAATGGGTTTATGCCCAGGGGCATCCTTTCTACGAAATAGGTTGGCGGGTTAAGCCGCCAGCTTATCAGTCGTCAGGCGCGTATCAGGTTGATTTTGCCATTTCGCAGATGCAGAATCAATCGCTACATTACTTTCCATTCCGAATGCCGCTTGAAATAGCGATTTTTTCAAATAATGATACAAACATAATCCAATTGACAGACAGCATAGGTTATCAATGTTTTTCAGTAGAAGTTGTGGCTAAACCGGATTCTTTTATTCTTGACCCTTATAACAAGCTGCTTTGCAAAATAAAATATCACGACGATATAGATGGTGTTCCTAGGCCAGGTGTAGAGGAAACTCCAGCTGATATTGCCAAAGAAGCAATTAGTTTATCAGTTGATGAAACAGTAATTAATATTCTTCACCTTAGATTCAGCAATCCTACTTCACAACAGGTAACCCTTGCGGTATATGATGCTTCTGGTCGTTTGGTGCGGGAGTTTTATTCAGGTAAGTCAGCTACTTATAATCGCTTGTGGCCTGTTGGTAATTGGGCATCTGGGGTATACTTCGTAAGACTTGAGAGTAGTACAGGGGTTTTATCTTCCAAGGTAGTGAAGCTACAATAGCGTTATTTTAGTTTTTGCCGACTATTGACACTTGTTTTATTAGAGTTACACTATGATTAGGATAAAAATGCAATCATAGTGAGGTTTTTATGTATCTTTTGTTAGTTTTTATGCAAGGTCTACCTTTACCGGTTTGTGATTTTCATGAAATGCTTGCAAAGCAGGAAAAGGTTCGTTACAGCTACCTTGATAACATTGATTATTGGGATAAGGGACACGATTTTGATGTTTTCAATTATGATATAGAAATGACTGTGGATATTCCAAACGACTCTATTTGGGCTAATGTAACCATTACTATTGAAGCCCTTTCAGATACAATCAGTTCAATTCCACTTAACTTCGATCCGGTATATACTATATCGTCATGCAAAGAAGGTTCAAGAACGCTGCAGTTTGATAAGGTAGTGGATGATACCTTTAGGATATTTCTTAATCGCAAGGTTAATAAAGGTGAAACCCTTTCGGTTGCGGTATCTTATTACGGTAAACCAGCTGAAAAGGATGGGTTGTTTATAACAGAGGCCGATTCTCCAAATGCTACAACCTATGTTAATGCTGAACCGCGTGGAGCCAGACACTGGATTCCTTGTTACGACGCTCCTTCTGATAAGGCTGTATTTACTCAACGGATAACGGTACCAACAGGTTTTGACCTAGTGGCTAACGGTACATTAGAATCGTTGGACAAATCAGGATTCTGGTGGACATATACATGGGAAGAACATTATCCTCAACCAACATACCTTATTGTTTTCGCAGCCAGTAAGCATTTTGTAACAAAAGATATGACTGCTAAGGTTGAAGGAAAAGATGTGCCTATGCGAGTGAGAGTGCTTGCATCAAGAGATGTTCGAGAAAAGTTTAACAATACGCCAGCTATGGTTGAATATTTTTCAAAGATATTTCCGCCCTATCCTTTTGCTGATGAGAAGTACGACCAAGTTCATGCACCTATTGGCGGAGCTATGGAAAACGCCACATGTACTTTTATAAATACTGCTTACAACTGGGGCAGCGGTAATTGGGACTTTGTGCTTTCCCATGAACTTTCCCATCACTGGTGGGGTGATTGGCTTACCTGCGCTACATGGGCCGACTTGTGGCTAAACGAAGGTTTTGCTACTTATTGTGAAGCGCTATGGTGGGAGAACTTGCATGGTGAAAAAGGTTATCGTGATTATGTAAGTAGAAGAATAATGAGGATATACTTAAACGGCGGAAAACTTCATCCACTCTACGATCCTCCTGCAAGCGATTTATTTGGTACAACTACCTATAAGAAAGGCGGTAGCGTTTTGCATATGATGCGTCAGGTACTTGGCGATTCTTTATTCTTTGCCGGTCTCAAACGCTACGCTACAGATAACGCAAACAAAAGTGTGATAACAGATGATTTGCAAAAAGTTATGGAAGAGGTATCTGCTCAAGATTTGGACTGGTTTTTTGATGAATGGGTCTACGGTGCAGGGCATCCGCGTTATGAATTTGGCTGGTCTCCAGTAACATATAATCAAACGGCGTCTCCAACCTATAGCATAGATATTGCAATAGCTCAAACTCAAAACAGAGCAAAGAACTTTTTTCCATTCCGTATGCCTTTGGAGATAGGTGTTTATTCCGGTGGTATTGAAAAAATCTACACTATTACTGATAGTATAGGTTATCAAAGATTTAACTTGGAGCTTGCTAGCAAACCGGATTCTGTAATTCTAGATCCATACGATAAGGTACTTAATCTCCTAGTCTACCATGATAATGCTGACGACGTACCTTTTGTTGGAATTACGGAAGACACACAAATCCCTACCGCCGTTATAAATCTCAAAGCTGATGACGTGTTTTCAAACAATCTCAAAATATGGTTCTCACAACCCTTTTCTCAAGCTGCTGCCTTGTATCTTTACGATGCATCAGGCTGCCTTGTTAAAACACTTTGGCAGGGGAAATCAAAGGATTTCCATAGGGTTTATCCTATAAATAATCTGACTGCCGGCGTCTATTTCCTTCAATTGCATACTGCTGGTGGTGAATCATTTACTAAGAAAGTGGTTAAAGTGAGGTAAAATGGACAATGTTCTGATTCTTTTTCTCATACTTACAGGCTGGGGGACAGAGGAAAGAAGCGGAACCTGTAAGTATTCGGCAATGGATTTGGATGACTTTGCCGCTGAAGATAGCGTTTTGACCTATGATGTTACTAACTATCGCTTGCTTCTTAATCTTGACATTCCAGCGGAAACCTTATCTGCCGAGGCTGAGCTAACTCTGAATACCCTTGAAGCCTTGGACTCCATCAAACTTCACTTTGTAGGTCTTGAGATATCAAAGGTCGAAGAGGGGGGACAACAGCGTTTCTTTGTTCGCCAGGATTCATTTTTAATCGTCTCCCTTGGCCGTATAGTCTCTACGGGTAGTAATTTGATGTTGAAGGTATATTATCATGGTAAGCCTAAAAAGGCGTCAGGCGGATTTGGCAAAGGTATTTATATCAATCCTGATGAAAACGCCGTGACATATACTTGCAATGCGCCATGGGGAGCAAAATACTGGTTTCCATGTCAGGATAATCCGGCTGACAAGGCAACTATGGAAATATTCGTTACCGTACCCAATGGATATGAAGTTATTTCTAACGGAAAGCTTGATTCAGTCAATCGTCTTGGCGCCGAATGGACATTTCATTGGGTGGAGTCTCATCCGATAGCAACCTATCTTATAGCTATTGCGGCGTCAAAAAACTACGCTTTGACAACCGATTCAGCAACGGTGAACGGGACGCAAGTACCTATTTTTCATTGGGTGTTGAAGCCTGACTCAGCGAATATAACCCCGAAACTTATGGTTGTTGCTGATGTAATGGAGTATTTTTCTTCCTTATTTTACCCATACCCGTTTGCTGACGAGAAGTATGCACATGTGGCTGCTCCTGTTCCAGGGGCAATGGAAAATCAGACCTGTACCCATATCAATACCGGTATCAAATGGGATGATTGGGATTGTATTGTTGCCCATGAGTTTTCACATTCCTGGTGGGGTAATGCCTCAACTTGTAGAAAACTTAAACATATGTGGCTTAACGAAGGTTTTGCAACATACTGTGAGGCTCTCTGGGTTGAACATCGCGATGGGGCTGAAGCATATCAGAATTATTATGAGACAAAAATTGCCGCCAAGTATCTTAGAAGTTTTCAATCGCGTTTGCATCCAATTCTTGACGTCCCATGGTCACAAATTTATTCTCCGCTTACTTATGAGAAACCGGCATCGGTTCTGCATATGCTTAGAAGACTCACAGGGGACGATGACTTCTTCAAAATCCTCAAGACTTATGGTTTGCGCTACAAAGATTCAACTGTTTTGAGCAGTGATTTCGAAGCGGTGGTTGCAGAAGTAACCGGTACGAATTATTCATGGTTTTTTGATGAGTGGCTCAGGAAACCGGCACATCCTGAATATCAATATACTTGGTCTAGCGCCGCAGTTGGCGATTCGGTTCAAATAACTATAAACCTAAGTCAAACTCAGCACTGGCCGGCGGATGTTGGAATTTTTACCATGCCTGTTGAATTTGGTTTGCTTGAGGGGGAAGATACTTTTGTAGTAAGTTTTACCGATACTCTTAAACGTCAGAGCTTTAGCTTGAAAAGACCAGTTGCGCCCGATAGCCTGCTTTTCGATCCGCACGGTAACCTTTTATGCAAGGTTTTGTATTCTGGGGTAGCTGAAGAACAACCCCAGTCCCTAGCGGTTTTCGACTGTGCTTACATTTGTAACGGTTTGCTAGACTACACAATAAAGCTTTCCAATTCCAATCCCATCAATCTATCATTGTATGACGCAACGGGTTCTAAAGTAATGCAATGGAATAATCTTAGCCCTAGCGGTCAGCTTAACTTATCGCATTTTCCGTCAGGTGTATACTATATGTATACTTCTCTTGAAGCCATACCATTCCATAGAATAATTCTAATCAAGTAAAAATAAATGGGAAATGTGAATTGGTTTCCACGAAATGGATTTTGGTGGTTGGTTTCAATTGCCGTAGTTGCTTCTATAATAATATTAACAATTACATTTATTAAAAAGCAACTTAGTATTTTAATAAAACAAAAGAAACAGATGAAAAATAAGGTTTATAAATTGATAAAAAATTGGTATATTTATGTGGAACGGTATAAAAAAGAGGTTAACCAAGATATGCTTAATCAACTTGAATCAGAAGTTGATTTATTTTTTCAACAAGCAAGGAATAAAAATTTAACACTAAAATTCAATCGAAAATTTAGGCGAACATTTCTAAAAGAAATGGGATTGAAAAAAGAATATTATGAGAACACTGAAATTTTTTTGAGAAATGCTGGTTTATTGAATGATGATGGAATAGTACTTTCCCTCCAACTTTATGGAAAAGCTAAAAATATCAGAACCTCAGATTTATTAAAAAAACCTCCATTCAAATATTATTGGAATATTATGAGAGCAAATTTTTGCTTATATTATAAGCAATTACTAAAAGATAGGGAAGATGTGACTGATAAAAAGAAACAATTTTGGCAAAATATCGAAATGCTTTTTAGAATTTTGAGAAGGCGATTTAATGATTAGATTTCTCCTCTCTGCGTTTTTCAAACAGGTGGTAGAGGACGGGGATGAATATTAAGGTAAGGAAGGTAGCGGCAATTAAACCGCCCATAACAGGTTGAGCAATAGGTGTTGTAAGTTCAGTTCCTTCGCCTATTCCAATGGCCATGGGCAAAAGGCCGAAAATGGTGGTGGCGGCAGTCATTAATATAGGCCGCATTCTAACTCTGCCCGCTTCCTTAAGCGCTTCTTCCAATCCCATACCCTTGCGTCTCAGTTGATTAGTATAGTCAATAAATACAATACCATTGTTCACGACTACACCAACCAAAACTATAAAGCCTAAGAAACTGAAGGTGTTGATACTTGTTCCAGTTATAACCAACATTACAACTCCGCCAATTAGTGCGAGTGGCAAAGTAAACATAATGATGAATGGAAAACGGAAAGAACCAAATTGTGCCATCATAATAAGATACACCAAGAGGGCGCCTAAAACGACAGCTAATAATAAATCGCCGAAAGATTGATTCATTTCACTGAAACCGCCGGTGAGACGTATCTTCAGTCCCGGAGGAAGATTTGTTCTTTTCAGTAATGCCTGAACATCAGCCGATGCCGAACCTAAATCCCTATCCTTAAGATTAGCTCCAACGGTACGAATGCGGTGGGAGTTTTTGTGATGAATGGAAATTGGAGTTGCTGAACGTTCAATACTTACCATATTTTTCAATGGCACCAGACCGACAGGAGTAGGTATTTCCAAGGCTTCAATTTTTTGGATACTTGCTCTATCTTTGGCATCTAGTCTCAACCTAACATCGAATTCATCGCCTTGGATTCTGTAAGTTGTACTTTTTGCGCCAGCCAGTTCAGTTCTCAATATTTTTCCAAGTTCGTAGGGAGTTATTCCAAATCGAGAAGCCAGATCTCTGTAGATTTTTAGCGAATACCCAGGACGACGGTTTTGGGCTGAAGCACGTACATCCACTATTCCTGGAATAAATCTTAGGGAATCGGCAAGCATAAGTCCAATGCTATCTGCCGCCTGTAGGTTATAACCTTCTATTTCTATAACTATAGGAGTGCTACCACCTAAAGCTATATCCTCTGCGCCGAAGGCTATGCTTCCAAGACTCTGAGCCGCGGGTATTATTTCCAGCCCGGGCATTCCTTTGGCTTTTTTTCGCAACCACTCCTCAATTTCTTTTGAACTACGCTTGCGTTCATTTTTTCCAACTAGATGGAGCATTATTTGCGCGTTTTTACCTGAAACACCTCGCATACTGGAAAGAACGCCTTCTGCTTCACCGATAGAGGTTTGCATCACATCAATCTCAGGGATACTATCCAGAATCAAATTCTCTATTATAGATACCCGATGTTTCATTTCAGAAAGCGATGTTCCGGCCTGTGCGTTTATGTTTACGGTTAACTCACCTCTGTCCATTGCAGGGAAAAAGTCTTTCTGATGGAAAAACATAGCAATAAGCGCAAGCGCAAACATAGAAACCCCAAGGAAGATGGAATAAGCGCGATGCGCAAGTGCCCAACTTAGAAAACTTTCATAAACCCGCTCCAGCCATGCGTATCCTTTATCGAAAGCCAGACCCAGTCTACTTTTTTTAACCTTCGTTCTCATAAAACGTGATGCGGACATAGGAATAAAGGTTAGGGCAACCAATAATGAAGCCCCCAATGTTAGTATCATTACCCATGAGAATTCCTTAAACAGGATAGAGACGAAGCCTTTCAGAAAAAGCAGTGGTATGAATACAGCTACTGTAGTTAAAGTTGAAGCTAGTATGGCGCCACCTACTTCTTGGCTTCCTTCAATTGCCGCATCTTTAGGTGAAAGACCCAGAGTATTGTGGCGATGAATTGCTTCAAACACCACTATTGAAGCATCAACTACCATCCCTATGGCTACGGTAAAACCGGCTAAAGACAGAATGTCAATTTTGAAACCTGCAAGCTCTACGCCTATTAGGGCGATGAATACGGACAAGGGGATAGATGCGCCAACGAAAGCGGTACGTCGGAGTTGGCCAAGAAACAAAAAAAGTACCAGAGCGGCTAGTAGTGCGCCTACCAAAAGATTCCAAAAAGTGCTTGATAGTGATGATTTTACAAAGCGGGCTGAGTCAAAGAGTATAGTTAGTTTCATACCCGCAGGAAGTTCTTTCCGAATCGTCTTGATTTCTTTAACCAATCTTTTAGATAGGCCAACTGTGTTTGCACCAGAGGTTTTTTGAACCATTATTGATACTCCGGGGATACCGTTAATGCTAAAAGCTGCAGTTGCTTCTGTTTTTGCCCAATATACTTTTGCTAGATCGGATAAATAAACAGGCATCTTGCCTTTCTTGCCTACAATAGTATGCGCTATTTCATCAAGTGTCTTGTATTCTGCGGTTAATCTTAAATCAAGCTCATGGCCTTGTTCTTCAATACTTCCTAGAGGATAATTTAGGTTATGGGCAGCAAGTGCCGCTTCTATTTGTGATGGATGTATAGCGTATGTGCTTAGTTTTCGTCTGTTCAAAGAGACAAGTACTTCGCGTTTCTCGCCTCCTATCACCTTTGCGGCAGCTACACTGCGTACCCTTTGCAGACGCTTGGATACTTCGTCGGCTATTTTGCGGTTTTCAACCGCGTCTCTGCCTCCAGATACTCCAACCATCATTTGCGGAAGCATTGAGGCATCTAACTCTAGAATAAATGGAGAGCCTACATCGCCAGGCATTTCGGCAATAGCCATATCTAAGCGGTCTCTGACATCTGGCGAAATGATATCAAGATTTACTCCCCATTTGAATCTAAGCTGAATAAATGCAAGATTATCGCTGGCATTGGATTCTATTTTATCCAATCCCGATAATGTTCCCAGCCATCGCTCCATTGGGTCAATAACGCTTTTTTCAACTTCCTGTGGTCCGGCTCCGGGATAGGGTAGCATAATTACCATTGAAGGCATAGAAATATCAGGAAGAAGGTCTACCGGCAAGCGGGAGAGGGAAATACCGCCGAAAATCATTACTCCAACTAGTAGGGCAAAAATAATGTATGGACGCTTTACAGAAAAACCTGAAAGGTTCATTCTACAACCGTCCTTACTTTTTGTCCTGTTGTCAGGTTTTGACCACCGAATACGATAACCATATCACCTTTTTTAACTCCTTTAGTAATTTCTGTAAATTTTGCACCTTTCAGTCCAATGCTAACATTTCTTTGCTCAACAACATTATTTTTGTTCACAAGCAGAAGTTTTGAGTTGCGTAAGGCAGAGTTAGGAACGGCAAGGATGCCTTGTTTTTCTTCAAGTGTAAGTTGAACTGTTACTGAAAGTCCTGATACTAGATGCTGAGATGAAGTTTTAGGAATAAGGGTTATATTGAAGGTTCGTGTAAGCGGATCAATTACTGGTGTTTTTGCTTTAATCCGTGCAGGAATAGTGTCAGAATTGACGAATATAGTAGCTTTGTCCGATATCTGGAGTTCATTATAATATTCTCCGGCAATGGAAACATTTACCTCAATATCATTAGGATCAATTATTGTAACTACCGGAGTTCCTTCTTTAACAGGTTCTCCTTCTTTGACCATAATTCCGGCAACTACGCCTGATATGGGAGCTTTCACTGGTTGCGGTTTGAAATCTAATCCAACTTCTTCTGGTTGAAGAGTTATAAGAGTTTGATTTTTGTAAACCCTTGAACCTTCGTGAACCTTTATTTTGATTACCTTGCCGTAAGCTTTGGACAGTGCCGCTGTTTGGCGAACAGGGGTTAGGTATCCAATTAAATCAATATTTCGGGATATACTATGAGTGTCTATTCTAGAAACTTCAACCAGAGGAGGCTGTATTTTTATTACTTCTCCTTTTTTAGGAAGAAAGAGTACAATTAGTACAGCTGTTACAATAACTGCGAGGGCAGTAATTATCCATTTAGTCATTGTTTGCCTCCAATAAGGTTAAGCCAGTGTTCGTAGGCTATAATTACTTTACATTCAGCCATGACCCGTTCAGCTCGCGCTTTAGCCAAACCAAGTTCAGCATCCATCAAATCGATATCTGCAAGTAGTCCTTCCCTATATCTTTGAGATGCAATTCTAAAAAGTTCCTCCGCTTCCGTTTCTTTTGCTTTTGTTGCCTCAAGTTTTGCCTTTGCTGTTTCAAATTTACCAATGGATTCCTTTAGTTCAAAACGAAGCTGAGTTCTTAAGGCGTCTTCTTGTATCCCTAGCTTTTCAAGCTCCTTTTCAAGTTTTTTGACCTCATTGTACTTCTTAAAGCCTGTCGTTAATGGCATTTTTGCAGAAATGGAGTAACGCCACCCGTCATCCCAAACTCCGTTTGTTAAAGGCGAACGCTGAACAGTATAGTCGGCACCTGCGGCAATTACAGGAAGGGCTTCACGCTGTTTTATTTTTATCTGTCTTCCTAGCATCCGCTTCCCAAGTTGTAGTTGATTCCAATCCGGTTGACTGAATAACACCTCATCCTCTGTTGCGGAGGGTAAACTATCTGGAGTATTCCATTCAGCTTTAAGTGCAAGAACTGTATCAGGGCCTATATTCAAAAGTATTCCAAGTCTGGAACTCAAGGTTTGTTTTTGTTGCTGGACTTCAATTAAATCTGGTTGAAGTTCTTTTTCTTTGGTTTTGGCCTTTAGAAGATTATAGCTGGAAACCAATCCATCATTATACTTCTTCTCAATACTTAAGCGATGTTTAGTCGCATTATCCAATGCCCTTTTCATCAAAGCCTCCATTTCCGAAAGGGCTATTATATTTTGATATAATTCAACCACCTGCATATGTAATTTTCTTAAAGCTTTTATGGAATCTAATCGCGCGGCTTCAATTGCTTCTTCTGCAAGGGCGTATCCTTCAAGTCGTCTGCCGAATGTCCACAGGGGTAGTTGTATACTTGTTTGGAAAACTTCCATTTTTTCATCACTAAGTGTTATATCAAACTTTGCTCCTGGAAGCAGTTCAAGGGTAGCAGAAAGCGGTTCTTGTAATCTTGAGATGCTTCCCTGAGCATTAACTTGCGGGTAGAATGTTGAGAGAACAGCATTTTTGTCTAAGCCGCGTTGTTCTATTGCTATCCTTGCCAGTTTAATTGCAGGAGCTTCTTGATATGCTCTATTTAGCGTTTGCTTGAAATCAAGGTGAAGGGTATCTGGCACAGCACTAAGTAAAAACAGTAATATGCTCAAGTCAAAATTCCTTTGAAGAAGATGTCTTTAACGAATGGAATTTCGTCTGCAGGAGTTCCGGGTCTATCGCTGAGAACTAAGGTTTGAACATAGCAATATTCAAGAAGGTGAATGAACATACCGGCTAATCTGTAAGAAGATAAATTTCTGAATTCGCCGTTATTTATGCCTTGTTCAAAAATATTAGCCAGTTTTGTTTTCAGCGCGTCAACAGCAGGAAAAAAATCTGTCCGCAGACCATCTTCAAGCTCTTCTGGCGTTGCACCAGGTATTGCAAGAATTGGTAGGCGAAGAACTCTATTCTTTGTTTTCATTAGCTTAAGGCTTGAATTAAGTATGGCTTCAATTTTTTCTTTTGCTGTGCTTAAGTTGGTTTTTTCAACGTCCCTAACTAGGTCTGCAAGCTCAGAAACTCCCTCCATGAGTAAGGATAAAAAAATATCTCCCTTACTACGAAAATATAAATATAAAGTACCTTTTGCTACGCCTGCTTCAGCCGCTAGTTCATCCATAGATAAATCCTTAAAGCTTTTCTTTTGCATCAGTCGGGCAGCAGCTTCAAGGATTTGCACACTTTTTTTAGAATCTGAATCGCGTACCAAGATATACCTCCAAAAAACCTTCATCAACGTCTTTCTTTCCAAATTTATCTTTATCCATACTGAATAAGTATCTGTGAGTAAAGCCTATGTCCACAATAAGGAAATCAATCGGCCTGAACATTAGGTTCCCACCCAAAAGCAAACCAAAATTTGTAGCTTTCATATAGGTATAGGTAGTATTCGAATTGGTGTCCGTTGGCGAAATGGCTATTAGCTTGCCGTTGGTAAGCATTTTCCAGGAAGAAACGGTAGTTCCTGTTTTGAGCCTTAATCCCATGAAACTATTCCAGTATGGCCAGCTTTCAAAAATTGCAGAAGCATCAATAAAAAAGCCATTCCACTGTTTGTCTTGCTTCAAGGTATCGTCTGAGGCAACGCTTTCGATGCAAAAATGACGTACCCCAAGGTCAAATCCAATTCCAGGAAGAACGTTCCTTATCCCTAGTTCGCTACCCCAGGTGATTGTCGGAGAGAAATTACCGATATCTTTTCCAAGAGGTATCATGCTGATAAGCTCTCCTCCTGCCTCAAAACCGGTATTATAAATTAATAGACTTATAATTATTGCAGTCATAAATCTCCTTTTTAGCGACTGACTGACCGGTCATTATAGTGTCTTCGTTTCAGATGTCAATATAACCTTTATCAAATTTATCCTCTAGCTTAACAAGAGATAGTTAATAATTAAGATTATAGACAGAGGCCGCGCTTTGTCAAGTTAATTAATTATTTATCCAACAAACTAAATAATGGCAACACAAAGCCTTGTTTAATGTTCATTTTGTTTATCCGTTAGCAGTTTTTAAATATCATAAATTAGAGCTGTTATGGAGATAAAATCCTTAGCATACTTGTTTGTATCCGCTATTAGTTATGTAAGATTGCAGTTTTTGTTGTAAGTAAGCAATTATTCGTCAAGTTATCGCTATCTGAATAAGTCATAATTTAAGGACATCTTTTAAGTATGAAATTTATTCGAATAGAAAACGGATATCAAATTAAATTTCGGCCATAGTCATAAGGATATCACGGTTGATATCGATTTCTAAAAAAGCACAAAAGCTGCGGGGGGGAAGTTAAACTTCCACCCCGCAGCTTTCTTAAGTAGCCCTATGGGGATTCGAACCCCAGTCTCCTGGCTGAGAACCAGGTGTCCTGGGCCAGACTAGACGATAGGGCCAAGCACGAAATTCTATCTATCTAGTAAGCTTTGTCAAGCTATTCTGTTCCTTTGCAGGTATTATACTTTAGTGCAAAGTGATTTAATCAGGGGATATCATAATTTTGGTTCAGTGTAAATATCTGCCAGTTACAAGAATTTGATCAACTTCTTTATTTTGCAGATATTTATTTTTTTGTTAATAAGCCTAAGAGGGCTTGCAAGATGCGTATTTTCGTGTAAACTTTTTTATATAGAGGTACAGCGAATGTTTTATGCTAGACATTCTACTTGCGCCTACTTTGTTTGAAGCTAACACTGTCTGTGCGTTCATAATCATTATCGCTTGGCAGTTAAGATATTTTAAGGAGGCATTATGAACCTTGCAAGGAAAGTTTTAATACTCATCCTTACCGCGGGGTGTCTGGTTACAGTATTTGCAGCTAAACCTTGGAGGAGAAACAAAAAGAATGCGGAGGAAGAGCCGTTTCTTTTTGTTACAGGAGTGGTACCAGGGAGTATTTCAAGTCAATTGGGAATTAAGGAAGGTGATATCCTACGTTCCTATAACGGCATAGGTGTTCAATCTATTGATGAATTGGAGGCGGCTAAGCAAGCGGCTGTAGATTCAGCAGAAGTAATTTTTGACCGTGGAGAAGAAGCGCTTAGCTTCGTATTCCCGGTTGGTCCTATGGGAGTATTTTTGAAACAAAAGCTTCCTGAATTGAAATTTGATGAAGATGCAGTTGTTTTACAAGGGATACTACCTTTAGTTTCAGAAGATGCAATGAATAATTCCTTTATACTTTCTCTTACCCGTGCGTCTAATTTCCTTAAAGATACCCTTGATTATATCACTATAATGGGGCTTTCTGGCTCAGCTTTTAGGCTTCAGCTACATCGAAAATGGGCTCCTTCAGCTATGTTGGCTTCGGAAGGTTATCGTACCGATACTATGGCTCTTAATGCCCTTGGTTATGAATATCAATATCTTAAGCTTAATGAAGGTATGTCTAACATGGAATCAATGCGGCAGGCTATTATTATTAATCTTGATGCAGGTAGTCCTGTGCTGGGATTTAACTTAAATGGTGACTCAACTTGGGGAATTATTGTTGGATATCAAAAACACGGTAGAGAGATAATAGTTCGTACTTATAATAGTAAGAGAGACGGTTATTCTATTGCTGAGATATTTCCACAGCAGGTTTATCTCCTAGAAGGTCGTACTATTCCTCCTACTTTAAGAGAGGCTATAATTAAGTCATTTGCAATTGCTCAAGATATTCTTGAATCAAAACCAGTATGTGCATATAAATGCGGTGTTGACGCCTTAAATGGCTGGCAACAACTTCTTGAAACCAGCGATTTTTACAGCATTCCTCGCGATGAGTTTAATAGAATTGTTGAAACAAACTATCTTATGTTTGTTCAATTGGCAGAAGATCGCGGATTCGCAGCAGAGTATCTAAAATCCATAGTTTCTGAATTCTCGGATATCTCAGATAAGCTGATGGCATTAATTAAACTTTATGAGGCTGAAGCAGAACATCTTAACGAAGGTATAGAGCAACATAATGTTATATTCCATGCGAAGAATTTTAAGACTCAGTATGATTGGACTCCTCAAATGCGGATTAAGGAGACCAGTTATCTTCGTTTTGCTAAAATAAAGGAAGAGGAAGCCCTTAAGATTTGGCGGGAAATAAATCTTATCTATAATCCAGAACCTTTAGAAAACGAAGAGGATGTTGTAGCACCCGAAGGCGAAGTAAATCCCGAATCGGCAGATACTTCATCAACTAAAAAGCCGGAACCGAAATCACCCGATATGCCTGAAGGCGCTCAATAATATCTGAGCTATAGACAATCTGAAGTAATCGTAGAGAAAAGAAGATGTCTCCTTATCCTAATGACGGGGGAAAACTAGCCTCTTTAGATACCTCAAATATCAATTTCAGGATTTTACTCAAATTGGCTTGGCCAGTGGCTTTCTCAGTTCTTCTAGCCCAGCTACCAGTTGTAGTTGATATCTTTTGGATAGGTAAATTATCTTCGGCTGAATTAGCATCAGCTGGGGTTTGCGCTTCCATATTTAGTGTAGCTATTGCTATTAGTCAGTTGCTTAGTGCAGGAGTCATGGCTTTTGTTGCAAGATATGCAGGCGCAAATGAACGCGACAAGGTGCAGGGGGCCATATTTCACGGTTTATTTATTGCGCTTGTGATGTCTGCTGTATTAACTGCTTTTGGTTTTTTATTGTCCCAACCTTTACTTTTTGCACTTTCGGCAACCCAGAATGTTGCTTATGCAGGACTAGGTTATCTTAGAATACTCTTTTTTGCCCTACCCTTCATTTATCTCTCAGCGGTTACTAACACAGCTTTGAACGCCACTGGCGATACCTTTTCTCCAATGTTAGTTGCACTCGGAGTAAATCTTTTGAATCTGTTACTTGATCCGTTATTTATTTTCGGATGGCTTGGGTTCCCCAAACTAGGAATAGTTGGGGCAGGTGCTGCTACCCTTTTTGCCTGGATATTTAACCTTGTTATTTCCTTATTTATACTCAACAAAAAGAGGTTGTTTGCTTTCGTTCCCTTAAGCATTAGATTCATTTGGGCATTTCTTAAGGTTGGCTTTTTTGCCATGATTCAAGGAATAACCAGACCTGTAACCGGAATGATTATGATGCTTATTGTAGGTTTTTCCGGCCAATTTGCACAGGCGGCTTTTGGGGTAGGATTAAGGATAATTAGCATATCGTTCATATTCGTAAATGGTTTAACTATAGCTACGCAAGCTTTGGTTGGTCAATCACTTGGTGCAAGGAACGAAAAGGCGGCGTTAAAAACTGTACGTTTGAGCATATTATCGGCTTTAATTGTTCAGAGTATTTTTGCGCTTCTGTTCTTTGTTGCCGCAGCGTGGATTATGGGCATTTTTAGTCCGGGAAAGGTCGAAGTAATTACTATAGGCGCGCAGTATTTGAGAGTCTTGGCTCCATTTATGCTTATTATGCCATTTGGTTCAGCATGGTCAGGTGCGCAGTATGGTGCAGGTAAAACCAAGGGACCTGCCATGGCGGCCTTAGTTGCCAATTTACTGGTTAAATTACCATTGGCGTTTATACTAAGCAGATTAACACCAATGGATACTTCTGGTGTATGGTTGGCTATTGGTATCTCGGTTGCGGTTGAAGTAGTCATAACAGGTATTTTTTATCTCAAAGGCAACTGGAAGAGAAGTGTATTGTGAAGCTTCGTTTGGCAACGGAGCAAGATAGTTATGCCATTTTTGTTATAGCTTCATCTATCTGGGAAGGTTGGGATTACGTTCTTCTGGTTTTGCAGGCAGTTATCTAAAGCGGTTTATATTTAACAAACTGGGTATGAAGATACGGGAAGATTTGAAAAAAGTGTATGTATTTGATTACTCAAATGTGAGTTGGCAATAAAGCTCCGAACTTTCATTATCTTAGGTTTTAAGATATCGTAGCCTGTTGGGAACAATAAACGTCCTTGACTTTTACCCTGTGGATTAGGATAATTACACATGTATAGGAATATTGTCTTTGCGTTGGTTTCTTCCATATTCATATCCTGTTGTGGTTATTCTACCCAATCTTTGTTACCTTCGCATCTTAAAACCATTTATATAGCGCCGGTTGAAAATTCAACCTTACGTCCTTTGTTGGGGGAAGATTTAGGTGATAGGCTTACTCTTCAATTTTCTAAAGGCGGAAGACTCAGGGTTGTTTCAGAATCATCTGCTGATCTTGTTTTGAACATAACTGTTACTTCCTACAGCAGGCAGGCTGCGGTCTACGATAATGAACGTAATGTTCAGAAATGGATATACAGCCTAAGTTATCGTGGTGAGTGCAGGGACATGGTTAAGAATTCTCTCCTATGGCAACAGAATGCTGTGGTAACCAAGGTTATTGATAGTGATGTGGATGAAGATGAAAGTATTGCTAAGTTAATTGATAGAGCCGCTGAGGAAATAGTTCGCAAAACAATGATCGCCTGGTAGGGGCATATTTAATGAATGATAATTCGCTTAAGGTAGTGGTGGAGAAGATTATTTCGGGTGGTGACGGTTTAGCGCGTCTTGCCGATGGGAGGGTTCTTTTTGTTCCTTTTTCTCTTCCTGGAGAAACTCTTAAAGTCAAGATAATTCAAAAGAAGAAAGATTACGCGATAGGGACTATACAAGAAGTTCTAGAACCTTCTCCCGATAGGGTTGTACCACGCTGTCCCCATTTTGGAATCTGTGGTGGTTGTCAACTGCAGCATGTTAATTATGACGGTGAAATTAAAATTAAACAGGGCTTTCTTGAAGAAAGTATGAAAAGACAAGCTAAGTTGAGTTTTAAGCCTGAACAAGCTTTACCTTCTTCAAAGGAATGGGAATATCGTTCCAAGAGTGAGCATCCTGTTACCCAGACGAATCTTAAACCGTTGATTGGATATTATCAGCGTCGAAGTCACAGAGTAGTTGATATCAAGGATTGTCCAGTTATCAATTCCTCATGCGTTTCAGATATTCAAACCTTGCGAACGGTGTTTACGCAAACTCATGAGCCTTTGTATAATGAAATGACACATACCGGTAATATTCGTCATCTAATCCTTAGAACATCATACAAGGGTGAGCGTATTATTGGTCTTGTTACTAGAACAGAAGAGTTGGCTGCTAAGACTATTAAGGAAATGCTTGAACGTTTCGATGATTTGTATGGTATAGTTCAGAATGTAAACCCTGAGAAGGGGAATAGGATTTTGGGAGACAAAACCGAGGCGGTAAGTGGTTCGGCTAGTTTAATAGAGGAAGTTGCTGGTTTAAGATTTCGCGTTTCCTTTCCTTCTTTCTTTCAGGCTAATCATCTTCAGGCTGAACGTCTTGTCAATATTGTAAAAGACTTTATTGCACCTCAGCCCGATGATGTTTTATGCGATGCCTATGCCGGAGTGGGTATGATTGGTTTGAATTTGGCATCTAGTGTAAAGAAGGTAATAGCTATTGAATCTGCGCCTTCAGCAGTTGAAGACGGAAAGCATAATACGAAAATCAATAATATTGAGAACCTACAATGGTTAAGAATGGATGTTGCCGAAGGTCTTAAAAGAAGTAAATATAATCTACTCGTTCTAGATCCTCCTAGAAAGGGGTTGACAGAACGAGTATTATCTGAAGTAATGAAAGCGAAGCCTTCCAGGATATGCTATGTATCGTGTAATCCTGCGACATGGAGTCGCGATATAGCTCATTTAATAAAATCGGGATATGAACTTAAAAGGCTTTCGTGGCTTGATATGTTTCCCAAAACCGCTCACCTGGAGTTGGTGAGTTTGTTGGAGGTTAAGTGATTTTGTTCAAGAATGCTTATATTCATTCGCCGCCGCATGAATCACTAAGGGCTGATGTTTTAATAGATGAGGGTAGGATGGAGCTTGGGAGGGCTGTGGGTGTTGCGGGTGTTATGGGTTGTATTAAGGAAATAGGGAGGAATATTCAGCTGTCGTCTGATTCAAATATAAAGGTTTATGAAAATAAGGTACTATTGCCAGGATACATAGATTCGCACATTCATCTTCTTGAGTATGGTCTTTCCTTAAACTTGCTTGATTTGCGTAAGGCTACATCGTCAGAAGAAGTGTTTGATATGCTTTCGGCTGTATTGCCAGAGGCCAGGCAGTGGGGCTTTCTATACGCTTTCAATTTAACACCTGAACGTCTTAAGCCTTTGAATTGGGAACCTTTAACTTCTCAGCTGGACAAAATTGCCGATGATTTGCCTATATTTATAAGAAGAGAGGATGGGCATTCTGTATACATGAATCGTTCAGCTCGTCGATGGTTACTCTATGATCAGCCTCTTGAGCATGCAGATGATCCTTTAAGCGGTAGGTTCAACGAACTTGCCGTAGAGCGAATGCAAGATAGAATTCCCGTCGACTTCAAACGAAAAGCTTTAATTGATGCAGCTTCTGCACTTTTGGATAGGGGAGTAACCGGAGCTGCTGTGATGATTGGTCATTCTTCAGGGCTGCAGGATATTGAAATTCTGCGCTCAATTGAAGATAAAATAGGTATTCGTACAGCCATATTCCCTCAGAGTCGCGATGTTGAAAAGGTGTGCGCTATGAATCTTACCCGTTTGGGTGGTTGCATTTTAGTTGACGGTTCATTTGGCTCACGTACCGCTGCTCTTAGGGAACCCTATACAGATGCTCCGGGTAATATGGGTATTCTCTATTTCTCACGCAAGGAACTTAACGCGTTGGTCGAATGTATCCAAACAGCCGGTTTGCAAATGACATTTCATGCTATAGGAGATGAGGCTATTGAGATATTACTTTCATCCTACGAAAAATTCATCGAAGCGGGTAATCCTAAAAGACATCGTGTAGAACATGCCGAGCTTCTAGCGCCTGATTTAATAAAAAGAACAAGCGATATGGGAATTATTCTTGGTGTGCAGCCAATGTTTGAGATGATGTGGGGGCAGGAAAATGGAATGTATGCTATCAGGTTGGGTGAGCGTCGACGCTGGACGAATCCCTACCGTTCGATACTTGATGCAGGTATTAGAATTGCCGCTGGTTCTGATGCACCCATAACCAATCCATCCCCTGTTGAAGGTATTAACGCATTCCTACATCATCCTATCGTAGAAGAACGAATTACCCCTAAGGAAGCCCTTGAAGCCTACACCTATTCTGGCGCCTATGCCCTTCATATGGAAAAGGCAATTGGTTCAATAGCGCAGGGACTTGAGGCAAATATTTTGGTTTTCAATAATGATCCTCTTGAAACCCTTGACTTCAATCCCGATGCCGTAATTTATAAAGGAAAACTAGTTAGGGGAAAGCTTTAATTGCACTAACTTAGCTCTATCAAACCTTTAACAATCTTCCAATTCCTTTGGGGTTGCGATAGGCGTCTATGTGACTACAATTCAGTATATGAAGCTTAAACGTGCATGGGAGGAAATTTCTTTATTTGCCAGGGGTTATGCTCCTGTAGTAAATCTTTCGGTTAATACCGTATGCAATCAAAAGTGCTTGATGTGCCAGCGTTGGAAAATGCATTGGCAAAGTGAGGCTGAAAAGCTCAGTCTGAATGAAATTAAGGATTTAGTGTATCAACTGGTTAAAGAACTTCAGGTTAAGCGCTTTCGTATTACCTCTACAGAGCCTTTGATTCGTCCCGATTTGCCAGAAATTATCCGTTACATAAGGCAATTTACAGGTTGTAGCCTTATTACCAATGGTATGGCTATGACAGAAGATATAGCCCGTGAACTTATTGCCGCTGATGTATCTAAGGTTCGTTTTTCAATTGACGCTCCAAATGAGACCAATGATATACTTCGTGGTGTTAAAGGCGCCTGGGAGCGTTCTAAGCGAGGTATTGAAACTCTTCTTGAGGCTAGGCGTAAATCGGGGAAGTCATATCCAGAAATAGATATCTATACTGTACTTACCAAGCTTAACATAAGCTATATTCCTGATATGTACAGGTTTGTGGCCGAAGCAGGCCTTGGCGGTTTGGCTTTCGGTGTAATATGGGAGAATACAGTTGAAGCTACGGAGAAAACCATATGGAAAGGTAAGAAGATTGCACGCACTCATATGATACCGGTAAAAGAATCACTGAAGCCTACTTCCAAACAAATAAAGGATCTACGCGCGGAGTTAGTCAATATGAATTTAATAACCAGAGGGACAGAGCGTACCAAACGATTTATAGAAAGATTGTTGCGTATTCTGCAGGGTAAGAAAAACTTGTTTCAATGTCCCTATCACTACTTTATCAATATCGATCCGGTGGGAAACTTTATTCCCTGCACGGCCATGGGTGGTTATTCTTTTGGTAGTATTAGAGAAAAACCTGCGAAAGACATTTGGTTCGGTAAAGAACACTACGAGTTTTTGGCGAAAGTTGGGCGGGATCCCTTTCCTGTATGTTATGAGATTTGCGATTCCAAGGATGAACTCTATATCGCTTCACTTAAGAGTGAGATTCGCGGGTTAATTATGTCGCTTTTGTATCCGCGGAATTTGCACTCTCTACGTAAGATAAGTGGTGTTGAATAGAGGTTTAGCCAAGTTCCTTTGAGTTAGAAAGATTATCTTCTGATTATCCCATAACATTTAAGTTGCTCTGATATCTAAATAAACCTTGTATTATTCTTAAGCGTAAGTGGTAAATATCATTAGCTGTTTTTTTGAGAACCGCAGTAAGGACAGAAGCGGGCGTCAGGAGGCATGGGACTAAAACAGTATTTGCATTTTATATTCGATGGGCTTTTTATATTCCAGTATATATTCGGAGAGTTACTTCCTTCCTTATCTTTTTTCAAAGAGTGGTCTTTATGTCCACAATGAGGACAGAATGGTAAGCCTGCGGGTTTTAACTGTGAACAGTGGTTACAAGATATCAATTTTATGTTATTGCTATCAGTATGTTGTACATCCAAAGAAGAGGTGGTGTATTTTGATTCTTTTAATTTATTAGAGTAAACTAAATATGTAATCAGTATACCTATTAATCCTAAGAATACCGCAAATAAGGCGCCTTGTATTCCCTTGTCATATTTTTTACCTAAACGATACCCCCATATGACAATGGCGATTTGTAGTAAAAGCAAGAGGGTTGGATATATTATAGAAAAGATTGCCTCTATTTTGTCATACATTAGTAGAAAACTCCTCCTTAATTAATTCCTCCAATGAGGTGATACAAAAATCAGGGCGTGGAGATGTGTTTTTTGAGCAGTTACTATTCCATTGATACAATACACTGCGGATTCCAAGGCGACGTGCGCCAAGAACATCCAGTTCAGGCCTATCACCTATGTGAAGGGTTTCTTTAGCTTGGGTTTCAAGTTTTTTAAGTAAAATGTTAAAAGCTTCGCGGTTTGGCTTGCGTGGGCCAATTTCATCGGTATACAATAGGATATCGAAAAACGGGGTTAAGCCTACCGTGTCCATAATTTTTTTAATTACATGTCCATGTGAAGTATTGGAAAGCAAGGCTAGAGGATAACCCATACGCTTCAATTTGTCAAGCGTTTTCAACACTCCGGGTTCTGCAATAATTTTTACCTTTAATAAAGCTTCATCAAACGCTTTAAGTAAGGCGCTTTGCCCTCCGGCGATTTGTTTCTTTATTCCTAGTCGTTTACAGAATCGAGATACTAGCTCACGTGAAGCTATCTCCATTTCAGTCCTGCTTCTTTCGGCATCGCATTCCTCTTCAATTTGCCGCAATGTGTTTTCAATTAGTTCTTTAGAAAAATTGAACCCGTGGTTTGTAAGAATACGGCTGAAGTCTTCAACCCGTATTTCATCTTGCCTTTTCCATTCGGCTTCTGTTTCGTAACGGGCGATTGTATACCAAAAATCAAATGATATTGCTTTTATACCGGATAAAATGGAATTTGTCATGCCTAAGAATAATCAAAAGAGAAGTATTTGTCAATTATTTTTCGCTAATACTTATTTTTGTTCCGTAGAGTTTTATCTTAGCTTAATTAATATGAACGAAGTATTCGAGTATTCTTTTTATTTTTAGCAGTAGCATAGTTATTATAAACACGATGGAGCAAGCGGATTTATGGCAGTCTTGACATTTATTCAATTCTGACTAAAGTTTATGGGGATGAGAGGTATTTTTTCAGTATTGGTATCTGTTTTGGTTTTAGTGGGAGCAAATTATACTCCAACAACTCTATTGGTGCCGCCTTATAAGCATACGCTTGGTTATAATCGTGCTAATCGTTTTTACCTTTCCTTATACCTGCGTTCAAATTTTGAGTTCAAGAATCCACAAGGGCTTACCAGTGTTAAACTAGCGATGTATGACGATACAACAACTACTAGAGATGACCATAAGGTAACATTATTTGGGGTTCATTCAGGCGCCGGTGAAATAATATACAATGTGGAATTTAAGCGCCTTGCAAAATACGGAGAACTTGGTTCAGGCGTAGGTCAGTTTTTGAATCCTATGGGGATTGCTGCGAGTCGCGCTGGAGACGTTTATGTTGCTGATGCTGGGAATAACAGAGTTGTGCATCTTAAATACATGAAAGACGGTAAAATGAAATGGTTGGGAAGCGTTGGTGAAGGCTTTTACCATCCAACGGACGTTGCTTTGGATTCCAAGGGTAATATTTATATTGCCGATGAGGGAAATAACCGAATTGTGATTTTGAATCCTGATGGTACCTTGAAGACAAAATGGGGTAGCAATCTATTTAAACCAAGATACTTGGCAGTACTTGATAAAGATGCGTCATATAACGATAATGATGATAATTTTGTAGTAGTTGTTGATAGCCGTCAACATAGAATATCAATGTTTAATCTCTACGGAGAACTTAAAGCAAGTCTGAATAATAAAGATATGGGCTATGAGGAGCTGGGTTTTGCATATATCGCCATTGACAGGTCAGGAAGTATTTATGTTACCGATATGCATAACCATCAGGTACATAAATTTGACCACAAACTGCATTACGTAATTAGTATGGGGCGGGAGGGAAGTGACGATTATGAATTTTATTCTCCTAGAGGAATAAATATTGTTCGCCAGACTGGTCAGGTATTTATTGCCGAGGCCGAAGGCGGTCAGTACTACTGGATTGGCGCCGATGGATTCATTGCCGGAGCTTATCCAAACCCATTTCCAGCCGACCAAGGCACAACTATTGCTATATACCTTACAGAAACTGCAACCATCTCGCTTAAAATTTTCGATGAGGATGGAACTTTAGTTCGGGAACTTTCACCATATCAGGAACAACCAATAGGAGAGACTTTGATAGCCTGGGATGGGCGTGATAACAATGGTGCGATGGTTTCACCTGGAAGATATCATATAAAAGCTGAATTGAAACCTGCAAACCTGTCGCGTCGTTATTTTTCAAAGGAACTGGAAACCACTATAAGATGTGTAGAGCCATTATCTTCGGAATAATTCCACTTATATCCATTTTTGCCTCAACCCTTACCGATATAGGCGGTGATTTTGAGGATTATCTTGAAAGTGCAGCAGCTGCCGGGGTTGGTGGAGCTGGTTTATGCATTGGTTTTGACCCTGTTGCATGGGGATATAATCCGGCAGTTGGAGCAGATCCTGGAACAGGACTAATGCTCAAGCATACATCCGCTTTCAAAAAAGAGGCACGTATTGCAAACGACTTATTATCCGCTAGTTATCGCACAAATTTTGGCGCTGTCGGAATAACGGCTTATAGAAATGGAGCAGGTGATATCTACTTGACAACTCTGCCTGATACAACTCGACCTGCGGGGCCGGATAATCGTCCTATAATAAGTGATACAGTTACTGCATCTGATTGGTCATTACTTTTTTCTGGAGCAAGGCAGTGGGACAGGCTCTCCTTTGGAGCGAATATTAAACTTATCTATAGAAATTTGCTCAAGGCAACTGGGTTTGGAGTTGGTGTAGATATTGGTTTACGTTATCGTTTTGATTGGGGACTATCTCTTGCTTTAAGGGTAAAGAATGCTTCCTCCTCACCAATCTTCTGGAGTACGGATTCAACCGAATTGCTTATTCCTCGCGCTGCTTTGGGAGGGATGCAGGAGATTCATTTTGGAAAGCAAACTTTTAGGTTAATGCTTGAGTCGGAATTGGGAACTATGGGTGTAGATAGTCTGTCAACTACCATTGGTCCATTTTATCTTCTACCTAGGGGAGGTATTGAGTTTGTTATTATGGATGTTTTGTCCCTTCGGGCTGGACGTGGGAATTACGGTTGGAGTGTGGGAGCAGGAGGACGGTATCGCGGATTTTTTGTCGATTACGCATATCGCGGCCACGACGGTGGCTTGGGAGGCTCGCATCTGATTTCTGCCGGCTATATCTTTAACAAGTAGTAGGTAGTGTGTCAGCTTGCTTGTCTTTGTAGTAAAATAGGTTTTTCTTTTGAGAGAGATTATCTTTTCAAAAGATAATGCAATTAAAAACCCGGCCTTCTATCATCAATTTATTAAAATATAGAGGCTGGACAAAGATTAAAAAAATATATAACAATTAGTGAAAGGAGAGCGATGAAAGCTTACAAGACTATCTTTTTGCTTCTTTTGACAGCAAGCCTTGCTTTAGCCAAGAATGTTGGAGATATATTTAATGAAGCGCGAAGAATGTGTGTGAACGACTCTATTCCTCAAGCCCTGCTTCTTTTAGATAAGGAATTAACTAAGGAAACCTGTAGTAACAAAGACGCATTTTTGTTGCATTTGGAAAAAGGTGATATTCTTTTATACTATGCTCGTGTTCCTGATAAGGCGGCTAAGATATATGATGGACTTACGAAATTTAAGTCAACACCCAAAGATAGTTTACCAGGGGTATATTATAGATTAGGGTTGGCGTTGGAGCGTTCGGAAAAGTTTGCAGATGCTGCAAGAGCCTATGAAAAGGTAGTAACGGATTTTCCTAAATCCCCATTTAACGACTTTTCCTTCTCCGCTATAGAAAGATGTTTTAATAAGAATTACGAGATTAAAGTTGCTGAAGTAAACGGATACGCTATATCGGAACTTGCGTTTGATGAAGCTCTTTCCAAGCTTACTCCTTCTGAAAAAGAAAAGGCTTTAACTTCACAGGGGCGAGAGGAATTGATAGATACCCTTATTTATGAAAGACTACTTTTGAAAGAAGCGGCAAAACGTTTTGCAAAACCCTATTCGGCAGAGATATCCATCAAACTTAGCTGTATGAGTTGCCGGTCAAAAAAGGTTAAAATACCAGGTGGCATAAACGATTATTTCCTTGAAACCAGGCTTAAGGCAATTCCTAGAAGTCTTTTATTACGAAGGCTTTATAAGCAAGAGGTGTTGGATAGAATTAAGGTCAACGATAGGGAAATGAAACGTTACTACAAAGAACACCCTGAGATGTATACTGTATACGGTAAATATGCTCTGCAGGAGTTGGTTGTAGATTCTCTTCATACAGATTCGGTTAAAATCGCTTTGGCCAATGGTACGCCTTTTGATTCCCTTATAGCAAAGTATTCAATTGCTCCTAGTAAATCCAAGGGAGGTTTAGTTTCTGATAGGCCACTTCATGTCCTTTATAAAGGTATGCAACCTGTGGCTGAAACCCTGAAGGTAGGTACTTTAAGTGAGCCTTACCTAACTGAACGAGGTTGGGAAATAATCAAGATAAAAGAGCGAAATGAAGATAAGTTGCTTCCTTATGAACAGGTAAAGGCTTCAATTGAGGAATATCTACGCGGTAAAAAAATGGGTGAAATAAGTGAAGAGGCGCTAAAGCGATTCCGTGTTCAAGCAGGTATTGATTCCACCACATCATCTGATACCCTAGCAAAGGTTGCAGGTAAAGCTATATTTCCTGCGGATATTGATAACTATATCACTACTATGAGTATGGTTCGCGAAGAACAGAAGTCAGACCCTGAATTTCGTAAAAATGTACTTAAGCAAATTATATCTGAGATGGTCTTTGATAATGAACTGGCAAAGCGAAAGATGTTTATGAACGATACCATACTGAGTACTATTGAGTCACGTTATAATCAAACCTTGGTTGATTTCTACTTTTTGCGAGAGATAGATGAAAAAGCCAGACCGAGCGATAAGGAAATTGAAGCCTACTACAAAAAGAATAAAAAGGAATTCTGGAATCCAACTCAGCTTAAGATAAGAGAGATATTGGTTTCTTCTAAAGATACAGCGAATATGCTATACGGACTTTATACCAAGGGCGCTTCCTTTGATTCCCTTGCCAAGGTATATTCTAAAGCCGAAACCTCAAAACGCAGTGGGTTTGTAGGTTATTTGACCGACGGTAAATCGGATAAGCCTTATGTGCGTCAACTTTTTAAGTATGCAACAAGGATTCACAGTAAAAAGAACGATGGCCCATGGTTTATGAAACCTGTGAAAACTGAAGAAGGTTATTGGTTAATTAAAGTAGAAAGAAAGCAGGATGCCTATCAAAGTACGCTGCCTGAATCAATTTCAAAGATTAAATTAAAGCTCTACAACGAAAACAAGAAACGTTTGGAAACAGAACTTCGTAAAAGGTTACTTGCATCAGCGTCAATAACTATTTTTGAAAAAAAGTCTGAGGAGCCATCTTCAAATGAGTTGAAAACAGAACCTGAGTCACCCAAGACATCAAAAGACGCTTCGCAAGAATAATCTATATAAAAGTAAAAGATTTGTCAAAAAGATAAGATGAGAAAAGACAACAAAGCTACCTTTGACAGCCTCTTAAATCCTGATAAGGTTATTGTACCTCCATCAAATCGTTCCAGCCGACCACGGAATATCGATAAGGAATCTACAGATAATCATAATAATGAAGAAATTCAAGCATGTCCATTCTGTTCAGGTAATGAAGATATGACTCCTCCAACCCTTCTACAGATTCCTGAAAAGGGAGCCTGGCAGGTAAGGGTTTTCAAAAACCTTTATCCTTTACTTGATACGGAAATGCAAGACGAAAAATACGGAGTTCACGAAGTAATTGTTGAAACCCCAAAGCATGACGCCCTTTTTCATACCTTATCGGTAAGCGCTATAGCCGAGGTAATGAGAGCAGTAAAGGAAAGAATTGCCTATCATTATCAGAATCCCGATATCAAGGCTGTGATTGCTTTTCGTAATCAGGGCTTTAGGGGAGGTGCTTCCCTGCAACATCCGCACTCTCAACTTGTAGGATTAAGTTGGGTTCCACCAACATTGCAATTTGAATCAGAGACTTTTTTGAATCTTGCAGAAAAGGGATATTGTCCTTTATGTATGAACCCTGGGGATTCAAGAATAATTGTTGAGGCCGATTCTTCAAGAGCATTTTCGCCAATTGCACCGCGTTTCCCCTATGAAACATGGATTGCTCCACTTCATCATGAACCTTCATTTTCCAACCTTAGTGACGTTCAAATAGATGATTTGGCTTTTCTTACAAGAAGAGTTCTCAATGCCTTACAGGTTCTGAATTCCCGCATAAGAGCTAATAAACCATTCGATTACAATATTATTATTCATACAGAGCCGAATAATGATGATTCCGGTACATTTCATACACATATAGAGATTATACCTCGTTTTGAAGCTATTGCAGGTTTTGAACTGGGAAGCGGGCTATTGGTAAATCATGTAGATACTCAACAAGCGATAAGCGACTTAAGGGAAATTCTTTTGTCGTAACTGGATTTGTATCTACTCTTATATTATCTTGATGAAAAATTTTAGGTTAGTCTCCTTAATTTATATAAGGAGACTAACCACACTCTTTTGGTAGGATTCTACCACCAAAACAAAAAATGGCCTTGCTTTTATTAGCCTAGTAATCCACTGTTCTAGAAATCAGCGAACTTGTCTGTTAGGTCTGCTGCTAGGATGTATTTTGAGAGAGTGGACTGAAGATCGCGGGTTTCCCTGTAGATTTGTTTATCAAGTTGTTTGTTTTTATCTCCAGCAGGCCAAATGCGCCATGAGTCGTTATCTATAACATCTGCCACAACCAATTGATCGTCGTTTGTGCGACCATATTCAATCTTCAAATCAATAAGTTTAACATCTAACTTAGCCCAGGCATCAAAGAGAACTTTGAACACTTTACGTGTTTCTGTTTCCATAAAGCGTATCTCTTCTGCAGTCAAGATAGGCTTCAATTCCTCAATAATATTTTCATCGGTAACCGGTTCTTTGGGAGGATGAAGGTACCAATGTTCCTTAGTAAATGTAACGATTGGGTCATGGCGTGCGTCATCTTTTATAAAGAATTCCACAGGGAGAGGAGGGGAGAAGTCTTGACCTTCTTTGGCTTGAGGATTTCGTTTAAGATATGAACCTGTTGCTGTACCTCGAACGACTACTTCTAAAGGAATCATCTTGCAGCATTTGCAAAGGAGAGTGTGTGAATCAAGGCATTCAATAAAATGGGTCAGTATGCCGTTGCGGTTTAATAGTTCAAAAACATTGGCGGTAGTTCTTGTTGCTAATTCGGATTTCCCTTTTAGAATGTCGTGCTGTTCACCATCGCCTGATGTGATGTCGTCTTTGGCTACCATACGGCAAGTTCCGTTGCCGACTTCGTAGATTACTTTGGTTTTACCCTCAATTAATTTTTTCATGGCGTATTTTCGGGATTATTTATCAAATGTCAACAG
>CAZUXE010000009.1:0-64765 GCA_964624585.1 uncultured bacterium | reverse complement strand
GATTTCCGCATGATTCTAATCATAGGAGTTAAAATAACACTGTCAACCTTATTAACGATAATTACGCGCTCTTATTTAGTTTCAGAAAAGCCTCGGCAGAATATTCGATTATAATCTATAGTTATGTCACTAAGAACAAGTCTCTTTGTAAATATCCCACATAACTTCGGCTGCAAGTTTAAGCTGAACATCCCTTGTGTAAAAACGCAACGACTCATAGCCTCCCTGAACTATTGCCTGCATTAGTCTAGGTTTATTTTGTAAGGCGCGAATAGAATTACAAATAGCATTGCTGTCATTTGGTGGAATCAAAATACCATTTTCAGAGGTTCTTATAATATCTTTAACACCACCAACATTTGAAGCGATAATACCTAAACCGTAAGACCACGCTTCAAGAAACACCCTGGGGAACCCTTCCGTTGCTTCGGAGGACAGAAGTAAAATATGATTATCGTTATAGACTTTTTCTAACTTTTTTCCGTAAGGCACAAAACCGTGGAAGGTTACAAGTTTATCTATACTAAGGTCTTGTGCTCTCGTTTTCAAGATATCACTTATAGGACCAGTCCCTGCAATAGATAAATGCGCTTCAATTTTCGCTTCTTGCGCCTCTTTAATCGCTTGAAGAGCCGTAAATAAACCTTTTCCGTGATCCAGTCGCCCCACAAATAACAGCCTTGAGGGCATAACTTCCGGTATCCTCTTCTTTTTTGGAAAATCAACTACACTATCTACAAAATGAAACACTTTTCGTCCATAACCGGAAAAGAACTCCATAAGTTCTGCACCCGTAGCCAGCAATGTTTCATTTTTAAGAACCTGTCTGTAAAACCGGTGAAATGCAATTCCCCCCAAATAAGTAAGTATTTTCCCAAAACCTTTATGCTTTGAGCTACGCCACATGCCTCTTATATTTCCGGCCATATGAATAACTACCGGCTTCCTCTGTCTACGTGCTTCTTGCAAGAACATATCCATTAGAGGTGTGGGTGCCCTCAACCAAAGAATATCCGATGCCAGTACAAATTTCCTAATAGTTTTCCCTATCATTTTCCATTGAAATGGTAAGGATCTCATGATTTCGGCTGTATCATTCCACCTAGGAAGCGGAAATAACCTTATCGCCCGTTCTTCGACGGTAGTGGGTAAAACCTTAACAGTATGTTGCAAACAAAATTTTAGCGAGGTACACAAATTTGTGAATTTGATTCCGAACCTAGCCAAACCATCCAGAAATACATCTCCGGGAACACGTGAAAAGGTTCTTGAGCCGTCCGTATAGAATAAACCATGCAGAAAAACGCCTAACTTTAAATATTTCGGCACACTGTATTCTACTTTTTAATTAATCTGAGTCAAGCCTTCTTGACATCTTTAGGCTTATCTTTATAATCAGCTTCAATCTTTTGGGGAATCGTCTAACGGCAGGACGGCTGACTCTGGATCAGTTAATCGGGGTTCGAATCCCTGTTCCCCAGTTAAACCTTAGGTCTAAGCGCAAGGCTTTTTTATTTTCATAAGATACATTGCGAGTCGGTTTCTTAACAAAATTAGCAGTAAATGCCCTGTAAGACGCCGCACGCCATCCCCCTCCACGATACTTGGTTTTCGGAAATAAGTTTTGGTACGCAAAAACAAATGACACAATCTATCCAAAACCTAATAATTACTGCATCAGCGCAAACTGTTTTTACAAGCCTTATTTTAATGACAACAAACACTCATTCCAAAGCATAGTAACATTTTTGATAAAAAGCGGCTGACTTCTCCAAAGACATCTTGCAGAAACGCCACAACTTTAAGATAAAAAATGGGCCGGAAAACCCGGCCCTTGAGTGTCAACCTGTTAAGGTTTAGTGAGTTAGCTTCTTAAACTAAAGAAACACATCATAGTTAAGTTAAATAGGATATGCTCAAGCACTGCATTTTGGACAGTCACCTGCGAATTCAGAGCTTACAGTCATCATCCTATTGGAATAGGAGTGGCCTGATAAGGCCTGTGCTATTCTGTTAGCTGAATTAGCACTTTCCTGATTCTTGTTTACCGAACCGATATTCAATACCTGAGCTTGCTTGGAACCGTCGCGATATACAGTAACCCCTTTGCAACCAGAACGATATGCAAGCATATAAACATCGGCTACATCCATAGGTGTCGCGTGATTCGGCAAGTTCACTGTTTTGGAAACGGCATTATCTGTAAATTCCTGGAATGCAGCCTGCATTTTAACATGCCAAGAAGAGTTGATATCATGAGCAGTTACAAAAATACGTTTCACTGAATCGGGAATCTTAGCTATGTGGGCTAGGGTTCCGTGTTTAGCTATCTCTTTCATAAGACCTTCGTTGTAGAAGCCCATATCTTTAGCGAGTTGTTCGAAAATAGGATTGGTTTCCAGAAGTTCGGTATTATCCATTACGTTGCGGATATAAGAGATAGCAAAAATAGGTTCAATACCTGAGGAACAGCCTGCGATAATGGAGATAGTTCCTGTAGGAGCTATTGTAGTTACTGTGGCATTACGACGTGCAGGTTTACCCTCAACAGCGAATTTCGACTTTGGGAAAGAAGGAAAGGCACCGCGAGTAGTAGCCAAGTTTTCACTGGCTTTCACCGCTTCATCTGCAATAAATTTCATCACTTTTCGGGCAAGTTCAATTGCTTCATCTGAATTATAGGAAATGCCAAGGGAGAACAACATATCCGCCCATCCCATTATTCCAAGACCAATCTTGCGGTTACGGCGAACCATTTCACCAATTTCAGGTAAGGGATAACGCCCAGCATCAATTACATTGTCAAGAAAATGAACGGCAGTATGCACTATTTCCTTTAGATGTTCATAGTCAATTTGATGATTGCTAACCATTTTGGCCAAATTTATTGAACCAAGGTTGCAAGCCTCATAAGGAAGCAATGGCTGCTCACCGCATGGATTTGTAGCTTCTATTTCACCAATTTCAGGTGTCGGATTATCGTTGTTTATTCTATCAAGAAAAATTATGCCCGGGTCACCGGTACGCCAGGCCATGGTAACCATAAGGTTGAAAATATCTTTTGCACGCAAACTGCCTACGGCCTTACCGTCACGGGGATTGCGCAGATAGTAATTGTCATCATTGGCCACCGCCTGCATAAATTCCTCGGTAATTCCCACGGAGATATTGAAGTTTGAAAGAACTCCGTCTGATTCCTTGCAAGTTATAAATTCCAGTATATCGGGATGGTCTATTCTAAGGATACCCATATTTGCACCACGCCGTCTACCGCCTTGCTTGATAACGTCGGTGGCTACGTCGAAAACACGCATAAAGGAAAGAGGGCCTGAAGCTATTCCACCTGTGGATTTAACCATGTCATTTTTAGGACGCAAACGTGAAAAGCTGAATCCGGTACCACCACCTGTTTTATGAATTATAGCAGCGTTCTTAACAGATTCAAATATAAGATCCATTTCATCTTCCACAGGCAGCACAAAACAGGCAGCCAGTTGGCCAAGTTCAGTTCCGGCATTCATCAAGGTCGGCGAGTTGGGTAAGAACTCAAAATTTGTCATAATTTTGTAGAATTTGTCTTCGCTTGCCGTTACATCTCCGCCATATTTAGCATCAGGAGTTGCAATAGCCTTTGCCACTCGCCTGAACATTTGAGTAGGAGTTTCGCGAACCCTGCCTTCCTCATCTTTCAATAAGTAACGGCGTTCCAGAACCTTAAGTGCGTTTAAGGAGAGCTTCAAATCATCTTGAATACCTACAAAAAACTGCTTAGCTTCACGCAATTCAGCACGTTTACGCCTGTAGAGAATGTAGGCCTTCGCAGTTTTTGCATATCCTGAACGAATAAGAACCGTTTCTACAATATCCTGAATATCTTCGACAGTAGGAACACCAAGTTCACCGTAGCGTTTATTAAGCTCCTCTGCAACCTTCCCTGCGAGAGTCTCGGCCAAATTTCTATCTTCTCCACCAACGGCTTGCGCTGCTTTATAGATAGCGTTTGTTATTTTGTCAAGATTAAAATCAACAATCCGACCGTCTCGTTTTTTCAACTTTTTACATCCAGCAGTGTTCATTCTGCGCCTCCTAAAGGCTAGTGTAGGCGTTTAAATAATCTTGTCAAGCAGCTTACCGTTAATTCGTCCACAACTCCGCAACATCAACAGAGACGGAGAGTTAAACGATAAACTTTACGAAAGAGATAGGATAAATAAAGGCTATCGAACTAGTAGGAGAACTATCCACAGGCCTGTTGAATACCTGTTGATAATTTGTGGATAACTCTAAGTCCCCGCTGCATCGTCAGAAAGAAGTCTATCCAACGTTTTCTTTCAAGAAATATCCACAGACCAACTTTAATTCCAGAAGCTTGACATCGTAAATAAACTACGTAATCTTTATTATAGAGATTAGTTGACTTTTTAAGGAGGAACAAATATGTTCGAACTCGTTTTTACAATGGGACTTTTTTTGCTCCCAACAACAGAACAGGCTACCATTGACAATAAAGTAGAAGCAAAAACAACGGAGGTAGCGGTGCCTGAAGCCGAATACGTAGAAAAAAATATAGACGACTTGTTTGTAGCATCCATTCGCTACAAAGGAAGTTATGAGGAAATGGGAACCTACTTTGGAAAGCTTATGGAAGCCGCTGGACAATATATCAACGGTCCTTCATTCGCGCTATACCATGACCAAACTGAAAGCGATACACACGACATAGAAATCTGCCTACCTATACCTGATACCGTTAAGCTTGAGGGTGTAAATACCCGTTTGGTAAAGGGCGGTAGGTTTATAACCTTCGAATATACAGGCCATTACGAAACACTTGCATCGGCATGGGAAAAGTTTTTTGCCTACATCACCGAAAAGAAAATCAAAACAGATATGCCGCCAATTCGGGAACTTTATATTGTATTCAACCCTGTAGCCCCAAAGGAGAATATAACTGAACTGCAAATTCCTATAAAAGCAAATAAAGCAGCAAACAAGAAAGACATGTAAGCGTCTGGATACTATAATCTCGGGTTATTCAGGAATTTATACCTCCAGCCGTAAAATATCTTTACCCGACAGAAAAGCCTCGGTAGTCTGCGTCTGTTTAACACGCAAACGTACAAAATAGCAACACGCAGGACGTACAGAGAACGGACAGTGCCTTAAGGCATCGATAATTTTCTAATCCAAAAATCCTTTCACTATAGCTGATGCCTGAGCAATAATAATTTTTTACTCCCTTGACTTCGTGTCCGGCCTAAGTTAAACTTACATTATGGTTACAGATAAGGAAATTGTTAAAGTAGCCGCACTGGCTCGTATTGATTTAACAAGTGAAGAAAGTTTACGCTTCGCTTTTGAGTTTGAAAAAATTACCGCCTACTTTTCAGAATTACAAAAACTTCAACTTGAAGGAGAAATGCTTCTTGATTATCCATGTCCTCGAATTAAGGACAAGCCCCGTGATCATAATATTGATATTGAAAAACTTAGTAAATATCTTAAAAATGGACAGTTTAGCGTCCCTGCATGGTTGCAATGAGTAGTATCGCTCCTCTATCCGAACTTATACCGGCACTAAAACGCAAAGAATGTACCGCCTACGATATAATCGAACAGGTTCGCCGAAATATTAACGACAATGAGACAGATATCAACGCCTTCATCAATGTATTTCTTGAACAGGCTCAAACGCAAGCCCTTGAGTTGGATAATAAGAATATCCGCCCCAACCCTAAGAAACCGCTTGCCGGTTTACCTATAGCTATTAAGGATAATATATGCGTTAAAGGTGAATCATGCACTTGCGCATCGAAAATTCTTGCAGACTTCATCTCACCTTATGACGCTACGGTAGTAAAGCGATTAAAGAACGCCGGAGCCATAATTATAGGAAAAACTAATTTAGACGAGTTCGCCATGGGATCTTCTAATGAAACTTCAACCTTTGGTGTTGTCCGCAATCCATTGGACAAAACCAAAGTAGCTGGAGGTTCCTCAGGTGGTTCTGCAGCAGTTATAGCTTATGGGGGCGCTGCCGCGGCCCTTGGTTCAGATACAGGCGGTTCCGCACGTCAACCGGCTGCATTCTGCGGTCTTGTTGGCTTTCGTCCAAGTTATGGCAGGGTTTCACGATACGGTTTAGTGGCATTTGCCTCAAGTCTCGACCAAATATGCCCCATTACTCAAACCGTTGAAGATGCGGCGCTTATTTACTCAATTATAGCAGGACCGGACGAAAACGACTCAACTACCTATCCTCAAACACCTGATATTATGGAACTTACCGAAAAACTTCCTCAAGGGACTAGGATCGCTTACATCAAGGAATGCTTTGACGATTTAGATTCGGAAATGAAGCAAGCGATAATGAGGCCATTCCAAGACACGGGTATTGACTTAATTGAACTTAGTCTTCCTTTAGTTAAACAAAGTGTAGCCGCTTATTTAATTCTTACCTTTGCAGAAGCATCTTCAAACCTAGCCCGCTACGACGGCATTCGCTACGGTTTAAGGGTAGCCAAAAAAGGACTAATGGAAACTTATTTTGCCACAAGGGGGCAGGGACTTGGAAAAGAGGTTAAACGCCGTATACTAATTGGCACATTTGGTCTTTCCGAAGGCTATATTGACGCCTACTACAATACCGCGCTTAAATATCGCGCAGCCCTAAGTAAACAATACGCCGATGCCTTCGCAAAGGTTGATTTTCTACTTTCCCCAACCGCTCCCAGCACTGCATTCAAAATTGGCGAAAAAAAGGATAACCCGTTATCAATGTATCTTTCCGACATATACACAACCTCCAACGCCTTAGCAGCATTACCGTCCATTTCAATTCCATCTCCCTACAAAATAGAAAATCTGCCGGTCGGCATTCAGCTAACCGCCCCACGCCGGCAAGATGCAAAACTTTTGGGCTTTGCTCATGCGCTTGAAAGGCATTTCTGATATGGTTGGCTTAAAAAAAGAATACGAAGTAGTTATAGGCATAGAAGTTCATACCCAACTGGCAACAAACTCCAAGATGTTTTGTAGATGCAGGATAGATACAAATGCAATTCCCAACACAAACGTATGCCCAATATGCCTTGGACTTCCCGGCGTACTCCCTCAAACCAACGACACTGCTATAAAACTTGGTATAAAAGCGGCCTTAGCCTTGGGATGCAAGGTTAATCTCCATTCAAGGTGGGCGCGAAAACATTACTTTTCACCCGATCTCTCAAAAGGATACCAAATTACCCAGTACGACTATCCTTTAGCTGAACACGGAGAGCTAAAACTTCCCGGATTTAACAAAAAAGTACGCATAAGGCGTATTCATTTGGAAGAGGATGCAGGAAAGCTTACTCATTTAGCAGACCAAAGCTTAGTTGACTTCAACCGTTGCGGGGTCGCATTAGCAGAGATTGTAACAGAACCCGATATTACAAGTGCTGCCGAAGCTGACGCTTACCTTAAAGAACTTCGTTTAATCTTACGCACCCTTGGGGTATCTGACGCAGAAATGGAAAAGGGACATTTCAGGTGTGAGCCAAACATAAGTGTTAGACTTAAGGGACAGAAAAAGCTTGGAGTACGTTCGGAAATTAAAAACCTCAACTCTTTTAAGGCGGTTAGGGAAGGAATTGAAAAAGCTGTCGCGAACCAAATTGAATGCCTACGGGCAGGCAAACAAATAATTCAAACCACATATCTATGGGATGAGAAAACTCGCTCCCTTAAACCTATGCGGATTAAGGAAACAGCAGCGGACTATCGCTACTTCCCTGAACCAGACCTTCCACCACTAATCCTTGATAAATCGGAGATCGAGAATATTGCATCGAATCTACCTGAACTCCCAACGGAAAAACGTGATAGAATGGTTAAGGCCGGACTTACTAAACAGGATGCGGAGGTTCTAAGCTCAGAGCCTCCATGGGAGACCTACTTTTCAGCCTTGATTAATTCAGGGGTCTCCGTGAAAGAGGCTTCCACATGGCTTATGAATGAAGCCCGAGGATATATGCTAGAACGCAAACAAACTATAAGTCAATTCAAAGTGGAAGCTAAGGAAATGGCTAACCTGATATCCATGCTCCGTGAAGGGAAACTCACCAGACCCGCTGCAAAAAGCGTACTCGCTGCTATGGCTGATAGTGGAAAACCAGCTGCACTACTTGTAGAAGAGATGGATTTGGAAACAGTATCGGACTCAAGTACAATTGATGCGGCGGCTAAAAAAATAATTAAAAGCAACCCTGAACCTGTCCAAAAGTACCGAAACGGAAAAACAGGAGTTATAGGGTTTTTGCTAGGACAGTGTATGAAAGAACTTAAAGGGAAAGGCGACCCTAACGTTGTTCGTAAAGCGCTGGAGAAATTTTTGTAACTTTCCGGAATTCCGGTTAATTGATTAGATAACGGATTTCCTATGATTGAGCAAGCTTGAAGGAGAAAGAAAGTGAATAACTATCAAAAAGGTATAAAAAACATAGTTCATAAATGCTTAGAAGTTAAGAAAGGAGAACGGGCTGTTGTAATTTGCGACAAACCTAAACGAAATATAGGCGCAGATTTATTTGATGAACTTGTAAAGCTTGGGGCTGATGCGACTATGTGCGAAATTATTTCTCCAAAACAGCATGGCCAGGAGCCACCTGCTTATGTTGCCGATTTACTTAAAAGCGCTGATGTATTCCTTATCCCTGTCTCAAAATCAATGACCCACACTCAAGCGCGTCGCAAAGCGGTACTCAAAGGGGCGCGCGGAGCCACTTTGCCCGATGTAACAGAAGACATGATCGGGCGTACAATGGGCGCCGATTATACGGAAATAAAAAAACGTACCGAAAAATTGGCTAAATTACTTAAAGGAGTCAAGAAAGTTCATATAAGCTCCAAAGCAGGTACTGATGTGGAAATCATCACAGAAACACGAGATTTTCTCCAAGATACTGGAATATTAACCACTCCAGGTTCTTTTTCCAACCTTCCGGCTGGGGAAATCTATGTAGCTCCTTTAGAAACCAAAAGTTCTGGAATCGCAGTATTCGACGCCAGTTTTTCAGGTATAGGAATGCTACCTCAACCTATAATTATTGAAATAGACAAAGGCAAAGCGGTTAGTATCAAAGGCGACAGGGGAAAGCTTCGTCGTATGCTTGATGCGCCAGGTCCTAAAGGACGCAATCTCGCTGAATTAGGAATAGGAACTAACCACAAAGCAAAAATTACAGGCAACGTTCTTGAAGATGAAAAGGTTATGGGTACCATTCATTTAGCCTTTGGTGATAATTCCACTTTTGGCGGAAGGGTCAAGGTTGATGTTCACCTTGACGGAATGATTTTGAAACCGACTGTAGAAGCTGACGGTCGGGTGATAATGAAGGATGGCCGTTTCGTTATTTAGGCTCCTTGTCCTTTTCCTCCTATTTGGGACAGGGACAAGCGAGAGCGCTATACGGCGAATTACTTTTAAGGGAAACCACCACTACTCCAACTCACGCCTGTCAAGGGTAATTATTACCCAACGCAAAGACACATATCTTGAATCAAAGGTATCGCGTGATTCTTTTGAACTGGTTTACTTCTACCGTAATCAAGGTTATCCCGAGGTTAGGGTTACACCCCAATATTATCCGTCTAAAAAGAAACTTGAATTTGGAATAATGGAGGGTAGGCGTTTAAGAATAGACAGTGTTACCATCGTTGGAGTTCCTGATGAAGACGTCGCTGAAATTAAGAACAAAATTCCATTAAAGAAAGGGAAACCCTTAACCAAACGCGCCCTTGCTGGCACTGAAAAAACAACGAAGCGCTATTATCAAGATAAAGGATATCCCTATGTAGTGGTCAATCTTGATACTCTTTCCAAAACTTATCTGGTTGACCTTAATCTAAGCATTGTTCCTGGACGAAAAATTTGGCTTTCTTCTATTACTTTTAAGGGAATAAACGGATTTGTATCTCCTGATTTTCTTTTTCGTACTATTAAAATCAAACCAGGTGAACAGTATTCTATTTCCAAATTGGATAGAGCCTCCCGCCTATTGTATACCACGTCTCTTTTTTCAAGGGTAGAGGTCAACTTCAGCATTCCTAAATCAGGAAACCAAGACTCCTTGGATTTAATATATAAGCTAACTCGACAAAAAACCCGTTCCATAACTCTGGGTGCAGGTATACAAACCGATTCACTTACACCTCAACCTGACCGTCTGTTGCTTACCGCTGGTTGGGAAAACCTGAATTTATTCCATCGCGGTATATCCCTTTCCGCTGAATTTACCTATAACCCTAAATTCAAAATACAGTACTCTCCTTTCAAATTTCAGGGAATAGATTACGACGCCATGTTGAATATCAAAAATACTTATCCTAAAATACTGCCTCTGGGTCTTGATTTCACCCTCTCTCCTTATATTGAACATTCTCTTATCAATAATTCCCAAAACCCTGCCACTTTGATATTCACAATTGGAGGTGAAGCTGGTATCAAAAAAGATTTCTCCAATCGGCTGGTTACTAATCTTTCCATGCAGGTAAAGCGTTCATGGACAAATGATACCTCATATTATTCTAAAAAATTCAGTTCAACAAATTTCATGCGTCTTTCGATAATATTCGACAGCCGTAATGATTTTTTTAATCCCTCAAGCGGAGTATTTCTTTATTCTTTTGCCGACTGGGCAGGAAATCCCTTTGGCGGGGATAACAATTTTATTCGACTCTCAAGTGATTTCCGTAACTACCTAGCTTTACCGTTCAGAGCAGTACTGGCTTGGCGAATAAAAGCTGGACTGCTTCTTCCCCATTCTGGACAACAAGCAACAGATATTGGATATTTGGAAAAATTCAGCCTTGGAGGTGCTGGAACCATCAGAGCCTTCGCTCCTTATAGTTTCGGCCCCGATTCCACCGTTTCAGGAAAAAGCGTTCGTTACTTTGGAACTATGCTTATGGTCAACAATATTGAACTCCGCACTCCGTATTTTTTTGACCTTGTAGGTTTGGACTTATTTCTTGACCTAGGAGTATGCTCCAGGAACATTAACCTTATAAATCAAAACGACTGGGGCTGGGGCCCAGGCCTAGGAATAAGAGTAAGCACTCCTATTGGACCGGTTAGATTGGATTATGCTAAAAACGGCGCCACGCCTTTTCTTCCCTTCAAGGAAAGCTGGACATTCGGCGGAAGGCTGGAATTTGGTTTCATGCATGCTTTTTAAGATAATCGCTAACCTTAACTGCCATAAAACGACGGCTAAGCTGTACTTTCCAACAACTCTGCAAAAATATGGCAAGACTTAAAAAGTTAAAGATTAAATGGGGCGAACGCCACCACGCGCTGCATCCGCGATTTAGATGGATGCGGTTTTTGGTAATTGCTTTTATTTCTATACTGGGAATTTTTCTTATGTCATACGTCTTTCGCGCTCCATTGCGGGATGAAATAATAAAGCATCTACTTAACGCAGCAGAAGGACAAGGAATTGCCGTTGCCTACGATGCGGTTTGGGGCGATATGTTCGGCGGAATCAATTTTTCTCAATTAAGGATTGTTCAAGACGGTAATCATTACATTGAGGTTGAACGCCTGCATCTTACCTATCGTCTTCTCCCCATGATACTTGAGAAACGCCTTGACGTACGTTCTATACGATTAATTCGTCCTCATGCACGATGGCTTCTACCGGAACCCGATACCACAAAAGAGACAGAACCATTTGATCCTAATTTTTCGCTTGACCTTGCTAAACTTAACATCCGAAACGGCTATATTGAGTTAGCAGATACCCTGATATTTAAGGATATTGACTTAAACACCCGCCTTCAGATCAGACCTCATATGCTGAAAGGCCGTCTAAGGCGAAGCAATTTGAAAATAAAACTCAACGCCACAGACCGCCTAACCCTTCGTTCCGCTCAGTGCGACTTCGCATACTCCGCTCCAGATACCATCCATATGGACAATTTAACCATCTTCACACTACATTCCCTCTTAAAAGGCAGCATACATATAGATGCCGGTAATTTCAACGCCACACTTAAGCAGGCAAAAATTGACCTTAATGAAGCGGCGCCACAAAACTTAAACGGCTTCCTTTACGCTAAAGGTATCATAAACAAAGATAGCTTGGGATACGGCGGGAATTGCTCTATTGAACTTAAAAACTTTTCCGCTCCACAATTCTCTCTCGCCGACCTTTCTCTTAAGGCAAACGGAAAAAGCGGAAAATTTAATATTGGATTATCAGCTTCTGACAAAAAGGGACTCATTTCAGGCTATGGAAGCTTAAATATTTTTGATAGCTCAATTACAGCAGATATTTCTGTAGACGAACTTATTCTAAAACAAGATGCGGGCTTACCTATGCAATTTAAGGGAAAAATTAATCTGGACTATGATTTTGTTGCAGAAAGAGCAAATGCACGTCTCCAGGCTAACAAAGCAGTTATTTTTCCTGAAGGAAAATCGCCTATAAGTTTTGAAGGTCAATTAGATGCAATATATGAATTTATTACTAATCAAGGGAGTTTAAGCGGTAACATCCAGAACATTAAAATTCAAAATATCAATTCTGGACAATGTCGATTCAACTCGCGTTTCAGTGGCGGAAAAATTGATGTAGATAGCCTTATTTTCAAAGACGATCTCACCCAAATTAGGGCATCGGGGACATTCTCATCAGATACCCTTACAGGTTTTTTGGATATTCAAAACTTCAAACTGGCTAGTCTTGGCAGTCTTAATCCTTTGGGTAAAGGAATTGCAGCAGATGTCAACGGTCAACTTAAGTTGGAGGGTTCAGATAGTCGCCCATTGATATCGGGAGCATTGCTTCTTCGATCAGATGAAGCCTTCTTCTCTCAAGCTTATGTTGATATGAACAGCTTTGACCCTGTTAATCTTGCAGGCAAGGCCAACTTTAGTTTATCGGGCATCAGTGGATTGGGAGAAGAAAAAATTAATCTCAATCTTAAAATCAGCGACGCCTATTTGCACGCCAATGCTTCGGCAGGTAAAAATCTAAGCTTGACTACCGATGGAGCGCTTCGCCTAAGCACAAAACGCCAGGAAATACGCTACGACTGTAATAAAACCTTGCTTGTCGCCAAACAAGATACGGTGGAAAACCGGTTTCCGTTTACTGTAGGCTACGAAGGTGATTCGCTTTACCTTACGCCTGTATACTTCTTCGTAGGAGACGGTGAACTTGGAACCTTTGCTTCATGGCGTTCAGGCGAACTTCCCCGTTGGGAGTTATCGCTACACGGAGTAAACCTTGAAGTATTACAAGAACTTTTAGGCCTGCCGCAAAATTCCAGCGGACGCATTTCAGCTCAAATTGCCAGCCGTGGAGTTGGTAATCAAAAGACTATCCTTATACAGGCTTTTGCAGCTGACCTTAATGTAGATATGGTCCAAGCCGACAGTGTAGAGTTTATGGGTGAACTGGATATGAAGAAATTAAATTTTACTCTCTCAGCTCTCAATAATGAAAACGAATCTAAGGCGGATGGCAAAGTTTACTATAAGCTTAACGATACTTCGCTCGTCCAACATTTCAACATCAATCTTGATATAAATGATATTGGAACTTGGCCGTTTTTCTTTCTTAAAAATATCCTGAACCTTAAGCAGGGATTGGTAACGGCAAAGCTTAATGTTTCAGGCAACCTCGCTCAACCTGACATTAAAGGATGGTTACGGATAAAAAATGGTACGGTTTATGTGCCTATTGTGAACCTTACCAGCACGGCAACAAGCGCTGAACTCTTGTTTAGAAATGGAGAGATGATTCTGGATAAAATGGAAGGCACCGTTGGAAAGGGAACTATTCGCGGAAGAGGCAACTATCTTTTATTTACTCCCCCCTACCCCTATTTCTTCTCCTTTTCATTCAAAGATATATTCTTTTCATCTAACCGACACATACACGCTATTTGCGGAGGGACATTGAGTCTTGAGAACCGCAGCGGCGAATATCTGGATATACGTGGTGATATCAATCTTAAGGAAGCATTCGTAACCTACGGCCTGACTGACGAAATTAAGTTAGGCGACTCTTCGCCACGCCCGACAAAAAAAGCAGACGCCAAGCAGTCATCGGCTCCATTTCCCACTTATATTGATATCTCAATAACCGGCTCACGTAATATTTGGCTACGTAATGATATGATGCAGGTTGAGGTTGTTCCCGACATAAAAATTGTTCAAAAAGATAATACGGGACTTCGCTTAACCGGATGGCTGCAAGCGCGTCAGGGAAGGTTCTACTATCTTGACCATGTTTTTAGAATCCGCGACGACTCACGAATAAGCTTTGCCGGCACTCAAGATATCAACCCTGAGTTCGATTTATGGGCTGTTATGCCAACTAGCGAAATTCATGAACGCGGCGGTAAACAAGAATTGATTAAGATAATTGTACATATGAGCGGAACGCTCTCCGCCCCCATTATAGAATTCTACTCCGATCCGCCGGTGTGGTCTGAATCTGAAATTATAACATATCTTCACCTTCGTAAAGCGAATTTGGATGTAACCAATATGGATATACCCGTATCTGACCTTTTGGGCGGCTATATCGGGGTAACCATTTCAGATTACCTGCGCAAACAAACCAAATTGGATATATTCACAATAGAGAATTTAGGAGTAACCGATAGCATCCCAACAAAGGTTACAGTAGGCAAATATTTCGGCAACAAGTGGTTTATTTCCTATACTTTAGCGCTTTCACAAGGAAGACTTACCTCTAACCAACATGAATTCAGGGTAGAATACAATATTAACGAAAATCAGGATATTATTCTGGAACGCGACGATTTTGGTCGACATAGTCTGCGTTATCAAGTAAGGATACGGTATTGATTTATGCTCGCGCTGTACCTCTATGGCGTCCCTTGGATGGACTCCTCTACAGCAGTTCTCTTAATTTAGGTATTGGCGATTTAGTTAAAGCGCCTCTCGGCAACTCATTGGTTCCTGCGGTTATCGTAAGTATTGAGAAATACTGCGACACTAAGAAACTGAAGGATATCAAAGAGGTAATTTCCCAACAAGCATTCCCCCCCTCGCTTTTGGAACTGTGCCATATACTGACTGCAGAACATCTTGCCTTTATGGGAGAGACCCTCGGTTTGGCTCTGCCAAAGGATATCCATCGTCCCCCTAAAAAGTACCCTACTCCTTCCCCCATACCTTCAAAAAGCTTTCTTAAGCTAAGGCCTGATGAAAAGGAAATACTTGAATTATTTGAGAAATCAACAAAACCGGTGATTTTAACTTCATCAGCAGACTACACTGCTCTGATTGTTGAACTATGTCTACGCACTATCCGTAATTCACGTCAGGCGCTTATTTTGTTACCTTCCGAACCCGCATTAACGCGATTTTCAGCGCGTTTCTCCTCATTCCTTCCCGTTACACTATACCACTCAAATCTATCTATGACTGAAAGAAGACAAACATGGTTCGGGGTACGTAAGCAAATAGTTCCGTTAGTTGCAGCATTACGTTCAGGGGTTTTACTTCCCTTCAATAATTTGGGATTGATAGTGGTTTTTGACGAAGATGCCTCCTCACATCGGGTGCGTTCCCATCATTTACACTATAATGCGGCGGATTCTGCAATATATAGGGCTGAATTGGAAAAATCACAAATCATCTCTTTTTCTATGGCTCCACGAATGCTTACTTCACATAAGTCTCGTGCAGGTAAATATCTATCAATAGAAAGAAAATCGCCTCAAAAAGGAAAAGCAATACTTGTTGACTTAAAAAATCAACCCGATAGTATTTTATTATCCAGACCATTGTTCAAACAAATGAGCGAATGCCGTCAAAGGGGTATGAAAAGCGTTATCCTTCTCAACCGCCTTGGTACAGCTTCCAAATTAATCTGCCTTGACTGTGGACAAACCATCTCTTGCCCTAAATGCGGGGTTCCTATGAAATTTATAGCCCATGGTAAGGCTCTACTATGCCCTATATGTAAAAAACAGCAGTCTGCACCTGAAAAATGTCCACAATGTTCTGGTGCAAACTGGAAGCAGTTATCTCTTGGACTCAAAGCCCTTTCAACTGAACTCTCAAAAAGCTTTCCATCATCAAAGCTTTGTCAAATAAATGCCGAACAAAGACCTTCCATTGAACAAGTTGAAACCGCAGATATCATTTTTGGAACCAGCGCTCTTTTAGAATATTTCCCTCAGCGGGTTGCGGTATGCGCTTTCCTTTCGTGGGACACCGAGTTGAGCCAACCTGATTTTCGCTCAAGCGAACGTGCATTTCGCAATCTGGCCTATCTGCGTCGCATTCTTGTTTCATCGTCAGAATCACGGTTGATTGTACAAACCTTTCGTCCTAAGAACAGCTTACTTGAATGGGCGCTTAAGGGCGATTACGAACGATTCTTTCAGTCGGAAATCCGCAGACGTAGGGAACTTGGGTATCCGCCCTATAACCGCCTTATTCTTTTTGAACGCAAGCTTGAAAAGTCGTGGACTCCTGAAAAATTGATTAGCTTGCTTGAACGAGACGGCCTACAGATTCTGGGTCCATATACCGGTCGAAGAAATAGAACATCTCTACTAGTAAAACTCCGTCGTGACCTATCGCCACAAGATATAATGAACGCATCAACTTTGCTTAAATCAGGCTGGCGTATTGAGATCGATCCTGAGGAAATACTGTAGGCATATCCTCTCTCCTCTTGGATGGAAGGATAAAGGGAAAGATGATGCCTTTACCCTTGATTGACAAACCTATTGCGATTAAGTATTATCGATTATGTCCAAGCAGGTTGAAAAACAAGATACACTCCGTACCGGTGTTATATACTGTGGGGATAATTGGGAGGTCATGCAACGTCTACCTGCCGAATCCATTGATTTGATTTATATTGACCCCCCATTCTTTTCCAATCGACAACACGAAATAATATGGGGCAACGGAGCTGAACTTCGTGCCTTCGGCGACCGCTGGAAAGGCGGCATCAACGTCTACGTACAATGGATGAAGGAACGTCTTATGGAAATGCACCGCTTACTTAAGCCTACCGGAACTATCTACGTTCACCTCGACTGGCACGCGGTACACTACGTCAAATGCGAAATGGATAATATCTTTGGAATGAAAAACTTCCTTAACGAAATCATTTGGTGTTACAATGTCGGAGGAAAATCCCAAAGACACTGGGCAAGGAAACATGATTCACTCCTTTTTTACTCAAAGTCAAACGAATGGTTTTTTGATGGAAAAACTGTAGGTTTCACAAGGGATACGGGTGAAAAAAGTTTTGGTGGGAAAATGGGTGTTGATGAAAATGGAAGAAAATACCAAGATAAGTTAGTCAAATCTACTGGGAAATACTATAGATATTATCTTGACGAACCTAAAATCCCTGAAGATTGGTGGACAGATATCAATAGTATTCAATCTCAATCAAAAGAACGTTTAGGCTACCCTACTCAAAAACCGAAAGAGTTACTTGAACGTATTATTAAAGCCTCTTCTAACGAAGGCGACGTAGTTGCCGATTTCTTTGTGGGAGGAGGTACTACCATTGCTGTAGCCGAGCGCCTTGGCCGTCGTTGGATTGGATGTGATGTTTCACCTGTTGCTTGTAAACTTGCGCGGCGCAGGGTGGCAAAACTTATTAAAGATGATAGGAATGTTGAAATAATTGGTATGCCGGTTACTATAGATGAACTTAAAGGTATGGAACCTTTTGAATTTCAGAATTACGTCATAGTTGATTTGCTTCACGGCACTTGCTCACGTAGAAAATCCGGCGACCACGGTATAGACGGGCATGACTTCGGCCATAATCCCGTTGAAGTCAAACAATCTGAACGTGTAGGTAGACCAGTGGTGCAGAAATTTCATTCCGCTGTTCGTAGTGAAAAACGTACAAAAGGCATTATTGTAGCTTTCTCCTTTGCCAAAACCGCTCACGAGGAAGTAGCACGCATCAAACTGGATGACGGAGTAGAGATAGAACTTCGTACAGTCCAAGAACTTATAGATGATTACTACCGCCGCATGGGACGCTAAAATACTCTTCCCAACAACTGCGCACATACATATTTTGATTGAAAGTTAAAGTAAACGATAGTTGAAAATACGTCGTTCTTGACTTCGCGATTCACCTAAGTAGAATCAGGCTAAAATCCCCAAGGAGGCATAGATGAAGATTGTCGAGTGTGTACCCAACATAAGCGAAGGTAGGGACAAAGCGAAGATTGACGCTGTAACCTCCGTAATTGAAAAGGTTAAAGGCGTTAAACTGCTTGACGTAGATCCTGGTGAGGCAACCAACCGCACGGTTATAACCTTCATCGGCTCACCCGAAGGGGTGGCAGAGGCCGCGTTTCAGGTAGTGAAAAAAGCTGCTGAAGTTATTGATATGCGTAATCATAAAGGCGCTCACGCCCGTATGGGAGCAACAGACGTTTGTCCCTTTGTACCGGTTTCAGGCGTAAGTATGCAAGATTGCGTTGAAATAGCTCGTAAAGTAGGCAAGCGAATCGGTAAGGAACTTTCTATTCCTGTTTATTTATACGAAGAAGCGGCATCCAAGGATGATTGGAAAAACCTTGCCAATGTTAGAAAAGGTCAATACGAAGGACTTGCCAGTCGTTTTACAGGTACTGAAGCCGACTACTGGAAACCTGACTTCGGCCCTGCCGAATTTAATCCTAAAACCGGAGCTACAGCAGTTGGCGCACGTGAATTTCTTATCGCTTATAATTTCAACCTAAATACCCGTGACCGCAAGATTGCTCACGACATTGCATTAGATATAAGGGAGAAAGGAAGGGCTAAAAGGGATTCTGACGGAAAGATAATTCGCGATGAAGCTGGTAGAGCCATTAAAAAACCCGGTCTTTTTACTCATTGCAAAGCTGTAGGTTGGGTTATTGAAGAGTACGGCCGAGCGCAGATATCGATAAACTTTACTAATTACAAAATTACGCCAATCCACAAGGTTTTTGACGAATGTGTCAAGCAAGCTGAAAAACGTGGCGCACGTATCACAGGCTCAGAGCTTGTAGGACTTATACCAAAACAAGCCCTTTTGGAAGCCGGACGTCATTATTTAAGAAAAATGGGAAAATCCACCGGAGTACCTGAATCTGAACTTATTCACCACGCAGTTTTGTCTCTTGGGCTTAGCGAACTTTATCCATTCAAGCCCGAAGAAAAGATAGTTGAATACTTCATGGCAAAAGAAAGTTGGCTAGAAGGCATGAAACTCAACGCCTACTTTGACGAGTTATCATCCGACTCTCCTGCCCCAGGAGGCGGTTCAGTTGCAGCAGTATCTGGCGCCCAGGCAGCGGCCTTGGTCTCAATGGTAGCTAATTTGACTCACGGCAAGAAGGGATATGAAGATGTATGGGAAGATATGGAAAAGGTTGCTGTTGAGGCTCAAGCGCTCAAAGATGAACTCAACGCCACTATTGATAGGGATACTGACGCATTCAATACACTAATGGCTGCATCACGCATGAAGAAAAAAACTGATGAAGAGAAAGCAGAACGCGCTAAAGCTCTAGAGGCCGCCACCTTAAACGCTGTTGAAGTGCCGTTATCTGTGGTACGTAAAATGTTAAAGGTTCTTGAACTTGCCAAGGAAACTGCTAAAAAAGGTAATAAAAATTCTATTTCTGATGTTTCTACAGCGGCTGCTCAAGCAAGAGCGGCTGCCGAAGGAGCACACGACAACGTAATGATTAACGTACCCGGTCTTACAGACAAGGCTAAGGCAAAAGAACTTCTTAATGAATCGACAAAATTCCTTGATGAGGTACGCAAAGCGGTTAACAATGTTACAGCCATAGTACATGAAACTTTACAAAAAGAACTTAAATTTTAGTCATCAATTTTACATATAGATTCACCTGAAACGAATCAACAAGACTTGACAATTACACCGCTACGGTATATATTCATTTAAACTTATTGGAGGCGTTAATGAAAAATATCTATCGTATATTGATTGTAGCTTCGGTTGTTCTCTTAATTACCGGATGCAACTCAATTCCTGATGATTTAACGGGACAACTAGCTTTCTCAAGTTCCATGGAGAATGATGGAGCCTATGACATATACTATCTAAATCTTCCCAACACTAAAGAAATCCAGCTAACGAAAACCCAAGGAGAACAGGTTGAGAATACCTGGATAGATTGGGCTAAAAACGGCAGAATGGTTTACGCCAGCACTCGTAACGGCAACTATGAAATATACCTCATGGATGTTGGCCGTAAGCAGGAAACCAAACTCACAGAAAACGATTTCTTTGACGGTTACCCTACCTTCAACCCTGAAGGAAACCTTATCGCTTTTATATCGGAACCTGAACCATTGCAAAAAGATATCTATCTGATGGATATCGAATCCCGAAAATTAAAGCAACTAACTAAAACACCAGGAGCGGAAGCTTATCTTGCGTGGTCTCCTGATGGAACTCGTCTTGCCTACGCCATGTACGTTAAAGGATATTCCGAAATCTTTGTATATAATTTAAGCACAGGAGAATCTATCCAACTCACTAATAATTCAAGAATCGAAGACATCAATCCTGGCTGGTCTCCTGACAGCAAACGAATATTCTTTGCTTCAGATAGAGAAAACAATCCCGATGACGGATTGCAGGCTAAACGCTACTGGATTTATTCGATGAATGCAACCGACGGTTCTGATGTTAAAACCATAGTTCAGGATGAAAAATGTACGTTTGGTGATCCCAGGGTATCCCCTAATGGAAAATATCTCTGTTACTGTACGAAACGTATTGACAAGTTCTGGGATAGAATGTATCTGGAGGCTATGGATTTATCAAACCAAAAAACCTATACCCTTGTAAAGAACGACTTCTACAATCGTAATCCAGCCTGGAAACCGTAGGATTTTTTAACAGGGACGCCCGGAGGGGTTGCGTCCCTACACAAAAGAAAAAGGGGCAAAAAGCCCCTTTTTCTTTCAAAATATTCCAGCGCCTGAGGAAAGAGATCAAACTACCCTATTCAGCTACAATTTGTGAAAAATCTGCAACTTTAAGGAATTCCATTTTAACAGCATTCAAAAGATGGAGACGGTTTTCTCTTAAATTATTATCGTCAACCATTACAAAAACTTCGTTAAAAAAGTTATCAATTACAGGTCTCATAGCCAACAATAATTCTAAAGCTTTTTTGTAGTTACGAGACTTTAACGATGATTTTAATTCGGGCTTAATATAATTTAGCTTTTCCCAAAGGGCTTTCTCTTCTTCTTGTTTGAACAATCTTGCATCAGTTAAGGGTGCATTAAACACTTCCTTGGTTATATTAGCGACCCGTTTCTGACCCACGGCAAGGAGCTTAAATTCTTCTCCCTTGTTAAGTTCACGAAAAGCATCAAGTCTAAGATAAGCGTCGTATGGATTTGCTCCGGCAACGGTAATTACCGCGTTCACCCAATCGTATGGAAAACCTTTATCCTTAGCATAAAGTTGAAGCCTATCTTGCATAAATGCCGTAATTTGTTCTACGTTATCTTCTTGTTTAGAGAAAAGAGCAAAGACTTTTGAGATTATCTTTGGAACATCCAGATACAAACTGTTATCAATAGCTATTTTTATAAGGGCTGTTGACTGACGGCGCAGAGCAAAAGGATCGCGCGATCCTTTCGGCAGCTTGCCTATGGCGAAAGTTGCACAGATATTGAGAATCCTATCGGCTATGCCGAGAATTGCCGATTCAAGGCTAGAAGGCGTATCGGTATACTGCTCACGAATGGGAAGACAAACTTCAAAGAATTCACCAAGAGCTTCTGCATATATAGCTCCTGCAACACCCTGAAGGCTTGTAAATTCCTTTTCGCGTACTAGATTAGTTAAAAGATCGGCTTTAGCTAAGTAAGCGGCGCGTTTGTAAAGCTCTGCATTGAAGTTTTTGATGCCTTGCCCAATATAAAGACCTAAAGCAATAAGCCAACGAGTTTTGTCGGCAAGAGAACCAATACCTTTAATCCATTCAACACGGGCTTCCTCCTCAACAAGAGCCTCAAGGCCTTTGCTTAGATCCTCTTTGATAAAAAAGTCAGCATCTTCAAGACGGGAGATCGCCATACGCTCAAACCACAGTTTTGCAAGTTCAGGTTCCAGTTTTGGCGCATTGGTAACGATTAGGAAATATGGAAGGAGTTTAGCATTTTTTTCAACTACAAAAGCGCGTTGATGTTTAGCTAAAGCTGTTTGCAAAACCTCACGCGGCAATTCCATGAAACCGCCAAGATTACAAGTAAGTACCTTTGGGTATTCTACAAGATTTACCACTTCATCAATCAATTCATCATCTGCTACAAGTGAAGCATCCAGTTTCTCAGCCGCGTTAGAAAGCTCTTCTAGAATTTGCCTGCGACGTTCTTCAGGATTGACAATAACAAATGCGTCATTGAGCTTTTGCAAATATTCATGGGAATTCCTGATTGTAATCGCTTCAGGATGTGCAAAGCGATGTCCATATGTACAATTCGACGATTTAAGTCCGGCAAAACGAAATTCAATAAGCTCATTGCCAAATAAACAGCATAGCCAGCGAACAGGACGGGCAAATGTTGACGATTCAGATTGCGGCCAACGCATACTTTTCGGAAATCCTATTTTGGTAAGTAAGTCAGGTAAAAGTTCGATAAGAACCTTGCTAGTCTGTTCACCGCCAGTTCTCACCTTGAGAGTTATGTAACTCCCCTTATCTGTTTCCTTTATGAAAAGTTCATCTTCCGATAGCCCATGGCTTTGTGCAAATTTCTTTGCAGGAATGCTCCAATTGCCATCAGCGTCTTTGGCAATTTTGGCAGGCGGGCCTTGCTTTTCCTCCACCTTCTCCTCACTCACTGAAACAAGGTCATCAATTATAAGCGAGAGCCGACGCGGGGTGTAGTAGAACTTTCCCGGAGTCTTAAAACCTATGCCTTGCGTTATTAATGCCTTTTTCAACAAATCCAGAAGAGCAGCAGCAGCCGGTTTCAAATACGAAGCCGGTATCTCTTCAACTCCTATTTCCAAAAGGAGGGACTTCTTTTCACTCATCTTTCACCCCATCCTCAGCTTCAATAGGACCAAGTCTATACAGCTTTGCAACCGCCATTGAAAGCTTGCGCACTCTAAGAATAGTCGCGGCACGCTCCGTTACAGAAATAGCTCCGCGTGCATCAAGCAAATTAAAAAGATGTGAACATTTAATAACCGCATCATATGCAGGCATTACTAGATTCTTTTCAACAAGCCTATGGCATTCCGTCTCGTAATGATCAAATGAATAACGTAGATAGGCGGTATCAGCTTCTTTAAGGGAATAGGCTGAATAATCTTGTTCATTCCTTAAAAATACATCGCCCCAGGTTAGGGACTTTCCGTCCATATCACCCCATCTGATTGCGGTAATTGAATCAACTCCCTGAAGGAACATAGCGATACGCGCAAGTCCATAAGTATATTCCACAGGAACAAGCGGTAAATCAAGCCCACCCACCTGTTGAAAGTAGGTAAATTGTGTTATTTCTATACCATCCATATCAACTTGCCAACCTAGACCCCAAGCTCCTAGGGTAGGGGATTCCCAATCGTCCTCTGTAAAACGTAAATCGTGTTTTTCAAGCGGTATTCCTAACTCGCGCAAGCTGTCCAGATAAAGCTCCTGGGCATTGGTTGGCGCCGGTTTGAGAATAACCTGAAGTTGCCAATGCTGATAAACCCGCAAGGGATTTTTACCATAACGACCGTCACGCGGCCTTTTAGAAGGCTCAACATATACACATCGCCATGCTTTATCGTCAAGTACCCGTAGAAAAGTCGAGGGATTAAAGGTACCTGCTCCAACTTCAGATGAGTAAGGTTGCATTAATACACAACCTTTACTAATCCAATAGTCCTGTAATTTTCTTATTATGTCTTGAAAGCTCAAAACTTCAGCCATTTATTATTCCTCCGTTGCGTAAAAGAAATGGGGACGATTATCATGAATATAAAGTATACCGCTGATTTGCAAATTCTCAAGTTTTGTTGAAAGTCTAAGCGCTCGCTTACGTGCATAACTTATCATTTCACCTGTAACAGGAGGAGCATTCAAACAGTAATCTCCTGATGCGCTTTGAAAGACAAAATTTTCACCACAGAGCAGAGTGCCATATATTGCCTTTGTGCCGGAACCTAGAGCATTATAGCGAACATCTACTGTAAACGAAGGCCTTAGTTTTACAAAGCTGCCCTCAATTTTCGTCCATGGGCCTTGAAAAAACTGCGGGTCATAGGATGTTCCTCTTATCCAAAAACGAGTATCTGCATACAGTTCATCTGAATCAACGCTATCTATTTCAACAGTATCTACAAGAAACTCAATTTGCCGCCTTACATCAGGTGAAAGCAAATGCACTCCTATAACCCAACGCAATTGGGAATTCCTTTCATACACAGCAATATCCGTAAATATCCACTGCGCAATTTTCCCCCCTACAGCATAGTACTGCGTTTTCCCAAGTAAGGACATTTCAAGATAGAGGGAATCGCTCCATGTAAATATTGAAGCTGAGAATAAAGAAAGTTGAAGGAGAGTAGCCAAGTCTACAAACCTAAATCCTTTCGAATACTACGTATTGCCTCAAGACAAACAGAAACGAAATCTTCTAAATCCATAGCAAGTTCGCTACATGCTTTTATTTGCTCACGATTCGCTCCAGCGGCAAAACGTTTATCCTTGAAACGCTTAAGGACACTCTTAGGTTGCAGGCCAGCAAGTTTATCAGGATGCATCAATGCCGCGGCTACTATTAAACCGGTTAAAGGGTCAACAGCGTACAGCGCACTGTCCAGCCTAGAATTACGGGAGACGCCACCTGCATGTGCGCGTATAGCTTGTACAGCTTCGGCAGGCAAGCCATTTTCCTCAGCCAATTTAGCGCCCATTTCGGCATGAAGATGCAAATCCCCGCCCGCCTTTTCAGCATCTTCATAAGACACATCGTGCAAAAGTCCAGCCAAACCCCATACATCGGTATCTCTGCCAAAACGTAGAGCCAACGCGCGCAAGCAAACCTCTGTACACCACATATGCTTACGCAAATTGACGTTAGATACCCTTTCCTCAACTAATTTAAGCGCTTCTTCTCTGCTAATCATAGGCTAAGGATATCGGAAATGCCGTTTAAGTCAAACTTGGAGACTTAATCTTATAAACTGCTAAAGCTAACCCTTAGGTTTGGTAAGCGAAGTTCGATATTGATCTTCCTTACAAACAGGCAAGTCGCTTCTTAACTAAGTTAAGGGCATATGTTGGTTACGCTATTTTAACTTTCCCAAAGAATATTGTAACTTGACAGTATCGCTAATCAAGTCTATACTCGTCTCATATCGAATAGACATCGGTAAATTGTATAAATATATTAAGAGGTTTTTCTACGAATGATTTCTTTGTTGAAGTTCCAAACTACCTTTTTTAGAAAAAAACAGGCAGGATATTGATGGCAGCATCAAAGAAAACATCCGCTAATGATACATCACCTACCGATGAACGTTGTCTTACAGAAAGTGCAGCACTTGCTGGTTTAACTAAAGAGTTATGCACTGTTCAATCTATTGAAAATACTTTCAGCGCCATTCTTAAACATCTTTCAATGGCTTTCCCCACCTATGTTAGTGTTAATTTAGTTGAAGAAAGTGGTCGTTATCTAGTTGTCCGCGCCCATAAAATAGCCTCGAAACTTATCCATTTTGTTGAAAAACTTATGGGCAAAAAATACCGAAATTGGAAAATTCCCCTGACTCAAGACACCGTTATTGCACAAACTATAAAAACCGGCCATCCAACTGTAATTGGATTGGATTTTACTCCTGATGAACCGGTAATTCAAACTGATATGCAGACTATGCTTGAAGCTTTGGTGCAAGAAGGTAGTCCTTTACGCAAGCTGACAAAAATTATTACCGAAAGGGTTAAATCCCAATCACTTTTAGGTATCCCCTTCAAAGACAGCAAGGGACAGATAATTGGTTCAATTACTGTTCTTTCACCTCAGAAATTCAGTCTTGAAGATTTCAATCTTGTTAAAGTTGCGGCAGATGTAGTTGGTCAATCTATTGAACAGGCGACCCTTAGCAAGGCCTTAAAAGAATCAGAAGAACGCTATCGGTCTTTAATAGCGAATATGAACAATGGCTTTATTATTTATAATGAACAAGGGATTTTAACCTACGTAAACAATCGCTTTTGCGAAATGCTTGATTATGCTCCAGAGGAACTTTTATCTAAACCGATTAGCAATTTTCTTGACGATAAAAATAGAACTATTATCTACGCTCAGCTTGTAAAACAAAAGGAAGGAAGGGAAAAACATTTTGAGCTTACATGGATAAGTAAAGATAACTCAAGGGTAAACAGCATTATCTCTCCATCCGTCCGCAGGGATGCAAAGGGGAATTATCTTGAGACTTCCGCCATTGTAACCAATATTTCTATCCTCAAAGCCATGGAGTTTAAGCGAATTGTAATGGCTGATTTGTTGGCCGATTTACGGGAAGCAAAGACCCTTGAAGAATGTTTACAGTTGGGTTGCGATGCTGTAAAAAATGCTCGCCTATTCAAAAGGGCTGTATTTACTTTGAAGGATAATGAAGGAAAAACGACCCATTGGGCTCAGGTAGGTCTTGATCCGGAAGTTGTCGCTAAAATGGCTGCATCGTCACCGGCAACACCAGAGATAATGAAACAGATGCTAAGAGAAGAGTTCAAAATAAGTAATTCTTACTTTATTCCAGCTGATGCAGGTGTTAATATAAAGCAAACCGGACGTTATCTTATTCAAGAGGAGCCTTCAAATACAGAAGAGCAGGGCTGGAAAAAAGGTGATGAACTACTGGTATCTTTACTTTCAAAAAGCGGCGCGCCAGAAAGCTATCTTTCCGTTGATACCCCATTTAATATGAAAAGGCCGGATATAGAAACTATTTTGTATCTTGAAGATATCGTAGATATTATAGGACGCCAAATCCGCGAAATTCGGTATTTAAAAACCCTGAAAACATCTGAAGCGCGATTCCGCAGGTTTACTGAAGTTGCTCAAGTTGGAATATATATTTTCAGCAAGGATGATAGATTTATTTATGTTAATCCTGAAATGGAAAAAATAACCGGTTATTCATCCGACGAACTTTTAGCAATAAATCCCTTGGATCTTATTCTTAAAGATGATTTAGAAGGGGTACTTGAAGAACGAAAGTTGGCCAGAAAAAAGGGACTTGATATTCCGGATCATTATATGATAAGAGTAAGGCGGAAAAACGGTGAGCTAGCCTATATGGAAATAAAAACTTCACCTATCGTTTATATGGGGGAAGAGGTTCAGCTGGGCCACTGTATAGACGTTACCGATAGAGCGTTGGTTGAAAAGAAAAATAAACATCTTAACGCCGTTCTTAAAGCCGTTCGCAATGTAAATCAACTTATTACCAAGGAACGTAACCGTGATATTTTACTTAAACAAGCTTGCGAAAAACTTGTGGAATCAAGAGGGTATTTCAGCGCATGGGTAGTATGTGTTGACTCTGCAAAGAAAACAACATCGGTTACAGAATCAGGATTAAATGAAGTTTGTCCAAGTCTATTGAATAAGCTTAGAGAAAATTCCATACCGGAGTGTATGACTAAAATTCTGGATGAAGATATCGTAACATTAGTAGATATGGAACTTGAGGACTGCCTTAGGCCTTGTATTCATCATGAATCTAAACAAATGGGTTTGATAGCTAAAAAATTGGCTTATGGAGAAAAGATATATGGAGTTATTGCTGTTCTCTTACCACAGGAACTCAGTTCAGATAAAGAAGAACAGGACTTATTTATTGAACTGGCAAACGATCTTGCCTTTGCTCTATACAGTATAGAAACGGAAAAGGGACGTAAAGCTGCTGAAGCGGAGCGTGAGAAAACTAGTCGAGCGCTGGAAAAGGAACATCATGCTTTTCAAATAATTGCCGATGCCGCGCTTGGAGCAACAGGAATTCCAGATCTTTGTCAAAAAGTTCTCTCTGGATTAATTACAACCCTAAACTTTCATTTTGCTTCATTGAGATTGTATAAAGAGGAATCTAACGCCTTGGAATTAATAGCTTCGGTAGGTTTCACTGACGATGAACGAAAAAAAGCGTCAAAACCGAGATATCTGGATGATTCCCAATACATAGCCGTCCATACAGCAAATACAGGTCAAGCCATAATAGCACCTGATGTCTATGATGAAAAAGAATTAATACCTTTCAGAAATAGATTAGAAAAACTGCATATTCGTTCTATAATTTCCTGGCCAATTATGGGAGTGAGTCGGAATCTATTGGGTGTAATGCATTTATGGAATCATGAACCTACAGAAATTACAAAACACGACAGAAAACTTTTTGAAAGAATCACGGGAATGTTTGCAGCTGCACTTGAGCGTAAACTTGCAGAAATTGCTTTATTCGAAGAGAAAGAACGAATTCAAAAATATTTAGATATTGCAGGCGTGATGCTTATTGTTGTAGATAGAGACGAAAAAGTTACATTAATTAATAAAAAAGGCTGCAAGATATTGGGATACGATGAAATTGATATATTGGGTAAAAATTGGTTCAATAGCTTCATTCCTCAGCAATTTAAGTCGTTTGCAAGAAAACGATTTAATTTACTTATGCATTCTCAAAAAGAACCTGCTGAATCTCAGGAATATCCTGTCATTAATTCTAAAGGTGAAGAGAGAATTATTATTTGGTACCATACCGTTTTAACCGATGAATTGGGAAATATCTCTGGTGTTCTCAGTTCAGGCGAAGATATCACTGAACGAAAACGAACTGAATTGGAAAGGGACAGGCATCGTCTTGAGTTAGAAAGTCTTTTTGAGGGTGTTGATGTGTTGCTGTGGTCACTTAGAGAAGAAAATGGTGAATTATACTACGAACGGGTTAACTCGGCATTTGCAGCGGTTGAAGCGCACCTTCCAGAGTTCTATAATGGGAATCCCATAAGCAAACTGCACTCTCCTGAAGAATGTAAGGAAATATGGGATACCTTTGATAAAATAAAAACCGGCGAACCATACAGTACAGAAGTTTACCGCAATTCTCGTCACTTTATTATGCGTTTTATCCCCTTACCTGAACCAGATAGCAAAGTAAAAAGACTCATTGCTACAGGAGTGGATATAACCGAACGTAAACGTTTTGAAGAAATGCTCAAAGCACGAGAAGAAACTATTAAGTCACGCTTATTTTATGAAGAAACTATAGCTTACTGTTCACGTGTATTAGTTGAAACAGCTAATTTGCAAGAAGCGTTTGAAAAAGTTATAACGGAACTTATCGCTGTTGCTGGTGTAAGCAGGGTATTTATTTTCGAGAATTTTGAAGATCCTGAAAAAGGACTTTCCGCTCGACAAGTTGCTGGAGCTGATAGTGGAAAAGAATATAGGCGCGAAAAAAACGCTTCAATACACATTTCTTATACAGATTTACCTCAAGAAATGGTTGCAAAAATGGATGAAGGAAGGCCATATGGTAACCCTGTTTTTGAACTGTCTTTTATCCAAACTGTTGATATAAAAGCCAGACAAAAACTGTCGACATTAGTTTATCCAATAAAACTGGAAAATCATCCATGGGGTTTTATAGGTTTTGAAGATTCTTCAAAAGATAGGCCCTGGAAGCATGAGGATATCCAACTTTTACAAACAGTTGGTTCCATCATCGGAAGTACGATAGACAGAAAACGTTCGGAACGGGAACTACGTCGCCATAGTAGAACAATTGAAGGACTTTACAATAGTTCCAAACGCATTAACCGATCCTTGTCAATGGACGAGCTACTTGATAACTCAGCTGATTTACTTGCCGATACTCCGGGAGTATTCGCAGGTGCAATATATCTAATTAATAAAAACTCCAGTGCGTTGGAACTTACGAAAACTTTTGGGAGTAAATTAGAGGATTTTCAGGAGATAGCAGATTTTTCTCTAAAAAACGAATTAGTGCAAGACGTTTTTGCCGAGCAGGGAGCATTGATAAAAAACAACTATAAATCTATACAATCTGAACTTGCAACAGATATTTATCCAACGTCTGTGCACCTTATATCGGTAGCCATGCGTTCAGGGCATGAAATACTGGGTATGTTAACCTTAGCCATTGCATGGGTTGATGAACATACATTAAATTTTGCAGAAACCGTGGCGGGAGAGCTAGCCGCTGTTGTAAAAAGAATACAAGCAGAAGATGCCCTGCGGGATTCAGAGGAGCGTTATCGTGTTCTTACCGAAGAGGCTATGGTTGGAATATATCTTGCTTTAGGAAGTAAATTCTTGTTCGTTAATCCGGCAATGGAAAGAATACTCGGCTACAGTCGTGAAGAACTTCTTGGGATGGATATCTTTGATATGTTACCTGTCGAAAGCGTTAAAATTATTACCGAACGTAAAAAGAAACGAAAACCAAACCAGCCTGATCAATATACCATGAATATAGTTCGCAAAAATGGTGAAAAGGCTATTCTTGAGGTTAGAACTCGCCCTATTTCTTACGGTAATCAAACCGCTTTTCTGGGTAACTGTGTGGACGTGACTGAATTATTCAAGCAACGAAGTCAAATTGAGCGAGCAAAGAAGGAATGGGAAAGCACTTTTGATTCAATTTCCGATTTGGTTATGATTCTTGATCCCGAATATCGTATTTTGAGGGCAAACAGAGCTGTCGCCGAATATATAGGTGTTGATGTTAAGGAAGTTCAGGGACGAAGCTTTTATGAGATTTTTAATGTTTTAGAAGAAAAAGATTCTACTGCCATAACCCTAAAGCTTTCTGAATATTTCGAGCTGGCAGATACCTTTAGAAACAGAACATTCTCAGTTTCATCATCATCTTTGCATGATCCTTCAGGCAATCAGGTAGCAAGCGTTCATGTCGCCCGCGATATTACAGAAATGCGAAACATTGAAGCGGCATTAAGCGAATCTGAAGCTCAATTCAGAGGACTTGCCGAAAGCGCTCAAGATATCATCTTTAGCCTCAATCTTGAGGGCAAAATTATCTACATCAACCCTGCGGTAGAAGATATTATGGGACTTTCTCAACTTAGTCTTACGGGAGAATTGCTACAGGATGTTGTCGAAAGCGTAAGTTCAAAACCATCGGTAAATGTAGCGGAGATAATATCCGAAATTAGTTCTCCGGATACTTCAGGCAAACGTTCTTTATTCGAAGCCGAAATTAAGGATACTAAAGGGAAAAAGCATGTTCTGGAAATATCGGTACGAAGGTTGCCGAATAAAATTGTAGGCATTGCCCGCGACGTAACCGAACGTAAACGCATGCAACAACAACTTATAAACGCATCCAAACTTGCGTCTTTAGGAGTACTTGCTGCAGGCATTGCTCATCAGGTGAACAATCCTTTAGCAATAATGCTAGCAACCTCTTCATTATTACGAACTATCCTTGCAGAAAACCTTGATGTTCCCACAGCTATCAGAAAAGAAGTATCAAAATACCTAGATACTATGGAAGAGCAAGTTGACAGAACCAATAAGGTTGTAACAGGATTGCTTAAATTTACTAAACCCAAACGCTCGGAAACAAAACCCTCAAGCGTGAATGAAATAGTCAGCGAAGCCTTAAGCCTTTTATCTAAACACCTAAACAGGGATAAGGTTATGGTAGAAACAAAGTTTCAGAACAATCTCCCACTTGCCTTGGTTGATCCTGTCGCCTTACAACAGGTTATTATTAATGTTGTCCAAAATGCCTTTGAAGCCATGATAGATATGGGTTCTCAAGGTAAAATAGTTATTGCAACTGAACTTGCAGAACCCGAAATGATACGTATAGTAATACATGATAATGGTCCTGGTATACCTCCTGCCTTGAGAGATGAAATATTTGAGCCACTAGTAAGCAGCAAAACCGATAAACAAGGAACCGGATTAGGATTATCTATTGCCGTTATGTTACTTGAACGTTTCAAAGGACGTATATACCTTGAGGATACGTCAATAGGAGCAAGTTTTGTGATTGAGGTACCCGGACAACCGCAATGAATAAAAAATTCTATAATATGTTTGAGAATTATACCGTTACTAATCTTCGCTTGGTCAGAAAAAGGAGTTTAGATGAGCGCTAAAGCACGTATTCTTTTTGTTGATGACGAAAAGAAATATGCAGATACAATGGCTCAAGTTTTGCGCCTGCAAGGTTTCGAAGTATTCGCGGCCTATTCAGGGCAACAAGCTCTTCAGATTTTCGAACCGGAAAATATTGATTTAGTTATTACCGATTTAAGTATGCCTAAAATGGATGGAATTGAACTCATCACAGAACTTAGAAAACTGCACCCAATGCAAAAAATAATGGTTCTTACAGCTTTTCCTTCGCAACGTTCACAGGAACAGGCTTTCAGTCTCGGAACTATAACCTATATCGCTAAACCTATCAAACCCAAACGTTTCATTGAACTGGTTAATGATTCTTTGCGTGAAAGAGAGCAAGGCTGGTTTGGAGCGGTGCGACTAAATTCAACCGACCTTATACAACTCTACAGTTTTATGGGAAGAACCATCGTCCTTGAAGTACTAAAGGGAGAAAACGGCGAAGTCGGCAGAATTTATTTTGAACGAGGTCAAGTTGTTCATGCCGAAACCCCAACTCTTTCAGGTAAAGAAGCCTTCTATGAAATTCAAACCTGGGAGTCGGGTTTATTTAAGACCAATATCCCGCAAAAAAAGGTTGAGCATACCATTGATGAACCAATCAATGCTTTACTATTGAAGTGGGCCAAGAAGCATGATGAAGATAAATCAGGGAAATTTAATTCCTAAGTTTTTTTTGATCAATTCAAGGGGATTACGGTGAACGAAGGAGTACGGATTCTTTTTGTCGACGATGAAGAAAAATTCGTAGAAGCAATGGGTAAAGTTCTGATTAACGAAGGCTTCAGTGTAGATATCGCTTTTTCAGGAACCCAGGCGCTCAATTTCTTTGAACCCAATAAATATAGATTAGTAATTACGGATTTAAAAATGCCTATAATGGATGGTATTCAACTTATTCGTCATATTCGTCAAATAGCTCCGGCTCAAAAAATTGTTGTTGTTACCGCTTTTCCATCACAGGTAATGCCGTGGAACAGACGCCTCTCAACCGATACGCAAGGAATGGATGAATTGGGAACACTTGACTATCTGGTAAAACCATTTCCCTCCAAAAAACTAATAGATGTAGTTCAAAATATTATTAATGAGGGTAACGAAACTTATCAAAGTTCAGAATCCGAACTTCAGCAACAGAACAACTCCACTCAACTTAGAGAAACTCCAGAACCTATCGCGGCAATTTCTGATTATTCGGTTCAGACCATAAAACGCGTAATGGATGAAACGGTGGAAGCGATAGGAAAAGACGTTGTCTGCGCCTTGGTAACTATGGGTGGAAAAGTTATTGCCGAAATCAACGAATCAGACTTAAGCAAAGAATCTTATTCGGGAAGATTCGCGACTTTGATGGCTTTAACGAAAAACACACTTCTTGAAACAGGTTACAATAGTCTTACAGAAAGCCTGTTTCGATTGGATGATAGCTGGATTCTTACTTACTTTATGCTTGAAGCAAATTGTTATTTTTGCATTGTTGCCGCTTCAACGTTTCCATTAGGAACTTTAAGAACCATTGGTTCTGCTACCGTAAAAAAACTTCGAAAATTGTTAAAATAACCACCTTCATCACAATTTTAGCCTAATTCCCAAATAGCTTAAAAATACTTAACTCTGTAAAGTTCAAGGTAAAAAGCCAACGACTGGATTCGAACCAGCGACCTACGCTTTACGAAAGCGTTGCTCTACCAGCTGAGCTACGTTGGCAAATTTCAATACTGCTGCTTGGATTGTAATTGAAGACTATCGTATGTCAACTCTTGGAAACAACATTTGAACCTCCCTCTACTGTGCCGTACGCAAACGACTTTTAAAAATAAAACAAAAATCATATACTACTACGTTTTTTCGATTATACTATTTGAACTCGGAAAATTTCTTATTTAACTCTGGTCGTAACTCCTCGCCTGTTTGTTGAAAAACATTCAGCAAATCTTGGTAAACATCTCCTCCGCCAATGTAATTCCAGAATTCTTTTCCTACAAGCACCTCTTGCCCTTCCAAATCATACAAGCCCTTTAATGTCCATCTCTTATACGGTTTAGGATGATAAGGATTATACGGAAGAGCAAGTCCCGTAAACACTTTCGCAGTTCTATCTTGGCTAAGTTTCAATGCAACCCATCTCAGAAGTTTCTTTTTTAACACTTCAAATCCCTCAGCATTCGGCTTTACTGTCTTAATATCAAAAAAGCACTCTAAGTCACCAATCTTTACATGTAAATCAACATTAGAATTAGGATGCTTCAAAAGTTTTCCTTTTTTTATTACACGCCGAATTTCTTTAATCTCTTCATTTTTATCTGCATTTCGTTCTGCTTTCTGAAGGCCGTAAATAATTTCTGTAATTCGCGTTTCCGTATCATTATCGATTTCACCCAATAGTTTATACGATTTTTCCGCTTGATAACCTGCGTTTTGAGCTAAAATAACGGCAACAGGTTCCCAAATAGACGTACCGAAAGATGTATTCATTGAATGAATAAAAGAAAACATCGCATACCTATCTCGCCCAAGAAGACGATGGTGAAATGGTTTATAGTCTGTTTCTGGTTTATATTTCGCAATTTTTTCCCTTATAGCTTTTTTTAACACACTTGAGATTTTTTGAACCGATAATTCTGATAAACCCATTAATATTACTCCTTCCGGAAATGAAATATAGACTCAAAATATTTGTTTGAATCTCTTTCTGTTCTCATCAAAACCGGTCTGTTAAATTGGTCGATTAGTTTGTAACCACAAACCTCTCCTATCTTCGGGTATAAACCAAACTTATCATTAGCAACTATGAAAACAGGCGCTTTTGATTTAAGATATCTATTCATGTTCTGAAAAACATCTATAATTCCTTCTGTATAGTCCCGCTTAGCTAGCATATTCTGTCGTTTCTTAGCTGGTCCTATCTCTAATTCATCCAATCTTGAAAAACCAAATAACTCATAAGCATATCTATGTTGCTCATGATAGTCAATAATACCTACATAAGGTGGTGACGTAAATATTCCATCTATCTGGTCATGCAATTCTATATTCCTTGAATCTCCTTGCAGAATTTGAATAGATGCGTTTGTTCGTATGCCATCAAATTCCTTTAATCTTTGGATTGTATCATAACTATACCTATTCAGAAATTTCAAGACTTCCTCTATAGGTTTACAGACTCGTTTATGTTTAATACACCAGTACGGTTCCCGAATCGGTTTTTTAGGACGCGCTAAATCATAATGTGGTATGAGTCTAGCAGATCGAGCCGAACGTGAAAGAATAACTTTAAGAACATCTGAATACTTGTAATCCTCAATAATACTTTGATAGAAAAGAATCTCTTGAATCGTCCTATCAGCAAACCATGTTCTTATATATTCACTGTCTGTTTCAAATCTTTTGAATGTAGAATCAAAAAGCCCCTTTTTACGACCAATTAACTGTCTGCTAAAAGCTCTTACTCTACCGAGAGCATCTTTGATTTCTTTCTCAACTTCTGGAAGATTATATTCTTGTGTCTTTACTTTCTGAATCAGTACGTTAAAGGATGAGAGTTCTACACCTATAGAATTGATTCCTAATACGTTAGCTTCTACTAATGTTGTCCCAGAACCTGAAAACGGGTCTAGAACCGTATCTGCTTTCTTAAAATATTTCTTTAAGAAAATCTCGACTAATTGAGGGATAAATTTACCCAAATAGGGATGTAGACGATGGACATGTTTAGTTCTCTCTCGTTCCCTTAATCCCAGAAACGTTAAATCATTCCCTAAAATTTCAATATTTCTTTGTGTATCAGCATACTTTTCAATGTGATCGGTATCTATTCCAAATTTAGCCGCAACTTTTTTATTAGTTTCTAACATAATACCTGTTCCTGAAATATCTTCATAAACTTAGGATATCCGTTGCCTATCAAAAGTCAAGATAAGACTATTTCAATAATTGTCCGCAATTCGAAACCGGGATACGGTTGACAAGCGCCTTTGTCTGCTTAGAATTAGGCACTAGTAGGGGCCATAGCTCAGTTGGGAGAGCGCTTGACTGGCAGTCAAGAGGTCACGGGTTCAAGTCCCGTTGGCTCCACTTCAAATTTTGCAAGTCTAATTATGGAGGTACTTAAGCATGAAAAGATTTTTCCCAGCAGTAATTATCGTAGGTATATCATCAATTATGCTGTTCACCGGTTGTATCGCCGGAACAACTCCAACTAAAAATAATGCCCCTGTTGACAGTCTGGCGCGAATTGAAGCTGAACAGTTCCTTTCCATTGGCGCCGAATATTATAAACAAGGCAATTACGATAAAGCTATGGAAAATTATGCTAAAGCTCTTGACATTAATCCTGATTATTATCAGGCCATAGTTGCAAAAGCTAGAACTTATCAAGAATTAAGGGATTTAACTAACGCTGAAGAGTGGTACCGTAAAGCCTATACCTCTCATGCCGATAGCACAGCAGGATATTTAGGACTTTCAGGTATTTTCCTTATTAAAGCTCAAATGAACGCAGAGTATCTAGATTCAGCTCTGCAGGTTTATGAAGAAGGAGTGGAACGATTCCCTGATGAAAGTAAATTTTATCATGGTATCGCAGTCGTCTATGAGCGTAAAGGTGGCGTAGATGCCGCTGATTCCGTATATAAGGCGGGGGTAGAAGTTAATCCTGAAAATTGGGCGCTTTTAAATTCTTATGTCGATTTCCTTATGGATAAAAAACGCTACGATGAAGCTGCCAAGTGGGAAACAAAACTGGTAGAAGCTAATACGGATGATTTCATCGCTAAGGAAAAACTTGCAGATATTTACATCAAACTTAAGAATTACTCTAAAGCTGAGAAATTGCTTACAGGAGTAATGGCACTTCGTCCTAACGACATCGGCCCTATGTTGAAGTTAGCCAATATTTATAGTATTCAAAAGAAATATACTAAGGCCGAATCCTATTTTAAGAAAGCTATTGAAATGAAACCCGATAAGATTGTGCCCAGAATCTACTTAGGGGCTATGTATTTGCGTCAACATAAAGAAGCTGCATCGGAAAAAGTATTCAAAGAAATTCTCGAAATGACCGGAGGTAACGGTGACGCCTATTACTTCTTGGGAGCTATCTATTCCCGTAAAGCGTCTCGCGCTACAACTGCTAAAAATGTAACCGCATGGAAAGCCGGATGCGCTAACGCACGTACTGCAGAAAATTACTTTAGTAAGGCAATGGAAATAGCACCATCCCAAAACTCATCACGGGTTAGGCAACAACGCGAACACCTATCTAAGGTTAGGGCTCAGTTAAAGAAGAAACTATTTTTAGAGGGAATAACAGACTGTTAGGAGGCTGTTAACGCCACTACCATTTTAGACCGACGTGTTCTGATACTCAACCAAAGTTATGAACCGTTGGGGATATGTAATGGTCGGCGGGCAGTTGTCCTTTACTTTATGGGAAAAGCCGATATCATAGCAACAGCCAACGGCATAAAAGTCCATAGCGTTAACGATTCCTTACCCCTGCCATCAATACTTCGCTTAAATAAATACATACGCTTAAAACGGCGCGAGGTTCCTTTAAGTAAAGCTAACATAATGCGTCGTGATAATTACACCTGTCAATATTGTGGTAAAAGAAATGTAGCAATGACCTTAGACCATGTGCTTCCGCGAATGTTAGGTGGTAAGGATTCATGGGAAAATTTGGTTTGCGCCTGTGCGGACTGCAATAGTAAAAAAGGCAATCGCACACCTGCCGCAGCTAAAATGCCTTTATTAAGAAAACCGCGAAAACCACATTATTTCACCTTTGTTTTGAACTCTGTAGGCAATCCACCAAAAGAATGGCGACCTTTTTTGTTTATGTCCTAATTCTGCCTGCGCTTTTATTTGAAAACGGCAAGCTTGAAAATCAGGACATCACCGATGTAGATAATTTAAGATTTGTGAAATTAATTGCCGGAAATTCATCCCTTGTTACAACCGCCCAAGGCTTCTCATGGGAAGACTATTCCCGAAAGATACTTGCCCCAGTTATTGACTCCGGCTATGCCTTCGCTTCAATAAATGTCTCCTCTGTAAGTTTTATGCTTGATACATTGTTTATCAATTTAATTATTGATTCAGGCTATTCGGTAACGGTAAGTAAAGTGGATTTCTGGGGGAACTATAAGACTTCTCCTAAGTTGTTGACCAATCTTACAGGATTTACGCCATTTTCCTACTCTTCTAAGAATATTAACGCTTTTATTCTATTAACGGAACAGGCAGATATCAAGGTCAAGGATTGGGAACTAACAGGCCATGATTCAACAGCTGTTCTCAATCTTTTTATAGAAGAAAATTCAAAAGCTAACAGGATATTCGCAGGCATAGGCTACGCTGCTCAAAAAGAGTTGGTTGGCAGTGTTTATCTACAACTATATAATTTGTTCGGCAGGCGACGAGAGATGGGAATCTTCTGGCAGGGATTCGGAAAAAACAAACTGGAATTATCGTTTTATGCAAAAGACCCATATCCCTTTGATTTACCGATAGGACTAGATATAAGCGCTGGATTACGTACACAGGAACAATCAAACTACAACTTATACGCTAGAGCCGGAGCCTTCATTGTCCGTCCCGGTTTTGAACTGGGACTGGGCTATCTTTTTGAACGCATTCGTCTGGACAGCGTTTATGTTTCAAAGAATCTAATGACCTCAAGGTTTGAAAGCGATTTCCTTAAATTAGAAGCGGCTGTTGGAGAACGAAAAGCCTCTTCCACCTCAGCCTTCTTCAAAGCACAGTTTTCTGCACAAATACAGTTAAGGCTTCCTTATCGGTTTTCTCTGCATTTTGCTCCCGCCGGAGCTGCACTTGGCTCCATGGATAAGCTTTTTACTTCGGAATTAATCCCCGTAGGAGGAGCAAGTACCCTACGCGGTTATTGGGAAGCGGAGTTTCATGAACAATACGCATTCTGGAGTCGCAATGAATTACGTTGGGGAAACGAAAATTTCTCCCTGTACCCTCTTTTCGACATTGCTTGGATACCTTCATCAGGCCTTGCCTTAAGCTACGGCGCGGGTATACTTATTGTTACTTCAATTGGAGAATTGGAATTAGATGCCGCGCTTCCTTACAAATCAGGTTGGGAACAGGCAAAGTTACACTTGCTTCTGGGAGGCAAATTTTGATTTTACTTCTAATGCTTTGCTCACAAATCATCCCCTTGGATGATGAAGCAAACACAACCCTAGAAAGATTAGAAATAAAGGGAATAGTCTGCGGATTACCAGCCTCAACTCCATTCACCGCAAAGGATATTGTTTTTTCTAATACCGATACTGCAAAACTAAGGCCTGGAAGTGTTGACTATTTTGACGTGCAGCGCATTTTTGCTCCAACACCTGAAACCAAGTTCGCCCCACTACTTCAATTGAAAGGCACTGGCGCTTCTTTTAATTTAGGAGGCGCACTACAGGCATCTTACCGTTATCGCGATACCCTTAGCGCAGGTTTAGACATCAAGTACTACGGCAACATAGGTTCAGCTGTTTCTTTTTACGCAACCCACCGGCTGACCTTTGCGGCAAATTGGCCTGACAGCGTATTTGACGCTCACTCCTGGCGTGGCAACGAACGTCCTGTATTTGCAGAAATACCCGATGCGGTAATAAATATTGACGCTTTCAAATGGCTATCACTGCAGCTTGGACGCTGTCAAATGCAATATGGGCCTGTTCCTGAAGGCGGACTAATGCTCTCCACCCAACCATGGGGGCTGGATCACGCTTCCTATAGCCTGAAGTGGAAAAAATTAAGTCTTACTACAATGTATGCATGGTTGGAGCAAAACAAACGAATGGTATCTCATAGATTTGAATATGTGGCTCAGAAATGGAAACTTGGCTTAACTGAAGCAGTGGTTTCGTCGGATACAAATGAAGTTTTGCCCTATATCCTTGCCCCGGCCGCTTTCTACTACTTCATGCAGTGGAATAAGGGGCAAGATGAAAATATACTTTGGTCGCTTGACGCATCATTGATATTGTCACCATTTAAGATATACGGTGAGCTTTTGGTTGATGATTTCGCTTACGAACCTGAAACAGGTCCGCATAAAATAGGTAGCACCATCGGCGCTAAATGGGTATCTGTTTTTAATTCTGAAATAGATGCCAACCTAGATTATACCTTTATCACCAAATGGACATACGCTCAACGTCATGACAAACAAAACTACACTTTTAGAGAACGCATTCTAGGTGATGATTTGGGGCCTGATGCCGACAGAACAAGGCTTATCTTCTCGTATAGACCCTTGCCGCGCCTAACAGTTGGCCTAAAGGGATTCTACAAACGCCACGGTGAAGGCGACGTTTGGAGAGATTTCGCAGATGACGGCGCCCATGATAGGGAAAGTTTCCATCCCCCATTCCCTTCAGGAGTGGTTGAACATCACCTAGGATCTGAAGCATCTTTGAAATACATGTTCTGGGGCAGAAGTTTCGTTGTTTTGAAGGCGAAAGCTGTTAGAATTCAAAATCTGGCTCACCAAGAAAACAACAATGTGTTCAGACCTTTAATTCAAACCGATTTACACTGGGAGTTTTAATGACATTAAAAATGCTTATTTTAGGAGTCCTGCAAGGTTTAAGCGAATTTCTACCTGTATCGTCCTCAGGACATTTGGTTTTAGGACAAAAGTTTTTAGGAATTACCGAAAACGCCCTTGCCGGAGTCGTGATACTACATTTGGGAACCCTCGCAGCCTTATTGGTTTTCTTTGCCCCTAAGATTTGGAATATAGCCTCCGGCGCCTTCAGTAAAAAAGCGGAAACACGCAGGAATAACTGGAGACTAATACTTTTTATAGTTCTGGCAAGCATTCCCGCAGCTATGGTTGGACTTCTGGCACGCGAACCTATCAAGGAGATGTTTTCAGAGCCTCTCTACATTCCCTTCTTTCTCATAGGTACAGGTATTATTCTCCTTATAACAAGATGGAAGCGGGATAAACAGCATGGAATTGGCCTTTCTGATGCCCTGATAATTGGAATTGCTCAAGCTGTAGCTATCGTACCTGGATTTTCACGTTCCGGTTTCACCATTGCTACCGCCTTGCTTCTAGGACTACTTGAAGAGGACGCTTTTGAATTCAGTTTTCTGCTTTCCATTCCAGCGGTTGCGGCGGCAAACCTTTTGGAATTAAAAGATATTGTATCGCTTGGGAATCCGCCTGCCTTGATAGTAGGAGTTATTGCAAGCTTCGTGGTAGGATTATTTGCCTTGTGGGCATTGAAAAAACTGGTTGTTAATAAAAAATTCTGGCTATTTTCGTTTTACTGCTTCGCAATGGGAGCCTTGAGCCTTATTTTACTTCTCGTCTTTAAGTAATATCGCTTATGCCTATAGTTAGAAAGGCACTTGAGACCCTAAGAAGGGAATGTCAATTCAAAGGTGCTAGGGTACTTATCAGCTGTTCTGGAGGTGCTGATTCTGTCGCCTTGCTGCATTTTTTCTATACCCACCGTTCGCAACTGGATATCACAGAATTAGGGGTCTACCATTTGAACCATTCTCTAAGAGGCAAAGAAGCAGATAGTGATCAGGCATTTGTTACCTCTCTTTGCAAAAAGTGGGACATTACTTGCTATTTTGACAAACAGGATGTGAAAACCTATGCAAAAAAGCATCGTCTTTCTTTGGAAATGGCAGGAAGAGCCTTACGTTACCAAGGTTTGGAGCGTATTGTAAAGTCGGAAAGTTATGATTATGTAGCTTTGGGACATACCGCATCTGATAACGCTGAATGGTTACTTCTTAATCTTATAAGAGGGCGAGCCGAACCTTATTTATGGGGAATTCCTCCAAAACGAGATTTTTATATAAGACCTTTTATTCGTTGCAGTAGAAATGAAATTATTTCTTATATACAACGCAACAATCTGGATTACAGGGAAGACTCAAGCAACGAATCGCTTTCATTTGATAGAAATCGTATAAGGCATAAAATTATGCCACTTCTTTATGAATTGAATCCATCGGTAGATGAAGCCTTTTCCCGCCTTTTAACCCTTGGCGACGCGCTTAAACAAAATCTGGATAAAGAGGTTGAGACTATCTTTTCAAAGCTTTCGGACTCTACCTCCCCCCACATAGAGCTTGACACCAATAAGCTTTCAACATATAATCTAGCTACGCAGCTGCGCGTTTTGCGAAAATTTGCCCCGTGGTTAGGGGCGCACGATTTACTTGAACTTATACCTTTAAGAAAGGCTTCCGGTACGCGGGAAATTTCGCGATTTAGGGATAAGCGTTTGCTTATAAGCTACAATAAGCTTACCCTACTTCCTTTGGAAGAAGATACGCTCTGGAAGCCTCGAAGGCTCGTTCAAAAAGTGAATATAACTGAGTTAGGATGGCGTATAAAAGTTACTTACGTCAATGAACGGGTTTTGTTCAACGAATGCGATAGGGTGTTCTTTGATGCCGATATTCTAAGGCCTCCCTTCAGCATAAGGCCATGGAAAGAGGGTGATGTTATTATTCCCTATGGTCACAAGCGCAGCCGCAAAATAAAAAAGGTGTTCACTAACGCCAAGATACCACGTCATATGCGTAGGAAGTGGCCCTTGGTTTGTGCCGGAGATGAGGTAATATGGGTAGTGGGACTTATGCGTTCAGCGTTTGCTCCTATAAGCGATGAAACGCGCAAGATTGTTGTTTTGACATTATTTAGGAATTTTGATGAAGCTAAAACATCTCAGGAGTACGTGCTTTAATGCAAATTCTATCTCTACTACTCTTGAGGATATACAAAATTTGAGAGGTAAAAATGGTAAATAAACCGCCCCAGCAGGCGGAGTCAAGTAGAACGCGCAATATTGTTATTTTTATAGTTGCAATTGCTGCTATTTTCCTTGCCTATTTTTTAACCCGCGAGCGCATTCCTGAAATATCGTACTCCAATTTCTATAAGTTACGAAGCGAATTGGCTGAAGTTACCGTAACCGAACGTCAATTAACCTGTAGTTTCGGAGCAAGAAAAGACGCACCAAACGAACCCAGAAAATTGGAAGTAATCAATATAGCTGGCAGAAGCGTAACTACAAATGTCTTCAAAACCACTATTCCTTTCGATAACCCGCAATTGATAGAGGACTTACGTAAATCTGGAGTTATAGTTAAGGCACAGAGCAAAAGTAAATGGCTCAGTCTTATATTATCGATAGTCCCTTGGCTTTTGATATTTGGATTCTGGTTTATGATAATGCGACAATCCCAGTCAGGGGCATCACGTGCATTCCAATTTGGTAAAAGTAAGGTTAGAATAACGGCTGAAACAAGACCAAATGTTACATTTGATGACGTTGCTGGCATTGATGAAGCAAAGGAAGAGTTACAGGAAATTATAGAATTCCTGCGTTCACCACGTAAATTCAGCCGCCTTGGAGGTCGTATTCCTAAAGGGGTACTTTTGGTTGGCCCTCCCGGTACAGGTAAAACCCTTTTAGGACGCGCGGTTGCCGGTGAAGCCAGCGTTCCCTTCCTTTCAATCTCAGGTTCTGATTTTGTTGAACTTTTTGTTGGCGTTGGCGCATCACGAGTAAGGGATTTATTTGAACAGGGAAAAAGACACGCTCCCTGTATTATATTTATAGATGAAATTGATGCAGTAGGCCGTCAACGAGGCGCAGGCCTTGGCGGCGGACATGATGAACGGGAACAAACCTTAAATCAACTGCTAGTTGAAATGGACGGTTTTCAGACCTCTGATGGCATTATTATAATGGCTGCAACCAACCGACCTGACATTCTTGACCCTGCACTCTTGCGTCCGGGCAGATTCGACCGTAAGGTAGTTCTAGACCAGCCCGATGTCCGTGGGCGCGAAGGTATCCTTAAAATAAAAGTGCGTAGAATACCTATTGATGACGATGTTGACTTATCCGTCCTAGCCCGTGGCACACCAGGATTCACAGGAGCCGATTTGGAGAATATGGTCAACGAAGCGGCTCTTCTTGCAGCACGCAAAGGTCGCGACAAAGTTATGGCTCAGGATTTTGAAGACGCCAAAGACAAAGTTCTCATGGGCGCAGAGCGCCGAAGCCTACTTCTATCCCCTGAAGAAAAACGTCGCACAGCATACCACGAGGCAGGACACACCTTGGTTTCGCGAATGATTCCCGGAATGGATCCTATCCATAAGGTAACCATAATACCACGCGGAATGGCGCTTGGGGTAACACAGTCTTTACCTATAGATGAACGTAAAATTTATTCAAAGGGTTTTTGTGAAAATCAAATAGCCTATATGCTTGGAGGACGCTCTGCAGAAGAGCAGGTTTTTGGCGACCTTTCAACAGGCGCTGCAAACGACTTGGAGAAAGCCACCATACTTGCCCGCAAGATGGTTTGCGAATGGGGAATGAGCAAAAAACTAGGTCCTCTTACCTTTGGAAAAGCGGAAGCTGAAATATTCCTTGGCAGGGAAATGGGTATGCACCGCACCTATTCTGAAAAAACGGCTCAGACAATTGACGATGAAATAAGGGCTATAATTGAAGAACAGCATGAACGCGCAATAAAAATTGTCAGTAAGAATATAAAGAAACTTAAAAGCTTGGCCGAGGAATTAATAAAGCACGAAACCCTGGATTCTGAGCAGATTGATGAGATATTGGGACTTCCTAAAGCATCTAAAACAACCAAAATTGCCACTAAATCTGTAAAAAAGACAACTGAAAAGAAAATGGTTAAAGGTGGACGAAAAAAGAATTAAGGCTGCTATCCAAGAATTGCTGGAAGCAATAGGAGAAGATAGCGCCAGACAGGGAGTACGGGATACACCGGACGCTGTATCTCGTATGTTACCTGAGATACTCTCAGGTATGGGTAAAGATCCACGAAAGGTTCTCAAAGCCTACACCGCACCAAATCAAGATGAAATGATTCTGGTAAAAGATATACCTTTCTATTCTATCTGCGAACATCATCTGCTTCCTTTTTTCGGAAAGGTTCATCTTGCCTATATTCCTCGTGAAAATCGCATAACCGGTTTTGGCGATATAGTCCGCTTTGTGGATATCCTTACCAAGCGTCTCCAGATACAGGAACGCTTAACCACAGAAATAGCCGATATTTTCCAAAGTCAGCTTCACCCACTTGGGGTTATGGCCGTTATTGAAGCAGAACACCTATGTGTTACTATGCGTGGGGTCAAAAAACCCGGCACTCTTACTTTAACCTCTGCAATGCGCGGCGCCTTCCGTTCGGCAAAAACACGCTCTGAGGCTCTTTCGCTTATGAAGGGACTGCGTCTGTGATAGCTTCGGGACTATTAATTCCGTGTGAACTCCTCGCTAGGAAGAAGGAGCAACATTCGTGCTAGCTTTAAGAGCGCTTGTACCTGGGTCGATTGAAGAGTTTCGTGAAGAAATTTTACGTATTGGTGTAGACGATTACTGCATTAATATTTTTATAGAGAAAAGCGATGGGTTTTTGCTAAAAATCACTAATCTGTCTACACCGGCGGCTAACATATTAAAGCAAACGGCTCTCAGCTTTGGCGCCGATTTGGCCGTTCACCGTGAGGTTATTACGGGCAAGGTGGAACGTTCTGATGCCATTTTTATAGGTACCAAACGTCAACTGCGTAGAATTATGGAGGCCCTTGACACTCAACCTTTTGGTCTAGCCCAGTTGAAGAAAATGATTACAGAATTTCTTTCTGAATTTGAAACTCCATTACCGGATATGAATTTACCGGCAGGCGTCCTTAAGTTCAACAAACCATTAGTAATGGGTATCCTTAATGTTACTCCCGATTCCTTCTCTGACGGCGGAAAATATTTTAATCCTGAAACAGCCTGTAAAAGGGTTAACGAAATCTTAAGCCAAGGCGCTGATATTGTTGATGTTGGGGCAGAATCTACTCGCCCGGGCGCTCAACCGGTGCCAGCAGAGGAACAGATCCGTCGGCTTAAACCTATATTTACCCATCTTGCCAACAAGACACAAATTTGGTCTGTGGATACTACTCATCCTGAGGTAGCCGCCCTTGCACTTGAGCATAACGCTTCTATAGTAAATGATATATCCGCTAAAGCCTCAACTGAGCTTTTAAGCTTAGTGAGCAACTACCGTGCAGCCTATATTCTAATGCACATTAAAGGCAGTCCGGCTGATATGCAAGAAAATCCACATTATGAGGACTTTTCTGCCGAATTGTATTCCTTTTTTGCAGAAAAATTGAGTCAGATTAAGAATTCCGGCGTATCTTCTATCATAATAGACCCGGGTATTGGCTTTGGGAAAAGGGTAGAAGACAACACCGCAGCAATACGCCGACTTGCTGAATTGCGCTCTTTTCACCGACCTATATTAGTCGGAGCTTCAAGAAAATCCTTTTTAGGGAAATTATTAGGGCTTACAATAGAAAATCGTATAGAAGCCTCCCTTGCGGCTGCCCTTATAGCCTACACCAACGGTGCTAATATCCTAAGGGTCCACGACATTGCAGAAACCCGAAAAGCGCTTGACGCTGCAGCCGCTATTTATTCAAAAGAACCCTTCCAAAGGATTAAGCATGATTGATATACTGAAACCTACTCTTATAGATTTTATTGATATCGGTGTTGTTGGTGTAATCATTTATCTCTTCCTACGTTTTATAAAAGGTACCCGAGCGCTTCAGATTCTAATAGGACTTATCTTCATTTTTATTCTATCCCTATTAGCTAAAACTTTCAACCTAAGCGCCTTATCGCTTATTCTGGATTCTCTTGTAGCTGTATGGATTATTGCCTTTGTAATTCTCTTCCAGCCTGAAATTCGTAACGCCCTTGCTAGAATGGGACGTTACCGCCTGCTTAGATTCCTAGTACCGGCAGCAGAACACATGGCTATTTCAGAAATTATAAAAGCGGTAGAACAGATGCGCAAACGAAAAATGGGAGCATTAATTGTATTTGAACGGGATATTGATTTGGGAGAGTATGTGCAAACCGGTACAAAATTGGACGCAAAGGTTTCAGCTGCCCTTATAGTATCGGTATTCACCCCGCCCTCTCCCCTACATGACGGAGCCTGCATTATACGAGGCGATAAGTTGATGGCGGCTGCCTGCATTCTACCTGTAAGTGATGAACCATGGGTAGAGGATTATTACGGAATGAGGCATCGCGCAGCTCTGGGAATATGTACCGCTACCGATGCTATAACTATAGTTGTAAGTGAAGAGACCGGAGGAATAAGTGTGGGCTTGGACGGAAAATTGTACACGAATTTGGAAATAAAAGATTTGACCGCTTACCTTGAAAAGGTATATGCCAAGGAGGAAAAATAAATGAAACAACGCGGAATTGATTGGATTGGGGCAGGATTTGTATTCATAATAGCCTTTATAGTTTATGTTATAACCGTCTCACCTACGGTAGCTTTTTGGGATGTAGGGGAATTTATTTCCTGTTCCTACAACTTAGGTGTACCACACCCTCCTGGCACACCTTTGTATGTGTTAATTGGTCGATTATTTGCATTGATTCCATTCTTAAAAGAACCCGCATTCAGAATCAATATCATTAGCGTTATATCGGCAGCCCTTTCCGCAGGTTTTGTAGTGCTTATCATAAGCCGTGTTACACGTTCATACAAAAGTTTTGCCTCCAAAGTTAGGGAAAATTGGGTACCAGTAACTGCAGGAATTATAGGCGCCTTATTTACAATATTTGCCTATTCTGTGTGGGAAAACTCCCTTGAAGCTGAAGTTTACGCCCCATCTTCTTTAATTGGACTTATAATTGTATATCTGGCAATTCTTTGGAAAGAAAAACAAAGCTCAAGAACTCGAACTAAAAAGCTAGAAAATAGCGGAGAGTTAAGCGATATCAAAGCCGATTTTAGGGATAAACCTGCTAAGGATGAATTTTCCAACCGACTTATGCTTGCTGTTCTCTACATAATCTTTTTATCGGCGGGAATTCACCTTACTCCAGTAATGATGCTTTTTGCCTTGATACCATTCATATTGCTTATAAATCACCGCTTACTGCCTACATTCTTGTTGGGAATACTTGGTCTTTCATTTATACTTTTCAGATTTGGGGCAGTACAAATATTTATTCTCTTATTCTTTGGAATCTATCTTTTAACCCAAGTAAGTAATTCTAAGAAAAAATCCTTTACTCCTGCCCTATTTTTCCTTGCATCATGGATAGTTCTAGCTGTCCTTACATTTAATGTCCTAAATAAAACAACCCTACCCTACTGGACTTTGTTTATTGGATTGGCACTTATAGCCATTAGCTTCCTGTACGCGGCAAAGGAATACAAGTTAGATATGAAATTCTTCGGGCTTGGATTCCTTATTCTGCTAATCGCTCTCTCAGTTCAACTCTATCTTATAGTGCGAGCGCAGCATCACCCATCAATTAATATGCAGGACCCAACCACCTGGGCAAGATTTATGTCCGTTCTACACCGTGAACAGTACGGAGCCCCTACTATTGACAGCCAATTGTGGCCGCGCAAAACGGTTATACATCCCGATACCGGCTTACCTACAGGCCTTTCGGCTTTTAGTGGCCTACTATGGCAGTTTGCACTCTACGGTAAATATTTCCTGTGGCAATGGGGCATTAACAATACTTTCACCAACCTACCCCTTTTAGCTCGCGCAGGAAGACTTCTATTAGCGTTTGTTCCAATATTCCTGGGAGTAATTGGACTTTACTCCTTAGCTAAAAGAGACAGGAAACTCTTCTGGTTGCTTTTCACAGCCTTCATTGTTTCATCCGCCGGCCTTGTAATCTACCTTAATATGAGATTCGGACACACTGGCCCTGTACCGGATGGGTACACCAGCTTACCACGGGAGGTCCGTGAACGAGACTATTTCTTTACCTTTAGTTACGTATTCTATGGACTATTCATCGGTTTTGGGATGTACGAGATTTTGCGGACTTTGAAAAGAAAGCTTAACAAGAGTTATAAGGCCGCAGGAGGAATTCTCTCAGGGGGTATCGCACTACTAATAATTCCCATAGCTCTTATAAATTGGCCTATAGTAACCAGACAGCATGACTGGATCCCTTTAGAATACGGTTATAACCTTCTTGCATCATGTTCCGACCCTTCAGTTATTTTCACAAACGGTGATAACGACACCTTCCCTTTATGGTTTGTCCAAGAAGTTCCCTCCGTTCGATACGAAAACGGGGAAAAACCATACAAACATGGAGTAATCAATGCCAACCTTTCGCTTCTGAACACTCCTTGGTATATTGAAACCTTGAAACGAAAGGGAGCGCCCATATCTTTCGTTTATGAATCTAACAATGAAAAGCTTCGCTTTTCCAAGGGAGTAGTTCCTGCTAAAAATGGTGGTCTGGATACATTATGGGTTGGAAAAGTCGCTCACCCTTCCATTAAGAAAGGAACACTTGAATTCTCCTATGCTACTAAACAGGTTCAGGATAATAAAGAAGGTAAATTAAAGATTGGACGTGAAACTATTGGAGAAGTTGATTACTCCAGAGGTGAAATAATTATCTATAACCCTTTGGATGTGAACTACTTAACTGTAAGTTACAAGTCTGGCGAAATTGACAATCTACCACCCATAGCCATCTCATCAGACGGCCATAATAGATACATGCTAGCCGATATTATGATTAGGGATATGCTCGCAACCAACGCAGGTATTGTATATGCAGACTCTGAAAAAGTAGAGGTAAGACTACGCGGATTTGCAGGACACTTTACTAAAATACCTCTTGATTATTTAATCCCTGTAGATAGTTTCTGCCTTAAAGTTCTTGAGCGTTATAAAGAAGGCACTATGCCCATATACTTTTCTACAACGGTTCTACCAAGTAAAATACAAAACTATCATCGCTATCTTATTCAGGAAGGCCTTGCCTACCGCTTCAGGAAACCTCCCCAGGATATGCCAGTTTCTGTATATTCAATTCCTCCCGTAGATATTGAAAAGTCATACAAAATGTTTACACAGGAATTCCAGTTTACGTCAATAATGGATAGCAGGGTACGCCATAGTGAGCAAACTGACCTCCTTTACAGTCATTACGGTATAATCATGCTAAACGTAGCTGAACACATGATTAAATACGGCTATGACACCAAGGAAACCTATAATTTTGTTAAACCGGTGGCTACATTTGATGCAGAAGACGCTTTACGCAAATATTATTATAACAGACTATATACTTTAGCTAAGTTTGCAGGAGTAGCTGACGACGCTCAAATCTACTTTGATACCTTAAAAGCAAACGGTTGGCTTGATGCTAATTTCTTAATCGAACAAGCTGTGAATTCTTTAAGAATTGGTGATACTGCAGAAGCGTATCGTCAATTCAATGAACTAGCTTCTAATGCCACTGAAGATAATCCGGAAAACTTCATTAAGATATTCATGTTCTATTTACGGGAAGTCAACGATACATCAAAGGCACTTAATTTACTCAAAACATGGGATACGAAATACCCAGGCAACCTTGTAACAATTAGATTATACATGGATTATCTCAAAGATCCCAAAAACGCCTTGAAAGTGATTGAAAAAAGCATTCAACTTTATCCTTCGGAATCAAGTTTACGTATACTTCGCGATAGCCTTAAACGAACTTATAATCTTTAGGAGAAACTGATGATAAACTCACTATCTCAACTTAAAGAAAAAGCTCGACAATTAGGCCCCAAAAGATGCGTGGTGGCCGCTGCCGCTGATGTTGTAACGCTAAAGGCCTTAGATGAAGCCCAAAAAGAAGGAATTGCCAAAGGTATACTGTGCGGACAAGCTGATGATATTAAGAAAGCGGCTCAGCAGGCTGGAATAACCCTTGACGCATTTGAAGTAATCGACTGCCCAAATTCAGAAGCTGCATTGAAAGCGGTACAGGAAGTAGCAACAAAAGGCGACTTCCTTTTGAAAGGTCATCTACCTACCTCTGCATTTTTGAGTGCTGTGCTTCATAAGGAAAAGGGCTTACGAACTGGACGAGTTCTCTCACATATAGCGATTCTTGAACCACGTGAGCTAGGCCGCCTTATTATGGTTTCAGACGGCGGTATGAATATTCGCCCTGACTTAAAAACTAAACTTGATATTATTAATAATTCTATAGACATTGCCCATTCTCTGGGTATAGATACACCTAAAGTTGCCCTGCTAGCAGCAATTGAAGCCATAAACCCTAAAATGCCCGAAACCCTTGAATGGGCTGAAATTACACAAATGGCTAACCGCAAACAGATAAAGGGGGCATTGATTGATGGCCCTCTGGCGCTTGATTTATCTGTATCACCTGAAGCTGTAAAAATGAAAGCTGTGAAAAGCCAAGTTGCAGGCGCGGCCGATATCATGATTGTACCCGATATTACAACTGGAAATGTATTTGCCAAGGGACTTATCTATCTAGGCGCAGCAAAGGCCTGCGGCATTGTTGCAGGCGCGGCTAAACCGGTTGTCATGCTATCGCGAGCAGATGACGCCGAAACTAAGTTGAATTCAATAGCTCTTGGAGCCATAGCCAGCGTCTAGCTTTTAGGATGTTGAGATAATACTGTAGACAATATTTTACTCTGCGATTAAGAAGCCTCCATGGAGGCTTCTTTTTTGTATTCTTACACTATACTATATAGAGAGAATCTTATATAAATTTAAGCAAGATAAATATTTGGAATGAATTCCGGGTATTGCGGAAGGAGATAGCTCTATAAATTTAAGATAGAAGTAAGATAACGTATAATTCCAGCGCCTAGTTAGGGGGGAATAGGATAAACCTAAGAAATCCAGAAACTTTGTTATAAGATAAGACTTAAAGGAATACCCCAAAAAGTCAATTCAATGATACTTTTAGATAACAAATAATTACAGACTATATATACCTTTTTTCACGAAAGCAATAAGACGCCTATGTTTACAGAGATACAACTTTCGCCAAATACTTGGCACAAAAATTGCTTTTATTAGATTGTAGGAAAGGGGATGCTTACGATGGGAAGAAGAGAAGGGGGGAGGAAGGCAAAAGCGAGGGGTGGGAGAACAAACACCATGGGGCGCTTGGATTCAGGCGCTCCTTTCTTTTAGGGAACGGGAGTTTTACAACAGATTCAAAAGCGAAATAAACTTGCTAACTTCTTAGCTTACTCCGAAAACGAAAATGGAAACAGAATAGTATCCGAAGACTAAATTCTCTTTAGCGTTACTCCCAGACAAATACCCTATTTTCTACACTTATGATTTAGACATTATAACATATCTGTAGGTCGTTTTTTTTTGCATTCCTTTTTCTATAGATAAATATATAAGGTGAATTATGTATTGACATCGGTAATAATTCTTAGTAAACTGAATTATGAAATATATATTAAAACTCTCTATTATAATAGCTGTTTTAGCTGTACTGGCTTGTGGGAAGGGTAAGAACGAAGATAATACCGTAACCTTTGAGTACGATAATGGGAATCCTACTGAAATGATTGAACTTTACACTCCTCAAACTGACGACACCGCTTCCTGGGTTTTAGTCAAAGGCAAGGCTTCAACTAAACAAGGTTATCTCGAAATTACATTGGTAAGCAAAGGCGGGGAAATAATCCAACGAAGAGGCCTTCCGCTTAAAGCTAAAGCGCCTGATACAGTAGATTTCGAAATAGGTTTAACTATTCCTCCAGATGTCGCCCCGCAACCGGCCAAAATAAGAGCATATACCCTAACAGCCCATAACGCAGGAAAAACAAATGCAGCCGTTGTTCCCCTCCACATAAAACCAGGCTCGGCGCCGGCCCACGGCACTATTCTTCGATTCTACGCCGCTTTAGATACTAACGATTTCAAATCCGCGTACAAGCTGTTGAATCCGAATGGAGAAACTTATCCCAAATTTTACAAAAAAGAAATACTGTTTAATAAACGCCCCAGCATGACGGCCTTCAAAAAATGGAAAAGTAAAGGGGAACATTTCAAGATACTTCTATTGAGACAAATACCTATTTACGACCTTCCTACTGAAAATCTATTCTGTTATTTAGCGAAAATTGAACACATTGTTGATAACGATACTTCACTACAAGAAAAATATATATTTCTCAAACGTCAACCAGACGGGTTTTTTAAGTTGTATAAACCGCGTAAAGACCCTTATATCGCAGATTAACTTCACTTTAGCTTTAGCATTTTTAAGTGGACACAGGAGGAATAATTCTTTGCCAAACCAGTATTACTTACTATAATTAACTATACCTAGGAGAAAAAATGCACAAAGTTCAACTTCCAAAAAATAGTTGCTTCCTATATTTTAAAGCCGTAATTGTTACGTTTTTGGCTATATTTCTCACAGGAAGCGCCACGAATTCTTCCAGTGATAATTACCAGAAACAACCCACGTTCACAGATAACAAGGCTCTTCCCTTAAACATAACCCAGTCCCAACAAGATGCAATGATAGAAGAAGTGGGCAATGAGTCTCTTGAGCAAAACCCGAAACTTTCTAAAAAGCGATTTCAAATAAAAGACGGTCGTTCCGGCTGGAAAGTCAGCCTGCTACGTCAACTTCCCTTGGCTACTCCGGCAATTGCCTACAATACACTTTATATTGGGGGCGGTTTCGGCTCATATGAATTCTACGCACTTGACGCAAAAACAGGCGAACCTAAGTGGTTGTTCCACTGCGGAGATGATGGTCCAACCGCTGCGGTTGTTGATAAAGGAAAGGTAGCTTTCAATACCGAAAGCTGTATTCTTTATGTACTTGATGCAGAAACCGGCAAGAAACTGTGGGGAGAATGGCTGGGAGATCCATTAATGAGTCAGCCTGCTATGAAAAACAATAAGGTCGTAATGGCCTTTCCGAATGACAAGGGCGGGCATTCCCTTGTTTGTATGGAAGTCGAAACAGGTAAGCACTTGTGGGAAGCAACACTGCCCGGCGAGCTTATTTCAGCGCCTGTAATTGATGAAACTTTGGTATATGCATCTACTTTAGAAGGCTCTATTCATTGCTTTGATTTCCATACAGGTAAAAAAATATTTTCCAAAAGACATCAAGCCACTTCCGCTCCATGGATATGGAAAAACCAAATATATGTCAGTTTACGTGAAGATGAAGAACAAATTGTCAACGGAAATAAGATAATTGTCCGTAATGAAGGACAAGGTAGAATTACAAAATCGGGAAAAAGAGATAACCGTATCTTATGGGCGAAGCAGGAAGCAGACTACCTTAATATAGAACAAGGCACCCATTATGCAAAAAAACAAGCGGAGTTAGACGCTTCTGTAGGATTTGCAGACGCCCCTGCCGCAGCAAAACTTGAGCAAAGCAAAACTAATTTGGGTATCGCTTCCGTATCTGGAGTGTGGTCTTATCAAGGTTCACGTCCTTGTATCATTGGCAAGAAATCATATACCGCAATGGGCGATACCCTCAAAGCGCTTGATGCCGAAACCGGTAAAGTATTATGGAAACATCCAATTAAAATAAAGGATTCCCCGGGCGGAAGACCTCTTTCACCGCCTGCATATGCTAACAACAAACTTTACTTGGGATCTGTTAGCGGAGATATCATTTGTCTTGACGCTTCAAATGGAAAAGAACTTTGGCGTTATAATTGCGGTGAATCAATTCGGTTTCAGCCTGTAATCGTTGACGGATATATTTATTGGGGAACAGATGCCGGATCGGTATTCTGCATTGAAGCAAAAGACTCTAAAGCTACAGGATGGTCAATGTGGGGCGGAAACGCCCAACACAATTACCAAACAAAGTAATCTTTAGTATCTAATTTAGATAACCAGTTAAAATTAGTTTTATGAATATTTAGATAGGCGCCTTAGCCACATTCAAAAATTGTACTCTAAAGATGTTTTATAAAACTATCTATGCTGTTGTTGGCTTAAATCCCTTCAAAAACATGAACAAGCCGGTGTCTTCACAAATAGGATTGGTAAAAATCGACTTTTCCAACACAGCACTAGCATATTCGGCGCTTACAAAATCCACCCATACCAGACGAGCCATTATACGAGCAAGAAATTTCCCTAACGGACCAAAACCCACCGTACGACAGAAATCCTGGACTTCACTTTTATCAAAACCTTTTTTCCCGTCAATAATAAACAGCTCACCGCCAGGTTTTGTAACTCTATAAATTTCATTAAACATTCGTTTTGGATTATCCCAATGGTGGAATGTAAATGAATTAATTACGAGATCAAAAGTATCGTCTTCATAGGTCAAATTGTAGGCATCTTCACGATGCGCGAACACCCTGTCTTTAAGATTGTTTTGATGTATCACTTTTTTGTTTAAATATACCATATCTGCAGAAATATCGGTGGAATAAACCTGTAATTCGGGATACATTTTAGCTAAAGCCACACCCAAATACCCTGCGGCAGCGCCTACATCAAGCACTTTTCCTTTAGGATTTTTAACCGGAATCCACCTCGCAAACTGTTCATAGACTTTGAGGAAAAAAACCCTGGTATAAAAATCATATATCCGCGAATGCGGAAATTGAAAAACGGTGGGCTCCATTTTAATCGACATTAAGCGTCTCCTTACTTAAAACTTTCCAACCTCCCTTGCGGAAATAATATATATCTTACTCCAATTGTCAATAGGGCATTTACCTGACAATTAAAAGCGAATAGCTTGATTCTAACAAATTTTTCCTTATAGTAAAGTATAGTTGCTTACAGGGCAATTGTTAAAAATATCAGGAGGAACCATGACAAAAAAACTTGCGTTAATCGGGTTTGCCGCTCTCATTTTTGCGCCGGGCATTCTTAAAGCTGATGAAGGCACAACCATGAAAGACATAATGCTTGATATGTCGGCCTACGTCACCTATCTTGAAGATTCTCTTTCGCAGGAAATTGTGCATCTGCACGCTGATATTATAGGCGAAGATGGCGTTACCTACACCCGTACTCTTTACAAAGGATGGACATACGGCGTTACCGCTTTTGGCGACTGGCGAGTAAAAGACCTGGATATAATTATCTACAAAGATGTGGATGGCGAATGGATTGAAATTAAACGTGATGAAGAGGAAGATAACCAACCGACAATTATAATTGAACCTTCAGCAACCGGAAATTACATGGTAGAGTTGCTTGTTTATAAGTTCAATGAAGAATACTCTGTTGCTCACTACGGTTTAGTTATCTTTCATGAATTAACAGAGGAATAACCTTAATAATATCAAAATCAGCGTTTCGCGACTATAACCGCCTGTTTTCTTTCTGTTTTTCGCTAATATTGCAATCCCAACAATTAGACTTGTCATACTCTACAAAATACATTTGCCTATTCCAGACAAACAACTACTTTAAGAGAGGTTGACAAATGGCAACTCTTTCTTAAAGTTTAGGCTATGGGGTATAAAAACGCAGCTATTTTCTTAGGCATCCTTGTCCTGTTTGCAAGCGCCCACGCTCAAACCAAGGTAGCCTTCGTTGATTCCGATAAAATCCTTAAGGAATATAAGGATGCAGAAATCGCCAGAGCTACATTACAGCAGTCAATAAATCAATGGAAACACGAACTGGATTCATTAAAAGTAACTTACCGCGAAGCCGAAACGGAATTTAAGGCTCAACAGCCTATGCTTTCCAAAGACGCTTTCAGGGCGAGGCAAAACGAGTTATTCGCATTGCGCAAACAATACGAAACCTTTGCCAAAGATATTTGGGGTAAAGGCGGTAAAATAGACAAAAAACATAACGAGCTTTTTGCTCCGGTTATTGATAAAATGACTAAAGTAATTGAACAACTGGCTACAGAAGATGGTATTGATATTGTGTTAGATATAGCTGACGGTAATATTCTTTATGCAGATGTTACTTTGAACATGACCTCCACTGTTTTGAAAGAGTTAAATCGTGAGTACGCAACCACTGCGCCGACTTTCAAAAAACAAGTCGCAGTTTTTGGAATTGCCGCATTAGATCAACGGTCGCAAACAGATAGCCTTGATATCAAGGTTAGAGAGTATGTGCTAAGAACGGTAAAAAGTTTTGAAACTGATCTCAATTATACGGTTATAAAAGATGACGAGGTTAAACAGATACTCAATCAATACGGCGAATCTATGAGTAGAGAACTCACACCGGGGACAGCACATAATATTAGTCAAGCTGCCGGAGCCGATTACGCTTACTTCGGAACGGTGCAAACACAAAATGGAGAAATTGTCATCAAGCTGCAGCTGATAAATTCCAAAAAAAGAATTACCTATCCGCTTGTGGAAACCAGAGTCCCTGAAAAGGAACGCGCACTCCTTAGTCAAACAGTAAGTGACGCTGTCGCGAAACTTCAGGCTAATTTAATTGCGGAAGCAAAATAGCTCTTCCTACATGAATATGCATAGTTTCCTGGAACAGCCAGATACTTTCTGCTGAGATGAAAATTACCTCCAAAAAATTGGCAGATTTTCTTGCTGGAAAGCTTATTGGTGCAAAGGATACTATCCTAACGGGAGTTAAGTCCTTAAACGAAGCTAAGTTAACGGACTTGACCTTTTATGACGGTAATGATGAAACCAAACTTAAGTTTGTGAAGGCAGGCTGTGTTATAGCGATTCTCGCTCCTCATTCTTCTACTGCAAAATCCATTATAGTTGTAAAAAATGTCCGTTTGGCCTGGGTAAAAATTCTGAATTGTTTGTTTAAGGATTTTCCTTTCAATCTTGATACAGAAGAAGCAAGTGGTTGTTCCTCAAATAACTTATGTTTGGATAAATCTTCAAATGAAAATTCTTATAAAAATATACATATCGCCAAGTCCGCTTTTTTGGATTCATCGGTTAAAGTATTACCTTTCAGCTACATTGGGCCGAATGTCCACATTGGGCATTCCAGCATCATAGGTCCTAATGTAGGCATCCTTGCTGGATGTATTATCGGCTCTAACGTAAAAATAGGCGCTGGATCCGTAATTGGTTCTGAAGGCTTTGGTTACGTTACTGATGAACATGGAGAGCATCACCATATCCCTCACTTAGGTAATGTAGTTATAGAAGATAATGTTGAAATAGGAGCAGGGGTTTGTATTGACAGGGGCGTTTTAGGTGAAACCAGAATAGGTAAAGGGACGAAAATAGATAACTTGGTACACATTGCCCATAATGTACAAATTGGCAAAAATTGTCTTATTGCCGGTCAATGTGGAATAGCCGGTTCCTCAATTCTTGCTGACGGAGTGGTTCTTGCTGGTCAAGTAGGCATAAAAGATCACATTTCGCTTGGGAAGGGAGTGGTGGTTTTAGCTAAGTCTGCGGTATTTAAGGACATATCTGAAGGAACCGTTATTTCCGGTATACCTGCTCGACCTCATAGGCAGACACTAAAGGCGCAAGCCAGGTTTTTTAAGGATGTTTAGTCAAAAAACCCTTAATAAATCCTTCTGTATTGAAGGTAATACCCTATGGACAGGCACTTCCACAAAGGTCAAGATACATCCGGCTGAAAAGAATACAGGAATTATACTCCGATATGTCAAAAATGGAAGAAAAACCGTGCTGCCGCTTGAACCCAATAATGCTACTGTAAGCCTGCACAGGGTAGTAATTTCTGCCAATGGTTATGAGTTAAAATTTGTAGAACATTTACTTTCTGCTCTTTGGGGAATGGGTGTAGATAACGCAATTGTAGACGTTTATGGCAATGAACTACCTTTCTTTGACGGAAGCGCCTTGCCCTATGTTACGCAAATTCAAAGGGTTGGCTTACTTAATCAAAATGCCGAGCGAAGGCATCTGAAACCTAAAGACTCATTACTTATTATGAATAATGGAAAATGGATGCATATTTCTCCGGCACAGCAACTTACAATCTTTTTCGCTTTCAAGCACAAAGGGCTTAAGCTGTTGAAGTTCAGTAACTTGGAGGACATATTTGCAGAAGAGATTGCTCCGGCAAGGACTTTTGCCTCTGGAAGTTTTCCACATTTCCGTTATCCCTTTGAGATAAAAAAAAGCGGGGAATTAAATTTGCCCTATCCTTTCCGTTTTCGCAATGAAATGCTTCGCCACAAAGTGCTTGATTTAATTGGCGATTTGGCAGTACTAGGCATACGACCTTTAGTGCGTATAATTGCATTCGGAACGGGACACAGCGAAACGCACAAAGCCATTAAACTTATTAGTAAGGAGAGTGAGTATGAATTACGACATAGATTGGATTCGCTCCAAGATTCATCATCGTTATCCCTTCTTGATGATAGACAGGGTTACCAGGCTTGAAGAAAAGGAAGTTTGGGGATATAAAAATGTAACTGTAAACGAACCATTCTTCCAGGGACATTTCCCTCAATACCCGGTAATGCCAGGGGTATTGATTATTGAGGCAATGGCTCAACTTTCAGGAATTATTATAGTAGGTAATCGTGAAGAAGTTGAAAAACGAAATATGTTTTTTATGGGCGTAGACAAGGTTCGTTTTCGTCGTGGGGTTCGTCCGGGTGATAAACTGGAAATGCACGCTAAAATGACTTTCCACAGAAACTCCACTTCAACCGAACAAGCGAAAATGGAAGTTGAAGCAATGGTTGAAGGTGAAGTTGTAGCTACCGCTACTCTTCTTGTCGGATTATTTCCAAACAACGAAACAAATTGAATTTAAGGTACGCTTTAATGTTATATCCCTCGTCTTTTTTTTAGAAACAAGACACTAAGGATAGAATAGTATTGTTCATCAATCTATCAAGGAAAGTGCCCATTGTCTAATATACATCCTACAGCTGTAGTTTCGCCCCAATCGCAGATCGCCAACAATGTAGAGATTGGTTCCTATGCCGTTGTGGAAGCTAATGTTGTAATTGGTGAAGGTACGAAGCTTATGCCTCATTGTATAATAAAGTCGCAGGTAAACATAGGCAAGAATTGTTTTATAGGGGAATATGCTGTACTAGGAGGAGAACCGCAAGACAGTAATTTTCAAGGAGAGCAAAGCGGTGTAAGTATTGGAAATAACGTAACCTTACGAGAGTTTGCAACCGTCCATCGCGCAACAGGTGAAGGTGAAGTAACAATTATAGGCAACTCAGCCTACATTATGGCATACGTGCATATTTCACATAACTGCCGTATAGGCAATAAAGTTACAGTAGCCAATGCAACGCAGTTAGCTGGTCATGTGCATGTTGACGAAGCTGCGTTTATAGGAGGACTTAGCGGAGTGCATCAATTTGTACGCATCGGTAAACTAGCAATGCTTGGGGCGCATTCCTATCTTAGTCAAGATTTACCGCCTTATCTCCTAGGTTCAGGTCATCCATTCCTTGTTGCCGGAATTAACAAAGTGGGTTTGAAGCGGGCAGGATTCTCCCCAATCGAACAGGCCTTAATTGATAAAATTTACCGCTTAGCCTATCGTGATAACCGCTGTATTGCCGATGCCTTAGCCTCCCTTAGTCCTGATGAAGCGGCTTCACCTTTAACCCTTGAGTTTACAAGTTTTATAAACAAAAGCGCACGCGGTATTCGTAAAAAAACCACCTTAACTCAATGAAACGCTCTCTTAAGCTTTTCAGATTTTCACCTTTATCCCTTACCTTTAAGGTAAACCAATTCAATAAGCGTCTGAAAATGCGCAAATCATAATATAATATGGAGATAACAGTTAAGGTTATACCAAAGTCGTCACGACAGAAGGTTGCAGAAGAAAGCAAGGATTCGTATAAAGTATGGGTTCATTCTCCACCTGAAAAGGGTAAGGCAAACAAAGAAGTAATTAAACTATTGGCAAAACACCTCAATATTCCCACAAATAGAATAAAAATCCTTAGAGGCGAACATTCCCGTAATAAAGTTTTTTCACTTGACATATAGCATAAATACAGGTAAGATTATCTATTAGCACTAAGGAGGATATTGATGACTCGATATCTTATAGCTTTTTTTCTGCTGGCGGCAGGAGGAGTGTTACTTATAACATCCGGCTGCGATAAGGTTGATGAACCTCATTATAGCGTTAAGCTTGTTGGTGGAGAAGTTGTTACAAAAAGTGTTTCTCTTAACCAAGGTTCAGATAGCGCTTATGTTACAGTTAACTTTAGCTGGAAGGGATTGCCTGAAATAGATGGTGCATCAGTTATAGTTGAAAAATTTCTCAGTGGACGTTATTTGGTAATAGATACCATAAGTCCTGTCGCAAAAGAAATGAGCTTTAGAGATCCTGAAGTTATGCAAAAAGCTGTTAATGATACTTTTAGATATCGTCTTTCTTTGCTTATGAAAGATGGTCGTCTCTATGGTATTGACAGTTTTGCGTTTACAGCGCTTAAGGGGATTAGTTTTGATATAGCCGATACTATATCACCAGTAGATAAGGGCTTTGTTCTTAGCTGGAAGCCAAGTAAATGCAGTGCTAATTGTGATGCTAAACTTATGTTGCTTGAGGAATTGGTTCCCGTTCCCGCCGGAAAATTAATCCTCAAGAAAAAGGTATCCGTTAGAGACCTTAATAAAGATTTATTTGTGCGGGTAAAAAAAGAAAAACTATTTCCAAGAGAAAATTATGTATTTGAAATTAAAGTATCCGACACATCCGCACCTGTCGCAAGAACCGTATGTGCGTATAGAGTTTTTACAACAGGTGATTGGAAAGAAAAAGAAGACTAACTGGAGGGCCGAAATATGAATGAACATAGTCATAATAAAGAAAACTCAAGTATCTGGACAATTATTCTAACCTCGGCAGGTGTTGCGCTTTTAGTTTCAGCGTTGGTAACAATTGGATTAAACATCCCTGTTTTTCTGGCGCAGCGCACTATACCAATGCCAAACCTTATCGGAATGAACGTTCAGAAAGCGGAAACCTTTTCATCTAAGTATAAATTCGTAATCCTTCCGGTTGATGAAAAGGCAAGCGATAAAGAAGAAGGTGTAATACTTTCTCACAAACCTAAAACCGGTGAGCCAGTTAAGCCCGGACAGGTAGTTAAGGTTGTCTTAAGCAGGGGGCGTCCAATGGTGAATGTCCCCAATTTAACAGGCGTGAACTTACTAAAAGCCTCTGATATGCTTCAGGCCGCTGGCTTGTTTGTAGAAGACGTGGTTTCTAAAAACGATACCCTTGCTGAAGATTTGATAGTTGAAACCAACCCTGCTGCAGGAACAGATGTGGAAAAAGGCTCTAAAGTAACCCTTACGGTAAGTCTTGGGCCAGATTTGGTAGAAGTGCCGAAACTTACAGGAAAAAGGCTCTCACAGGTAAAAAGGATACTCAAAGAGAACGGGTTCGAACTTGGCAAAGTGAAATATCAGGTTTCAAGCGAATATTATCAGAACACAGTCATGAAGCAAACACCGGCTAAAGGAAGCATGGCTCCTGCCGGTTCAGCGATTGACTTGGTGGTGGCATCGGTGCTTAAATGAAAGAAAAACGCAAGAGGTCGCCCTTAAAAACCCTTGCCCTTATTGGAATAATTCTTTTGGGGCTTGCAGTGTTTGGGACTATAGGTTTGCTTATAGGCAACTTCATAGTAATGCCTCTTATTGTTGGCAAGGGACAAGAAGTTAAGGTACCTGAGGTTGTGGGCCTTACCCTTGAGGATGCCGTAGGTATCCTTCAAGAACAAGGTTTCAATGCAGCAGGTGATGAAACCCGTCCTGATACTCTCTACGAAGAAGGGACGGTTATTGAACAAAAACCGCGTTCAGGAGCCATGGTCAAAAAGGGCAGACTGGTACGCTTGGTTATCTCTTCCGGCCCTGAAAAAAAGCGGGTGCCTTATTTGCTTCGTTTAACGCTTGATCAGGCTGAAATTTTATCAGCAAGACAGGGTTTTGAGATAGCTTCTATTGATACTGTTGAAAACGATACTGTTCCTGCTGGTCGAATAGTTGCTCAAAAACCTGATCCTGAAATAAGAGTGGAACCTGGAACAAAACTTCGGCTTTACCTATCAGCTGGTGCGGTTGGGAAAACCATACCCGCACCCAATCTTATAGACATCACTTTGGAGAAAGCCAAGGAAAAGGCTGAGGCCGATTCGCTTTTTGTTTCCGTGCTACGCTATATGCCTATTGAAGGTAAGGGCGGTATTGTTGTTCTGCAATCGCCAGACGCAGGTGTTCTGCTTGGAGCAGGCGACAGCATCCACGTTACCGTTGGCAAAGAACCCTGAGTTCTTTACCCTAGTTCAATCTAAGTTAAGCAAATAGCTACAGGAAGGTATAATGGTTCAGTTTTCTGCTTCTATTCTAAATTGCGATTTTGCGCGCCTTGCAGAAGAGATAGCCGCGGCTGAGGCGGCAGGTGTTGACGCTTTTCACTTGGATGTAATGGACGGTCATTTTGTTCCCAATATCAGCTTTGGCCCGCCGGTAACAAAACACATACGAAACTTAACCCCTCTACCTTTGCGTGCGCATTTGATGATTATCGACCCTTGCAAATACGCTCCCAGATTTGCAGAAACCGGTGCAGATGAAATACTCTACCATATTGAAGTTGCAGATAAAGACACCTTGCCTAATCTTCTCAAAATAGGTAAACCCATAGGCGTAACCTTAAATCCTGATACCATGCTTGAAAGTGTCTACCCCATATTGCCCCAACTTTCGCAGGTGCTTTTGATGAGTGTTTATCCGGGGTTTGGCGGACAGAAGTTTATTCCTGAAACCCTGTTTCGCATAGATACCTTGAAACGTGAAATTCAGCGTCAGAAGCTTAACCTGCCAATAGCGGTTGATGGCGGTTTGAACCCTAATACGGCTCCAGCGGTGCGCGATGCAGGCGCTGACATCCTGATAGTTGGCTCGGCTCTTTTCCATTCCACAGACTACGCCGCGCTTGTAAAAGCGATCAAAGGAACGTAACTCCAAGTTCGCTTGACAAAACTAACGTAAAAGGGTATTATTAAGCCATGAGGGCTATATGATACCTGTAACACATCCCGATACGTTAATTGACAGCCTGGCAGTTAATTTGGAGTGCAATGACCGTGTCATTGCTGAAGTTCCGTCGGGAACTTCTAAAAGACTCTTCAAGTCTTACGCAACAAGTCGCTTGTTGCACTCCATAACCCCTAAACGGTAAGAGGGTTTGATGGTTCCTTTCTGGATAGTCGTAGGTAGTGTGGCGTCGGTCACCACTATCCTCTCGTTTCTTTGGTTGATCTGGACTATCATCCGCAGGAAAAGGGATCGGAAAGAGCTTAAGGAAGTAATTAGAGAAGTCATACAGGAAGAAAAAGCAAAAGGTACATCTGTCTATATTGATGGTCTACCTGAAGTGACAAAACCGAGGAAAGTACGTCTACTACGCGACGCCTTCCGCGCCTTGCGCGAGTACAAACACGATGAAGCTATCGAGAAATTCAAGGAAGCATACCCCCTTGCCACAGATGACAGCGAACGCTGCGCCATACTAAACCTTATCGGCCTGAGCCAATACAAGAGTGGAGCTACCCGTGATGCCGAGGAAACCTTCAAAGAGATGATTCGCATCGCCGGGGAAGCAAAGCTCAATAAAGCCCTTGCTATAGGGCTTGGCAACATCGGCATTGTGTACCAAACCCTTGGGGAGCCACGCAAGGCACTGGAGTATCACGAACGGGC
>CAZUXE010000008.1:62441-76482 GCA_964624585.1 uncultured bacterium | reverse complement strand
ACCGCTTTTAATACACCTGTGGAGTTTTGGCCCACAAAACTCCTAAACTCAAACCGAAGGTTTGAGTAACTTTTGACTACCTTTTGATCAATTTTTGACTAGCTTCTTTCAGAAGTGTTTGGTATCGTTTATGGTGGTAAAGCTGGGCAAAAGAGAAACAGAAGACCTTGACGAAGCCTATATGTATCCTAGAATTAATATGTCTTAAATATGGGTAGGTTTTGTCGAAAGGCAAGAGATACCTACTTAAAAGCCCGGCCTTAAGTCGGGCTTTATTCTTCTCAGCTGCTGGTAAGTACAGGAATAACGTGAGATACAGCAACAGGTGTTTTGCGTTCGCCTTTGCGAAACTGGAAGCGCAGCAAAATGCTAGGGGATAATTTTCCCAGGATTTAGTATACCTGCCGGATCAAAAGCCTGTTTGAGACGCCGATACAGCCCAAGCTCTGCTTTACTTGCAACCAATGGCATAAACTGTTTTTTTACAATTCCAATGCCGTGTTCCCCGGAAAGCGTTCCGCCCAAAGAAATTACCAATCTGAAAAGCTCGTCAAGAACCTGTTTTTTTTGTGCACGCCAAGTATCCTCAGCCAGATTAGCCCGCAGAATATTTACGTGAACGTTACCGTCTCCGGCATGACCAAAAGCAACCACTTCAAGCTGACTTCTCTTACGAATGTCATCAATTCCATTAAGTAAACTCTCAATTTGTGCAACAGGCACTACTACATCCTCACGTTCCATTTCAGGAGAAAGATGGTGCAAAGCATCATGCAACGAACGTCTGGTTTTCCATAAACGTGCCTTCATATCAGAAGTTTCGGCAACAAACACATCCACAGCACCATTTTCAAGACATACTTCACCCACTCGCTCATAATCGTTTTCAACAATTTCCCTGCTTTGACCATCTAAACCAATCATCAAGTAAGCGCCAGCCCCTGGAACAGGCAGTTTGGAATCAAGATATGTCTCAACTATTTCAAGCGCTTTCCGCTCCATGAATTCAATAACTACAGGTATAATACCTGTCTTCAATATCTCATTGATTGTATGGGCAGCTTTGGCAAAACTTGCAAACGGTACCAAAAGGTCAGTTCTTACGGCAGGTAACGGAAGCAAGCTCAAAGTAAGCTCTGTTACTACCCCAAGGGTACCCTCGGAAGCGATAATCAAGCCTATCAGATTGTAACCTGTAACATTCTTACGAAGCTTACCGCCAAGACGCAATATTTCCCCGCTGGAGAGTACAAGCTCTATACCGGTAACGTAATCTTTTGTGGTTCCGTATTTAACCGCCCGCGGACCTCCAGCGCCTTCAATAAGGTTACCGCCTATAGAACAGCTATCCAAGGAAGCAGGATCTGGCGGATAGAATAACCCCTTGGCTTCAACTGCTTTATGAAGCTCACCTGTAATTACTCCTGGTTGAACAACAGCCATACGGTTTTCAATATCTATCTCAAGAATACGATTCATTTTCTCAAGCGTAAGCAGTACACCACCTTCAATAGGCAGCGCACCACCTGAAACGCCTGTTCCAGCACCTCGCGGGGTCAGTGGAATACCTTGCTTAGAGCAATATGAAAGAAGTTTTGACACGTCTTGAGTGTTTTCGGCAAACACTACAGCCTCAGGCATTGCATGAAAGTACGATGTTTCATCGTGGGAATAGCGTTCAAGTGTTTCAGGAAGTAGGCTGAACTTTTCACCAAACAGCGCCTGCAGTTCTCTAAGTTCCTCAGAAGTCATCTGTTCAATGCCAACTTGATAGTTAAAACCAATGCCAATATCCCCGTAGCGCCGCTAATCAAGAGGCTGGTTACTCCAATTACTGTTTTATGAATAATAAAGATATGGTACAGGCTATCCCAAATTGCGCCTGCAACAACAGCTGCAAAAATAATTACTGAAACCCAACGCCATAACCTTATATTTGTCAGTAAGACGATAACAATTAGTAAGATATAGATGATATAGAAACAAAGCATAATCCACATCTCAGAGGGAGCAAGCGCCTTCGGACTAGGGTCAAATACATAAAACAATGAATGAATTATGCCGCCCAGAAGGGATAGTCCCATAAAGGCTGCAATTCTGAGTCTTAGGAATAAAGCTTTGTTCGTGTTTTCTTGTATTTCGTTCATCAATATTCTCCTAATTTTAATCCTAATCGATTTTGACCATCTGGCAAGTATTATTTCTTAACAAACATTAACTTACAGCAAACACTTCGGCATACGGTACGCTTTTTGTTACTAGAATACGGCAACATATTGCTTTAACGCCAAACCTAAGTAATTGGAAGTTTTCAAGCTTGACAAAACACTGTTTTTATCTAATATAAATTTGTTAGGAGGATGTGATGATAAAAAAAATCGCATTAGCAACAATAATAGTATCAGCTTTCCTCCTCGGATGTTCAGTGGTTGAGGTCGGTGGTAAACGCACCTTCTTTCCACTTGCCGAGGGTAATTCTTGGGTTTTTAATGTTAGTGGTGTTGACGAAGGAACTGTCAAATGTCAACTAAACCAATTAAATTCAGGATTATACACCTGGAATACTGAATATCACTATACTACGGAAAGACCAGCTATACTTGCTGACGGAAGTGAAGCTTCTGACCCATTTAGCGATTCCGTGCGTCTGATAGTGGATTCAGCATTCAATTGGCCAAATGTGGGTATTATCCCTGATGGCCCGGACGAAGATAATGATAATTCTGGATGCATTGTTAAAACACCTGCCGGAACATTTGAAAACTGTTTATTAGTTAAAGGTAAACCTAACGAAAAGTTAATTTCATACGATGTTTGGTTTGCCCCAAATGTAGGGCCGGTACAGATTTATTGCTGGAAAAATAATGAAGTTGCCGCCAAGTATGTCTTGACAAAATATTCTGCGACTCAATAACCAGCATATATTTAGAGCTAAGATACCGGAATTAATCTTAATTGACGTCCCTTAAAGTGATCACTTTAAGGGACGTTGTTACACAATTCAAATTAACCAAAATACCATAGGACAATTCCGGATTTTAAGGTTTTACCTTACCTTCATCATATTCTTCTATATTTAATCAGAAAAATACACAATACCTAGTCCGCTAAAGGAACTGCTCTAAAAATTCAACCATCATCTCAAAACATATATTGCTAAAATCTTTCAACAGAGCCAAATTTAATTACCTTGACCCAATACAGCTTGACATTCCCTATATCCTTTTCCATAATCAATTAAATAGTTTTTTCAGGTTTACTTAACTTATCAAAAACATCAACCATGGAGGAGAAATGAACCGTTGCGAGCTATTAAAAAAAAGCGAAGTGTTCAATATTCTGGATGAACACGAATGCAAAGCTGTTGCCAATCTATGCGAAGAACGCGAAGTCAATGCAGGAACAATTTTGGGTAAAGAAGGCGAGAAAGCCTTTGAACTCTATTTAGTTGTCGATGGCCAGTTGGAAATAACAACTAACGCAGCTCTTGCCGAGCCTATGCCTGTTACCATTGCAACCGTTGACGCTTTAAAAGTTGCAGGGTGGTCTTCAATGTATGCGGGCGGCAAGCTTACCGCTACCATAAAAACGTCAAAACACACAAAACTTCTTGTCTGGGAAGCCCAAAAGCTCCATAACTTCTTTATGCAGAATTGCGGTATGGGATATAGAATCTTGCAACAAATTCTTTCGGTAGTTGTAGCTAAAAGATTGAAACGTACCCGAATTAGTCTACTTTCATGCGTAATGGACAACCATTAGGATTTTTCAAGGAACTTTGTTTTTATAATTAAGACTTACCTGCCTTTTAGTCCTTAAATATAAATTTCAGGTGAGCTCAAACCTATCTTACGGAACTTACGAACTAAAATATCTATCTTTATGTAACAAAACCAATACTGTACTCTTCAATATTACGTTGACAAATTCAATTGAAATGAATAAACTTAATTATGATATGGATTGAAGACCTTAAAAAATACATCGGGAAAGAAGTATCCATCAAAGGATGGGTATATAATAAGAGAGATTCTGGAAAAGTACGATTTGTACTTTTAAGAGACGGCACAGGTATTCTGCAGTGCGTATTCGTAAAAAACGAGCTGTCGGATGACATATTTGAACAGGCAGATAGCGTTAATCAAGAAAGCCTGATTGAGATTACAGGCGAGCTTAAAGAATTCAACCGCGCTCCTGGGGGGGTTGAACTGGGAGCGAAATCAATAAAGCTCATTACCGATTCTCACAATTATCCAATTACACCTAAAGAGCATGGCATAGACTTTCTTCTATCCAGAAGGCATCTGTGGCTTCGTTCAAGCAGACAACACGCGCTACTGCGATGTCGAGATACTATGATTCGCGCTTTCCACAATTTCTTTGAATCCCGTAACTTCATTCTTATCGATCCGCCTATGATTACGCCAACATCATGCGAAGGAGCATCTGAACTCTTTGAAATTAAATATTTTGATGAAGCAGCCTACCTTTCGCAATCCGGTCAATTATACATGGAACCGGCGGCAGCGGCTTTCGGAAAGGTATATTGTCTTGCGCCTTCATTCAGGGCGGAAAAATCAAAAACCCGCAGGCACCTAACCGAATTCTGGCATTTGGAGCCTGAGGTAGCCTTCCTTGACCTTGATGGTGATATGAAACTTGCAGAAGATATGTTGACTTTTGTCGTCAAAAGGGTTTTAGAAAAACGAAAAGCTGAGTTAGAGCTTCTTGGCAAAAAAGTTGATAATTATCAAGAACATTCAAAATTACTTGAAAATCTTAGTCCACCTTTTTATCGACTTTCATATACCGAAGCTATTGAACTTTTGAAAAAGAAAGGGCTTACTGCCGAATGGGGCGATAAGCTTGGTGCTGATGAAGAAGCAATTATCTCAAAAGAATTTGATAAGCCTGTTTTTGTTCATCGATATCCTAAAAAATCGGCGCCCTTTTATATGAAAGAGGACCCTGAAAATCCAAAAGTTGTTAAGAACTTCGACCTTTTGGCTCCCGAAGGCTATGGCGAAATTATTGGCGGTTCTCAAAGGGAAGATAGCTTGGAAAAACTAGAGGCGGCAATTGAATATCACAGCTTACCTCGCGCTCCACTTGAATGGTACATTGACTTACGTAAGTACGGTACATTTGAGCACTCTGGATTCGGCATCGGAATGGAACGCACTCTGGCATGGATTACGGGAATCCACCACGTTAGAGAAACTATACCTTATCCAAGACTGATGGATAGAATATATCCCTAACTTAACTATTAGATGCTTGTAAAATCAATTGTATACATCTTTGGTTGAGCTGGAAAGAGACCTGGAAAAGATACACTGATATTTTCTTTGCAGTTAAAATGTAAACTAACCGAACTATTTACCCTATCAATTGATGTATACTCTCAGACGTTGACATAGCTCTATCCTGAACTATAATTCCTCCAAAGAGACTTCCAATAAATTCCCAGAGGAGGAATATATGGATAAAAATTCGCGCTCTATTGCCAAAGCAATTACATGGAGAATAATAGGTACTATAGTACTCGCTTCTGTTACCTATTTAATAACAGGTAGTTTGAAGCACATGACAATGATTACTATTATATTTGAGTTCATACAATTGCTTAACTATTACTGGCATGAGAGGGTGTGGATGAAAATAAAATGGGGTAAGATATTGCATCCACTACAGCAACTTCCTGTTAGTAAAGAAATCGCACCCCAGCATATGGAAGTTCTCAGAATGAAACTTGAGGAGTGGGGATATTTAGACAAAAATTCCGATAAGAAGATATCGCTTAAGAAAAAAGCAATAACCCGACGACGCAAAGCTTCAGGAAGAATTATTCTGGGGAAAGCGTCTTAGTTGTAATAAGGAGTCAAAAACAATGAGTCTACTTGAGAATACCGATGATATTAAAACATTGGTAGACGGCTTAAATTTTAAGGAAAAAGTCCAACGCTCAATGCAGTTAGTTGAAGAAGCCTACGCTAAGTATGGCGACCGCTTAGTTGTAGCCAACAGCTTAGGCAAAGATTCCGTGGCGGTGTGGGATTTAGTTAAAAGAGTTGCTCCAAAGGTTAGGGGATTCGTAGTTACTACCCGTTACAAGCCTCAAGCCACTAAAGACTTTATGAAACAAGTAGTCGAGAAATACCCTGAAACAGAGATATACGAAAACGATGTTGAAATTCCAGAAAAATTATATGCCACCGATCCTGATGAATGTTGCAGGCTTCTAAAGGTTGAACCTGTACGCTGGGCAATAGAGAAAATGGACGTTGACTGCTGGGTAACTGGTCTTCGCTGTACCGAAGGCAGAACCCGTACTGATTACAAAGAAGTGGAAGAACGCGACAAAGGCTTAATTAAACTTAATCCTATTCTTTTATGGAAAGAACGCGAGGTTTGGCAATATCTTTCTTTATATGAAGTACCTGTAAATCCTCTCTACAAAGAAGGATATCGTTCTCTAGGTTGTGAACCTTGCACAAAAATTTCCAATGACGACGATGAACGTGCCGGTCGCTGGCTCAATACCTCTAAATGCGGTGGAGAATGCGGTATTCATACACGTCCACTTAAGGTTGATGCAACGAAATAATTAATTTCTCACAGATAGATTCTCAAGCGCCTCTGAAATTGCTAAAGGGGCGCTTTTTCATTATCTCTGATATATGGAAATTTGAGCTTTAAGAATCATTAAAGATGGATGAGCTTGAACACTAAGCTCATAAATTTTGAATATTTCTTAAAAATATTCTCTTAATCTAATAAGCAAGCTTGATAATATTCTCTATTCGAATATAGTATTGCCAGTAGAAACTAATATTGAAATTAAGGAGATTTATGTCACATATCCAATATGCAGGTATAGCTATTCTAGGTCTGGCTGCAGGGTTACTTTCAGGCTTATTCGGGGTCGGCGGTGGCGCCCTTATAATTCCTGTCCTGGTTTTAATTTTCGGATTTACACAGCATGACGCACAAGGAACTTCCTTGGTGGCTCTTCTACTGCCAGTCGGTCTTCTTGGGGTAATTCGTTACTGGAAAGAAGGACACGTAAACCTTGTAGCAGGCTTGATAATTGCCGCAGGGTTATTTATTGGAGCCTATTTCGGCGCAGGTTGGGCAAACAAACTTGATGAAATTTGGCTCAAGCGAGCATTCGGTTTATTCTTCATTCTCTTAGGATTAAAGTTTATTTTAACAAAACAAACCCTACAACATCAATAAGCCAATATTCGGAAAGTCTATAACATTATTAAACGAACAATTCAAACATAGCTATTCAAAAGCAACAGAATAGTATAAAAAGAGAAGAGGCTTACCGCTTCTTCTCTTTTTATTAATCTATTTCTATTTTATTTATCTGTAAAACGAAATAATCCTGATGTCTTTTCTACCTTTGAAAGAATTTCTTTTGCCTTTTTAAGCATTGGATCTTCTGCAAAAATAAGATTATAATAGTAATCACCGCGTCCCCATTTTTGCATAGCAATTTCAAGTTTCAATTGGGTAGCCAGACCTTTTTTTGATTTCTGGAACTCCTCGTCTGTAAAATTCACATGATGACCTTTAGCGACAATTTTAGGTGCGTTTTTAGATTTGGCCTTTTTCTTATTAGATGTATTTGCATCAGATTTTGGGTTTTGCTTTCGTGCAAGCTCTTTTAAGCCGTTAAGCATTTCGTCAGTTACCGTAAAGTCTCTAGTAATATTAGGATGTTTGGCAATGTAGTCTGCAGCATAGGTAAAAAATACACGATTTATTCTAAAGCGTGTAACAAGAGTATCCATTTTTTCGTAGGGGATATATACATCAGGAACAATAGCTCCACCACCATAAAGAGGCCTTGCTCTTGGGCCAAGAGTATTAAAAGTGAGTTGTTCATCCTTTTTATTGCCTTCGTCATCCTTTAAGGTAGTGCGATACTTATCTATACAGCGTCCTGAAGGAGTGTACCAATAAGCACTGGTAAGCTTGAGTCGAGCTGAATCTGGTAATGGGTAGACGGTTTGCACGCAACCTTTGCCAAAAGTGGTATCACCTATAATTATGCAGCGTTCCCAATCCTGCAAGGCACCTGCTAGGATTTCTGCAGCTGATGCTGAACCCCTATCGGTTAGAACAACCAAGGGATAATCGCCTATGAACTTATCTTCGTGCGTGCGATAGACTTTAAAGCTCTGAGGATTACGTCCGCGAGTCTGCACAACTTCTTTATTCGGCGAGAGGAATAAATCACTAACTTCTACACCTTCGTATAAATAACCGCCTGAATTACGTCTAATATCCAGAATAATCTTCTTCACACCTTCGTGTGTAAAAAGAGAATCTATTGCCTGTTCAACCTCTTGACGAGCTGTACGGCTAAACTTAATGAAGTTAATGTAACCGATTTCAGGAGTAAGTTTGCTAGCGTAACTTACCGCATTCAGCTTAATTATATCACGAGTTATAGTTACATCAAAAGGTTTATCCATTCCTCTACGTGCTATAGTTATAGTTACATTTGTTCCGGGCTCACCACGCAGCTTGCTTACAGCCTCTTCAATAGTAATACCTTCTGTTGATTCATCCTCAATTTTCACAATGTAGTCACCTGATTGCAAGCCCATTGCCGCGGCCGGAGTTCCTTCCATTGGTGAAATTACTGTAAGCCAACCATCTGTAATACCTATTTGAACCCCCAGTCCTCCAAACTCACCTTCCATAGATATGTATAGATCTTTATACGATTTGGGATTCATGTACATGCTGTAAGGATCAAGTTTCTGCAACATAGCATTCATGGCATTCTCTAACATATCATTCAAATCCACATCGCGTACGTAATGAGTACGGGTAATTTGAAGCACCTGAAAGAAAACTTCAAGCGACGCATAAGGATCCGTTCGCTTAGCCCATAAACGTGATCCCACCCATGTAATGGCAAGAATCCCAATTAATATGAAACCTGCCGTAAGTTTTACTTTTTTTGTTTTTTTAGTCATAAAACTCCCTTACGAGTTAAAAATTCCCAAACCGTATTCTTTATATCTTCATGAAGCATTTGCACCTCCTTTGCGCCATCAAAGACCTTAATTTTCTTAGGCGCACGTCTGGCATATTCAAGGTAGGTTTTACGCACTTTTTTGTGAAAATCCAATCCTGCCTGTTCCAGACGATCATGTGGTCTATTTAATCTTGCAAAGGCTTCTTCTACATCCAAATCGACTAAAATCGTCAAATCAGGCTCCAGACCTGCGCTTCCGAACTTGCACAATCTGGCAACATCTTTGACAGGCAAATCTCTTCCGCCTGCTTGATAAGCTAAAGTTGATAAAGTGTAACGATCGCATATTAGCACTCCTTTTTCGGTATGTAATATACGACGTATACGTTTGGCAACATGTTCCGAACGGGCGGCTAAATAGAGCAGAAGTTCTGTCCTGGGATGCATTTCCTCTAATTGAGAATCAAGCAGTACCTCACGTATCTTCTCTCCCACTTCCGTTCCCCCAGGCTCTCTGGTTAAGTCAACCGCTACACCTTTTTCCCTCAAAGCCTGCGCTAACATCTGTATTTGCGTTGATTTCCCTGAACCTTCAATACCCTCAAAAACAATAAATACACCTCTGTTCACTAGCGTCCCTATTCTATCCTAATTGTAGCTTTAGAAAATATGCTAATCATAACAGGCGGATACTTAAAACAGCAACTCAGAATATAGCGATATTGAACGGTTTGCAATAGTCATTAACCCTTTTTATTTCGCTTATAGCTGCGAATAAAGCTTTCTGTCTTGCGTCGGGCAACGTAATCAGGATATTGAATTGGAGGAGACTTAAAGAAATACGATGAAGGGGCTGTAATGGCTCCTTTAAGTCCCGCATCAAGAGCTAACTTGGCGCAACGAACGGCATCTATTATAACTCCCGCTGAATTGGGAGAATCCCAGACCTCAAGCTTAAGTTCAAGATTTAGAGGTACGTCACCAAAGGTTTGACCCTCCATGCGAAGATGACACCACTTACGATCTTTTAGCCATGGGACATAGTCAGAAGGGCCTACATGAACGTTTTCTGCTCCCATATCATAAGGAAGCATCGATGTTACCGCTTGGGTTTTTGAAATTTTCTTAGATTCCAGCCTATCGCGTTCCAACATATTTAGAAAATCTGTGTTGCCTCCAACATTTAACTGAGATGTATGCAAAAGCTTAACCCCACGTTCCTTAAAAAGTGTAGTCAGAACACGGTGAACTATTGTAGCGCCAACCTGAGATTTGATATCGTCTCCAAGAACAGGTAAGCCCTTAGAGCGAAAACGCCGCGGCCAGTAACCGCCTGAAGCTATGAATACAGGTATACCGTTTACGAAAGCGCAACCAGCATCAAGTATCTGCTCCACATACCACTTGGTTGCTTCCTCTGAACCAACAGGAAGAAAGTTGACAACCACATCTGTTTTAGTCTCTCTGAGAAGACGAGGAATATCGGCGGTTGGTCCGGGAGCTTTGGTTATAATTTCTTTAAGATAACGTCCCAGGCCGTCATGAGTCATACCGCGAAGCACCTTTGCACCAAGATTAGGTACCTTACTAAACTGTTTTGTATTATTAGGCTTGGTGAATATTGCTTGCGCTAAATCTTTACCCACCTTATTCTTATCAATATCAATACCCATGGTGAACTCAATATCAGATACATGATAACCACCCAAATTTACGTGCATAAGTCCTGGAATTGTATCTCCTTCCTTAGCATTACGATAGTAATGCACTCCCTGAACCAATGAACTTGCACAGTTGCCAACTCCTATAATGGCAACCCTAATCTTACTCATCAAAAGCTCCTTTCGCTAACCAGCATAAGACCTAAGTGTATAAATTGACGGACGCATGTCAAGAGCAATAGCTCTATTCATTATGTTATCGAAAGCGATTAGAGACTAGGCTTCACACCAAACTTAGTCGCCCGTTTGAGAATCTTAGAAAAAAAGGATTGATTCTTAAGCTGGAGCGAGTATGATTATGTATGAATCGTAAACTGCTGGGTAAGCAAGGGGAAGATTTGGCTGTTAAATTTCTTAAAAAAAAGGGATACCGAATTCTTGACCGCAATTTTTATACCTCAAGGGGTGAGTTGGATATTGTAGCTTATGACGGGGAGAATATTGTGTTCGCAGAAGTCAAAACCCGGAAATCTGAAAATTTCGCCCGACCGGAATACGCAGTCAACTATACAAAACAAAATCACTTACGTAAAGCGGCTTTGCTATGGCTTTCAAAAAACTATCCAATTAAACCTCCGCCGTGTCGTTTTGACGTTATCTCTGTGCTAATTAAGGATGGGGAAAAACCTTTGATAGAGCATATTATTGATGCCTTTATGTGAAATATACTCTTCCGCTTCCTTCTCAGCTTCTATCTTTACTTTAGCTCAGGAGCTATGATAAAACTGCTATTTAAGTAGACTTGAAAAATGTAAATAGATGTGTATATTTAGAAAAAAGGAACTGCAATGTTAGCAAAAGTAATTTCTGCCGGACTCTTGGGAATAGATGCCTATAAAGTAGAGGTTGAAGTTGATACCGCACGCGGCCTACCAGCCTTCACTACAGTTGGTCTACCCGAGGGCGCTGTAAAAGAATCCAAGGACAGGGTTCTAGCCGCTGTCAAAAATTCAGGCTTCGCTTTGCCAGCTGCAAGAATCACTGTAAACCTTGCTCCGGCTGACATCAAAAAAGAAGGAGCAGCCTACGATTTACCTATTGCTCTGGGTATTCTTGCCTGTCGAGGAATTATTCCAATTGAGGAATTAAACAAATATTTGATAGTTGGTGAACTTTCACTTGATGGAACCCTAAGACCGGTCAAGGGCGCTCTTTCAATTGCCTCTCTAGTTCAGGAAACAGCTATGCAAGGATTGCTGCTTCCCGCACTTAATGCGCCTGAGGCCGCAATTCACGGAAGTGGCTTCTGCTATCCGGTAAAATCGCTCTTACAAGTAGTACGCTTTCTTAACGGAGAAGAGGAAATAAAACCGGCTGACGTCAACGTAGAAGAGATTTTTGCAGACGAAATGAAATGGGCTGTAGATTTCGCCGAAGTAAAAGGTCAGGAACATGCAAAACGTTCTCTTGAAGTAGCGGCAGCAGGGGGACACAACATCCTGTTGGTAGGGCCACCGGGTACAGGCAAAACCATGTTAGCCAAACGTTTCCCGACTATTCTTCCTCCACTTTCACTTGAAGAAGCCTTGGAGACCACACGCATTCATTCTGTATCCGGTTTACTTGATACAGGTAAAGCCTTGGTTGCAACACGGCCATATCGTTCACCACACCATACGATATCTGATGCAGGGCTTATAGGTGGCGGTCAAATTCCACGACCAGGCGAGGTAAGCCTTGCTCACAACGGAGTGCTGTTTTTAGATGAACTGCCTGAGTTCCGACGTAATGTGCTTGAAGTATTGCGTCAACCTTTGGAAGACGGCAAGGTAGTAATATCCAGAGCAAAGATTACTATTCCCTATCCTGCGCGTTTTACGCTAGTTGCGGCTATGAACCCTTGTCCTTGTGGAAATTTAACCGATCCGGTTAACATTTGCCGCTGCACACCACCACAGATACAAAGGTATCGTTCAAGAATTTCCGGCCCCTTGCTTGATAGAATTGATATACACATTGAAGTTCCTAAACTCAGCTTTGATGAAATCAGACGTCGGGAGCAAGGCGAAAAATCTGAAGATATCCGCAAGCGAGTAATCGAGGGGCGGGCGCGGCAGCTGATGAGGTTTAAAAATTTTATTACGAATCTTAAGCGCAAACAGCCAATTTACTGCAATGCTCAAATGAGCGCGCGTGAAGTTAGGCAATTTTGCCCTATCTCACCTGATTCCGAGTACTTACTGAAAACTGCAATGGAGCGTTTTGGGCTTTCGGCGCGTGCGCACGATAAAATCTTAAAAGTTGCGCGAACTATTGCCGATCTCGCAAACGCAGACCACATAAGGCCTCAGCACATTTCCGAAGCAATTCAGTACCGAAGCCTTGACCGCAAGGTTGACATCTAAAAAGCTAGTCAAAACTTAGTCAAAAGCTAGTCAAAAGGTTATCAAAAGCTAGTCAAAATTGAAGGCCTTGGCTATCAGTAAAAACCCATTTGTGCAGCATATAAGATACTAAACTAAACCGGCCGCGGGTTTGGCCTTAAGAATGGACTCCGCGCCGCCTTTTAGAGGTTTTGCCTTAGCCTAGCTTGCAAGCCCAACCAGCATACTGCATACGATACCTAACTCTGGCCGCGCCAAGGGCTTTGCTCTAAGAATCTTGGTGGTGGATTTGTAAAAAAATACGGCCAACATCTTGGTGCATTCTTATATTATATTAAAATGAAACTTCTCTTGACATACAAAATATATTATGTATAGTTTATATACAGGAGGAACTATGTCTACCAAGCGACCCCCAAAAAAGAGTGATGCGGAAGAGAACAGCCTAATTCAAGAACTCAAAGACCTGCTACGTGAAGGACGCAATGTCTTTAGGGACGATTCAGAAAAAGCAAAGGAGCTTTTTAGAAAAGGACAGGAACTTGCACTGAATAACGGCTGGAAAGAAGATGCCGCTGTTTTCAAGGCCTTCCTTCTTTTGGCGGAGGGAAAATACAAAGAAGTAAAAGAACTTTTGACACCCCTGCTTGAAAAAAAGACCCTGCATCTCAAAGGCTACATTTATGAAATAATCGGAATCACACAAACTATACTAGGATTTCACGACCAAGCTATCGATTATTTCCAAAAGGCCTTAAAAGATACCAACTATGACGCACATGGCGACACATGGAACAACATTGGGCTTGCTTACGCTTGGAAAGGCAATTATGACAAGGCTATTGAGTGTTTCCAAAAAGCGATTAATACACCCAACTACAATACCCCTGACTATGCCTGGAATAACATGGGGCTTGCTTACACTAAGAAAGGCAATTATGACAAGGCTATTGAGTGCCACCGTGAGGCCTTAAAAGACCCCAACTACGACACGC
>CAZUXE010000008.1:51301-62341 GCA_964624585.1 uncultured bacterium | reverse complement strand
GACAAGGCTATTGAGTGCCACCGTGAGGCCTTAAAAGACCCCAACTACGACACGCAGGGCGATGTCTGGTACAACATGGGGGTTGCTTACTATGAAAAAGGCGACTTAAATGAAGCCCTTAAATGCTTAAAGAAAGCGCGGGCTTGGTATGAGGAAAACGAACCGAAGACGGTAGAGAGGGTTGATTCCAGGATAAACTCCATTAAGCATGAAATGCAACTTAGAAAAAGTGGATTGAATGAAGCCGCTGAAGATCTAAGTGGAATAACCAAGTTAAGCAGTGGATTGAATGAAGCCGCTGAAAATCTAAGTGGAATAACCAAGTTAAGACCCAAGGAATTGGATGACCCCATTGAAAGAATCCAGAAAATACTGGGTGAAAATCGTAATCGAATTGAAGACTACGCCAAGAAACCAGCGACCAGATATAAAGACGTTCTTGTAATACTCAAAGGCTGGTCTTCATCCATGCCTATCGTTGCTTCGGTTGACCATGAGAGGTTTAACAATCAGATTTGCCATGGCGGTGGGTATTTTATTAAGACTGATAATCAAGGTATTGTCATTGATCCCGGTTTAGATTTCGTTACCAACTTCGGTAATGAAGGGGAAATTGAGGGAAGTAGTGTAACTAAGGGAGAAGACGACAAAAAAACACTTCACAGGAGATTCCATATAAAAGAAGTTACTCAAGTTATTACAACACATCATCATATTGACCATTTCATTGACATATCGCGCATCAATGACCTCAATCATCAATGGCGTACTTACCTTGAAAAAGAGGATAAACCTGAACCTATCCATTATTACTTCGACAAAACCACCAATAAACACCATTCACTCACCAAAGTATCTGAAGATAATACTCATGAGTTGGACCATTCACAGCCTGAGCGCCCATTGCAAGGTAATGTCAAAATATATCCTTTTTCAACAAAACATAACTGTGAATCTTCGTTTGGTTTCAGGATGGAAGTAAAACTATCTGATAATACAATTAAACAAATAGGATATACCTCAGATATGAGTTTACTTGATGAGAACTTGCCAACGCAGCTCACTAAGAAGGAACTTGATGCAATGATAGCTCACTTTTCCTTTGCCGAACCTGAGGATTTTAGAGAGGGAAAAGAACATAAGAATCATCTGGGCTTCACCGGTTTGAAGAAACTGATTTCTGGCACAAATGCCAGGCTTTACATAATCTCCGAATTCTGGGGCGGGAAGTGTGATTATCGTGTTGAAGTCGTCCAAAAGCTTCTTTATGACCTTAAGAAAGATGGAACAAGAACCAAGATACCTGCAATTATCCCAGGTGATGTTGGCTGCATGATTGATTTACGCGAGCTGAAAATTCGTTGTTCAACTTGCGGTGAGTTTGTCCCTTGTGAAGAACTATCTGTCATAAAACCTGAACTGCCTTTCGGCAAACTTCGCTATCTGTGTAAAAACTGTTTGCTCTAGAACGCTCTCAATTAGCTAAGTGAGCATTCATAGACTTGTAAGTTCGTTTGAGAAGATTTGAGAAAAAAAGAGGCCGCATTCACGGCCTCTTAGGTCTTCTCTTGTTTACTAGTTAGTCGATATTTCTATTTGATAAGGCAGCATGTAAAGCATGTGTTCCTGAAGCCACGAAGGAAGATTCTTTAAGGACACTGTTTCCAAAATAGAAGCTTCGGGTTCATTCTTAACATCTATGAGCGGCGTGGGTTCCGGATAAAATTCCACCTTGCAGTCTGCGCCAAGCTCTGCCATTTTACGTGCCTCATCAACCGCGTCCATAATGCCTCCGATTTCGTCAACCAAGCCGACACGTACACCGTCAGGGCCTGACCAAATGCGACCTCTGGCAACCTTATCAACTTCCTTAAAAGACATCTCACGGCCTTCAGCCACACGATTAACAAATTCCGCATAACCTTCATCCATAAGGCCCTGCATTAACTTTGCTTCCTTTTCATCAAATGGCCTATCAGGACTAAACATATCTGCATGAGGATAAAGCTTAACCGTTTCTCTAGTAATACCCAGCTTTTCATCAAACCCCTTGGACACGAACTTGCCGCCCAAAATGCCTATTGAACCGGTAAGGGTTGTGGCATCTGCGTAAATCTTCTTTGCAGGCGCTGAGATATAGTAACCACCTGAAGCAGCCATTCCAGCCATAGAAACAATTACCGGCTTTTCCTTGGCTAAATTGGTAAGCGCGCGATTCATTATCTCTGAAGCAAGAGCAGAACCGCCTCCTGAATTTATTCTAAAAACAACCGCCTTGATATCGTCATCCTTGCGTATCTTCTCAAGCGCTTCCGCAATAGTAGTTGAGCCAACTTGCTTGCCTCCAAGAAGGGGAATGGGAATTGGGTTAACACTAGATTCTCCTGTAACAATAGAACCTTCGGCAACAACAATTGCTATGCTTCCTTTTTTGAAACCTGCATTAGATTTCCTATCATCTTTAACCCATGCACGAGGGACTCCTTCAATATGCTCCTTGTGCTTGGAGAATTCAACCCTACTTGCATTCTCACCGAACTCAAGTTTAACAATGGAATCAAGTTCAACTGCCTGACAAAGTCCATCAATAAGTCTAAGAGCTTTTGCAGTATCTGCGTTAAATATTACACGTTCCTTCATCATCTTTTCTAATTCAGTACGCTGAATATTGCGGGCTTTTGCAATTGTATTCAGCAACTCATCGTAAAGAGATGAAAGGTAGGCCTTTAACTGTTCCTTGTTTTCATCAGAAGTTTCAGAAAATTCAAACAATTCATAAGCCGATTTGTATTCTCCAACACGATAGAATTGTGGCTCTATACCTAATTTATTGAGGGCTTTTTTGATATGTAATGTACGTACGTAACCGCTTGCAAAAGATACATTACCCGTAGGAACAAGGTATACTTTATCAGCCACAGAAGCAAGATATATACTAGAGATAGAAAAATCCTCGCCAAAGGCAATAATCTTAACCCCTGCTTTTTTCAAACGCGCCAGTTCTGAGCGAAGCTCTTCCATTTGATAGCTTGAGTATGAAGCCTTTCTGAAATCAAGCAGTATACCCTTGACGTCATTTTGTTCTCCAAGACCGCGTAAATCGGCAAGAATACTGTAGAATGTTTTAGATGAACCGCCTACGGATACATTCAGGAACTTAAATAAAGGAGACTTTCCGCTTTCAGGACGTCCTTTAGGAATAAATTCTATAACCTTAGGCCCGTGTTTTGAAAAGTCTATTCCAGGATAACTCGGTAGAGAAATTCCAAGACCTATACCTACAACCTTATCTGAATTATAGCTTGCGCCAAGTTTAACATTAGCAATGGCCAATTCTAATCCGCCAGCCCAGGCCAGGTGACCGTTGCCGTCAAGCGGCTGAGTAAGTGAGCCTGAAAGAACTACACCCGATATTGGCTCAACACCAAGCCCAAATTTAAGACTTTTTAGACCACCTTTATAGCCAAGATCGCTGAAAACCGTTACCCTGTCGGTAAAAGGCCTTACTCCTAGACCAAAGTTCAAGCTTATAGTATCTGTTGTCTTAAGCATCCCACCAACGGCTAACCAATTAAAAGGATTCCCCTCAAAACCAAAACTCCAGTGCTTTTGTTCGCCCCAGGAATATGCGCCGCCTATTCTGTATCTTTTTCCCAAAGGAATACCTATTCCTGCGCTAAAGTTTCCTGTAGAATCGCCAGGATAATAGCCGAATCCAAACACACCTGCGCTTATCCCAAGACGGTATGCAAAATTACTATTCGGAACCGAAGCGCCGTTAAGGCGAAGCTCTGCCCATTTAGAGTGAAACGCCAAACCGGCAGGGTTAGACCAAATAGCTTCCGCACGTTTGGTAAAACTTACAGACATACCTCCCAAATACCCCACTCCCATTGTTAAAAAAAGCAATAACTGTGTCATACAGCCTCTCCGTGTTTTATAGTTACTTCACAAATTAACCTAATACCTACATTACAGTGAGGGATACGCATCTATTCACTTATAAAGAGTATATCTTATCTTGACGCAATAGACGCTATAATGTTTCAAGCTCCCCTATTCACAAGTTGATGCCCGCTTCGACCTATTTACTTTTGTAATTTATGATGTTTTCAAGATACAAAGATATTCATCATCATAGAATTATGGTATCTAGCTTTCAACAGCTGCTAACTGTACTTGACAAGAACTGTATGCAAGGCTAGACTCCAGATGTGACAATAACACGTATACCTTTTAACCGTCGGCTAATGCTTATTTTATTTGTAGTCTTTCTTATCGGGCTGCAAATGTTTATGAAACTAAGCCCGTGGTTCTTTCTTGGAACAGCCCTCTTCTTTTTAATCCTGCTGGCCTACTTTGCGTTAATGATTGGTAAAGGTCAGGAGCGTGTTCCACCGGATAACAACTATACTCCATTTGTATCAATAATTATACCCGCTCACAATGAAGAGGAAGTAATTGCCCTTACGGTTGAACAGGCCATGAAAATTCGCTATCACAAAAACGGCAAAAGAAATTACGAGGTATGGGTTGTGGATGACCGTTCAACAGACTCAACCCCCAAGGTACTCTCCGTACTTTCCAAAAAGTACAAAAATCTGAATATTTTAAGTCGCCCAGCCACAGCTTTCCCAGGCAAGGCTGCGGCCTTAAACGACTGCCTGCCCTTGACTAAAGGTGAAGTGCTTTTGATTCTTGATGCCGATGCCCACTTCCCCGTAGATTTAATCTATAAATCCGTAGGTTACCTTGCCGATAAAAGTGTCGGCGGAGCGCAGGTTGCCAAACGAATTGCTAATCCTGAAACCAACGGTCTATGCCAAAGGCAGGCAGACGAGTACAAGATTGACACAAGCGTTCAACTTGGCAAGGATGCCGTTGGCGGAGCGGTAGAATTCAAAGGGAACGGCTCATTTATTAAAAAGTCTGCCCTTAAGGCAATAGGTGGATGGAGCAAGCACACAATAACCGAAGATCTTGATTTATCAACCAAAATGCTTCTTGGAGGCTACAAAATAAGATTTGTTCCCGAAACATGTGTATGGGAACAGGCCGCGCCCGACTTGAAAAGTTTCTTCAAGCAAAGACTCCGCTGGATTGAAGGAAGTATCCTTCGTTACCTTATCCATATGCCCAAAATAATCAAAGGCCCGCTTCATCCCCAACAGCGTTTTGATATGGCAGTGTTTCTTTTGGAGTTCGCATTACCAATATACATATTCTTTGATTTGATAACCCAATTTATATGGTTATTTAGCATAGGTTACGTAAGGCTTGGGAACCTGGCAGTTATTGTAGGTGTTACTACTATTGCTATGGCAGTTAACCTATTCGCTGCGTTCTTGAGGGAAAAACGCTACGGATTTTTCCAAATAGTAGGCAGAACCTTTGTAACCATGTTCTACATGCTTCATTGGTTCCCTATTGTAATTGTCGCTGTTTTTAATCTCTGCTTCGGCTTTGAGGCTCGCGGATGGGGTAAGGCCAAAAGAATAAGTGCTGAAAAGGTAATTGACGGAGGTTAGAAAGAGAGGCGGAAAACCGCCTCTCTTTTCAATATCTTTCAATAAATATCAAGTCTAGCGCTGACAGACAAAAATCCCATTATATTTAGAATCCCAAGGCTCTTTTTTATTAGAATTCAAAATGTTTTTCCTGCAAGAATACATGCTCTATTTTACCGGTTAGTTCCTTAGAGAACCATGGCGAATTTTCAGAAAGCGATTTATTGTTTGTTGAGTTAAATATCCAACGGCGTTCAGGATTAAAAATTACTAAATCGGCTTCAATTCCTTCCTCAAGATTCTTGGAAAGTCCAATCACTGAAGCCGGCCCCTGGGTTAAAGCGGCAAGTACTAGCTCAGCGCGAAGTTTATTTGGCTTAACCAAGGCCTCCCAAACTACAGGAAGTGCGGTCTGCAAACCAATTATTCCTGCAGGAGCTAGGTTAAGTTCTTGTTCCTTTTCTTCAAGGCTATGGGGAGCATGATCTGTGGCAATAGCCTGAATGGTTCCATCAAGCAATCCTTCAATTAAAGCAAGCCTATCGTCTTCCGTTCTCAATGGAGGATTAAGCTTGTAGTTGGAATCAAAACCGGCCAAGGCTTCATCTGTCAAAGTCAGGTGATGAGGACTTACTTCAGCAGTAACCCTAACCCCAGCGGCGCGTGCAGCACGAAGCATCTCAACACCTTTCTTCGTGGAAAGATGAGCTACATGCAAATGAGCTTTTGTGTAGGCGGCAAGCGCAAGGTCTCTGGATAAGGCAATCTCTTCTGCAACAGCAGGCCTTACAGCTAATCCTAACTTGGCGGAAACTTTGCTCTCGTTCATAACGCCATCTTCGCACAATGAAGGATCCTCAGCATGAGTAATAACAGGCATATCCAGCATATCTGCATATTCCAATGCACACTGCATCACATTGGAGGCAACTATCCAGTCGCCATCATCTGAAAAGGCAACAGCACCACCTTCTTTCAAAAAGGCATATTCCGAAATTTCCTTGCCTCCTCTACCCTTAGTTGCAGTTCCTATAGGAAGAATGCGCGCCAGGCCTAAGTCTTGTGAGGTCTTTTTTATATACGCAGCCTGCTCTCTGGTATCCGTTGGAGGAGAGGTATTCGGCATTGCACAGATAGTAGTAAAGCCTCCGGCTAAAGCAGCCATTGCGCCTGATGCAAGGGTTTCCTTGTCCTCCCTGCCCGGTTCACGAAGATGAACATGTAAATCAATAAAACCTGGTGATATAAGCTTAGAGCTTGCTTCAATTATCTGAACATCTGCTTCATGAGAAAGTCCGCTTCCAATTCTTGATATCCTTCCGTCAACAATCTCTATATCCACTTGCCTAATTGCTCTTTCTTGTGGAAAGAAAACAAATCCGCCCGTTATGAGGAATTTAGCGTTCAAGTTCACCTCCAGCCAGTATGTAAAGAACCGCCATTCTTACAGCTACGCCGGCTTTTACTTGATTGAGAATTACAGAATTCGCTCCATCAGCAACACGAGGCTCTATTTCAACACCACGGTTCATAGGCCCCGGATGCATTACCACAACGTCTGGCTTAGCCCTTTTCAATCTATCTTCAGTAAGACAATAAAGCTTACGATATTCCCTAATTGAAGGAAATAATCCCTTGTGTTGACGTTCCATTTGTATTCTAAGCATCATTATCATATCCATATCGGGAATGAGCCTATCGAAATTGGTTTCAATTTCCACATCAGGGAAAGCCTGTTTAAAGTTATGGGGAATCAATGTAGCCGGACCGGAAACTACAACCTTTGCTCCCATGGTCGAAAAACCATGTATGGCTGAACGGACAACTCGACTGTGGGCTATATCTCCAACAATAGCTATATGCTTGCCTTCAAAGCTCTCAACTCGCTTACGGGCGGCAAACATATCTAGTAGTCCTTGAGTGGGATGTTCATGAGCGCCATCGCCTGCGTTCACTACAAATGCGTCTACCCTGTCGGCAATGAATTTAGCTGACCCAGGGCATGAGTGCCTGATAACCAAACCATCTATGCGCATTGATTCAATGGTTTTCACAGTATCCAGAAGGGTTTCGCCTTTTTTTACAGCAGAGCTTGATTTACTGAATCCCACCATATCAGCTGACAGTCTTTTACCTGCCATAGCAAAGGAGGTTGAGGTACGTGTGGAAGGTTCATAGAACATGTTAAGGATAGTTTTTCCTCTAAGAGCAGGTACGAAGGGAATAGGTCTATCTAGCACTTCGTGGAAACGCTCTGCCGTATCAAGCAAAAAAGTCAATTCCTCTACAGAAAGCCCTTCAAGACCAAGAAGATGTCTGTGTGACCACATCACTTTTCATCCTCCTCGTTAATTATTTTCTTCTTTATAAAAATGCCTTCCTGAGAATCAAGTTCTGCTAAACACACATCAATAATTTCATTTTTAGCAGCCGGTATCTTTCGTCCAATAAAATCTGCCCCAATAGGCAGCTCTCTCTGTACCCTATCTACCAAAACAGCCAACTGAATTACCCTGGGCCTACCGAAGTCAAGAATTTCTGTCAAGGCGGCTCTAACTGTACGTCCTGTAAAAAGAACATCATCAACCAGAACTACAATTTTTCCTGAAATATCAAAGGGAACCGAACTCTGCTGTACTATAGGCATTTCAGCCGCCATTTTCAAATCGTCCCTGTATAAGGTGATATCTATTGCTCCAACCGGAATATCGCGGCCTTCAAGACGCTTTAACTCCGCCGCCAGACGACGAGCAATAATATCGCCTCGCCTGACAATTCCGACAAGAACTAAATTATCCGTTCCTTTATTTCTCTCAACTACCTGAGTAGCTATTCGGGTAATCATTCGGCCTATTTCGGCTGAATCGGCCAACTGACGCTCATGCATTGTTATTCCACATCCTTGGTTTGAATAACAGTGCTATGGGTATAATGACGCAATAACCTACAACCAAAAGTATTGGAGCAAGTGTTATGGAACCCTTGGATAGTGACAGGAATCCAAAACCAATAACTACAACGCCTATAAGTAACAACAGCCAGTTAATTACATGCATCCTAGGCGTTTGAGTAGGGTGAAAAGACCTCTTACTCTTTTTTCTTTTGTTTTCACTCATTTAATCTCCTTAACTTCATTCTTGTAAATAGTATAAATTCTTATCGCAGGAGCGGAAGGACTGCTTAAATACACCAATCTTCCCATAACCCCTTTACGATTTTTAATATTCCTAAGAGATTCATCCAAACCACGGTTTTTCCCCTCAGTTAAAGCATCGTAGAGAAAATTATAGGCGTCATAACCCAGGGCGGACGCCCAATCAGGACTCTGAGTATACTTACGCTGGTAATGACTGTAGAAGGTTTCAAAGAAATGTGGTGAAGTTATTCTACCAGGCGGTGAAGCGAACCAAATTCCCTCAAAGGTAACACCTCCCTTTCGCAGTATTTCCTCATCTGCAAAATCATCAAGGCCCAGAATAAAAGTTTTCATTTTATAGTAACCGATTTGTGGAACAACCGAGAGTAGTTGATGTTCATCAAAAGGAACAAATACTGCTTCAGCTCCTTGATGACGAATAGTCAGAAAGGTTTCTTTCATATTAACTACAGTGTCACTAAGAGCTATTGAATAAAGTAGCTGTGCGCCGCGCGCTTTAACTGTGGCGCTGAAAACATCGGCAAGAAACCTTCCTTGCTTGTTTTGAGGATAGAGTATACCGAATTTCTTAACTCCCTTCTTAAGTGCATATTTGGCAATTTGTCTGGTCTCTTCTTCTGGATAGGAATTAAGTTGAAATAATCCTTCATAAAGCGAAAGTAAGTTTGGATCGGTTGAAGTAGGAGAAATCATAATCACACCATTTATAGCTGCAATTTTCACACTTGCTTCAACTTCTTTAGAGGTAAGGGGACCTATTACTACCTTAGCCCCCTTGACTATAAGTTCCTGTATTCCCTGGGCGGCCTGAGCCGGATTAGACTGGGTATCGTAATAGATAAGTTTAATTGGAGAAGCGCTCTTAAACGAATGCGCTAATTCAACACCCCTTTTGACATTTTGACCATAGGTTGAAAAACTTCCACTCAAGGGCAACAACACACCGCAGACTAATTCGCCTTTTAATGTTGCCGCAGTTATTTCTCTTCCTTCTATTTTATCTATATAGCGACTGTGAGGAAATCTCCTTCTTAATTCTGCAAAATACCTTTCGGAAGCCTCGTACTCCTTTAAGTCAAAGGCACGTGAACCTAGTTGATATAGAAGCCATTCCGCGACATTTGTTCTTTTATAGGTTGCATATAAGTTCTGAAGCGCGTGATAGTCTTCTTCTCTGCCCAAAAGATTCTTAGCCTTGGTTTCAGCAATCGAGACCTCTGCGTGATTTTTAGAATACAGGTATGTATCAAAATATGAAGCAATAGCCTCTGGATACATTCCCATGTTTTCATATCCTTCAGCCTTTATAATAAAGGTTTTATGAACAAGTGGCGAAGATGGAGCAATGGTGAATAATTTTTGTGCCGCACCTACCGCATGTTCCCAGTCTTTATTCTTGGCAAAAGATAGCGATATCATATAGTAAGCATCATCAAGCAGTTGAGAATAGGGGTATTTTTTTATCAAAATATCGTAGCTGGCAATGGCGTTTGTATAGTCATTCTTCTTATAAAACGACTCCCCTGTCTGAAATAACGCTAGAGCCTCGGCTTCGTATTTATCTCTGTTTATAAACAACCAACAGCCGGTTGATGAAAGAATTAAAACAGCCGCTAGTGCCAAAGCGACTATTCTGAATAAAGCCTTCATTCACCAATCTCCTGAAGATGCCTCAGGGTTTGTTCAACGTAATGTTCCCCAGCTTGACGAATCATCTTAATAGTAGACGGATCAAGAGTGCGTTTGATAACCCCTGGAACTCCTGCAACTAGTGAATGAGGCGGAACATCCATTCTTTCTTTAACCAGCGTACCTGCAGCAATCACAGAACCCTTGCCAATTTTCGCACCATCTAACACAATAGCGCCCATTCCAATAAGCACATCGTCCTCTATGCTACATCCATGAATTACAGCGCCATGACCAATAGTAACACTATCGCCTATAATTACGGGAAGTTCATGTGTTACATGCAGAACACAGTTATCCTGAATATTGGTTTTGCTTCCGATTTTTATATAATTGATATCGCCGCGAATAACGGCATTATACCATACGCTGGAAAGTTCTCCCAGCTCTACTCTACCTATAAGCTGCGCGCCCGCAGCAATAAAACAGCGTTTTGCTTTTATGCTTGGTTCTTGGGATTCATACATCTTATCTGGATTTTACCTTATTACTATCCCGAAGTCAAGGTTTATGCACAGTCGATACATGGAAATACTCCTAATTTATGGAGACATAGTTATTCCCTACAAGCTACTTTATTATATATCAAAACATCTATAAAGCTCCTTCGCAGTTTTATCCAAAACAATTTCACCTACAGGCTTCTTGACAAAGCTTGTTTAATTGAATACTATATCTATAGGATTA
>CAZUXE010000008.1:0-51201 GCA_964624585.1 uncultured bacterium | reverse complement strand
TTCTTGACAAAGCTTGTTTAATTGAATACTATATCTATAGGATTAACATCCGTGATTCATGGGATGCCTTAATTTAATTATAGAAGAGCTTGCATCCTAAACGAAATTTATTCTAGGAGGCTTTTAATGCAGAACGTGCAGAAATATATTGAGGAAATTGCCGAGTGGATACAGGAGGCTTTCTCAATTTGTGTAGTTGGTGAAGATGGCCTATTGCTGGCCTCCAAAACAAGAGAAGCGGAAAGCAATGTTGAATTCACAAGCGCCATGCTTACCGAAGTTATGAGAAGCACTGTAAGGGTAGTCAATGAAATAAAGAAGGGAAAATTGGTGGATAATTTGATTTCCACGGTAGATGCACATTTTATTACCAAACCCCTTGACGAGAATGGTACAATATTTTTAGCTATCGGAGTACCACGCGGAGCGAATCTTGGCGCAGTAAGGTATGTAAGCAAGGTTTATGCCGCAAAGCTAAAGGATGCACTGCCTGACCTTTGAGTTCTAAAGTCTTAAAAACTTAAAGGTAATAGCTGTTTTTTATCAAGAGTTGATACGGCATTAACTGCCATTTAAGCAAAATGCAGTTTTGCTTAACTTAACGTGGAAAGCCAACTGTCCCTGAAGTATTTTCCCAATAATCTTCCGCTGCCCGCTTACCCTTAGAACCTGAATCAAAGTATTTCTTTAGGCCTGATTCCTTGATGATAGTACGTTCTTTATCATCCATTCTTTCATATAAATCAGCCATATAATCCTGAAGCTCCGTTCTATTTACTCCAGCAATGGCAGCTTCGTATATTTTCTCAAGTGTTTGCCTGTAGGACAATCGTTTTTCTTCTATTGGCATATCGTATGAAATATTATTTATAACACCATCATTTTCCAGAATTCTAATATCAAAACCCTTTGTGAATGTCCATTTATTCAAGTCTGTAAAAATACGTTCGCGTACCTTTGGTTTTACTCTGCTCTGCATCAACTGATGAAGAAGGCGAGTGGTTTTACGAAACACGGAACGCAACAATGCGGATTCAGCATCTTCAATAGCAATTATTCCTTCTTTTTTTAGTTTAGAAACAGTAATCGCTATTTTGGTTTTAGGATGTTGAAGAAGCCGTGCAATTTCTGCAAAAGAGCGTTTGCCATTAACTAAAGATACAATTGCCCAAGCTAATGAATCAAAGGTAAACATTTTTGTTGAACGAGGGTCAACTGGAACAAGAACAAGAGCTGCGTCTTCATAGGGAATCTCTGTTTTGGCTTCATCCCACAGGGTGGCGTATTTGGAAGCCTCCATCAACAAATCGGTCAAGGATTTATTAATTCGCCTATTTACAGAAACCTTCTCTTCAAAAAACTTAAAACTGCCGGAGACGAGAATAAAAAGTTCAATAAAAGCTTCATCTCCTGAAAGCGCCCCTATAATGCAATCCAGTAATTGACCTTCTGCAAAGAAAAGGTTACCTTCCGAATTCCCCTTTATTTCTAACCTACCGGTTTTCCGACTCATACTGAGAAGTTGTATGGTATCCAGAAAACCTTGTCTTTCTATAGTACCTTCAAGCATTCACACCAAACTCTTTAGACATAAGATTTTTAGCCGGCGCAAGGTATTCACTTTTAATTAGAACACTAATTGACGATAGCGAAGTACTTATCATTTTAATATTTATCGCTTCCTGGGCTAAAAGTGAGAACACTTTACCGGCAATTCCCGGTTGCGCCGACAGATTTTTTCCAAAAATTGTCAATATCCCAAGATTCTTCTCAATACTAAAATCCTTAACCGGTAAGGTTTTAGAAGACTTGAGATATTCCTCTACTTGAGAGACTTTCTGCTCATCTATAGCAAATGCGATATCTGCTAACTTGCCTTCAACGGCGCTTTCAGAAATCATCTCTATATTAAAACCGCCTTTACCAAGTGATAAAAACAGTTCAGCCGCGATACCTGGACGGTTGGGCATAGACCTTGCCACAACCATCGCCATATCACTCCTCGTTTCGATTAATTCGACTGCTCCAGACATTATTCCTCCGAAAAAAAGTATACTACATTAAGCTGATTTGTCAATCTAAGTTTGTCCAATTAAACGGCATAGACTCAATATGAAGGGTTTTAAGGAAATTATTGATAAACAGCTATAGAAACCCAGAAAAGTATAAGCGATGTGTTAGGGGTTCTCTGTTGAAATCTTATGAAGTCATCAAGCACGCGCCACAGGACGATATCGGAAACGATATTAAACGCAAGGTTCGTTCCGACATTTTTTTCTCAAGGAACTCTGCAAGCCTTAAGACTTATCTATAGAGAAACAGCTGCTCCGGTTTCTTCGAAAGTTTTTTCTTGAAGGGATAATTGACTGTATCTTTGGCTAAAACTGCTTCTGTTTAATATCCCTTGACAAAAAACAGTTCGTGTCCTATACTTTCTAAAATCCAAAAAGGAGACATTTATGAAGAAAGTTACTATCTTCCTGACATTATTTGCGACCATCCCGCTTTTTGCCCAACCGATATTTACGGAAAACGACCTGCCGAAAATCGGCTACGAGGCTAAGTTCGTAAGCGATACTACCGATACAATTATAGTCAATCTTGGTAACTCAGGTGGCCCTCAAACCTGGGATTTCTCACGCAAGATTTTAGGTGATACCAATACCCTTAAAGTAATTAAACCGGAAGGCACGCCTGTAGTGGATTCCTTTCCCGATGCAAAGGTCGTATACTATATGACCGGTGCTTTATTTGATACTATCCAAGGCAAACAGTGGCAGTACTATAATCCGACATCAAGTAAAATGAACCTGTTGGGAGACTACACCAATATCGGTGATACAATGCTTATTTATCACGACTACGATCCAGATAGGGTTAACTCTGTATTCCCCCTTAAAATGGGAGCCAGTTGGGATAATGCATATGAAACCAACGATACTCTGGATAAAAATGGATTGATAATTTCTGAACGCACAACTGTAGCCCATAGTAAAGTTGATGCGTGGGGCGAAGTAATAGTGCCTGCAGGACGTTTTAAGGCTTTGCGAATTGTTACCTACGATACAACTATAGCTAAAATGACATTTCTAGTACCCTTAACTCCAGATACCATTGAAAAAATTAAATACCAATGGATAGCCGCAGACCTTGGACCGGTAATGCTTATAGAAAGCAAGGACGGGGAAACGAATCCAAGCTTTGACACCGCTTCTTTATACATGGCCCTTGTCAAGAACAATGGAATTCAAGAAAATTATGCTCCGATATTGACATCTATGCTCAAAGTAAAGGATAGTAGAGTTTTCTTGAACCTTGCGCATAGCGAATATGTCCGTTTGGAGATATTTGACGTAAGCGGTAATAAAACTGCTGTTCTGCACAATAGCGCTCTTTCGGCAGGGGAACATAGCCTGAAGATTCCAAAACTTATTCCAGGGGTCTATTTTGTAAAAATGACAACCCCAACTTGCAGTAGAGCGGCTAAATTCATAGTTTTGAATTAAAATGATTTGAAGCCTTAGTGATAGTCTACCTTAGCGCTCTCGTGTAATTTTTGCTAAATCCCTTTGGTAGCTACTGTCTTTTTTGAAAACAGGATTACCGTTAATTGTAAACATTAGTCATAAATTTGCTAACTTCATTCGCAATGCGACTAGATTTAAGAAGAGTCAACTGCTAGAAACCCAGTCTATTCGATTTGATACAAGAATTTGCCTAACTCATAAGGAGAAACTATTTAACCTGCTGCGCACATAGCATTAGGATAGCGGGAATTGGAGTAGATAATTCGGACTTTACAAATATCTTCTAATAGTTAGCGATAAAGTTCTATTGAAGTCAAAAACTTGACTATTAACTCAATTCAGCTACAATAAATCCCGTGGCTAAATATATATTTGTAACTGGAGGAGTAGTCTCCTCACTAGGTAAAGGCATTACTGCATCATCTGTAGGACTGCTCTTAAAGAGTCGTGGAATTCGGGTAAGTATGCAGAAATTTGACCCTTACATAAATGTAGACCCGGGTACTATGAACCCTTATCAGCATGGTGAGGTGTTCGTTACTCAGGATGGCGCTGAAACCGACCTTGATTTAGGACATTACGAACGGTTTACCGATGAAAACCTTTCTCGCGATAACAACCATACTACCGGACAGATTTATGCAAGCGTTTTGGATAAAGAACGAAAAGGATTGTTCCTTGGCGGCACCGTTCAGGTTGTACCCCATATAACCAATGAAATTAAACAAAGAATAACAAAGGTTGCATCTAAACAACAGGTAGATGTTGTAATTTGTGAAATTGGCGGTACGGTAGGTGATATAGAAGCTCAACCCTTTCTTGAAGCAATAAGACAACTTCGCCTAGATTTAGGCCCAAGCAATGTCCTTTATATCCACGTAACCCTTGTACCCTATATACCGACTTCAGGGGAATTCAAAACAAAACCTACCCAACACTCCATTCGCGAACTACGAGCTACAGGCATTCAACCCGATATTATAGTTGCCCGTTCTATTGAAAAAATTCCACGCTCTGCACGTGAAAAAATATCTCTATTCTGCAGTGTTGAAAAAGAAGCTGTTATTGCAGCTCCTGATGAATCAAGCATATACAAAGTACCGCTAAATCTACATGAACAAGAATTAGATAAATTGGTGATATCTAAGTTAAACTTGCCTGAGAACCCTATTAATCTTTCTCAATGGCGCAATTTCGTTGAAAGGGAAGAGAACCGTAGCGAAACCTTAAGAATAGCAATAGTTGGTAAATACACCGGACTCAAGGACGCCTATAAAAGCGTAATAGAAGCCCTTGAACATGCCGCTGTATTAGAGGGTACAAAACTTTCTCTAAGATGGGTTGAGTCTTCTGAGACAGAAGACGAAGGTTTAAGCAAGGTGATGGATGTGGATGGAATTCTTGTACCCGGAGGATTCGGAAGCAGAGGTATTGAAGGTAAAATCAAGGTTGCCGAGTATGCAAGGGAGAATAAAATCCCCTACTTGGGATTATGCGTTGGCCTGCAAGTTGCAGTAATCGACTTTGCCAGAAATATGTGTGGTCTTGCGGAAGCCAACTCAACCGAATTTAATCCAAAAACTCCTCACCCAGTAATAGACCTCATGCCTGAACAAAAGAATATCTACCGCAAAGGCGGAACAATGAGGCTTGGCTCTTACCCTTGCGTACTTAAGCCCGACAGTAAAGCAAGAAGTTTTTACAACAAAGAAGTGGTTTTTGAAAGGCATCGTCATCGCTACGAGGTTAATCCTGCATACTTAGAAAAACTGCAAGAAGGCGGCTTGTTTATCTCAGGCGCTTCACCTGATGGCTTACTTGCAGAAGTCATTGAATTAGAAGAGCATCCCTTCTTTATAGCAACCCAATTCCACCCTGAATTTTCATCAAGGCCCCTAAGACCGCATCCACTATTTGCAGCATTCATTAAAAATTCCCATGAGTATGCCTTACGCCGAGAACTTGTTAATTCGCCGCCCCCTGATGAACCTGTTGAAAATTAGTTATGCCTGAAATTGAAACACTTTTTTAAGGAATAAGGGAATGTTGGCTTTTCTGACTTTACTATTTCTTAGAACTATGCCCATTGAATTATCAATAATATTAACCCGTATGCTTATTCATTTGTATCTATTCTCTTCAAAAAAAGCCAGAGAGCAGTTGTTTCTTGTTAGAGAAAAATTAACAGACCTCACTTATACTAATAAGGCCTTCGTTAACCAGCTTGCCGTAAACTTATGTCTGATGATGCGCATGGGAACAGCTTTATCTAAAAAACTTGGAAAAACCGCGAAAATAGAAGGTATAGGTAATCTGGAACGAGTAAAACAAAGCCAAACTTCCGCCGTAGTTGTTACCTATCATTTCGGGCCATGGGAACTTTTGCCAGAAGTGTTTACCATAAGGGGATATAAGGTTGCTGTATTAGCCGGAGTGCAAAAAATGAAGATATTTGGCAAAAGCCTTGGTGCCCTTAGGAAAAGATGCGGAATGCAGATAGTACGCTCCTTTGATGAGGCAGCGGCAATCTTAAATACGGGAAGTTTTCTTGCGGGGTTTTTAGATAAAACCCGTAGATCTAAAGAACTACTCCTAGATGTCCCGTTTAAGGGATATAAATCGTCAAAAATTCCCCTGCTCGTAGCTAAAAGAAACAAAAAAGCCGTACTACCGGTAGTATGCCGATTCATAAATCACAAACTGGTTGTTTCCATAGGCAAGGCCAATGAAAATCTAAGCGGGTTCTTTACTCCATTTTTCAAACAAAACCCTAATCAATGGCTACTTTGGGGCAGTTGATGAAACCTAACATACCTGCTCTATTGATTTTACCAATAATCCTGTTAATAGCGGCCTGTAATGATGACGCGCAAAAAACTGCTGAAGCTCAACAGGAACGTCCCTCACAAATTGTGGACAATTTTCAAATGCAGGATACACAAAAGGGTCATAAACGTTATTCCCTAACCGGACGCAAAGCGTTTTTTTATGATATAAAGAGAACCATCGTAGTCATAAATCCAAAAATTGTGTTCTACGATTCCCACAAAAAAGTAACTTCCAGATTAATTTGCGATTCAGGGGTAGTGAATACTATGACTAACGACCTTATGGCCTACCGTAATGTAGTGGTTACAACTAGCGACAGCACAGTGCTTTACACAGATTCGCTTGTATGGATTAATCGAAAGGCAATTATTGAAACAGATGCGGCGGTAAGTATTGTTTCTCCTCAGGGAACTATTGAAGGAAAAGGCTTGATATCAGACGCCGATTTGAATCGAATTGAAATAAAGGAGAAGGTAACAGGAACAACCGGCTTTAGTGTCGATGGAAAGGAAGAGCCTTGATATTCATTTTCTTAAGCCTTTTTGCCAAACTTAACCTTGAGGCGAATAAAATGGAGAATGTTAAAGGCGAAACGGGCAGGTTGGTTCACCTTATTGGCGATGTGCATTTATATGACGATAAAGTTGACATACGTGGTCAACAGGCATGGTTCTCAGATGCACAAAATAGTCTGATAGTTACAGATTCCATAATAATTAAAACAAAAGATGTTACAATTACCGCCGACTCAATGTACTTTGATATCTCTTTACGAATAGCCCATTTATTCAGAAGGGTTGAGGTAAATAAAGCTACAACTGAAATTACTTCACCTGAACTAATAATTAACCTAAGTAACGAAACCAGCAGGGTTCCGTTTGGAGCGCGGATAAGGGATACGGAAGAAGGTATCGTTATAAGCGGCGACGACCTTGACTATGATTTTAATGCCGCAAGCGGCAGCTTAAAAAGGAATCCCATGCTTTCAGACGATAACCCCAATCCGGAATTCTGGATTAAGAGCAAAACCATGTTTTTGAATCAAAAGAATCACACTGCCGAAGCAAACGAGAAGGTACACATTTGGGCAGATAATAGCAACGTACACTGCGACTACGTGATTTTGCATTATAGAGATAATTACGGTAACGCTTCAGGCAATATCTCTTTGATAAGTTCAGATGGAAATATCACTGCCGATTCAGCAAATTTTGTTTTCAAAGAACGTAGAATACAAAAAATAGACCTACTCCCGCAGGTAACGACAAAATATCGAACAGAAGGAAGGGATTCTGTTATACTAACATCAAAATTTTTAAGTATCGATTTAAGAAAAAAGAAACACGAAGTGTTAACCTTTACCGGAGGAGCCAATGGCACCTACTACTGGACACCAGAAGCAGAAAAAGCAAAGCACAACAAATAAACACCTAAGCAGGCTTGACGTAAAAGGACTTTACAAATCCTTCGGCAAACGTCCTGTAGTGCAAGATGTTTCTTTTAACGTACATCAAGGCGAAGTTGTAGGCCTACTTGGACCAAATGGAGCTGGGAAAACAACAACCTTTTCTATGGTAATCGGCTTTCTGCAACCTTCAGCAGGCAGTATTATGCTTGATGAGCAAAAAATCAACGATTTAGCAGTTTTCAAAAGAGCCAGAATGGGCATTGGCTACCTATCTCAGGAGCCTTCTGTCTTCCGTAAACTCAGCATTGAAGATAACCTAAAGGCTGTAATGGAGTTACGAAACTACCCTAAATCACTAATAAAGGAAAGAACCGAAAGCCTTTTAGAAAAATTTAACCTTACAAGCCTGCGTAAATCTAAGGGAGAAACCTTATCGGGTGGAGAACGCAGACGGGTTGAAATTGCACGCGCTCTGGCTACAGACCCCAAATTCTTGCTTCTTGACGAACCATTCACTGGAATTGACCCTATAGTAAGGGCTGAGATACAAAAAATTGTTAGATTGTTAAAAAAAGACGGAATCGGAATACTGGTTACCGACCATAACGTACGAGAGACCCTGGAAATAACCGACAGAGCCTACCTTATGTACGATTCCAGAATTTTAGTTTCCGGCTCTCCCCACGATTTAATTTCTGACAAAAAGGTACGAGAAGTGTATCTGGGTAAGGAGTTCAAAATTTGAACGCTTCATCAGCATTTACTCCTCTACGATTAGAAACCTCTCTTAAAACTGAACTTACGCTTCATTTAACTCAAGAAATGCGTCAGAGGCTTGAGATTCTGCAGGCCAATATTCTTTCCTTAGAACACATGCTGCAAACTGAACTTGAGCAAAATCCCGCTTTGGAGATTGTACAAGATGAACCTGATGAAAAAAAAGAAACGGAGTTGACAGAAACCAATGAAGTAACGCAAGAAACACAGGAAGCGCTTAAGGATACCGCTGTAGACGATTATTATCCTGATGGCGACGATTCCTATCCCTCCCCATATACCCAAGCAGCAGAACAAGACGACAGAGAAAATATCTACTCAGCAGCCCCTGATAGATCCTCTCTGGAAGAGCAAATGCTTAACGCCATCACAGCCGAATTCAGCAAATCGGAGGAAGATTTTCAAATAGCAAAATACATTCTCGATTTACTTGATGACGATGGTTTTCTGCATCAAACACCTGAACAAATCGCACTTTATTTAGGTTGCGAGCAAAACAAAGTTGCAGAAATCCGCGATAAAATCACTAGAATGGAACCTGTTGGAATTGCCGCTTATGATATAAGAGAAGCCCTCATAATACAACTCAACACAATGAGCTATGACGATAACTCCGTTGAAGTTCGTATACTTAAGGAATGTTTTTCAGAACTTCTTCAGCAACGCATAACTTCAATAGGTAATAAGCTTAGAATTCCTCAAAAACGGATTGTTGAAGCTTTTGAATTAATAGCTACGCTTGACCCTAAACCAGGACGAAATTTTCATGAAATCCCTTCACGCACCGTTCAACCTGATATAAGTTTAATATACCGTCAGAATAAGCTTAAAGTAACAATAAACGAAGGACCCATTCCGCCCTTACGCCTTTCCAGAAGGGTAAGGGAAATTCTTGATAATCCCAAAATTTATAAAAAAGAAGATATAGAATTTGCCAAACGAAAGCTTGAGTCTGCAAAAATGTTCATAAAAGGTATCCTGCAGCGTCGTGAAACCCTGTCACGTCTTGGTGAAGAATTGCTAATGCGTAATTACGACTTTTTTTCAGGACGCAGTTCACAGATTGTGTCTCTATTGATGAAAGACATTGCCGAAGCGCTCAGTTTGCACCCCTCAACCATTTCACGGGCAGTCAAGGATAAATACATTGAAACACCGGTTGGTATTTTCCCTTTGAAATCGTTTTTTACCAAAACAGAACACAACCCCTTGCTAACAAAAGTTAAAACAATAATTGATGCTGAGGATAAGTCCACACCCTTTACCGATGCACAGATATCAAAAAAATTGCAGGAAATGGGAATAAAACTTTCTCGCCGCACTGTTGCAAAATACCGAATGCTTTTGAATATTCCTGATTGCTTTCAGCGCAAAGCCCTGCACCGTCCCCATAACACTCCCATAACACCCTCGTAACCCCCCATAACACAGTAACCACATCCCGTACTTCGTACACATTACTTGTGAAGCAAGGCCCGCTAAAAAGCGGGCCTTATTTTAAATATACACATCTATACTTCAGCCCTAAGGTTTAAGTCCTGAGTCAAGCTTCTGACAACAAAGCAATATAGAAGTGCAACTTGACTCTCATCACTGAAGGGGTAGACTACAGAATGATCAAACAAGGAATCGATAAACTAAAATTTAAGTTCAAGTTTAAGTTTAACTGGAAGAATGAGCTTAGGGATACTGCCCTAATAACTATAGGTAGTGCCGTTTGTGGTATCGCTTATGTTATGTTCTTGGCTCCTCATCAAGTGGTTTCCGGAGGTGTGGGTGGCATATCAATTATGCTAAACTACCTTTTCAAATGGCCGATATCGTTATTCTATATTGCTCTTAACGTTCCTATATTTATTCTAGGACTCAAAGGAATGGGAACCCGCTACGCCCTTAAAAGTTTGGCTGGCATTCTACTTGTTTCCGGTTTCATTTTTCTATTTGAATCTATTATTCAACTGCCTAGCGCCACAGGCGACCACCTTCTAGGTTCCATATTCGGCGGTATAGTGCTTGGTTTAGGCCTGGGGATAGTTTTCAGAGGCAACGGCTCAACAGGTGGAACAGATATAATTGCTCAGTTTTTGAACAAACATACAAATATTTCTGTTGGCGGCTGGATAATGATTATTGACCTTGTAGTAATCGGCTCATCGGGATTTGTGTTCAAAGACCTGGAAGCGCCTCTTTACGGAATAATGGCCTTAATCATCAGCTCTTTTGTTCTAAATATGATACTAGAAGGCTTCAGCTATGCTCGCACGGCTCATATCATCACCGTTAACCCGCAAGAAATCTCATGGGCAATAGCTTTAGAGCTACGCCGTGGAGTAACTACGCTGAAGGGACATTCATATTTCACTGGCAAAGACAGAGACGTACTTTATATAGTATTGACACGTAAGGAAATACCTCGCCTCAAAGCCATAGTTAAACAGGTTGATCCAAATGCTTTTGTTGTTATCTCCGACGCCTACGAAGTGCTGGGCAAAGGCTTCAAACCCAGAGTTTAGCTACACTAAAGAGACAAGATTTAACTTGATATTTGCAGACTAACTTATTTATTTGCTAGATACCCTATCACAAGTGCGAATAAATATTAAATAATGCTTGACAAAAATTATTCTCTTGATATAATAATTTCATGTCTGACGGTAAACTAAAATGTCCAAAATGTGGTTCAAATGAAATAATGGAAATTAGCCCGAACCAATTCTTCTGCCAAAATTGTTATAATGATTTTGAAATAAAAACTAATTCACAATCTCAAAAAATGAATTCAAGTAATAAACAACAACACGCTCAAAAAGAAGAACCTCCAAAACTCAAAAAATGTCCCTACTGCACAAAACTTAAACCTGTTGAAGATTTCAAAGATGGTATATGTAAAGACTGCTATCCTAAATTTAGAAGTAACGCAGCTCAGTCGGAAGCTAGGGTATTAACAGAAAGAATTAAAGAGGAAGAGCGTGCCGAACGTCGAACAAAACGTTATATGCGTAACCACCCCATATTAAATACAATAATTATAGCTACATCCAAAAATAAACCCAAAAAAACTCGAAGATTAGCAGTTGTAAGAATATTGATTTCGCTATTCATTGCTACACTCCTCTATATATTCTTAAAGAAATTCTTTCCGTCTTTTATTTTAAGTCTTAAAAATTATATCCACAACATGTAGTATTCAGGAACCACAAAAAACTTAATTGCTTCAGGAATAACTTATCATAAAAATAAAGCAAGCTGCAATGTAAATAGAAATATTGGCTGTGTGAAAAAAACCGACTACGGTTTTATTTTTTAACCGCTTTGAACTCCACGTTTTTCTCAGAACGTGTAACTGAAACAATGTGACATGGATAGGTAAACGCCATAGTAACCATAGCATCCGGCGAAGGTTCTGTTTCCTTATATTCAACAAGAATACTTTTTGAACTCTCCATTATACGCTGAATTGAAATTGAATACCCGCCAGTAGGCTTAGCGCCTGCAAAAACCCCTATCAGCATTTTAGTTGAGAAATCTACTTTCGGTGCAGTAAGTTTAACTCCTTCGGCATTTACAGTCTGACAATACTGCTGCCAGAAATTTTCCCAACTTTTCTGATCACGAAACACCATCACGCCGGATTCCTCATACTGTAATTCCGCACAGTTAACTGTTGAAATATCGCTAACTTGTTTTAGATTCCTGATATTGGGACACCCTATAAAAAATAACAGTGCTGAAAAAACTGCAAAAGCTATCTTCTTGTTCACGCCTTTTCCTCTCCCATATTGGTAAACTCATCTTCACGATAAGTAGCCAATGGTAGGGGATCGGTAAGCGACATGCCAGCATGAATATTAAGTTCTTTCTGGGCTGTGGTGGAGATTAGGGTGAACAGTTGGCCAACACGAATATCATGCGGACAAGCCTGTTCACACATACCACAACCAACACATGAAAGGCCAATATGGTTCATACGTCCTAAGTGGAAAAGCATCTCATCGCGAGGCATTTGAAGCACGCCTCTACGGTTAGCCCACTCCTCATAGCGAGGCCCTTCAAAGTGGAAGGTTGATGAGTCAAAGAAACACTCATTGCAATAACATACAGGACACATCGTACGGCAGTTATGACAATTTACACAAGCCGCGAAGAACTTAACCATATTATCTATTCCAGCAACTTCTTTTTTAAGCTCTGCCATATGTTTTTCTGCAAAAGCAGTACGTTTTTCAGTTTCTGCTGCAATAGCTGATTCACGAATAGAAAAATCTGTAAGTTCCGCATCCATCTTGATACGCTTCAAAGCTTCTCTACCCTTATCCGTTTTTGCCTCAAGAATAATCCCTGAATCTGTGCCAAAAGTGCCTATGTTAATATCCGCAACCGGCGCTACAGGATATGCGCACATTTTGCATACCGGACGAATATCGGTCTGTTCAAAATCTGAGAAAGAAGGTAGATTTCCATTGGAAGCTTTGGCCTCAAAAACCTCAGGTTCAACAGTTCCTGGACAATCACGTGTAATAAGCAATACGTTATCTAAATTGATTTGACTGAGTTTAACCAATTCAACAGCCGCCCGTGATTCACATGGACGGAGAAAAGCTGCAACTATGTTTTTAGGATTAGCAAAACGGGTTATTTTAGAAAGCTGAACCGCGGTAGATACAGGCATCACAGGCGCAAAAGGATAAACCTGCTCAAGAGAATCTTTTGAAGATAATAACGCTGGAAACACCTGTTTCAAACCTGCTTTTCGCGCAGGCAAAAGAGCTGTAGATATAAGGTTTGCAGAAAAAAGCTCTGCGAAAAATTCACGAACAGCCTTATCTGGATTAAGGTCTTTTTTGTATATACCAGCCATCATTCCCGCCTAAGTCTGAGGTGTCGAACCCATCGGGTTGGGTCCTTTTTCTTTTATTTCATCTGTAATCTGCCGAACCACCTTAGCGAAACGAACCCCTTCGGATGCTGAAATCCAGCGCAACCATACCCTATCGGGTTCCAATTCAAGGGTATTGAATATTGACTTCAAAAGCGCTACCCTACGTCTTGCTTTGTAGTTACCGTTCACATAATGACAATCACCTGGATGACATCCGCCAATAAGTACACCATCGGCTCCCTCAAGAAGAGATTTTATGACATAGCTCATGTCAACAGAACCAGAACACATTACCCTAATGGGCCTTACGTTAGCCGGATACTGTATGCGGGATGTTCCGGCAAGGTCGGCGGCGGCGGCCGTACACCAGTTGCAGAAAAAACCTACTATTTTGGGTTCAAACTCATTCATTCTTTCTCTCCCCTTTCGGATTGAGACAACATTACATCAATCATGGCAAAAGCCTGATCACTTTCCAAATTCAAAAGATGCGCTGCTTGCGAAGGACAAGCCGATGCACAAACCCCGCATCCCTGACAAATAGCCTCTATAACACGGGCTGACAAAAGTTCCTCATCCATCACCCTTGCCGAATTGGGACAAGCATCTACACATATTCCACAATACGCACACCTACGTGTATTGGTGCGAGCAACATAGTATTTCGGAGTAAATTTTTCAGAACGCAGAAATACCAAAGCCTTTGCCACAGCAGCAGAAGCTTCGGTTAGAGATTCTGAAAATCGCTTTGGCCCCTTGGCTAGTCCGGCGGCAAAGAATCCGTCAACTTCAAGTTCGGTAGTCCTGAACTTGGGATTAGCCTCGGCAAAAAATCCAAACTTATCTAAATCCAAAGGTTTGTCGTTATAAATAACAGGGCTTGAAGAGGCAATAATACCGTGAGCTAGCACAACTTTATCGGCAGCCAACTCAACTGTAGCGTTAAGAAGACTATCAAACACGGAAACAATAAGACCTTCATTCCGCTCTAAAACCTTTGGAAGGTTATCTTGAGTATAACGGATAAAATTTACTCCCATATCACGCGCCTTACGATAATAAAGCTCAGACAATCCCCAACTCATCACATCCCTTGCAATAATCGTAACCTCTATTTTCGGATTAGTCTCTTTGAGGGCAATTGCATTCGCTAACGCTCTACGGCAGCATACGCGCGAGCAATACGGATGCTCTTCATTACGCGATCCTACGCATTGTATCATTACCACAGATTTAAGATTGGAGGTTTCGTTGCGAGCAATCATCCCTGCAAAATCTCTTTCTCCCAATACATTATTCAAACCATGACCAAACTCACCATCAGCAGGTTTATACTCCTTTGCTCCTGTAGTAAAAATAACTACAGAGGCCCCTCTAGTAAGTTCCTCATCACCCTTAAAAAGACTACAGGTAAATTTACCTAACTCTCCGTTAATAGAGGAAAGTGTCGTTGCGGTCATTATTTCTATATTTTTTGATTCCTTAACTTCGGATATAAGTTGAGACAGGAAGGGCGGAACATCAAAACGCTCAAGAGTCCTAGTTAATTTAAGCGCATTGCCTCCTACTTCGTCTTCTTTCTCAATTAAGGTTACTGATATACCTGCATCAGCAAGCAACTTTGCTGCCCACATTCCGGCAGCACCTGCGCCAACTATAAGCGCACGACTAAAGGGTTGAATCAAGTCCGCAGCCTCAAAGCTCAATAAGCGAAGTTTTTCAGCTGAAGCAAGCGCAAGAATACAGGCAGTTTCATTAAACAAGGATGCATCTTCATATCCCCACAACACCTGTTCCCGAAAATCCAAAAGTTCCAATTGTGCAGGATGCCAACCCATTTGAACAACCTTTTCTTTAAGAATGCGCTCCGCTTTGTTAGGATTTGGACCGGCAACAACAAGCCTATCTACTTCCTTATCCATAATAAAATTCTCAAGCTCCAGCAGTCCCTTCTCTGTTTCGGCATAGTTAATGAAGCTTGTAGGAATACCTTTTTGGCTAAAGAATGTTTTAATTGCGTCTTTATCCAATCCTTCGTCATCACCAACAGTATCAAATACAACCCCGACTTTTGGAAAAGGCGCTACGGATTTTTGCTGAATGCCTGATTTTTTGTCAACACCAAACATAGCCGCAATCTGTGCTGCAACAGCTTGAGCTTCAGTAACAGAATCCGGTAAATCCTTGGGACCGCCTGCCGAACCTACAGCAAACACTTTAGGGTTCGCTGTATTAATTTCTGTACCCTTTTTTAAGTCAAGGAAACCGTTGTTAGTTTCCAATCCAAAAAGCTCTGCAAAATCATTTGCTTGTCCCTCTTGGCCAACAACTAATGAAACTAAATCAAACTCTTCCTTACGAAAGCTTCCGTCTTCAGACTCATAGTGTAGTATGAGATTATTATTCGAGGTCTCCTCCACCTTTGCAGGACGACTTGGTATCCAACGGACATAAGGCGAAGTTTCTTCTATGTAAGAATAGTAAGACTTGCCAAATCCACGCCTATCCATGTAAAAAACAGTTACTTCAACATCAGGATACTGCTCATGCAAAATTCTAGCCTCTTTAGTTCCGTACATACAACACGCAGACGAGCAATAAGGATGCAAGCGGTCGCGCGAACCGGCACAAAACAGAAGCGCTATCTTAGAAGGTTTATGACCATCAGACGGTCGCTCCAGACTACCTTGAGTAGGCCCGTAGCTGGAAAGAATTCTTTCCAATTCCAAACTGGTTATTACATTTGGAAAGCGAATACCTAACTCTGTAAGGTATGAAGGATCTATAAGGGAAAAACCGGTTGATACAACCACAGCATCAGCTTCAAGCGAAAACTCCCTAGGTTGCATATCTAAATCAATACAGTTCGTAGGACACACCTTTACGCACTCGCCACATCTAGTGCAACTCTCACCGTCAATCACCCATGTTGAAGGAATAGCCATTGGATAACGGGTATAAACAGCCTTACGTTTCCCCTGAATGTTAAAATCATCGGGAACTTCAACTGGACAAACTTCCTCACACTTTCGACAACGTACACATAAATCCGCTTTGATGTATGAGGATTTTTGGTTAAAGGAAAGTTTTAGGCGGTCATCATCAAGCTTTTCTACATTCCAAAGTATCGATAAGGTGTGGATATCCAAATTATCGGCACCCAAATCGCGCCGCAGGCAAAGTTCGGAAACACCTGGTTCAACACGGGAACGAAGCTGGCAGAACCCACAGGCGTCATTTGGAAACTGTTTATCAAGTTGAGCAATAGTTCCCAAAAGATGAGAATTTTTCTCAACAAGAGAGACATGGAAACCTAAATCGTTCAACGACAAAGCCGCCGCAATACCTGCTGTCCCTCCACCCAGAACAACAACATGTTTTGAATTTTCTTTGCTAGCCATCAATAATCCCTCGTTGCCTCATCAATCATGGCAAACAATTGCGTGCGTGTGTAATTGCGATGTTTTACCGCCTGAGAAGGACAGGCAGCAGCACAGGCTCCACAACCTTCACATAAGGCCTCGTTTACTTTGGCCTTCTTTTTTACAGGATCAACAACCGGAGCGTCATATGGACAAACCTCTGCACAAATACCGCAACCGGTACAAATATCTGCATCAACCTCTGCAATCAAGGGTTCACGCTCCAAAGTTTCCCTACTAAACATACCCAAAACCTTACCAGCAGCGCCAGAAGCCTGCGAGACTGTATCGGTAATATCCTTGGGAAACTGAGTAACGCCTGCTACAAAAACCCCGCCTGTAAGGGTTTCAACAGCGCGAAGCTTGGGATGCGCCTCTGATATCCAACCGTACTCATCTGTAGCTAAGCGAAGCTTGGAAGCCAATTCCTGCGCGCCTTTGGAAGGCAACATGGCTGAAGCCACCACCACCAAATCCGCATCCAGTCTGACCGATTCTCCGGTAAGAGTATCTTCTGAATAAACTGTTACAATACCGTCCTGTTCGTATATACGTGAAACCTTTCCACGAATAAAGGTAGCGTGATCTTCCTCAGCAGTACGGGCATAAAATTCCTCATAACGCTTACCGTTTGAACGGATATCTATATAGAACAGATACGATTCCCCGTCATGCACGGCATGTTTGTAAAGCATTGCTTGTTTAATTGAATACATACAACATACCCGCGAACAGTAGGCTACTCCGTGTTCAGGATCTCGCGAACCGGCGCAATGTACAAAAGCCACCTTTTTAGGAACCTTACCGTCTGAAGGACGACGAACCTCACCTGCTGTGGGCCCCGAGGCGCATAGCAGACGTTCAAACTGCTGAGCGTCAATAACATCAGGGAATTTCCCGCCGCCATACTCAGGCATCCGGCTTAATGGCATAAGTTCAAAACCTGTAGCTACAACAATTGCGCCTACGTTTATCTCCTCAGTCCAATCGTTAAGGGAATGGGCAATAGCATCAGGCTCACAAGCAGCCTCACACAAACGGCACTCCGAACATCCTCCACAATGAATACAACGCTTAGCCTGTTCAACAATCTCTTCTTCAGCATACCCTGTTTCAACCTCGTTAAAGTTATCTATACGTTCTTTGACGGCAAGTTCTGGCATAGAAGAAAAGGTTGTAGGATTGGCTAGATCTTTATCGCCAATAAGGTCTGACTTTCGGGAAAGTTCATTTTCCCTGTCTTTAGTAAAGTCCAATCCTTCAAGCATAAGGTTTATAGACTTCGCCGCCTTGCGTCCCGCACCCGCCGCATCAATAAATGTAGCAGGACCAGTAACGCAATCGCCACCTGCGAAAACTTTTGGATTTGAGGTAACCAGGGTTTCTTCATCAACAGCAATAGTATTCCATGGTGTAAGCTCTATAGAATCTTCAGAAGTGATAAAGGAGAGTTCGGGTTTTTCACCAATAGCCAGAAAAACGTTATCAAATTCAATAATCTCTTCAGAACCTTCAATTGGCACCGGACGCCTACGTCCTGAATCGTCAGGTTCTCCCAATTCCATATGAACTACTTCAACAGCCTTAAGTTTACCACCTTCACCTATAAATCGGATAGGATTAGTAAGGAGCATAAACTTAACGCCTTCTTCCTTAGCTGCATGAACCTCATCTGCAATTGCAGGCATTTCTTTTTCAGTACGGCGGTAGATAATTGTTACTTCTGAACCAAGCCTCAGCGCCGAGCGGGCTGTATCCATGGCTGAGTTTCCCCCACCAACAACTGCAACACGCTTGCCTATCTTAGGCGTCTCACCACGGTTTAATGCTCCAAGAAACTGCACGCCGCCGCCAACACCTTCAAGATCTTCACCAGAGATTCCCATCTTCCCTTCTTTATATGCACCAACGGACAGATATACTGCATCGTAGGCGTCAATTAAACTCTTGAGGGGAATATCCTTACCGATTGTAGTGTTGGGTCTGTAATTGACTCCTAGCTTAAAGACTAAATCACATTCTTTTTGAAGAACGTCTTTATCAAGACGAAAAGCTGGAATTCCTGAAAGAAGCATTCCTCCTGGCTTAGATTGCGCATCATAGACAGTAACATCATGACCCGCTTTCTTTAAGTCAACCGCTGCCTGCAAGCCTCCAGGACCTGCTCCAACTATAGCTACTTTTTGATTTGAAACAGGTTCAATTTCAATGTTTATAGCGGCCTCACCATTTTCACGAAGTTCCCAATCGGCAAGCCAACGTTTGATATGTTTGATAGCTACCGATTTATCATCCACCTCTTTACGCGCACATGCCTGCTGACAGGGATGAGTACAAATGCGCCCTGCTACACCGGCAAAGGGAAAAGCCGATTCATCACGTATTATAGAAAGCGCCCGACCAAACTCTTTAGCAGAAGTTGCTGTAACATAACCATGAGCGTTAAGGTGAACAGGACAAGCCGCACGACACGGAGCTTCTTCTGACGATTTATCAATGGTAAACTTGTTAGGCACAGCCTGCGCAAATGGACGATAGGCAGCCTTACGACGTGCAAGACCGTGATCCCATTCCGATTTCATTTCAACAGGACATACCTTAGCACAGTCAGAACATCCGGTACACTTCGCCCAGTCGATATACGGTGATTTTCGGTGAATTTTAACGTCAAAGTTACCTATGTAACCTGAAACATCTTCCACTTCAGAATAAGCAAGTAGATGAATATTAGGATGCTGCGAAGCCTCTGTCATCTTAGGAGTCATAATACACTGGGGACAATCCAGTGTTGGAAAGGTTTCAGAAAGCTGCAACATATTACCGCCAATTGTCGCCTCACGCTCAACCAAATAAACCTCATGGCCAGCGTCGGCAATATCTAAAGCAGCCTGAATCCCTGCGACACCGCCTCCGATTACTAAAGCCTTATGGGTAATTGGAACCTGAAATGGGTTGAGTTCCAAATTGCCGGAAAGCTTACGAACCGTTTCACGAACCACGGTAAGAGCCTTACGGGTCGCTTCCTCCATATTATTCATATGCGGCCACGAAACCTGTTCGCGAATATTGGCAATTTCCACCTTATAGGGATTAAGCCCCGCACGTCTACCTACATTACGGAAGGTTTTTTCGTGAAGAGAAGGCGAACAGTTAGCTATAACTACGCCATCAAGATTCTCTTCCTTAATTTTCTCCGCCACCATATCTTGACCGGGTTCTGAACACATATATATATAATCTTTTGCATACACAACTCCCGCAATCCCTCGCGCCTCTTCGGCTAATCTTTTAACATCGATAGACCCTGCAATGTTAAGACCACAGTGACAAACGAAGACTCCTATACGGGCTCTCTTCACGCTTCCACCTTTTCTTGAATCAAACTTAAAACCCTTTTATCTGTAATGGCCAACTCTTCGGGTGCAATACCCAAAGCAAGTCCCATTACCTGTGTGAAATAAAGAACCGGTATTTCTTTGAATCCGTAAATCTTCTCTGCAACTTCGGGCTGACGCGAACCTATGTTAAACTCACAGAGCGGGCAAGAAAGAATAATAGCGTCTGCCCCAACCTTAAGCGCTTCGCCAACAATACGCTCGGTGCGCTCAAAAACCAATTCAGAATGTCCGATAGTATGGTAAGAACCGCAACATTCCAAACGTGACGGCCATGCAACCGGCTCTGCACCAAGCGAAGAGATAAGGTTTTCCATAATCGATGGATCTTCAAGACTGTCAACACCAGCGCCTGCCGGACGAACCAGAGCGCAACCATAATATGGGGCTAACTTAATACCCGTTAGAGGATTAACAAGCTTTGCGGAAAGTCTTGCCCAGGTTACATCGTCACGGAGCAATTCCAGAAGATGGCGAACCTTAACCTTACCTGAATATTTTAAGTTCTCCTTGTACATAAAATCGTTAAGCTCTGCCAGAATAACAGGGTTGGAACTCACATATTCATTGGAACGCTTAAGTGTGTTGTAACACATGGAGCAAAGGGTAAGAACCTCTGACTCGCCCATCTCTTCAACACGAACCATATTACGGATTGTGGCAATATGGTGCATAGTATCATCTGTGGTAAGAGAGAATACTGTTCCGCAACAGTTCCAACGTTCAAGCTCTCTCATTTGAATACCTAAGGCCTTAGTAACCGCATAGGCCGACTTTTCAAAAGCCTGTCCTGTAGTTTTCATGGTACAGCCAGGATAGTAAGCAATGCTACGAGATTTATCAGCGCTCATCCTGAAAGCTTCCTTAAAGCTGAAACCCATGCAATAGTGGGATATTTCATACGTTCCTCTTCTGGAATATCGTTAAGATCAAGGTTATCAACGTTTTTACGCAAGCATACCTGACGCAAGGCTTCAAGTGTTCTGGCTATATCTATGCCCTTAGGACAGCGTGACGTACATGTAAAACATGAAGCGCATACCCAAATAGTCTTTGAACTAAGCAGACGCTCCACTTCACCAAGCTGAAGGAAACGTATAGCCTGATTAGGCATAATGTCCATCAAGTTAATAGATGGACAGTCACCTGAACAGCGTCCACACTGGTAGCAGGCAAACACGTCAACCCCGGAAATTCGCGCCACTTTATCAAGTATATCGCGGCGGGATTTGGATTTCTTCCCCAATTCAATCATATTTAGCCGCAAGTATAAGCCTTAACATCTTCTTGTCAACCATACTAACCCCTTTTAACACTTGACAAACACTTACTATGCAATATTATAAATTATGAGGGAATTCGTTGGGAGTGTCCTGCAAAGTTTGAAGGAGGATTTTATGCAAAGAATCTTTATCTCTATGTCAACAGTAATCGCTTTAGGAATAATCTTTCTTGCCAGTAGCTGCATGACTCCAGATATACGCAAAGGAAGAACAATAAACCTTGACACAACCTACTTCCCGTTCGGTCTGGACTACGAATGGTGCTATGAAAGAAGTGCGGATGGGGATGATGCAAATATATACCCACCTGCTACTTGGAAGTATTGTGATACATTTATTCTAGTAGTAACCGATTCATTTTGGAAAGATGATACTCTTTGTTTTAAGATGCAAACAAAAGGCAAACCGAAAGCCTTTCCAAGAGGTTATCCAAGAAATTGGTTTCGAACGCCAAAAGGATTTGATATAACAAATTTCGCAAGAATTATAGGTAATAAGATTGTATTTAACTCTTACCTAATGCCGTACTCAGAAATCTATACTGTAAAATTAATTCCAGATGAATATAAGGAAGGATATTCATTGGCCTCTTTCTCAATCTCATACAGCTCTGATTCTACCCTTGATATATCTTATTCTACTATGCCTTCTTTAGGTTTAACTTCAAACGATGAATTACCATCTTACAGTGAAGATATACGAGTAAGTCGGTTAAAAGGTATAGGAACCTACAGTCAGTATAACTACATTAGCGACCAAACAAGTATCTGGTATGAAATAAGGGATCGTCTTTTGTGGTTCTACAATGGACGGGATACTGTATTCAAAGCTAAAAAATAGGAAGAATTTTATGCAAATAATCTTTCTTGCCAGCGGCTATATTACCCTAGGTATAAGCAAAAGAGGAATAAATCTTGACACTTATCTACTTCCCCTTAGGGCTAGGGACTAGAACTACGACAACGAACACCGATATTTAACCGTCATAAAACTTGACTTACCCGCTTCATTGATTAAACTTAGCCCTGCAATAAATCTCAGATATGATGATTAAAATTAAACTCTGAGATAATATCATATTTTCAATAAGGGTCGTTAGCTCAGTTGGTAGAGCACCTGATTTTTAATCCGGTGGCCGCAGGTTCAAATCCTGCACGACCCATTTAACAATTTATCACCCAATTATAACTCCCGAAAGGAGCGTCATGAATTCTCATAAGAAATTTGCAAAAGTTATTTTCTTGTTATTAACTTCGGCAATCGTTAGTTTTGCCGCTTCGTCTATAAAAGTTTTTAATGAAGCTGAAAAATATTCGGTAAAAGTCTACGTTACAACAATTGTAGCCATAGAACAATCGGAACGCGGCTCTGCTCAAGGCTCAGGCTTCATTGTACATATTGATAAGAATGAAGGCTACGCCTATGTTGCTACATGTCAGCACGTTATAGGAAACGGCATCGTAAACACTCAAATTTCTTTTAAGGATGGTGAACGAATTCAAGCCGAAGCCATATATATTGATCCGGTTTTTGACTTTGGTATGATTAGGTTCAAGTTAGATGAACCAGGCGTCCCTGACAACGTGGCAGCCGCGCGATTAGGAAATTCCAAAAGATTAAAAATAGGCGACAGGGTAGGTACATTCGGAAATCCAGGCGGATTGGAATTTTCAGGCACAGAAGGTATTGTAAGTTCCACATCTAACACTCCGTCAAGTGCAACCGGTACATTTATACAAACTGATGCTCCTATAAATTTCGGTAACTCCGGTGGCCCGCTCATCAGAATGAGTGACGGTACAATTATCGGCATAAACGCTTTTACTTCAGGTCAAGGTATCGGCTGGGCCTTGGCAATAAATCAACTTAAACCCATAATTGATGAAGTTATCGCAGGTAATATGCCATACGCGGGCAGGGTCGGCTGGATGGGCTTCGATTTAACAGAAATTACTACTTCAAGGGCGCAGGAAAGCTTCAAAACAAAACTTCCTAAAAATGTACGCAAGGCTCTTCTTATACGGGCAATTGCCCCAAGTAACGAAGCTGACGCCGTGGGAATTCAATCCGGCGATATAATCGTTTCCGTAAACGGCAAAGCGCCTATAGACAACGCAGACTACACCGTTTTGATGAAAAAGTTCGCAGATAAGCTCTGTACCCTTAAAATATCCCGATTCGGCGAAGAGAAGGTATTCAAACTGGTTGCATACGATAGGGCTTCTGATAGGCCAAAGGAATATATCTCCATTGCCGGCATGACAATTCAGCCGATGAGCAGACTTATGCAGTACAACTACGACATGGACTCAGCAGCTGTATATATATCAGATGTTGAAGAACAAAGCTCTGCAGCATCATGGGGAGTTGTAAAAGATTGGCCGGTCAGAGCAGTAGCGGTAAAAGGTAAATACCATCGAATTACAACCTTTGACGGTTTCTGGGAAGCTGTCAAAGGCCTTAAGCCTGGAGAACCATTGGAATTATTCTACGGATACCATCGTATTTACGCCATTGTAAAAGTTGTGTACTACGATGAATCGGAATCACCTATTCGCAAACAGGTACCTGAACCTAAAATTAGATAGAACGCTACTCCCATATTCACAACTCCTTAGAGTAGAATTACGCTCATTATTGTAAAGAAAAACGATGAAGAGAAACCTGCTCTTTTTCGTTATAACCAGATAACAATAAACCAATAAGGATATATGCAATGCGTATCTTATTCCTGAAGTGAAATTACAAATCTAGTTTACTGTAATCTAAGATATGGACGTTTTACATTATCAAAACGGCTGTAGAAAACCCAAAATATCGGCATTGTTTAGAAAATTATATCTTTATAATATTTAACCACGAATCGCTTTTCTTATTCTACACTGGTTTCTAATTTTTTGCAATTAGCTAGTAAATGTTTTTCCGGCTCTATAATTAATCGCAAGTAGTGTATCTTCACATTTCATCCAAATTAATTGGTCTAGATTATGATAAATTGTTAATTCCTCAGCTAACCTTCTGCAGAAACAGGAAACCGAACTATAAACGAAGTCCCTTTTCCAAATTCACTAGTTGCCTCAACTGTACCTTTATGAGACTCGACAATCATCTTAACAATATAAAGTCCCAAACCGATACCTTTGGGATTTGCATCTGATGTACTGCGTTTATACTTATCAAAAACATACGGCAAAATATCAGGAGCAATACCTACTCCTTCATCTTTAACTGTAATCTTAATAGTATCAACTTGAAATTCACTAATTATTCTTACTTCCTTCCCTGCAGAGGTAAACTTCAAGGCATTCCCAACCAAATTAGTAAATACTCTAAACATTTGCGTAGGGCTACACTTAAACATAGGTAAACTAGGCAGGAGATCTATCTCAAGCTTCACACCCTTATTATCGGCATGAAGTTTATTCATATTATAGACTCTGAGAAGTACATCATTAATATTGGCCATCTCAAAAGTCTGCTCCAATTTCCCAGCTTCAATTTTAGAAACCAACAAGAAGTTTTCAACTAAACCCAACATATCTTTTGATGCCCCTTCAATAAGCGTGACCATTCGCTTTTCTCTGTCTTGAACCTGCAAACATTCGGCCTGACTGAGAAATTCGGCAGCCGATATTATAGTGGAAAGAGGATTCTTTAAGTCGTGAGTTAGCATAGCTATAAAATCGGTTCTCATTTGTTCAATTTGCTCGCGTTCTTTACGCAAGTTAAATTGATCAATAGCCTGAGTTATAGTTGCAGGCAATTGAGCAAGGTGACTCATATCCGAAGTTTTAGTAAGATAATCATACGCACCCAACTTCATAGCGGCAACAGCCACCTTTTCGTTACCCTGTCCTGTAAGGAATATCACCGGACTATCAAGTCCTTTTTTTTGTATTTCTTTCAGAAACTCAAGACCATCCATGTCAATAAGAAGAAAATCCAGAAGAATAATATCGTATTCGTTATCCTCAAGTTTTGCAATTCCTTCAGAACCTGTAGTTGCAGTTTCAACTTTATAATGAAGTTCTCGTTGTTTAACCATACGTCGGAAAGCCATTTGATCGTATTCGTTATCCTCAACAAGTAATACCCTCACGCTTGCAGCAGGACCACCAACTATATTGTGTGAATTTACCCCTTCGTGAAGATTCATTAAGTCCTCTTGAGTTTTTTACGGAAGCTCATTCAACTCCCAATAAAGATTAATAGTTGCAATAGCGTCAACAAATTTATTGAAATCTACAGGTTTAATTATGTAGGAATTAACGCCTAAATTGTAACTTTCTATTTTATCCTGATCTCGCTTTGAGGTCGTAAGCATTACTATAGGTATCATCTTATACTCAGGATCATTCTTAAGTTTACGCAGCACTTCAATACCGTTCATCTTGGGCATATTTATATCCAAGAGAATTAACCCTGGACGGGGTGCGGCTTCGGCATCTGAATACTGACCTTTATGGTATATAAAATCCAGAGCCTCTTCCCCGTCTCTGACTACATAAAGACGGTTTGATAGGTTGTGCTTCGTAAAGGCTCTTTTAGTAATCAGGATATCATTCTCGTCATCTTCAACAAGAAGGATGTCTATTGGTTTTCTTTCAGCCATCAGCACTCCTTTCTAAATTAGTTTCGTCACCTTCCTCAGTTTGAATCACAGGTATGGTAAAGTGGAATATTGTACCCACTCCTACCTCAGATTCAACCCATACCCGACCGTTATGTTCCTCAATCACCCGCTTCACCATCGGCAAGCCAACACCTGTTCCATCATATTCTCCTCTTTGATGCAGACGTTGGAAAAGCATAAATATTCTGTCATAATGACGTTTTTCAATACCTATTCCATTATCCTCTATTGTAAATTCATGAAATCCTTCTATCATACGCGCGTTGACTTTTATCTGCTTCCGAGGCTTGGTATTAAACTTTATTCCGTTGGAAATTATGTTGTAGAATAACTCAACCATTTTTGCCCTATCGCAGAACACATCAGGAAGCTCATCTGGATCGTATATAATATCGGTATTCTCATCAAGCTCTATTAACTTGATTGCTTCCTTTACTAAATCACCTGATGGAACTTGAGTATAATCTTTTTCTGTACGAGAAACAGCTGAAACCTGAAGCAAATCATCTAAAAGTTTATCCATACGCTTCACAGCTTCAATCAAACGAGTAAGATAGAGTTGACCTTCCCTTCCCAACTTATCGCTGAAATCTTCATGAAGAAACTGACTGAAGCCGGTAATAGCCCTGAGAGGAGTTTTCAAATCGTGGCTGGCAACATATATGACCTCTTCAAGCTCTCTGGCGAATTTGGCATTTTTTCTTGATGTTTCCTCAAGCTCTTTCGTTCTTTTCGCAACAATTTTTTCAAGATTTTCATTCAACTCTTTAAGCTTTCCAAACAAACGACTGTTTGCTGTAGCTTCCGCAACTTGACGAGCGAAAAGATAAAATAACTCAAGATTATGATCTGAGAATTCGTTTTCACTAAAACGAGAAAGTGTCATAACACCTATCAATTCCCCTTGAGCAACCAGTGGAGCTGACAAAAGACAGGTTGGCCGTTCCTTAGTTCCAGGAATACGCGGAGCATCTGAAGTTCGATGTACATTATTTGCACATATAGGACGTCGTTCTTGTCCAGCTTTCCCAGTTATCCCATGCCCCAGAGGAACACGATATGAAAGGATTTTTTCTCTATTTTCTGTAATAGTTGTCGTTTGAGGAATAAGTTCGTTGGATGCACTATCAAATCTATACACTGTACAACCATCTGCATCAATAATTTCTGCCGCCTTTTGTACCACGAGATCGGCAACTTCAAGCTCTTCAAGAGTAGAAGATATCGCGGTACTGGTTTCCAAAAGCGCCCTCAACTCTTCGCTACGTCTACGATTTTCCTCACTACGACGCCTGTTTTCCTCAAACATAAATCGTAAGTCATCAATCATTAAGTTAAGACCTACTATAAGTTCTGTAAATTCGTCTTCTTCTTCAGGGAAAGGAATATTATCTGTAAAATCACCAATCGAGATTTTTTCCATAACCGGTGCAATTGAAGCAAGACGACGCTGAACCCGTTCGCGAAAATTGGTGTGTACTTCTTCTAGCTGATGTTTTGCCTCTTCAAGTTCAGCGGTTCGTTCAGAGACTATTTTCTCAAGATTTTCATTCAAAGCATTAAGTTGAGTAAACAAACGACTATTGGCTGCTGCATCAGCTACCTGTCGTGCGAATAAAGTAAATAACTCAAGATCGTGAGCTTCAAAACCTTCGTCGCTGAAACGAACCAACGTCATTACTCCTAATAGTTCGTCACGGGATATTAATGGAACAGCCATCAAACAAGCCTGACGATCTGATGTTCCGGGAATACGTGGCGCTTTGGGATCACGATACACGTGATTTTGAAGAATTGGTTTACGCTCCACAGCTGCCTTACCTGAGAACCCATCACCTAACTTAACTTTATATGCAAGTATCTTTTCTCTATCTTCTACAATAGTAGTGGTTTTTGGAATTAAAACTTCCTCTTCGCTGTCATAATAATAAATAGTGCATCCGTCACCGCCTATCAAATCTGTAACCTTTTCGGTAATCAGACGCGAGACCTCATCAACGTCGAGAGTAGACGCAAGTATTGCGTTAGTTTTCAAAAGAACTTGCATTTCATCGCTTCGTTTACGCAATTGCCCGTACAGACGACTATTGGAAAAGGCTTCAGCGGCCTGACTAACAAACAAACTGAATATTTGAAGGTCTTGCTCTGTAAATTCCTCCTCACTCAAACGAGTAAGCGTCATTCCTCCCAAAAGTTCCCCTTTTGAAATCAATGGAGCTGATAAAAGACAGGTTGGTTCTCTTTTAGTCCCTGGAATATGAAAGGAATTCGGATCAAGATGGATATTGTTAGCAAGAACAGGTCTACGTTCTTTAGCTGCTCTACCTGTAATTCCCTTTCCTAATGGAAGCATGCAACCCATAATTTTATCTCTGATTTTTCTGTTCGTAGTAGTTTGAGGAACAAGCATTTCTGTATCTGTATCAAAACGGTATACGGTACAAGCGTCTGCTCCAATAAGCTCGGTAGCCTTTTGGGCTATTATAGACGTAACCTCATTTGGATCAAGAGTCGAAGCAAGCTCTGTGCTGGTATCAAATAACGTGGCAAACTCCTGCCCACGACGCTTTAGCTGTGCATACGCTCTAGCGTTAAGTACCGCTCCACCAGCCTGATTAGCTATAGCTTCAAGCAAGCGTTGGTGACTTTCGTTATACACATTGGATTGTTTGGTATTCTGAACACCAATAACCCCAACTACTTTATCTTGATAAATCATAGGAGTACCTAACCAGCTTTTGGGCGGCGTTTCATTGGCTACTATACTCATTTTAATACCCAATTTTTCCGCTTCTTTAAGTGCATTTTTCTTAAGTAGTAGCGAATTTTTTGATGAAATTACGTATTCTGTAAGTCCATGCCCAAAAGGACGCGCTGCTAAATGCATACGCTTCCCCTCACTAACCAACAGAGGAATTTCAATGGTACTGTTATCTTCGTTATAAAGAGCGATATAAAAATTCTGTGTATCCATTACCCTACTGGTTTGAGTAAGAAGCACTTCCATCAATTCGTCAAAATTCAGTGTAGCTCCCAATGCCCTACCCAATTCATTAAAAACACTAAGCTCGGTCAACCTACGCTGCAGTTCCGTATAAGATTTTGCATTAGCAAATGCGCCAGCCGCTTGATTAGCTATTGCCAAAAGTTGATGCTTATCGCCTTCATCGTAAACATTAACCTTTTCTGTGCTTTGCACAGCAATCACACCTAAAACCTTGTCCTGAGAAATTAAAGGCACTCCCAACCATGATAAAGCCTTCTTTCCATCAAACCTGACCCTATTGATTGATGAAACGGAATCCTCCTTGTCATCGGTAAGCAGAAGCGGTTCGCGATGAGTTATTATATATTCCGTAAGACCATCCCCAAATGGACGCGGTGGTACTTGCTCAATGTTACCATTTGAAACATAGAAGGGAAATTCAATCAAACCGGTATCTTCATCAAACGACGCAACATAAAAATTCTCTGCATACATAAGGCGTCTGGTTTGGGCATGAAGAAGCTTCATCAATTCATCCAGCTGGATGGTTGAACTTAAAGCTCGACCTATCTCGTTAAACACCGAAAGTTCCGTTATCCGGTTCTCCAATTGCGCATAGGCCGATGCGTTTAGAACAGCCGCTGCCGCCTGATTGGCTATTGATGAAAGCAAACGCTTATGATCATCGTCATAGATTCCGGGGGTTTTGCTGTAAATGGCAATGACACCGACAACTTTATCATGATAAATCATGGGAACCCCCATCCATGACAATGGTATATCATCATCACCATGCTGCACTAAATGTATTCCCAACTCCGCCGCTTTTTCAAATATATCTTCTCCGAATATAATCGGAACGCCTTGTTGAATAATATACTCGGTAAGACCGTCTCCGAACGGACGCCCAGGCATTACAATACGTTTACCGTCCCCAACGAATAAGGGAAATTCAAGCGTATTTTGTTCCTCGTCATATAGTGATATATAAAAACTGTCTCCCTCCATAACCCGCATAGTTTGCTTATAAATTACCTCGAGAAGCTCATTGAGATTGAGAGTTTCTCCAAGCGCTCTACCTACTTCATTGAAAACAGAAAGTTCAGTTAACCTGCGTTCAAGCTTGGCATAGGCACGAGCATTAGCTATTGCCGTCGCAGCCTGATTCGCTATTGAGGATAAAATACGAACATGATCATCGTCAAAAATATGCTCTTCTTCGGTACTTTGCACTGACATTATCCCTAACACTCTATTGTGGGAAATCATAGGAACCCCAAGCCATGAAAGCGCCGGTTTACCTTGAAGAATCATTTTTATCCCTAAACGCCTACAGGTTTTCTCAAAATCTTCACCTTGGATTAGCAATGGTTTTTTTGAAGAAATGACATATTCTGTAAGTCCGTTACCAAAAGAACGCGCAGGCAGATTAGTGGGGTTACCCTTTTCAAGATACAATGGAAATTCAATCATATTAACGTCTTCATTATAGAAAGCGATAAAGAAATCATCTGCATACATAAGGCGCTTAGTCTGATTCAAAAGAACTTCCATTAATTCATCCATCTTCAGGGTGGCACTTAAAGCCTGGCCTATCTCATTAAATACGGAAAGTTCCGTAAGTTTACGTTCAAGTTCATCGCCACGTCGTCTAAACTCCTCTTCAACCTGTTTTCGCTCGGTTATATCGGTAAAAATACCAAGGGTAGCATAGGGCTTACCTTCCGTATTATAAAGTGGAGCAGCAGCAACAAGAGCGTTACAGCGCTTGCCATCTTTATGGATTAATGTCCATTCATATCGATAAGTTTTTCCTTGTATATGACGGCGAATTTGCAAACGAATGCGCCTGGTTTCTTTAGAAGGAACAAAATCCAGAAACGAACGGCCTATAAGCTTGTCAGGGCCGTAACCAAGGAAATCGGCCATTTTAGGATTAGCAAAGGTTATGTTCCCATCCAAATCTACAATAGTAATTCCTTCCTGAGCGGTATTCACCAGAGTACGATAAAGTTCATTGCTTTCACGCAAGGCGTCTTCGGCGCGTTTGAGTTCTGTAATATCTTCAACCGTACCCTCATAATACAACACCTTTCCGTTATCATCTTTAATAGCCCTAGCGCTTTCCCTTACATAAATTCTGCTTCCATCATGACGAGTCCACTCGGAAATTAACCCTACTACTTCATCGGTTTTTTTGATTTTTTTCTTAAACTCTTCCCTCTTATAATCGGCTTTTGAATTTTTTTCTTCAAAATTGACTGTAGCTAAAGCTTCAAGAGACGGATATTTAAGCATCCTCAAAAATACCGGATTCGCCAAAAGCACCTTACCGTCAGGCGTTATGCGATACAACCCTATAACTGTATTTTCAAAAATGCTTCGATAACTGTGTTGGTCGTTTATTTGAGGTGAAACGTCGACTTGAGCTTTTCCTTTCCGCTTATTTTTCATAGCAGACTGCCTAGCGTCATTTTGTATCTTTTTATTCACCACTTACATTTCCACCCTTTTCTTTTTGCCAACATTCAAAATGTAAATATTATAATTTAATATATTCTAAGGCAATTGATTGAGACTCCAGTATAAATTGATAGTAGTTATAGCTTCAACAAACTTGGCAAAGTCTACCGGTTTGACTATATATGAGTTTACACCAAGGTTATAGCTTTCAATTCTATCTTGCTCTCTTCTTGAGGTAGTAAGCATCACAACAGGAATTTTTTTCTTATCCGGATCATTTTTCAGGTGCCGCAATACCTCAATGCCATTCATTTTAGGCATATTTATATCAAGCAAAATTAACCCCGGGGCAGGGATTGACTTATCGTTGTAGTCTCCCCTTTGATAAATAAAATCAAGAGCTTCTTCACCATTTCTAACCACCATCAGGGTATTTTTAAGATTATAGCGTTCAAAAGCCCTCTTAGTTATTAAAATATCGTTTTCGTCGTCTTCAACGAGAAGAATAGGAATACCCTTTTGTTGTTCCACTATTGCTCCTTGCTTAATTCTTGTTTCTTAGGCAGAATAAACCTAAAGGTTGTTCCCGAAGTAAGTTCGGATTCTACCCAAATTTTCCCTTTATGATTTTCTATTATCTTCTTAACCAACGCAAGACCAATTCCCGTTCCACCCTCATCATTACTCAATCTCTGGAATATCTTAAATATCTTCTCAAAGTGGCGTTCATCTATACCAGGCCCATTATCTTTAATAAAAAACTCCACTTCATGGTCTCTTTCATCGAAACCTATAGTGATTTCAGCACGTTCCTTATCGTTATATTTTATAGCATTTGATATAAGATTTGCGAAAACCTGGCCTATTCTTACCCTATCGCATATAATGGAAGGCATAGGCCCTTCTATCATAATTGCAACCTTTTGATCAGGAGCAAGCGTAGATATCGTCTCTGAAAGTAACTTATCTATATCTGTTTCTTCGTAAGGATTCTTTATTCTACCTACTCTGGAAAGTTCAAGAAGATCGTTAATCAGCCTTTCCATACGTTTAGCGCTCTGCCCCATACGATTCACATACATCTGTCCTTCTTCTGGCAATAGAGGCCCGAAATCCTCCTTGAGAAACTGGCTGAAACCTAAAATAGCCCTCAAGGGCGCTTTAAGGTCGTGTGTTACCGTATACACAAAATCTTCAAGCGCTTCATTTGATTTTTGAAGTTCTGCTGTACGTTCCGCCACCCTTGCTTCAAGGGTTCCGTAAGCGCGGGCGTTTTCAACGGCAGGAGCCGCCTGATTGGCAATCATCTGTAAAACACGCATATCCCTATCAGTATATAACTTGTTAGATTCAAAGGACTGAACCGCAATAACACCGATAACTTCATTGCGAGCTATTAAGGGAACACCAAGCCATGCGTTAGATGGATTACCTAAAGTATCTATACCGACAGACTTTGGATCACCCATAATTAGTTGGGGTTTCGCTGTCTTAATAACGAATTCGGTTAAGCCGTTAGCCGACTTACGGGGCTGCCAGTCTTCATGGTCAACAGGCTGTCTTTCTCCATTTTCAAATACATAGGGGAAACTCACCTCATCTCGTTCTTTATCAAATATTGCGATGTATAAATTATCTGCATACATCAATCGTTTAGTTTGTTCATGTACCTCTTCATACAACTCGTTAATATCAAGGGTTGAGCTTATAGTTCGGCTTATTTCATTTAACACTGAGAGTTCGGTAAAACGACTTTCCAATTCCTGATACCCACGTGCATTCTCTATCGCTTGTGCCGCCTGATTAGCAACCAACTGAAGCAATTTCAGATGTTTATGGGTATAGACTGTATCTTTGGAAAACCCCTGCAGAGCCATAACGCCAATTACCTGATTACGAACAATCAATGGCGCCCCAACCCATGAATTAGCCGGTTTGCCAATATGGTCTATTCCCAATTCAGCAAGCTGAGCTTGGCTGTCTCCCTGAAACAAGTGAGGTTTACCTGTACGAATTACATATTCTGTTACACCGTTGCCAGCTTTACGAGTTGCCCATTCACCTGAACCTGTTTCAATCTTCTTACCGTTTTCAATTGAATACGGGCAACTCACAGTATCAGATTTAGAATCATAGAGAGCTATATAAAAATTTTCTACTTTTACTAAACGCCCAAGTTGATCGTGAATATGTTTGTAAAGTTCCTCTATATTTAGAGTAGAAGTAACTGCTGTACTTATTTCATTAAGAACGGAAAGTTCTGTTAAACGCTTTTCCAACTCCCTATAGGTTCTTGCATTATCAATTGCTCCTGAAGCTTGACTGGCGAGAGAAATAAGAAAATCAAGATGCTCTTCATCATAAGCATCTTCTTTAGCCACGCTCTGAACAGACATTACACCTATAATTTCGTCACGCACAATCAAAGGAACACCAAGCCATGATTTCGCAGGCGTACCGACAATATCAACCTTTAAGCCTAATTTACTAACAAACTCCCTAATATTTTTCTTTATGAGTAGTGGTTGCCGATTCTCTAGGATATATTCGGTAAGTCCCTTAGCATAGGAACGACTTCTAAAGGGAGCTGGTCTGTTATCTTGAATATTAAACACAAATTCTATTTCTGCATCAGCTTCCTTAGTTTTCTTACGGTAGAGCGCTACGTAGAAATGATCGGCAGGCATTATACTTACGGCCTGTTCATAAATAATCTTCAACTGTTCCTCAAGCTTAAGGGTTGAACCCAATGCTCTACCAACCTTGTTAAAAGCAGATAGTTCTTTGAGTCTGCGCTCAAGTTCCTCTGTTTTTTCTTTATTCTCTTCAAACATGAACCGCAGGTCTTCAATCATCAAATTAAGACCCACTAAAAGCTCGGTAAATTCGTCATCTTCTTCAGAAATCTCTATTTTGTCGCCAAAATCACCAAGAGATACTTTTTGAATAATAGGAGCTATTGCTGACAAACGCTCTAGTACGTATTGTCGATAATCATCATTCTCTGAACGAACATCTGCAAAATTACCTACTCCGGTTTTATCCTTTGAGAAACCGCCAATTTCTCCGTGAATTTTCTTCTCTTCGTCGGTCATAGTCCTACCTTTACAACGTCCTTAAATAATGCCAATTCGTAAATCTCCCCGATACGATAATAATAATGAAGAATATTCGTAGAAAACATGATGTCAAGCCTTATCCTGATGAGGCTTAAAAAATGCGCTAGAGACTTTAAGGGGGTTATTTGTAAAATTAGATTGGAAACAATAGAATCCTAATACTCAAAACAGCAAAAGGAAATTGAAGCAGTGAGAGCAATTGGCAGGAAAATTGTAGAATCTCCAACTTTAATAAACCTTATCTGCACTTTATTTGGAGATAGAGTCTGAAAGTTGACGAACACAGCACCAAGCCTATAATTTGTGGGTTTCAACTAGATTGGGGATGCTGATATCTCTAAGCTAGCGTATCTTTAGATTATAGAGGCTTTTAATAATGCAATGCAATAGGTAATTCTGAAAGGAGTAACTATGGATAGAGTAAAACGATACCACAAAGCCCTAGCTGCAGCAGATTTAGTGATAAGAGATAACCCTGAAGATCCTGCAGCTCATCACAACAAAGGAGTTGTGCTTGAAAAACTCGGGCGCTTTAACGAAGCTCTCGACTCCTTTCATCAAGCAATCAAATACAAACCCAACTTTGCTAGAGCCTATTACAACATAGGTCGAACTTTAAGATCTATGGGCAAATACAAGGAAGCAATTAACGCATTTGATAAAGCAGCGGAAATCAAACCCAATATCCCGATAATATATAATCAACGTTCCGCAGCACTGATTGACTTAGGAGCATCGTTAAAACCTGAATACTCCCGCAGTTTATTTGAGGCGGCAATCCGCGACGCTGAAAGAACCATAGAACTTTCATCAGCTTCAGAAGGATTCTACAATCTAGCCTGCGCTAATGCCCATCTTAAAAATTACGAAGACGCTTTAGAGGCCTTAGGCAAATGCAAAATAGCCAAAGGTGTTGAATTTGACGCGCTACATGCCTGGGAAGATACAGACTTTAACGAATTACGCAAACCACCATACTTAAAAAACTTCGAACGAATAGTTGGCCCTAAACCAAGTTCTGCTCACAAAGATATTTGGTAACGGTATTTGAATGTCGGATTTAGAGGAAATAACTTAGGGCGAATAAATCATTGACTTAACTGTATATACACATATAGTTGAATACCCTAAGGAGGCTTTATGCGTAATGGAATAATTTTTGCCTTAACCCTAAGCATAGGAGTTAGCATGGCGTTTGCAGGAAGGTTAAAAAATCTGCACCTTGACGAAAATCAACCCGATATAAATTATAATTTGACTGACGGTATTAAATCTAGGCTTAACGAACATGGTTTCCTGCTTCGTTCAAGCTCCTACAAAACAATATATGACCTGTACAGTGAATATAAAGATTCCCCCTACACTCCTCTATTTATTTCCGCCGACTTACCGCTTCATACGCTACATTTGATGGTTGACAATACTGTAAGAATCATGGAAATGGAAGAGCTTTTACCAAAGTTGGAAAATTTAACCAAAGCTATGCTCAAATTGGCTGAAAAGGACTTAGCTACCCACAAAGGAAAATTGAAAGACGCAGCTCATGCTCAATACATGTATATGGCTGTAGCCGCAAGGCTTTTAGACCCCCAAGTTGATATCAAAAAAGAGTTCGAAAAGCAGGTAGAGATAGAGCTTGCAAAAATTGAAGCTCATCAGGGAATTGCCAAAGTATCTTTCCTGCCGGACATAAAGGAAGATTATTCCCAATACCAGCCTCGCGGTCATTATACACGTTCAAAGGACTTTGAACGATACTTCAAAACCATGATGTGGTTTGGTAGACTTCCGCTTAATATACCGCCTGATAAAAAATCCCTATTGCCTATGCAAACCGCCTTTATGATTTCCCTAAATTTGGAGACAAATACTGAACTCAAGCAGTTATGGTCTGAAATATATGAACCTACCGCTTTCTTCTTCGGAACCGCCGAAGACCTAACTCCATCACTAATGATAAGTGAAGCAAAAAGCTTCTTCGGAACTAAGACAGCCCTTAGAGCTGCCGATAGTGAAAAAATGCGGGAGTTCGCCCTATATTTAAGAAAAACCGTAAAACCAAAGATTCTTTCAGAATTCGCATCTTCAGCTCCCGACATGGAAGCAATTGAAGTTCCTTTATCATTAAGATTCATGCCGCAACGCTTTATCCCTGATTCCTACATCTTTTCCCAATTGGTTTTTGATAAGGTAACACGCTACACGGGAAAGAACGAAGAAAAACCCTTCACATGGGGTATGACTCAAGACGGTGCAGTCAGGGTCTTCCCAAGGGGACTTGACTTGATGTCCGTTTTAGGCTGGAAAAACGCGACAGCCATTCTGGAAAAAGAAGGCGACACTGACTTTCTCAGATACAACAAGCAGCTAGATAAAATGACTCAATGGTATACTAATTTGACTGCAAAGGAGAAACTATCTTCCATATATACATACTGGTTTGAATTATTCAATAACTATAGAACAGCCACAGCTCCTCCTTTGACAAATGCAGAACTGTGGGAAAATAAAAAGTTGCTCACTGGGCTGGCTTCATGGACAGAGCTGCGCCATGACGCAATTCTCTACGCCAAGCAGAGTTATACAGTCTGGGCAACAGCCGCCGCTCCAGGAGACTATACTGAACCGCCTCCACCACTTTATTTAGCAGTTATTGAAAACGCTCCCGAACTCTACTCTCAAATAGCTAAAATGGCGCGTCTTATTGCCGATTTCTACAACAGCGAAGATAGGAATTTTATAAACGACACCTACACCCAATTTGCAAAAATGATGGAAAAGATGAATACACTGGCAAGTAAACAAGCAACGAATACACCTTTGACTGCAAAAGAGCATAAATGGCTATATGAGATTTCATCAGAAATGGAATACCTGCCTCAAAGCCTTGGCGACGCCATTACCAACGATGCGGATTCGCATGACGCTCTGGTTGCCGATGTACATTCCGATCCGAATTCCGCACAAGTTCTTGAAGAAGCAACCGGTAATCCTGCTGAAATATACGTTCTTGTAAAAATCAATGACAAAAAATACATAGCGCGCGGTGGAACCTTTACCTATTACGAATTTAAGCATCCCATGAACGACAGGTTAACTGATAAAGCCTGGCAAAAAATGCTTAACAAGCTTCCTACTCCTGTACCTCCTACTTGGACTAAAGATATAATTGCCAACTAAATTGCAATTCGTATTAACGGAATATCGAGGGATGCAGAGCTAGTAAGGCCTGTGTAGCCTTTTTTGAAAAACCGGAAAAGAGCAAAATAAGTGAGTATATCCAGCGCTTTCCTAACTTTTATTCTACTCAACACCGCAGGGATTGTTAGTTTAATTGATAACACATCTTTGATAGGAAATAACCCTGTAGATCTTGAGATTATAGGAACGAAATCAAAAGTTGATAACACATTCTTGATAGAAAATAACCCAACTCGCAACCTCAACGCTATAGGAAGTTGGGCAGTAGGCGGCGGATTAGGAAAAGCCTACTATCTTTACACTAACAATTCTCAAGCGATGTTTCCGAAAAATTTCTTATCCAACAGTTCAGGGTATAAGTTTGAAATAGAAACCGGATACTACACAAAACATCAAGGATACGATATATACCTCACCTACGCGGAAATTTATTCCAATAGCGATAAACTCCATTACCGCGATCAACAATTATCGCTAATGGGCGAATACCGTTTAATTTTGTTTACTGACTATAAAAGCCTGCAAGGCGCCGTTGGTGTTGCCCCTATGCTTCGCAAACTGCACTATTGGTCTGATGATAACAAAGACTCGGCTCCTGTAATATTTATGATTCAGCCGCAATTTTCATTAATTAGCTTCACAGCTGACCATCTTATTCTAAGGCTACAGACAAACTATGCCTTCTCTCTCATTAACCTCAAGCATGGAACTCTAGGAATTAGCTTAAGACTTCTATATCGAAGCTAAACTCCATCTTACGCTACTGTATTCATAGAAAATCACTATGCGTTTTGACTAACCTTACTACAGTAACCAAGTAAGCACTTCCCTATTGATTTTGTATTGGTTCTAATTTCTTAGAACTCACCTATGACAAACGACTACACGTTCATTTTATATCAGGCTTGACAGGCCGTATAAATCACTTATAATTCCCAAAGTCCAAAGACAATCCCAAATATCAACCCCCAGACAGGGAGGCTTATGGAACTTGAAGAACTTCGAAAGAAGAAGGTTTTTGAACTTCAAAAAATAGCTGAACGCTTCAAAATTGACCCTAGCGATATGAAAAAGGAAATACTCATAAAAGCTATATTGGAAGCGGAAAGCAAGGGCCACGAAAATGGATTGGTACAATGCTCAGGTGTTCTTGAAATATTGAACGAAGGATTTGGATTCCTAAGATCACCAAACTACAGTTACTTACCAAGTCAAGATGATATATATGTCGCTCCTGCTCAAATCAAAAGAATGAGATTGCGTTCAGGAGATACTATTAAAGCCAGGGCAAGACCGCCAAGGGATAACGAAAAGTTTTTTGCCGTAGTTAAGATTGAGGCTATCAACGGTGATGCCCCATCAACCATACGCAGAAGAGTTCCCTTTGATAATCTTACTCCACTTTATCCAACAGAACGCATCCACATGGAGAATCTTGACGATAACGACTTTACTACAAGAGTAATCGATCTCTTCACTCCTATTGGCAAAGGACAGCGCGGAGTTATTGTTTCACCTCCACGCGCTGGAAAGACAGTCATTTTGCAAAAAATTGCCAATTCCATAACAAAGAATCATCCTGAAATAACACTGATTATTCTTTTAATTGACGAACGTCCTGAAGAAGTTACTGACATGGAGCGCTCTGTTCAGGCAGAAGTAATAAGTTCAACTTTTGATGAAGCTCCAGAACGTCACGTTCAGGTTGCAGAAATTGTTCTTCAAAAGGCAAAGCGTTTGATTGAACATAAAAAGGATGTTGTAATTTTGCTGGATTCTATTACACGTTTGGCTCGCGCACACAATATGGTTATTCCCCACTCCGGCAAAACCCTTTCCGGAGGTTTGGACTCTAACGCCTTACAGAAACCTAAAAAGTTTTTTGGCTCGGCAAGAAACATTGAAGAAGGCGGCTCGCTAACCATTTTGGCAACAGCTTTAGTTGATACCGGCTCCAGAATGGATGAAGTGATTTTTGAGGAGTTCAAGGGAACCGGTAATAACGAAATGGTACTCGATCGCAGATTAGCCGAACGCAGGGTATTCCCGGCAATTGATTTACAAAAATCGGGCACCCGCAAAGAAGAGTTACTTCTTAGCGGCCACGAGCTTAACCGTGTATGGCTTTTACGTAAAATTCTTGCAGAAATGAGTCCTGTTGACATGATGGAATTTATACTTGACAAAATGCGCCTTACCAAGAATAACGAAGAATTCATGGAGGCCATGAACGAATAAAGCCCCATGATATCCTATCGTAGAAATGTTTTCAGTGCTAAAGGTCTTAGGGTAGCCGATTCACTTAGTCGGAAACCGTTTTGATAAATTTGTATTAAAGGTTGACGTACCCTGATATCCACGTTATAATTAACGCTCTAGGAAAAAGAATAACGTTTGATACTTAAAGGAGTTTTTAGAAAATGAAGAAAGACATTCACCCGAAATATGTGGAAACAAAGGTAATTTGCGCCTGCGGGTTTGAATACACCACTCGTTCCACAAAAAAAGAAATAAAGGTGGATATCTGTTCTAACTGTCATCCATTCTATACCGGAAAAACCAAGATTATAGATGCCGCCGGTCGAGTGGAACGCTTCCGTCGCCGTTTCGGCGAAACCAAAGGCAGTAAAATTATTACTGCCAAGGAAAAAGAAGTGATGAAGGAACAGGAAGCTGCTACAAAAGCTGCCGCCAAAAAGAAACCGACAGCAGGTAGAAAGAAGTCTAAGTAACAGCTTAACAAATTTACGTGAAAGAACGAATTAGCGAACTGGCAGAGAAATTCCAAAAAATAAAGGAGTTTCTTTGACCCTGCACAGCTTATAGCTCGTCGAGATAAGTTAAGGATACTGGCATCGTCGCCTGATTTCTGGAACAATCAGCGAAAAGCGCGAGAACAGATGAGTGAGCTTTCTCGTATTGAAAAAATGCTTGAAACCCTTGAACGTCTTGAGTTCAACATAGGTGAAGCTGACGAATTACTGCAGATGTTTGCAGATGATACCGATACCTTGAAAGAAATGGCTAAAACCATTAAATCTTCAGAAAAGGAACTCCGAGAACTCGAAATAGCGCTAATGCTTTCAGACCCCAACGACGTAAAAACGGCAATACTAACCATCCATCCAGGGGCTGGTGGAGTAGAAAGCTGTGATTGGGCTGAAATGCTGTACCGTATGTATATGCGATATATAGAGCGTCAAGGTCTCAAGGCAAACGTTCTGGACTTACAACCTGGAGACGTTGCAGGCATTAAGGATGCCGCAATTGAAGTTTCAGGCGAATACGCCTACGGTATGCTGAAAGGGGAATCGGGCATTCACCGATTAGTAAGGGTTTCACCTTTCGATTCTGCCAAACGTCGCCATACTTCCTTTGCTTCGGTTTTCGTTATGCCTGAAATGGAAGACGTTGATGTTCAGATTAATCCTGACGACTTAAGAATCGATACTTACAGAGCTGGCGGACACGGCGGACAGAACGTAAATAAACTCTCTACAGCCATAAGAATAACCCATATTCCTACGGGAATAGTCGTTCAATGTCAAAACGAACGTTCCCAACATCAAAATAAAGAAAATGCCATGAAGGTCTTACGCGCCCGCATTTATGCCTACGAACAGGAAAAACAGAACAAGGAACGTGAAAAACTTGAAAAATCAAAAACTGATATTGCATGGGGACATCAAATTCGTTCCTATGTCCTTTTTCCCTATCAAATGATTAAAGACCATCGTACAAATAAAGAAACTCATAATGTAGACGCTTTTCTTGACGGTGATATCCATGAATTCCTTGAAGCAACCCTACTTTGGACAGCAGAACAGGCAAAAAAATAAATCCCATTTCAATTAACCATCTGAGCAAACAATATCTAGCCCCTTCATCTCTTGATTAAGTTAGATGAATTTATTTCCGTATAGAATAGAATTATCGAAATAAAAGCGTTTTGCATATATTTTGAGAGACAGTACAAATGTCTAATTTTTCAGCACCGCTTTTGCTTAGGAATATTTTAGAACCTCATCCCAAGTCACAGATATTGAGTTTGTTCAAAAATCCTACTTGACAATTGGCCATCAATCTTAAAATAAACTATGCTTACAACTTTCCGTGTGGACACCATGCTTGGCAGGCTTGCTCGCTGGCTCCGAGCTTTAGGATGGGATACTGAATATGAGGAGATAGGAGAAATAAGTAGTATCAAACAAAAGGCTAAAACAGAAGGACGATTTTTCCTAACCCGTAGGCGGAATATTGACGAACAATATTCCGTTTTTATTGAAAGTGAAGAGCTTGAAAAACAACTGTTTCAATTGGAGAAAATATTTCAGGTTCTGACTAAAGCAAATCCATTTAGCAGATGCATAAACTGCAACTGTGTTTTGATTGAGATAGATAAGGCAAAAATAAAAAACAAAGTGCCTTTCTTTACATATACAAGTCATGCTAATTTCAGCATTTGTCCCGACTGCGGTAAGGTTTTCTGGAAAGGCAGCCATCACGACGCTATCGTGAAAGAAATAAGGAAACTGCTTTTTAGAATGGATACTTCTGTTCGTCAAATCTGATTCTTAACAAATCTTTTTTTACAGCAAGTCTATGTATTGACCTCATCTGCCTTTTCTTGACAAGCCTCATTCAACGGAGTACAATGCGGTTAGAATTTTGTTCGGAGGTTGCATGCAAAAATACTTTGAGGTACGCTGGCATGGCCGTGGCGGACAAGGGGCAAAAACTGCCGCCCTTCTGTTCGGCGAGGCGGCCATGGAGACAGGAAAATACATACAAGCGTTTCCGGAATATGGACCGGAACGCACCGGCGCGCCGGTAAAATCATTTAATCGTCTTTCCGATTCAGTTATCCGCATTCACACACAAGTAACGAATCCTGACGTTGTTGTGGTGCTTGATGCCACTTTACTTGATTGTCTTGACGTTACTGAAGGAATCAAAGAAGGCGGCTCTATTATAATAAATACCCAGGAATCGGTTGAAGAACTTAAAAAAAGATTGGCTAAAACAGAAGGCTACAAACTTGCAACAGTTGACGCTTCCAAAATAGCTCTGGAACTTATCAAACGTGACGTTCCCAACACCGTTATGCTAGGCGCAATGGTTAGGGTAACCGGAGCCTTGGAATGGAACTCTATGCTTTCTTCAATAGAAGCCAAGCTCAACATAAAATTCCGTGGGCGCAAAGAAATTATCGACGGTAATATTCAGGCTATAAAACGAGCCTATGACGAGGTGAAAGTAGCATGAAAGACGTGCACGTAGAATGTCAGAGATTGGTCGATTGGCAGGAACTTGCCAAAGGATGTCTTATTCCTGCTCCGGCAACTTCTCTGAATTTCAAAACCGGCAACTGGCGCAGTATGCGTCCTGTATGGTCTGAAGACAAATGTATTCAGTGCCTTGCCTGTTGGATAAGCTGTCCTGACTCAGCTATAATAGTTAAGGATGAAAAAGTGCAGGGAATGAATTTTGATTACTGTAAAGGCTGCGGTGTATGCGCCTCGGTATGCCCACCTAAAGCCTCCGCTATTGAGATGATCAGGGAGGAAAAATGAAAACTGTAGCCAAAACCGGAAATGAGGCTATGGCTTATGCCATGAAACAAATCAACCCCGATGTGGTTGCAGCCTATCCCATAACACCTGCCACCGAAGTTGTACAAATCTTTTCAAATTATGTAGCCGATGGCGAAGTAGACACCGAGTTTGTAGCAGTTGAAAGTGAACATTCCGCGCTGTCTGCGTGTGTAGGCGCATCAATTGCCGGAGGAAGAGTTATGACTTCTACCTCTTCCCAAGGATTAGCGCTAATGCACGAAATTCTCTACATAGCTGCCGGTAACCATCTACCAATTGTAATAGCTTTGGTTAACCGTTCACTCTCCGCTCCAATCAATATTCACTGTGATCACTCCGATACTATGGGTTCCCGCGAAGCTGGTTGGATTCAACTATACTGCGCTAACTCTCAGGAAGCCTACGACTCACTGATAATTGGCCTAAAACTTGCCGAAGAATGCGGCGTTCCGGCAATTGTGTCAACAGACGCATTTATCATATCACACGCTATGGAACGTCTTGAGGTCTTGGAAGACGCCGATGTTCAGAAGTTTATTGGTTCATACAATCCCAAGTACTTTGCTTTGGATATTGATAATCCAAAAACCTACGGACCTCTTGATCTTCAGGATTATTTCTTTGAGCATAAACGCTCTCAAGTAGAAGCTTTCAGCAAAGTTTTGAAGACTTATGAAAAGATTGCCAGAGAGTATGAAAAAATATCAGGTCGTTACTATCCTGCGCTTGAAGAGTATATGGCCGATGATGCCGACGTAGCTATTTTTGCAGCCGGCTCCACAGCCGATACGGCAAAAGAAGTAGTTGATATGCTTCGAGAACAGGGCAGAAAAGTTGGTCTTGTGAGAATGCGCATGTGGCGTCCTCTTCCTGTAGAAGAGATTAAGAAAGCTCTAGGTAAGTTCAAAGCTGTTGCCATCATGGATCGTTCAGATACCATGGCCGACTTTGGTGGACCTGTTTTCTTAGAAACCCGCGGAATGCTTTATGATTTAGAGAAAAAACCGATTGTTACAGACTATATCTACGGGTTGGGTGGACGCAACATAGAAATTTCAGATATAGTTCATGTCTATGATGAAATTACCAAAGTTGCAGAAACTGGTAAAGTAGAAAAACTCATAACCTACCTCGGCGTTCGCGGGGAGGAATAATGGCAAATCTAAAAGAACTATCAAGACGTAAGGAAGGATTTGTATCCGGACACCGTGCATGCGCCGGATGCGGAGCGGCTACAGCTATAAGACAAATTCTCCTCACAGCCGCCAATAAACCAACCGTTGCAGGAATAGCCACAGGATGTATGGAAGTAATTTCAACCATTTATCCCTACACTGCATGGAATATTAATCTGGTTCATAACGCCTTTGAAAATTCGGCAGCAACGGTATCGGGTATGGAAGCCGCATACAAAGCCTTGAAAAGAAGGGGTAAGGTAAAAAAGGACATTCAGTTCATTGCCTTTGGCGGAGATGGAGGTACCTACGATATTGGACTGCAGGCGCTATCTGGAGCAACAGAGCGCAGGCATAACATGCTTTACGTATGTTATGACAACGGTGCATATATGAACACCGGTTATCAGCGTTCATCGGCTACCCCATTTGGTGCAAACACCACAACATCGCCTGCTGGTTCGGTTATACCGGGTAAGCTTCAGAAACGTAAAGACTTAACGGAGATAATTATCGCTCACAATCCCGCTTATGCAGCGCAAGCGACACCCGGATTTTACATGGATTTGATAAAGAAGGTTGAGAAGGCTCTGGCAGCAGATGGTCCATCTTTTATTAACATTCTCGCTCCATGCGTCCCGGGCTGGGGTTATTCTACCGATCAATCCATGAAACTTTCTAAACTTGCCGTTGACACAAAGTTCTGGCCGCTTTATGAATGGCAGGATGGGGTATATAAAATCAACAGGAAACCTAGTGAATTTAAGCCCCTAAAGGAATTCCTGCAGGCGCAAGCGCGTTTTCGTCATCTTTTCAAACCTGGGAATGAACACATTATTGACGAATTTCAGGCTGATGTTGACAAGAACTGGGAAACGCTCTTGAAAAAAGAACAGGCCACAGCTAAGTAACGGCACAAATGGGTTAATATGTTAATTGATCGCATAAAGCTGTTTGAATCGGGTTTCCAGTCCATAAAGGAAAATATAGAAAAACTGCTTCAGCAATCTGACGCGAAGGCAGTTCTTTTAGTTGACCGTGACGGAAACCTTATCACCAGCGCCGGCGAAACGGAAAAGATAGATCTTGAAGCGTTTGCGACTTTGTCTGCTGCGGATTTTGCCGCAACATCACAACTCGCTGAGCTTATTGGAGAGGAGCAGTTTCGTACCCTGTATCACCAAGGCGACCGCGACCATTTGTACTTTCAGGCAATTGCCCGCAATATAATAGTTGCTGTTATCTTTGACCAACGAACCACTCTGGGATTGGTCAGAGTCAGGGTTAAACATGCCTCTGAAACGCTTTCCAAGATTCTTGAAGATATCTTTGGCAATCAAGAGCAACATGCTGCTTCCGAAGAGGAAACCCGCATTGAGGATATCTCCAAGGATATAGAAGACGAACTTGACAGACTGTTTGGTTAGTATCCGATGGCTCTTATAAATTACGCTACTAAAGAAATCAACGTTAAGATCGTTTATTACGGTCCTGGACTGGGCGGAAAAACCACCAACTTGCGTTGGATTTACGGTAAGCTGGATCAGAATGCAAAAGGCAAGATGATTACATTGGCCACCGAAATGGACAGAACACTGTTTTTTGATTTTCTTCCGGTTGACCTAGGCAGCGTTCGTGGGTTCCAAACCCGATTCCATCTTTACACCGTTCCCGGACAGGTTTTTTATAATGCATCGCGAAGAATCATTCTTAGGGGCGCCGACGGAATTATTTTCGTTGCTGACTCTCAGCGTGAACGTCAAGATGACAATAAGGAAAGTTTGGAAAATCTGAAAGAAAATCTCACCACTTTTAACCTAAAACTTGAGGATAGTCCCTACGTGATGCAGTACAATAAACGCGACCTGCCCAATATTATGACGGTTCAAGAAATGGAAGATACGCTCAATCCAAACAAAGCGCCATCATTTGAGGCGGTTGCCACTCAAGGTATAGGCGTTTTTGAGACCCTGAAGGAAATCGCCAAAATGGTTATTCGTAAGTTCTAGCTTTAGACTTACTTTATCAGTCTGTTGAACAAACGTTGTGAATTTTAATTAATAGAGATTTATCTTTTATAAAAATTTAAGCCCTCCCGGGAGGGCTTTCTATTTGCGGGACTTTTATCTTAACTCAATGTATCGAAACCCTTAAAAATCTTCTGCATACATCGTAGAATCTCAGAAAACTGCATTCGTTGCGAACTAAAGCTTGCAAAAAGTCGCTCCCGCATACATCCCAGAGCCTCAGAGAAGTAAAGCTGCAATCACTTTCTTAGCCGTATCAATCTTTAAGCTTCAGACGCGTGTATTTTTTATCTCGCTCACCCCTATTCCCCACAACCTGCATTCTAACCCTTCCGCATTTTGGACAAATCCACTTGCGTTTTTTGTGAAAGGAGCGACGTTCTTCCCGCATCCCTATTCTACAACGTGGGCAAAGCATTAAGAACGGCAACCTGTCTTCGGTACATTAAGATAAAGTTAAAGCGTCAATTCCTTCAAGGGTTCCTAAAGGACTGCATTCAACCCCGCTCATACTTCTCTTAGCCAAAGCGCATAATACTTTACCGGCGCCAATTTCGTAAAGCTTCGTTACCTTAAGAGCTGCTAAAGTTTGCATGGTTTTAGTCCATCTGACAGGTGATGTTAACTGGCGAGCCAGTAAGTCTTTGATTTCATTCGGGTTATCTGTTGCTTCGCCGGTAACGTTAGGTATAACCTTACCCCTAGGTGTATTAAATGTGAATTTTTCAAGATAGGCTCTAAATTCCTGGGCGGCTTTTTCCATAAAAGGAGTATGAAACGCCCCTGAAACAGGTAATGGAAGCGCCCGACGTGCGCCGGCTTCCTTGGCTTTTGCACAAGCCTGTTTTATTCCTTGAGGTGAGCCGGAAATAACCACCTGACCCGGAGAATTGAAGTTAGCCGGCCATACTTCATCAATTTCGGAACATATGGATATCACAGCATCATCGTCTAGACCAATAATTGCGGCCATAGTTCCTTCCTGCGCCTTAGACATCAATGCTCCACGCATTGAAACAAGTTTGAGACCGTCTTGGATAGAAAATACTCCTGCAGCAGCAAGCGCTGAGAATTCTCCAAGGCTATGACCTGCAAAAACATCGGCACTAAGCGTATCTTTTATTAATTGATACACTGCAAGTGAATGTGTAAAAAGAGCAGGTTGGGTTATTTGCGTTTGTTTCAGCCCATCTTCAGGACCTTCAAACATAGCGCGCTTGACCTGCAGTTTGCTAAAATCGTCTGCATTATCGAACAAATATCTGAGATTTTCTTTACCCTCGTAAATATCCTTTCCCATTCCTACGTATTGCGAACCCTGTCCGGGAAATACAAAAGCTACAGACATCAACCCTCCAAAGGTTGGCTTATTTTCAGGATACTGTTTTCTTTATCTCTTCCAATTGCTCAGCAAGTTTTCGACGCTCAGCAGGGGTAATTCTATCTATAATTAATACCCCGTTGAGGTGGTCTAATTCATGTTGAATTACTCTTGCTGGAAACCCTTCCAATTCCATCTCTACAGATTCTCCATTTATATCTTGAGCGTTGAGTTTTATTTTTACGTAACGCTCCACGTCTACCCAAACCCCAGGTATTGAAAGACAACCTTCCTCGCGAATTTCGGTATCGGTTGACAAAGGAGAAATCTTTGGATTAATCATGACGTATAATTTTTCATCTAAAGTAGCTAGAAACAGTCGTTTAGCTATTCCGACCTGAGGTGCGGCCAATCCTACTCCAGCGGCCTGTTTCATCGCCTCTTTCATCTCTTCGACTATGCGAATAAGCCCGGCGTCAAATTTATTTATTTCAACAGCCTTTTCTCTAAGAACTGTCGAACCATATTTTCTGATAGTCATACTCATGATTGTTGAATTATAGGAGAAGGAATGAAGCTGTCAAGAAACACATGACGAGGAATTAAAGTATTCCTATGGAAAAATCGAAACTTACACTAAGCAAGTTTGGATTAGGTTTTTCTAAAAAGAGTATTCCAACGCATCAATTAACACTCTCTAGACTTATACTTCTAAATACCTTAACTTCATAAAGCTTTAGATTACGAATACTTGACATCACAGCCGATTCATTTATAATTCCAGTCCCACACGAGGAAACAGAACGTCGTGAGTGGCAAACGTATTTTGGCACAATTGACGTGCGTTGCCAAAACAACGCAATTGTCTAATCGGTGTGGTCTCTGGGTGACGGCGGATTAGCCCGTCATGTCATTATGGTAAACCCTCCAACCTAGCACTGGGGTGCTATAATGGATGCGAGTAATGAAAACATTAGTAAGGAAAGCACTGGGGACCCATACCATCCTGGAGTTCAGCGGCTGTCCGTATGAAAAGCTGGCGAATTCAGGAGAAGTGGAACAGGCCTTTCGGGAGGCCGCACGGCGTTCTAACGCCACAATAGTTGATACGCTTTTTCACTACTTTAACCCGCATGGGGTGTCAGGAGTAGTAGTAATTGCTGAGTCTCATTTTACAGTACACACATGGCCTGAGCATGGTTACGCGGCTATTGATTTTTTCACCTGTTCTGAAGATGTTGATATTTCAAAAGCCATTGAACATCTAAGAAAGTGCCTGCAACCGAAACAGATTACTAAAAAAACGCTTGCACGCGGTGAGTTTGACTAATTGCCAATTCCTTAACTAAGTCTCAGAAGGAGGTCTTTTGAAATCTGAATTATGGTATACCGAAGAGTACACTGAACACATACGTTTTAGTTACAGGGTAACAGACCTACTCCTGCGTAAGCAAACAAGCTATCAGTTATTGGAGATTTTGGAGACGCCAGAATTTGGACGCCTTATGCTACTTGACGGTAAAGTAATGGTTACTCAGCGTGATGAACATATTTATCACGAAATGCTGGTTCATCCGGCAATGTTGGCTCATCCTAAGCCTGAAAAGGTTCTTGTAATAGGTGGTGGAGATGGAGGTAGTATTCGGGAAATTGTTCGACATAAAGATGTAAAAAAAGCGGTACTTGCCGAAATAGACGATGAAGTCATTGAGGCATCGAAAAGGTATTTTCCTAAACTGACATCTGGACTTTCCGACCCACGTGTTCAATTACAGATAGGCGACGCCGCAGCTTTTGTTGCTGATGCTGTTAAATTCAATGAAAAATATGATATCTGTTTCATCGACTGTACAGACGTAGCAGGTCCCGGACCTGTTGATATTGCCTCTTCCCTTATCACTGACGAGTTTCTTGATAACATCAACACCCTCCTTTCCCCAAATGGAATTATGGTAGCCCAATCGGAAACACCTGTGTACTCTATCGATTATTTGAAACGTTATGTAAAACGGCTTTCCCAACGCTTTACCTATGTTGCAAGCTACGTTATTATGGTTCCTTCCTATGCTGGATTGTGGTCCTTAACATGGGCGTCTGAATCCGTAGACCCCAATACCGTAATTAGCCGCAAGGCACCGGAAGGCATTAGATATTTTTCACCGGGCATTTTCAAGGGAGCTTTAGAAATGGGAAAGGTGCAATTTTGGGAAAAGATAGTGTAATTTTCAAAAAAACAGGAATCTTTTTTCAAAAATCTTCGTCTATAAAGGTATAAGGCTCTACAAACCGGAGGATTTTTTATGGATGCTATCAAAAAAGTTGTAAGTGCCGCAATAATTGCATTTATTGGTCTTTCTTGTTCACACTGGGTTGTAAGCAACAACCTTAAATCTGACGAGTTTCCTATGCGTGTTGGGGCAGTTCACATATACTCCCTCAAAGGCTTTACCGAAGGCGACTCCATGGTCGTAACAACAGTAGGTACGCGCAGATATCATGATCACACAATATACATTGACAGCATTGCTTATTTTAAGGATGATAGCCTTAAGTACTCCTCCGAGGCATATTATGCCATAACCTCAGGTTATCTTTATTATTATGGGGATAACGCCATAGGTTATCTTAAAGACCCAATTAAGTTGATTGATTTTCCCCTTTACGATGGCAAAAGCTGGTTTGAAGATTCCGAAGATACCCTTGGCGCTTCATGGGAATGCGTAGATTATGATACTCTGTGGCTTAAACAGGGACGCTACAGGGCTTTTTGCGTGCAACCTTCCAAAAACGGCGATGCGGCAATTACGCGGTACTGGTATGCGCCAAATGTTGGATTAGTTAAATTTGGAAAAAGCAGTTTGTCGGGACCAAGCCGTAATCAGGAGATTTGCGCTTTTTATCCAAACGGTATCCCTAAAGACACAACGCATTGATATGTCGCAACTTAGCGAAACGTAAAGTTGTTCGTTTCTCCTCTAAATTAAGATAATTAAGGCCTATTAGGCCTTAATTTTTTTGCTTAAAACGCAAAAATAAGTTAGTCAAAAGTTGATCAAAAGGTAGTCAAAAACTAGTCAAAAGTTATCCAAAGCCTACTTCCCTCACCCTTAGTCCCTCTCCCAAGGGGAGAGGGAAACTTTACCGAAGAGCTGCTGCTACTCC
>CAZUXE010000007.1:66083-77135 GCA_964624585.1 uncultured bacterium | reverse complement strand
TGGAGTTTGAGTAGCAAACTCCTAAACTCAAACCGAAGGTTTGAGTAACTTTTGACTAACTTTTGACTAACTTTTGACTAACTTATTTTTAAGCCTAATTGGTTCATGTTGACATCTCCCGAAGGCTTCTTATAATCGGAAGATGAGGCGTATTTTCTATATTCTAGCAGCTGTCAGTTTGCTTTTTATCTACACCCTTGGCTGTAGTCCCAGAGGTCAAATAAAAGAGAAGGTTAGTGAGCTTAACCTTATATATATCAGTAACTTACCGGATGATGAACAGGGCTGGAGCAAGCTCAAAATTGCGGTGGATGCGGTTGAAAATCACCTTGTTTTAGTTGATGATACAGCCTTTGCATCGGTTGAATCTATGGCCTGGTGGGAAGGCGAAAAAGAGCTGTTTTTGCTAAAATCGCTGGGTTGCGATTTGTTTTTTCCGCCATTTCGCTGGCTGCTTTTTATTTCTCCGCCAAAACTCGCCGCCCTTGCCTCTAGAGCCGATTTTTTTCTTGTTTCCGTAAATGCGGTAGATGAAAAAAATAATTATTTTTTCTCCAAATATATGATACGTCAGCAAAGTCCCTACAGAATTGCGTTTACAGCGTCGTTACCCTTGGATTCCAATTTCGCGAACCTTGGCGGTATAAAGATGTTGCCCTTGGATTCTATTGTTCCTGTAACCTCACAGTTTGTACTTATGCAGTCTGATTTCCTATTTTTCGTTAATCATTCCAATTCTCATATAAAAAATATGCCTGCAGGCGCTTTTGAATTGCCTGCCGGAGGAAATAATCGGCTAATTGAATACAAGTTTGTTAGCAGGTTTAACTTTAAGCAAGAAGAAAAAATTTTAGAACCCACGTCCGCCTATCTTTCGGATTCTGGGATAGTTAGTCCATTAGCTTTGTGGGCAGTTAGGCGGGATTCCTTAGATTCGCGTGTTTTGGGAAATTGTGATGCTGAAGTGGTGCCTGATTCACTTGAGAAGATGATATTGGCCGCCCTCAGGAAGATTACGAAAAAAAACTATGCTTCAAAGGACATTGGAATTTTCATAAGCGACAATTTTGTAAGAAGCGGCTTGCCCGCGGGTAATGTTACTTTTGGAGAGTTGAGAAAATTCATACAGCCGGAGATTTTTGTCCTTATGTCGCTAGATGATATCTCCAATACTATAGAATCATTAAACGGAAAATTTTATGCTGATAAAAAAGCGCAATGGGGACTTTTTCCCTTATCCATCTATCTTAAAGAAAATGTGCTTCGCGGTAAAAAAATGACTGTAACCGGAATTACATCAGCGCAAATTGCTAAAAATCTGTTTCCTGAATTAAAAGAGGAGGATGAGAAATGAGTGCAGCCGCTGTTAAGACATCCCCAACCTCTCGCAAGCAGGGGTTCAAGTTTGGCCGATTATTGTGGACACTATTTGTGGTTCTTTATTTAATAAATTTCTTTAAGAATTTCTTTGCCGATATTGCTGCAGGGGAAGCCTTTTTGCCTACGCTTTATTTTACGTTATGTTTGCTATGGTTGGGCGTTGAATTCTTTTTTGAAACTCTTTTCTATCAGTCTGGTTTGGTAGAGTCTTTTAATTTTTGGCTTAAGACTGGGTTTGCGGTTTATTTCTATGGCTTGCACGCATTGGTTGGCTGGGATGCTTTTGCCGGCACTCAGGTTCGCTTCCTGTTTCCGATATTAAATATAGTAGGTTTAATTGTGTTGCTTGCCGGAATTGCAGTCAGATTGTGGGCATTATTTGCAATCCAGAAACATAAGAAAAATCTTCGGCAAGTGCTTAGTTCACCTCCCTGGAAATGGAGTCGTCATCCCCGATATATTGGGATGCTTTTGATAATGTTTGCCGTACCTTTGGTTTTCTTTTCGCCATGGGGAATGCTCGCGACCGTAGTAATTGGTCTGCCCTTATGGTATTTATCAATTCGCTGGGAAGAACGCAGTTTACTTAAAGATTGGGGCAATATTTATGAAAACTATCTTGCGAAAACTTCAATTTATCCTCGCTTTAAGCGCTAGTTTTCTAGTTCATCTGCACTGTTCGGCTAGTTCAGGTAAGGCGGTAGCCGAATCTGCTAAGCAGCCTGAGAAAATTATATCACTTGTACCCAGTGTTACCGAAATTATTTTTGCTCTCAATGAAGATAAAAAATTAGTTGGGGTTTCGACTTACTGTGATTATCCTGATAAGGCAAAAAAAATAACTAAGGCAGGTGATATGACTTCGCCAGACCTTGAAAAAATTCGTGAATTGCAACCTGATTTGATAATTCTTACTTCCCCTGTTCAAAAACAGTTGGCCAAGGATTTGCAAAATCTTGGATTCAATATATTGCTTCTTGATGATCCTAAAGATATTGATGGTGTTTTGAAACAGATACAAGATGTGGCAGACGCTCTTGGGGCAGAGAAAAAGGGCCGTTTGCTGACTGATAGTCTTCGTAACGTTCTTTCCCTAATCAAAAGAACAGATAGTATTCCGGCCTATATTGAGCTTTCTGACGATCCTTTAGTAACGGTCGGTAATCAGTCGTTTATAACACATGCTTTATCTTATATCGGTCTAGTCAGCATTTTTTGCCAAAGTCCGCAAGGTTATCCTATAGTTAATTGCGAAGAGATAGTTATGCGTTCTCCTAAAGTAGTTCTTTTGCTTTATCAGCAAGCAAGTTGTGATGAATTTAAGAATCGTATCGGCTTTTCTCAACTTCGTGCAATTAAAGATGATAGGGTATACGATAGTCTTCCTATTGACGAACTTATGCGTCCTGCTCCAAGACTTGTGCATGGTCTTATAGTTGTGGATTCCATTGTGCATTATGCGGAATAGGTTTGGCTGGATAATATTAATCCTTCTCCTTGTCGTATTGTGTATTTTTTCAGCCTTAATGAACAATCCTTTAAGCAAGGGACTGACTCCTGATGTTATCAAAGAGATAATTAAACTAAGAGCGCTTCGTATAGTTTTAACAGTATTTGCAGGTGGAATACTGGCTCTTGTTGGAGCCGCTCTACAAGGACTACTGCAGAATCCTTTGGTTGATCCTTACATAATAGGAACGTCAAGCGGTGCAGGAGTTGGGGTTGCTCTGGCGCTTTTGCTTGGGGTTAGTTCTATAATTGGTCGTCCATTGTTTGCTTTTGCAGGTGGTGTTGCCGCTCTTTTCCTTGTATATATAATTGCTCGAATGAAAGGAAAACTTTCCAGATTATCGTTGATTCTTGCCGGAGTTGCCGTTAGTTTTGTTGGTTCAAGCTTGATAATGGTGCTTATGGTTTTATCCAAAGAACAGTTGTCGCAAATTATCTATTTTTTGATGGGATCGGTAAACGAAGTGTTTACGCCTGTGAAATTAGTGGTTTTCATTATCTCCGCAGCAGTGTCTATGATTGGAGTTTTTTGGCTTTTGGCGCGTTCGCGTTCATTGGATATAATATCTGCTAATGTGGAAGCTGCAGAAACACTTGGGGTTGACACCCGCAAATTGACTGCTGAAGTTTTTACAATATCAGCTTTGCTTATTGGCGTAGTAGTGGCGTTTACTGGAGCAATTAGCTTTATTGGCTTAATTGTTCCACATATTGCAAGATATATCTTTGGCGCAAAACACCTTAAGGTGCTTCCGGCAAGCTTTATGCTGGGAGCTATCCTGCTTTTGGTTTCAGATATCTGTCTTCGACTGTTTGCAAGAATTTCAGGGGTTTATTTGCCACTTTCAGTGGTTACCACACTTTTTGGTGTCCCATTTTTCCTTGTTGTTATGAAAAGGAAGATGGCATGAGTTCTTCAGTTGCATTTAATATAAAAAATGTATCGTTTGCATATGGTAAAAAAGTATTGTTTAAGAACCTTTCGTTAACTATCAATAATACAGCATTTTGTTCGGTTGTAGGACCTAATGGAGCTGGCAAAAGTACCTTTATTAAACTTCTTGCCGGAATACTTGAACCATGCAGTGGAGAAATATTCTTCAACAATAAACCTATTAAGCGATATTCTCGTCGTAAGTTGGCTCAAAATATTTCCTATGTACCGCAGGAGAGCTTTTTTTCGCTAGATTTCTCAGTTCTTGATGTAGTTCTTCAGGGTAGATACCCATATCTTAAACCCCTTCAGCCCTACCAGTCTTCTGATTATGACATGGCTTATGTATCTTTAAGGCGTCTCGAAATAGAGCATCTTTCTAAAAAGAACATTAACAATATATCTTCAGGTGAGCGTCAGTTGGTGATTATTGCCCGTTCTTTGGTTCAAGAACCTTCTATGATACTTCTTGATGAACCATTGAACTATCTCGATTTAGCCCATCAACAGCAAGTTTTGAGTCTGCTTTCAAATCTTAATGGCGAAGGAATGGGGGTTGTTTTAGTTGTGCATGACTTAAATCAGGCGGCTTTGGTGTCTAAAAGAATGCTTCTCTTATTTCACGGAGAACTTGTTGAAGATGCTGACTCAGATAGCCTTTTGACCTCTGATTTGGTTGAGAAATACTGGGGAATAAAACCGCTTGAAGGAAGGCATCCGCAAAACGGTAAACGTCAAATTTTTCTTCCAATAAAATGATTGCCGAATTTTTTACCTTTTTACAACACTTGCCTGTAGGAGTCCTTAATTTAATAATTGTTTTTCTAATTGTAGTTATAATGATGATGGTGTTGATGGCTTTAAGATGGCATTTGTTCCCAGCATTGTTAGCAGGAGCTGTTTTAATAGCTGTATTTTCGCAAAAGAGTGCGCTTTATATAGGAAAATTGTTTGTACAGAATTGTATTGACTGGAGCACATTGAATCTTTTGCTGATGGTTTTTCTTATTAATTTTTTGGCTCAAATAATGAAGAAGGTTGGAGGTCTGAGCCGTTTTGCATCTGGCGCTGAATATCTATTGCGAGGTTCAAGACTTGGTGTTGCTTCTATACCTATGTTTGTGGGACTCCTGCCAATGCCTGGTGGTTCACTTATGACAGCTCCTATGATTGAGGAACAGGCCAAGCCTCACAATATTAAACCAGGTCTTTTAGTATATATCAATTACTGGTTTCGACATGTGTGGGAATACTTTTGGCCCCTTTATCCGGGTGTTATTCTTGTTTTAGCTGTTGTTGATATTCCGTATAAAGTCTTTTTCCGAAATGTAGCATTTATTTCCATTGCCGCAGTTGTTCTTGGTTTAATAACCTTATTTGCTTTCGTTAGGCGAAGACAGGAAAGACCCAAAAGAGTACGCGGTAAGCTAAAACAATCGTTGAAGGATATTCTTTATGGCGTGTTTCCGGTTCTTTTAATAATGGTGCTTATTGCTACGCTTCAAATTCCATTTAGCATTCCTGTTTCACTATTGGCTTTGTTAGTGATAGTTATCGTAATTATAGTATATAAGGTTTCTATTAAAGATTTACCTCTTCTGCTTGCCAAGGCTTTTAATTGGGGAGTATTGGCTATGCTTTTTGCTATTCTTTTCTTTCGACGTATTCTTATTTCCAGCAATGCCCTTTCAGAATTGAAAGTTTTGTTAGAAACTGCTTCACCAGCGGCAATTACTCTTCTAGTCATATTATTGCCTTTTTTTGTGGGGCTTTTAGTTGGACTTAATCAAGGATATGTAGGTGCTACTTTTCCCCTGCTTGCTTCATTCATAAGTCATGATTATGGGCTTCTTATGCTTGCCTATGTTTTTGGCTTTATGGGATGCCTGCTTTCTCCGGCTCATTTGTGTCTTTACCTATCCAAAGATTACTTTAAGGCTAGTTGGGGAGGGGTTTATAAGTGGTTGCTTCCTTCTGTTTTAGGCTTAGGTATAATAGCCTTTGGTGCGTTTTATTTGTTTTTTAGATAGTAATTTAAACGCAGAGCTTTAATTACCAACGGATTTACAAATTCTAAATGTCGAACATAAAGATATTAAAGAGCGTTTTAATTGTGTCTGTATCTTATAGATGTTCGGAGTAGAAACCGATACCATTCCTTAAACAGTCTACTTGAAAAGAAAATGCAGACCGACATCATAGTCTATAAAAATCGCCGCCGTATACGCGGCGGCGACAGCTCGCTACGTGGAGTCGTTTCAAGGTTTTTAACCCTAAGGAGGGACAGCATTCACTGAAGACTCCTTAGCAAGGTGAATGCTATGCAGTATTACTAATTAGGAAACAAGTCGGTGTGAATCAATTTTCCCTTATACAATATAGCTGAACCTTGCGCATTATATGAATCTATTTCATATAAATCCCCTTTACCGGGAGAATATTCATCTTCCAAATCAATCCTTTTGAATTCTTTTAGAAACTTTTTTGCATCTTTTATAGATACAGAACCTTTCATGTTTCCGTTAATTGCTTCTACGATATATGAATTGAGTAGTTTGGGCCATAAAATCTTAAATATACTATGGGAGGCGAATAAATCCAAACATATTATATCATCGCCGACGCAAACCAATACTCCTTTAATTGATAAGTTCTTGGAAGGTAGGTTTTTCAGTTTCTCATAATAAGAATCACGTTTGTTAAGATAAGATATGGATTCGTAAATGTCAGCGAATGCTTCTGTTTCGGAATTGTTCGACATTATCTGCTCCTGCTGTTCGCGGACATCTTCCCAAACCTTTGACTGATTCTTTTCTTTTCGCGCATTGTTTCTTATACGAGGTGATGCGTTTATTGCAGCGCCTGCGAACTGTTTTGATTCTCCATGCCAGCGTCCATGTTCAGTGCAGTAAACGTCAATTTCCATCCATCCTGAATTTGGAGGAAGTAGAAGGTCGTTTTCAATCATTCTGTCTTGTTTGGCTCCTTTGATAATTTCACCGGCCATTGCAAATACAATGTACCCTCCTTTGTTTTTTATGATGACAGTATTAACTTCACCTGAGTTCTTTTCTTTTACAATCACGATATTTTTTGCAATAGCTTCCTTAAGAGTGATAAACGATTTGCTTGTTCCTGAATATGTTAAAGGGTAAATTCTTAAATTTTCCGCTTGTTTGTAATTTAGAATATCAACTTTACTTGGAATTGAATGAATTAACGATTTATCTCCTGCAGTTGAAGTGAAAATTAACATAAGCATACTGATTATTCCTGTAATAACTTTCATGGCTACTCCTTACTGTAAGCTAAATCTGACCGGTACTGTCACTTTAACCTTAATTGGTCTATCCCCTTGCATGGCAGGTCGGAAAGAGCTTTGTTTAATTGCATTTAAGGCTTCCTTGTCAAAATCTGCGTAACCGGAGGTTTTGGCGATTTCTGCATGTAGAATATTACCTTGTTCATCTAAATAAACGAGTACTATTACGAATCCTTCAATTCCCTGAGCCTGTAAAACCTTGGGGTAGCGAATAGAAATATCGCTCTGTATTGCAGGGGGGGTGGCTCCAACAGGTAGGAATTTGATGCTGTTGATTACGTTAGTTATGACATCTTCTCCTATTGGGATATCCGGGTCAATGAAATTGTCTGTTGGTAGTACAGGGTCAGGGGTTTCACCGTCCATAGCTTCGCTAAAAGCTTTTGGAGGCTCAACTTTGGGTGGTTTCAATATGTCTTCATTTATCAGTAAATCCTCAACTATCAAAATCTCCGGCGGTGTAGAGTGGGTTTTGTAAGCTTTGAATTTAGCATTACCCATAAGGACGAATAAAACGATAACTATTCCTAAGGCGCCGATAAAACTTAGCTGAAAGCGTTCAGTGGTTCCGTCGCGTATAGTGGCGACTTTTTTTATACCTTGTCTCATCTTAACCTCCTTTTAGTCTTTAAGTTAAGACCTATTTGGTGTTCGCTTTTATAAGGGAATACCGCCTGCGGCAGGTTTTATTCCTCTAAGGTTGAAAAGCCTATAAACTTTAAGTGTAAGTTCCAGTTTGTCGTAACATAAGCTGAGGTTGACACTTCCTTATGGGTACGTATAATCGCAACCGATGGTTTCATATACCCCTTCAGAAGACCCGAAGTACGCTTTTGCAGTCGGGCGGGTTCGTTCACGTGAAGCAAAGATGCTTACTCGTGCGTTTTTGGAGCGACTTATCGATTCCAGAGATGAAAATCAAATACTCTCCGCCTTAGTTGATACCCCATATGGTGAAGCAAGGGCGGAAGATATTGAAACCACTCTTGCGTTTGCATCTAAAGAAGAAGAGGAATTCTTCTTAAGGTACTTGGAAGATGAAAAAGTATATAATTATTTCCGAGCGCCTTCGCTTACTGCGAATTTGAAGTTTGCTCTACGTAGACATTACGGGGCGGATATTGATGATGCATTGTTCGTTGAAATGGATTCCTGTTCTTTTGAAGAGTATGAAAGAATGCTTGCAGGTGAAAAGAACAATCTGCCACAATGGATTATAGCGCTTGCAGGGGAGGTGATTGCAGAAAACTATGATAATCTTGAGCCGGCGTCTATAGATTACCGTATTGATAAAGCTCTCATTAATTATCAAAGTGAACAGGCTTCAGGTTATTCATTTTTGGAAAACTTGCTGTTGTTAAAAATAGATTACACAAACTTGCTTGTTTTCTTAAGATTAAAGTTAGCTGGAAATGAGTGGGAAGAGGTTTTAGAGCGGGTTTTTCCCAACGGGTCTGTTGATTTAGATAAGTTTAGAGTATGGTGGGATTTATCGCCAGATGCTTGGGTAAACGAGATTGCTGGAGTAGGTATTTATTCAAGCTTGAGTGATGGTTTGCGTGAAGTTACGGAAAGTTTTATTTTGCTTGAGCGTCTTATGAAGGATGCTGAGCTTGAATTCCTGCTTTCTACACGAAGGTTGACTTTTGGTTATGAACCGCTTGTCGGCTACGTTTTGATAAAGCGGGAGGAGCGACGCAATATCCGGCGAGTGTTAGCTGGATTGCGTTACAATCTTGAACCCGAAACCATAAGGAAGTCAATTGCCTGGTTTGACTAAACAAGAAGAATCAGCTGAAATATGTATTCTTGGTCCCCAGGAGCTAATAGAACCTTTCAGAGCTATGGGGTTGGCTGCAGCTAAGGCTGATTTAAGTAACGCTTTGCAGATGGCAAAAGACGTTGCCAAAAATAATTTTAAGATAGTTTTTTATTCAGAGGATTTTTATCCGCTATTGCATGAGTTTTTATCTAAGCGTGCAGGGGGAATGTTTCCGACTTTTATTCCCATTCCGTCGCTTAAAAAAGGAGAACCTTATGCAATGCAGCGCTTGAGAGAATTAATAAAGAAGGCCATAGGAGTAGACGTCTACTGGGAGGCCAAGTGAACAAGAAACAAGATGTAGGTCGTATCGTAAAAGTATCCGGGCCATTGGTTATTGCCGAAGGTATGGGTACATCTCGAATGTACGATGTAGTCAAAGTATCTGATAAACGCTTAGTTGGTGAAATTATTGAACTTAAAGGTAATAAAGCATCCATTCAGGTATATGAAGATACCGCTGGTGTTGGACCTGGTGAACCTGTGTATCCTACTTATGAACCCTTGTCTGTTGAGTTGGGGCCTGGTCTAATTGAAGCCATCTATGATGGTATTCAAAGGCAGCTTCCAGATATTGCCGCTCAGACAGGAGCTTTTATTGCTCGCGGAGTGGAAGTGCCAGCTTTGTCTCGCAATAAGAAATGGAATTTTGTTCCTTCAGTTAAAAAAGGAGCAAAAGTTCAGGAAGGAGATGTTATAGGTACGGTTGCAGAAACCGTACTCATAGAGCATAAAATAATGGTTCCTCCCGGACTTGCAGGTGAAGTTGTAGAAATTAAGAAAGGTAGTTTTACAGTTGACGATACAGTTGCTGTGATTCTTAATTCTGAAGGTAAGAAAGTTAGCATTGCCATGGCTCAAAGATGGCCTGTGCGTAAGCCGCGTCCCTATAAGCGTAAGTATGCCCCTAACGAGATTCTTTCAACTGGTCAAAGAATTGTTGATACCTTCTTTCCTTTAGGTAAAGGGGGAACCGCTTGCGTTCCTGGTCCCTTCGGTTCAGGAAAAACGGTAATTCAGCACCAATTAGCTAAGTGGGCTGATGCTGAGGTAATAGTTTACGTTGGCTGCGGGGAGCGTGGGAATGAGATGACAGACGTGCTTATTGAATTCCCTGAGTTAACCGACCCTAAATCAGGTGAACCGCTTATGAAACGGACGGTTCTTATTGCCAACACTTCCAATATGCCTGTAGCTGCTCGTGAAGCTTCTGTTTATACCGGAATAACAATTGCCGAATACTTTCGTGACATGGGTTATTCGGTAGCCCTTATGGCCGATTCCACTTCCAGGTGGGCAGAGGCCATGCGTGAGATTTCAGGACGTCTGGAGGAAATGCCTGGTGAAGAAGGTTATCCGGCTTATCTTTCTGCAAGAATTGCCGAATTTTACGAGCGTGCCGGACTGGTTGAATGTCTTGGTTCCGACTCCCGGCAAGGCGCACTTTCGGTTATCGGGGCGGTTTCTCCCCCAGGTGGTGATCTCTCAGATCCTGTTGTCCAGGCTACTCTCAGGGTAGTTAAGGTTTTTTGGTCACTTGAAGCTGCTCTTGCCTATGCGCGTCACTTTCCCGCCATTTCCTGGTTGCGCTCCTACTCCCTTTATTCCGATTCAATAGCTGAGGCTACTAAAAAAACAATGGGCAGTAAATATATAGAAGATGCAAAAGAAGCAATGCGTCTTTTGCAGGAAGAGGATGAACTAAAGGAAATTGTACGCTTGATTGGCATAGATGCTCTTTCTCCAAATGAAAGACTTATTATGGAAGCGGCGCGTTCTATTAGGGAGGACTTCCTTCATCAAAACGCTTTTCATGAAATTGACACTTACGCAAGTCCTGATAAGCAGGCTAGAATGTTATCCTTGGTTTTGCGATACTACAGGGAAGCAAAAAAAGCCTTGGATACCGGCGCTTCTTTAGACGCTTTGGTGAATCTTGGAGTTCGTGAGAAAATTGCCCGTACCAGATATATGAAAGAATCGGAACGTGAAAACATAACCAAAATTGAGGATGAAATTATTTCAGAAATTGCTTCCCTTAAGAAGGAGGCTGTATAATGGCCACCCGTAACACTTCCCGTAACA